>NZ_SZTO01000015.1 GCF_013369385.1 Vibrio sp. 05-20-BW147 | reverse complement strand
ATAACAAGGCGTTCAAGAGGGATTCATGCCGCGTGGCATTTTTGGTATGCGGTGAGTTTTAGTGGTGAAAATGGTCTGCGAAAGGTTGGTTTAGGCGGCATTCACCCCTTAACGCAGCGTTATGCTTAATCACGTAAAATCAGTGGTTTATTGTTTTTCTATGCTCCCTCGGCTGGTTGGTTTCGAGTTTGTCGGCAAGTTGGCTTCATTGGACGCTGTTTTCGGGACACTTATTCTTTGGTGCTGGAAATTCAGGGAATTGCCTCAGTCAATTTTCGGGTAGGCATAAGGTTAGGGTTGCTGGTTCTATCGGCTTTGTTTCCTAATTCGATTTCAGTTAAAAACACGCCTAACATGACTAATTGTTAGGCGATCACCATCGTTTCGGGCATACCTAGCCCTGTGAGCTTGTTTAACGCTTTTATCATGGCGTAAGTTTCACCAACCTGAGCATTGTAGGTTCTCAGGCTTAATCGCCCACCGAACAACTGCTTCACTCGATACATTGCTGTCTCTGATAGTGAGCGTTTATGGTAGCCGTACCGCTTTTTCCACTTATTGTTGGAGCCGTAGAGCTTCTGGCAACCTACCGCTAAATTCCTAGGGTGGCCACTCTCCCAGAAGGCAGCCCCTTCTCTAGGAGGGATGAGTGGTACAGCTCGCTTGAACCGTATGGCTTCGTAGCAATCCCTTGTGTCATAAGCACCATCACCAGATATCTCGATAATTCTTCGGCGTGTTTGCTTGAGCAAGTTAGGAAGGACTTCTGCATCGGTAACATTAGATAAACTCAGTTCTGCCGCGACGATTTCGTGAGTGCTGGTGTCTACCGCTAAATGCAACTTTCTCCAGACTCTACGCTTCCCGTCAGTACCATGCTTCTTGACCTTCCATTCACCTTCGCCATAAACCTTGAGACCTGTTGCATCAATGGCTAGATGCTGTATTGCACCTCTAGTCTTTGGTTTAAATGAAACCTCGACTTGCTTAGCTCTTCGACTGATACAACTGTAATGTGGGCAGACTATAGGGACGTTAGCCAATGAAAAAACAGAATCGATAAACCCTTGCAATGCTCTCAACGGCATTGAGAAAACTCGTTTCACCATAAGCGCAGTAGTAATGGCTAAGTCGCTGAACTGGCGAGGTCTACCACGTTTATCTTGTTTGCTCTGCTTCCACTGGCGAATGGCTTCTTCATCAATCCAGAAAGTGAGTGAACCACGGTTGATTAAGGTTTTGTTGTACTGTTTCCAGTTCGTTGTTTTGTAGCGAGGTTTCGGCATGAGACTAGGGGAATTAACTTACTTAACCGATCAGATCGTAACCTTCTGATTTAGTTCCCTCGAATTACGCAACAAAGCCAAGTAACATCTCAAGGTGTCGAGCTTGAAGGGCAAGCCTATCTGGCTGACAACTGGGAGGCGTTGGCCTCTTACACCTACCTTGATATGGAAGTGAAAAAAGCCACCGATGCCACGCTTGTCGGGACGACACCGATTTATGTGCCAAAACACAGCGCAAATCTTTGGACGAACTACTACCTCACTTCCGGTGCTTTAAGTGGTGCTCGTATTGGTGGTGGTGTGCGTTATGTGGGCGAAATGGAAATGGATGCTACCAACACCCAAGGCAAGGTGCCATCGTACACGGTCGCTGACCTCTCGCTTGGTTACGACCTGGGCAGCGCGAGTGATTCACTCAATGGCGCGCAAGTTAACTTGGTGGTGAACAACCTGTTCAATGAGCAATATTACTCATGCTACAACCAGACCAACTGCTGGTTTGGCGCGGAGCAAACCGTCGAGCTCAACGTGAATTACGGCTTCTAACCAAATAGAATCGACAACAAGTAGGGTGAGGCATTGGCCACCTCACCCATCTATACAGAGCAACATGTGCTAATTTTTATACTGTTAATGCGCTTTCCATTCCACATGGCGGCGAGCATATGCTCTCCTGCCACCAAGTAACATTCTCACTCTTTCCGTTAGATTTCTGCCTGACTGGCTTGTCAGCTTTGCTGCAAAAAAAAGCCGCATTGTTACAGCGACTGGTCAAAAAAGGAGCATAACTTAAAGACCGAAAATAATCTGAACCGTAGATAGCAGTATTAGTTCAGACAGGGTTTAGTTAAAAGCCCGAGCAAGTCTACCTTCACCAAAGTATTCGTAAACTTTTGTAGAATTACAGACAAAAACTGATTCTCCGGCAGCAACAGTAACGACATCGGAACCATGACGAATCGCACAGTTGCCTTCAATGCAAAAAAGAATTTCAGCACTCCGCACATATTGCCGACGTTCAGTCGCTTCTACGTTGACGATCTCAAAGCTGAAATCTTCGACTGGGATAGGATACGCAGTTTTGTTTTCAATATTGAAAGGCTTGAGTATTAGCTCATCGCGGTCTGTCGAAATAAAGTTGGTATTGGCAATCAGTTCAGCGATATCCATATGTTTTGGCGTTAAACCCGCTCGCAGCACATTGTCAGAATTGGCCATAATTTCTAAGCCCGTTCCTTTGACATACGCGTGAGGTGTTTCTGCATGCAGAAACATCGCATCGCCAGGTTCAAGCTCAACAATGTTGAGCAACAATGGAGAGAACAAACCAATGTCATCTCGATAATCTTGGCGAAATTCTTTTATCAGCTCAAACGCTTCACGTGCTTTCGCTGTTTTTGCTGGTTGATCAACCGCTTGTAACAACTCAGCAAGAGCGCGTTGTTTACGCTCAGCAGAGAGATTCATCACAACATCAAAGAAGGCTTTCAACCCCGTTGAGGTAGGCTGAAGAATGAGCTTTTCAAGGTCTAAACGGAGTGTTTCAATCTTAGCTTGGTCAAATAGGCTCACGATTTCTTCTATGGTACGAAAGCCGTTCATCGCTTTGTAGAAGGTCAGCGCATAAACCAGTTCTGGTTTATGGTTGTCATCTTTGTAGTTACGACTGCTGTCGGTTAGTTGGAGGCCTTGCAAATTCTCTTTCTGATAACCCTCTATCGCTTTTTCTCTACTAGGATGAACTTGAATAGAAAGTGGCTTTTCGGCTGACAGCACTTTAAAGAGAAATGGCAAGTCCCCAAATCGTTCAACGGTGTAATCACCAAGCACGTTCGCGGGATCAGATTGGATGAAATCGGACAACAGCATACCTGTATGAGCCAACTTTGAGCATCCATTTGGATGTGTGCCCATCCAAATTTCAGCTTGAGGTACTTGCTCTGGGTTATCGATGCCAAAAAGTTCAGTGATGGCGGTTTGGCTACCCCAAACATAATTCTGAATGACATTTTCAAGTTTAAAGATAGAGTTATTCATTTGACACTTCCACACTGGCAAAACACATCCCCAAACGAATCGCTGAGGCGATATTTCTTGAGGTTCTGGTTACATTTTTCTCAGCTTCTTCTAAAACGTTTTCTAGCGTTTGAGGCGCGCGAACTGTCCCAAATAGCGGATCGATTCGGCTGTAAAGTTCGTCCACTTCTTGACCGAGAGATCCCGCCACACCAATGACAGGAATGCCTCTCGCGTGTGCACGTTTTGCAATGCCAAATGGCGTTTTACCTTGCAAGGTTTGGTTGTCCATTTGTCCTTCGCCAGTGATGATCAGATCGGCATCTTTGATGAGTTCATCGGCATTAAGTGTATCGAGTACCATTTCAATACCCGATTTCATTTCCATATTGAACAACAGAGAGAGCCCTAATGGTGTTCCTCCCGCAGCGCCAAAACCAGGTTGAGATATGGGATCTGCGCTCTGATACGAGGAAGAAACACTAGCGAAATTTTCCAATGCTTTATCGAGACTGACGATCATTTCGTCACTTGCCCCTTTCTGCGGACCGTAGACATGGCTAGCGCCAGCTTTACCACATAAAGGGTTGCTCACATCACAAGCGACAATAAGTTGTACCGATTTGCATCTCGGATGGATTTTTTCAAGATTGATCGACGCCAGATGTTCTAACGCGGCGCCTCCTTTTTCGAGTTCATCTCCATTGCTATCGAGTAACATTCCGCCAAGCGCTTGCACTATCCCTGCACCGCCATCGTTGGTTGCACTGCCCCCTAAACCAAGAAGAATTTTATCAACACCGGCATCCAGTGCGAGCCTCAACAACTCTCCGGTTCCGTAGGTTGACGTTATCATTGGGTTTCGTTCGCTTGGCAGCAGCAAATCCAACCCTGATGCGGCGGCTACCTCAATAAGTGCTGTTTTTCCTTCATCCAAGAGCGACCACTTGGCATAGGTTTTTACTCCAGTTGGCCCATCGACTAGGGATACTTTCCATGAACCGTTGAGGCCAAGCGTCAAAACATCCACCGTCCCTTCGCCACCATCGGCTAACGGCAAATGCTCGTAGCTGGCCATCGGAAAAATATCGCGAAAACCCCGTTCAATCGCGACGCACACTTGCTTCGCTGTAAGCGATTCTTTAAACGAGTCGGGAGCAATAACAATTTTCATGTGATTAACCTTAATACGAGACAGAGAGGTCAGGTCAAACACCCCATATTTTTATGAGGTGGAGACTGCTCTAGAACTTCACTTGGAAAGATTTAACCTGACACGGTTTCAGCATGCCAAACGATGCCGTTTCTACCTCATTTGGTAGTACTTTCTCGTCTAGCTGTGTTTCTTTCCATGACGTTACTTCTGAAGTAAACATCACTGCATCGGTAATCACTTCGCTCTCTGATGGGTTGTAGACGCGCAGGATGAGTGCATCCTCGTCTTCCGCTTTCTTCAGTACGCTCAGTACCGCGCCTTCAAGCGATTTGTTTAGCAAGCTGTGCGTTAGTGGTAGGTTTTGCTCGCCTACGTTCAGCTTCATCGCGTTGTAAGGGATCTTGTTGTAGCACTGGATTGGAGTCACGTTGTCACGAGCCGCTGCCATTATGTTTGCTTCGATGTGGTTGCCCGCGAAACCGAATAGCGCAAACTCACAAACGATCTTGCCGCGCACTTGAGAATCTGGCGTCGGGATCTTGATACCAGATGGACGACCTGGACGAAGCATCAACTCTTCTTTACCCAGTACGCCGATACCACGTAGAAGGGTTAGGGCGAATGTGTCACGCTCTTCATTGCCTTGGCTTGAAATCACTTCAAATTCACGCAGACCGTTGCTCATCAGTGCCATACCACCTTGTGCGTTTTCAACCGCGGCAAAGTTCATTAACTGGTAAACCGGCACCGGTGCTTCTTTCCAGCCGTCTGCTTCCCAGTTCGCCATTTCTGGATCGTTCGTTGGACGAGTGATCAAACCGAACTGGTTGTCTGCTACTACGGTTTCAGACACAAACGGTGTTGGTACTAATACGCGAACGCGGTGGTCGTCAGCTTGGTTATCCAGCTCCATGCGAACTTCAATACGGCGTGTACCTTGTTTTAGAACCACTTGACAGTTCACGTCTAGGTAACCGTTTTGACCTGTGCGCTCTTCACGTTGTTGTAGGTTCTCAGGCAAGTTCATGCGCAGCTTGATGGTTGCGACAGATTGGAAACCTTCGTGCTTCACATTCACTTCTGCATCGAATGCGTCTGAGTACAGTAGCCACTCTTTACGAGAAGGTGAGTAATCGTATTCGTCGCCATCGTCAGAGCCGTCTTCAATGCGCAGCACTTGTTGGTAAAGGTGCTCTGTCTCTTTGTCGAAGATGTTCAGAGTGCCGTTTGCGTTGACGTTGATGCGGTAGAATTCGTTCTCCAGCAGGCTATTTTCATATGAGAAAGCTTTCTGCTCAGCCACTTTTTGCGTGCCTTTCTCATTCGCTTGAATGTGTAGGGTAGTGAAGCCCATCGCTGGCACAGTGTGCTTGATTTGAATGTCGTATTCGATGAACGGGTCGTAGTTACCGTAGTGAACGATTTGACGGTCAATCTTACCTGGATCGATTACGCGTTGATCTTGGATGAAGTACTCAACTGGCGTGCCGTTTTCATCAAACAGGTTGAACTGTTCTGCACGGATAGTGATGGTGGTGTTTACCACTTCTTCACGAGCGTATGGCGATAGGTTGAATAGTGCTAGCTTGTCGCAACCTTCGCGCGCTGGCATGTGGTCAACAATCTTACGTTTGTAGAAGTTGATCAGGTTGGTCGCCATGTCGTCCGCAAGGATGTAACGGTTCAAGATCTCTGCGTGTACTTTGTCTGAGCAGCAGCAGCCAATCGAGTCGTGAGCATGGTTCTTCATGCTCTCTTTCCACATCTTCTCGATTAGACCGTGGTGGTATTCAAAGCCCAGTGTCCATGCGATAGACGCTAATGGCTCAAGGATATTGACGATCTTATTTTCTACTTCGGCGTGGATCAGTTTAATGTCCATACGCGTTGAAGAAATAGTACGGTGAACACGCATGTATTTACCGTCGTTGAACTCGCCTTTGATGGTATCAAGCTGATCGCGCTCGGCTTCAATACGCTCAAACACTTCTTCAAAGCGGCTCATTTTGAATTCTTTGTCTGGGTAGATTTCACGTAGCTTATCCATCACCTCGAAGATGTCTTTTTGGATAGGCATTTGGTCGTGACCGTTTGGTAGCAGGATGTCTTTGGTTACCGACGGTTTTTCTAGCACTGGGAAGTACTTATCTAGACGTGCGCACAGACCTTCTTCGTCTTGCGGTAGGTATTTACCAATCGCGTAGCCCAGTGGCAATACTTGCGCAGAGACTTCGCTGCCATCGTTTGATTGCCACAAGAACTCGGTTTTATCTGTGCCGTGACGCTCTGAACAACCACGCCAGAACATGGCGCGATTGATGTCAAAACCGTTGTAGATAGCAGGTAACTGAGAGCTCATAGAGAATGAATCTGGCAGGTAACCAATCTTCATTGGCTCGCCTAGTGCTAGACAGTCGCGCAATCCGTAAAGCATGTTACGTACGATAGATTCGCCAGATACTTGCATCGTATCCGTTTGAGAGTACCAAGGGCCAACAATCAGTTTGCCAGCTTGTACTAGCTTACGTACGCGCTCTTTGTTTTCTGGCTTGATTGCGAAGTAATCTTCCAGAACTGCGGTTTGACCGTCTAGAACGTAGTATTTGTAGTCTGGATCGTTTTCCAGACGAGTCATGATTTCTTCCATGTTGTTCACTAGCAGAATGCGAGACTCTTCTGTAGTGAAGTACCATTCACGATCCCAGTGCATGTGAGGAGTTATATGAACGCGAGATGTTGTCATAACTGTATTACCTATTGAGCGATTTACTTAAGCAGTAAAGAGGCCCGAAATTTGAAAATATGGGGATTAAATCTTGTTACTAACTTGTTCAGGGCACAGTCAACCTGTGCCCAGTGCTATTTAGCGTTAGTTTGAAGTCGCTGCCTGAGCGTCAAATTGACCCTTTTTTACTGCGTGAGCTCGCCAACCGATGAGCATCGTGGTTGAAATTGCAGTACCAATGAGAGCAGCACCCAGCCAGATTGCACCGGCACCGAATGCACCAATTTCTGCGCTGTAATCGAGTAGGAATAGCGATACGATACCCGCACCCGGCGCTTGTAGACCGATACCCGCGGCACCTACGATGGCACCACAAACTGCCGAGCCGACTAGGAATGAACCAATTACGCGTACTGGATCCTCAATCGCCATAGGAATCGCACCTTCAGTAATACCCGCAAGACCCAACAACCAAGTTGACTTACCCGTTTCAATCTCGAAGTCTTTAAACAGACGTGGACGAAGCATAGTCGAGAATGTCACGGTAAATGCCGACACCATTTTCACTGAGGCAAAGATTGCATACGGCGCAAAGTTACCGTTCGCCATCGCACCCACACAGAATAGGTAAGCGGCTTTGTTAATTGGACCACCAAGGTCAGACGATACAAACAGACCAATTACCGCACCTAGGATGATGGCATTAGTGCCAGATAAACCATTTAGGAAATCGGTTAGCCCTTGGTTAAGCCATGCGACAGGTTTACCCACTACGAACAGCATCAATGAACCAACGATCAAGGTGCCGAGTACTGGGTAGAGGTAGAAGGTCAAGAAACCATTAAAGGCAGGGCTAACACGAACATTCTCTTTCACCCAACGCATGAAGTAGCCCGCTAGCAAACCACCAGCAACACCACCGAGGAAACCAGCGCCGATTAAGTTCGCCGCAAGACCTGCTGCGAAACCTGGTCCTAATGCTGGTTTATCAGCCAATGAGTAAGCCGTGTATGCAGCCAACACTGGCACCATTAGCACGCCAAGAAGACCACCACCCAGCTTACGGTACATGTTCAACCAACTGCCCGCCTCGTTATAAAGCGCGAGCATTTCTGGGTTAATACGTGAAAGCAAAACCGCAATCGCCAGCACCGTACCACCAGCCACGATCAGTGGCACTGCAAACGAAATACCAGAAAGCAACGCTTGTTTCACATCGGTTTTCCAAGAGTTACGTTTCTTCGGCGCATCCGTTGCCACGGCACGCTCTGCACCAGAACCATTTTTTGCCGCTTCTAACGCTTCATTAAGAATGCGTTCAGCGTGTTTAATCGGCTCTGCAACTGGCACTTCAACGCGAGGAATACCGTTAAATCGCTCTAGCTCTTTGATGGCGACTTCTGCCGCAAATACGCAAGCATCTGCTTTATTAAGTTGCTCAGCCGTTAAGCGATCTTCAATACCATTAGCACCTTGTTTTTCAACATGAACATTGATACCAAGCTTCTTACCCGCTTTTTCTAGGTATTCTGCAGCCATATAAGTGTGAGCGATACCAGCAGGACATGCCGTCACACAAACAACCGTTGGCGCACTTGTATCTAAGTTGTCTTGTTCAATAACCACTTCGTCAGGCTTATTAAACAGCGCCAGAAGTTCATCTGTGGTAGTCGCATTCAGCACCGCTTCACGAACATCGTCATCAACCAACGTTGTTGTTAGCTCGGTAAGCAGGTGCATGTGAGTAGAGCCTGCTTCAGCATTTGGAATAGCAATCAGGAAGATCAGATTCACATCTTCATCTTCATCTAAGCCTTTCCACTTTAAATCTTGTTTTAGTGTCGCAACCGCGAAGGCAGCTTCTTTTACTGCATCTGTTTTACCATGAGGTACCGCCAGGCCTTCGCCTAAAGCGGTTGGTCCTTGTTCTTCACGGGCAAATACCGCATCTAGGTATTGTTGTTTATCGTGCAGCTTGCCTTGTTGTTCTAATTGTTCAGCCAGCGCACGGATCGCTTCGTCACGACTAGCAAAAGTCGCCTGTAGGTTAATCAGCGATGGGTGGGTTAGAGAAGTCAGATTCATAACGTTTGTCCCATTGTCACATTATTCATTGTTGTCCGTACAACAATGAGACCAATAATACCTATTAAATACAAATTATCCGAGATCTGGATCTCATTTGAATCAAAATATGTATTATTGTTGTATTGTTTCATTTAAAGCCATATCAAACAACCGCTTGTCATATTGAATCGAATTCGTATGATACGATTAACTATAGCGTATATAAGTGTTGTTCCATCAAATCGAGTCGTATCGGAACAGTGTAAGAGAGGTAGCCATGGCAAGATTGCCTATGTATCGACAAATCGCAGATGCCATTCGTGGCAAGATCAGCTCAGGTGAATATAAAGTCGGTGACGCCCTTCCCACTGAGGCACAATTACGAGAAGAGTTTTCCGTTAGCCGCGTGACCGTTCGCCAAGCGATTAAATTGCTCGTTGAAAGCGGCGAGCTAGAAAGCAAGCAAGGCAGCGGCACTTACGTAAAAGAAAACAAAGTTAACTATGATATCTACCAGCAAAGCAGTTTTGCTGAAAAATGGTCTCATTTGGATTCAATCATTCGTAGTGATGTCCTAGCCTTTGAGATTCGCAGTGCCTCGATATCCATGGCTGAAATACTACAGATCAATGAAGGAGACAGAGTTTTTTATGTAAAGCGTGTCCGTTATGTCGATGATAACCCCATTACAGTAGAAGAAACTTGGTTACCGACAGAAATGTTTCCTGACTTGACGTATCAAGTCATGAAGGGGTCAAAGTACGATTACATAGAGAAGCATAAAGGGTTAATTATCGATCGCAGTGAACAAGAGATCATTCCAGTACTCCCTCCACAAGAGATCGCCATTTTACTTGGCATTGATGCATCACAACCCATTATAGAAAAACGTACTCGTAGCCATCTCCAAGACGATACTGTGTTTGAATACAGTCGTAATTACTTTAAATCCAGTGAATATAAGTTCACCTTAATTGCCAAGAGAAATCGTCATTAATGGTCTATCGATATCAAATAACATGTTAATCGTAGCCCCTAGAAACGTGTGAACAATACAAAAAAACCGCACCGAAAAGTGAGATCTAGCGATACGTGAGGATCAAAAAAGGGCTCTTACGAGCCCTTGTTCAACGTTTTATTATTTACGCGTTTTCTAGCTGAGCCACCATGCTACGCGCAACGGCTTCGGCCACTTTAATGCCGTCGATACCCGCAGAGAGGATACCGCCAGCATAACCTGCACCCTCACCCGCTGGGTAGAAACCTTTAAGGTTAACGCTTTGGTATTCTTTGTCGCGCTTGATGCACACAGGAGAAGAGGTACGCGTTTCCACACCAGTGAGCAAACCGTCTTCAGACGCAAACCCTTTGATCTTGCGATCAAACGCGGGAATCGCTTCGCGAATCGCTTCAATAGCAAAAGGTGGCAACGCCTTCTCAAGGTCCGTCAGTTTAATACCTGGCGTGAATGATGGCTCCACGTCACCAAGAGCACTTGGATCGCGACCTTTTAGGAAGTCACCAATTTTCTGTGCAGGCGCGTCGTAGTTTTCACCACCAAGACGGTAAGCATTGGATTCAAGCTCGCGCTGGAAACGGATACCCGCCAGCGGATCGCCCGGGTAATCAATCTCAGGAGAGATGCCCACCACAATCGCACTGTTGGCGTTACGCTCAGCGCGTGAGTATTGGCTCATGCCGTTTGTCACAACGCGGCCTTCTTCAGAGGTCGCCGCTACTACCGTGCCACCCGGACACATACAGAAGCTATAAACCGTGCGGCCATTCTTACAGTGGTGCACCAGTTTGTAATCTGCCGCGCCGAGAATTGGATTGCCCGCGTTTGAACCAAAACGTGCTTCGTCGATCATCGACTGTTTGTGCTCGATACGGAAACCGACAGAGAACGGTTTAGCTTCCATATAAACGCCGCGCTCATGCAACATTTCAAAGGTATCGCGCGCACTGTGACCGACAGCGAGCACCACATGGCGAGATTTTAGCTCTTCACCGTTAGACAGCGTCACGCCCGTGATTTGGCCATCTTCCATATGGATATCGTCAACGCGCGTGCTAAAGCGGATCTCACCGCCGAGCTCAAGAATTTTCGCGCGCATTTTTTCGATCATCGTGACCAGCTTAAAGGTACCGATGTGCGGCTTACTTACGTAGAGGATCTCTTCAGGTGCGCCCGCTTCAACGAATTCGGTGATCACTTTGCGGCCATAGAAGTTAGGATCTTTCACTTGGCTGTAAAGCTTACCGTCAGAAAAGGTGCCCGCACCGCCTTCGCCAAACTGTACGTTTGACTCCGGATTCAGCGTACGCTTACGCCAAAAACCGAAGGTATCTTTGGTACGCTCACGCACCTCTTTGCCGCGTTCAACGATGATTGGGTTGAAACCCATTTGCGCCAACACAAGGCCAGCAAACAAGCCACAAGGGCCAAAACCGATCACGATAGGGCGCTCAGTGAGGTTCGCTGGCGCTTGAGCCACATACTTGTATTCCATGTCCGGCGTTTCACGAACATGGGGATCTTTACTGAACTTCGCCAACAACTTATCTTGGTTCGCCACTTCAATATCCAGCGTGTAGATCAACTGGATGTTGGTCTTTTTACGAGCATCGTAACCACGTCTAAACATGGAAAAAGAAAGAACCTGCTCTGCGGGAATGCCGAGCTTGGCGGTAATGGCTTCGAGAAGCGCGCCTTCCTCATGGTCGAGGGGAAGTCGAAGTTCAGTTAAACGTATCATGGGATGTCTCGTTACAGTTGGTGTCTTAGCCTTGCTAAGTCATTTCCTTTTAGGGAAAGCAACCAGCGCAGCTCACAATGGCGCGCATTTTACGAGAAATTGCTTTCTATGTCATACAAAAAGCAGAACTGGGTCATACTAAAAACCAGAACGAAGCAAAGTTCACCAGAACAATCGCCGTCACCAATGTTGAATTTTGCCTTGGGATCAGTATCATCCCCCTTCTTCATTTTTGACCGCAACGTGTCATTGAAGAATGTGTTTCACTGAACTAAAGAGCGCTATGTCATGGCATTTGTGGTAACTGATAACTGTATCCAATGTAAATACACGGATTGTGTCGCCGTTTGCCCGGCGGATGCCTTTCACGAAGGGCCGAACTTCATGGTGATCAACCCCATCGAGTGCATCGACTGTGGTTTGTGTGTGGACGAGTGTGCCGCAGCGGCAATCTTCCAAGAAGATGAGTTGCCAGAAGATCAAGTGATCTACAAAGAGCTGAATGCGGAACTGGCCGAGCTCTGGCCAGTACAAACCGAAGTGAAGCCAGGAATGGATGAGGCAGAAAAGTGGAATGGCGTGCCAAACAAGTTGGACATGCTCGAAAGATAAGTTTTCCCAGCGAATCGATGGGTTAAGCCGATTCGAGAAAAACGGATTCTATAAAAAAGCGTCGTATTCCACGACGCTTTTTTGCTATTTCACAGCGGCAAAACAGTACGCTTAACTAACTGTGCTGACGGCGAATATTGTCGAGAATAATGCCCGTTGCCATCGCCACATTGAGTGATTCTGCCCCACCAAACGCTGGAATGGTGATCTTATCAGTGACAAACTTCGACGCTTGTTCACGAACACCGTGAGATTCGCTGCCCATCAGCAAAATGCCTTGCGCTGAAAACGTCGTTTTATGAACACTTTCCCCTTCAAGAAACGCACCGTAAATTGGCAAATTTGCCTGCTCTAAGTAACTGGGCAGATCAACCAAGCTCACCTGCACACGGCCAAAACTGCCCATGGTGGCACTGATGGTTTTCGGGTTGTATGGGTCGGCGCAATCGCTGCTGGCAATAATGTGTTTGATGCCGTACCAATCCGCCACGCGGATGATGGTGCCAAGGTTACCGGGGTCAGACACACCATCAAGGGCGATCATCAAACCTTGTGCTTTTGGCGTTTCAATCGCAGGGATTTCTACCACCGCAATCGCCGCGTTGTTGCTCACCAGTGTGCTCGCCTTCGTCAAATCATCCAGCGATGCTTCAATGCATTCATAACCAGCCAGCTCAACCGCATGTTGCTGTAGAAACTCTGCCGTGGCAAAAACCTGTTTCACCTTGAGCGTGCTGTTGGCCAACTCAAGGACATTTTTTTCACCTTGAACCAGAAATAAGCCAAGCGCTTTGCGCTGTTTCTTTTGCCCCAAAGCTCGAAGCAGTTTTAGTTGGTTTTTTGAAATCATTGCATTGTCCCAGATAAAAGCGTGCGAATTATAGAGCAAAGCCGCGACGAGCTAAAGGGGATTGAATGGAAACAAGATAAGCAAAAAGCATCAGTCTGGCGCTACGTCAGACTGATGCTTGTTCGGGTTAGGCTTGAGCCAAAGAACCCGTTCCTTTTACCTCGGATTCAACTGCAGACTTATCAAACCCTTCATGCAGATGGTAGTAACGTTGGTAAATCACACCACTGATGGCCATCATGATGGCAGGTAGACCAATCATCATAAATTCAAGCCCCATGATGGTGCTTGCCGATTGCTCTACGTTAGGGACGTAACCGACAACCGACAAGCCCACACCGACAATGAAGCCACCTGCTGCGCCTGCGAATTTCACAAGCATGGTTTGTACTGAGAAGATAACACTCTCGCTACGACGACCGGTTTTGTGCTCACCGTAATCCACAACGTCCGCCAGCATCACCGTTTGCAGTGCGTTCGCGATACCTACACCGAACTTAATTGCCGCACCCGCCATACCAATCATCAGTGCGTTGGCTGGTGCAACAAAGCCCATCAGTAGCAGAAGCACACAAGACAGAATTGGGAAGCCACAAGCGATAGGCCATAGGAGCTTACGTGGTAATAGAGAAGCGATACGAGGGAACAAGAACACCCCCGCCACTTCTGCCGCGCCTGCCACCGCCATGTAAATTGGGAATAGCTCTGCGTTGCCCAGTGCGTAAGAGAAGTAGTAAATCGCAAAACCACCCACCAATAGGTTCGCAATTTGGAAGGAGAGAACCGTGCCGATCAGCGCTTTAAGCTGGTCGTTTTTACCGATGATAGTCAGTACATCTTTGAAGCTGAATTTCTCTGCGGGTTTCGCGTTTGCCGGCGCCGCTTTCTCTTTGACGTTACGCGCAATCAAGAATGCGCTCATCACAAACAGAACCGCAATCAACATCGCAACATTAAAGAAACCGTCACCTTGGTTGCCGTTACCCAGCTCGCCGACAATGTGCAGACCGTATGTCCCCGTAATGAACCATGCAAGGCTCGCGAACAGGCGTGGCCATACCACCAGCTTTTCACGCTCTTGGCGAGAACTTGATAGCGCCGGAATCATTGACCAATAAGGGATATCCATAATGGTGTAGGTTAAACCCCAAAGGATGTAAGCCGCGGCCGCGTAGATGTAAAGCGTCGTTCCTTCAAACATATGCGTGCTAAAAAGACCAACTAAGACAATCGCATTTAACAGCGTGCCAATCACAATCCAAGGACGGAACTTACCGAACTTAGAACGCGTATTGTCGACGATCACCCCCATCATTGGGTCAGTAATCGCATCGATAATACGAGCGGCTAAGAAGATGGTACCCACGAAAGCAGCAGACAAGCCGGCCACGTCCGTAAAGTAGAACATTAAGAAGATGTAGATAGGTGCACAAGCAAAGTCTTTACCGAGTGCACCAAGACCGTAGGACAGTTTGGTTTGTAGCGTAATTTTTTCAGACATAATCATTCCTTAGTGTCGTACTGCTATTCATTCCCCTAACTAGAATTCATAACGTCGACGTCTTTTATTTAGTTTTCGATGCTAATGCTACTCACACACTGAATGCCTTACTGTGATCAAAAACCGCTTTATGGAAACGTTTACAGACAAGTTTTAAAAATGAGATATCGAACAATATTTGGACCTATTAATGCAAGGAGAACGTGTCATTTACGCCATTTTATCAGCACTTTACGCTCGTTAAACATGAAAACGATTTCACCCCACCAATAAAAAACAACGCAAAAAGCCGTACAAACCTGATGTCTGTACGGCGATAGAAACCCAATGAGAAACGATAAAGTCGTCTAAATAGGAATGGCTTAGTGAATACGTTCGAACGTCACCAACATCGCACTTTCTGCATCAAGAATTGGCATGGTTAAGCCAACTTCTTCACACCATGCGCCAGACAGTTCACAGCCCGATTCAGTCCATGGCGGCTGGTAATTCACGATGTCATCGTAGTTAGACGGTTTATCCAATACCGTCACTCGATATGTCGCTTGTGGATCTAAACCCGGTATGCGCAAATGCCCACTTAGAGAGTTCGTCGGCATCGCGAGCTGAGCAATCATCACCACCGCTTTAGATTGATCGTTGGCCACCACCGCATGAATTTGATGCGCTTTATCATCGGTTGGTACACGCCAAGTTCTGCCGCTGTGCAGCAGTGGACGCAGCATCTTGTGCAGCTTGATATAGCGCTCAAAACCTTCTTTTTCCACTTGCTCTTCTTTCACAGGATCAAGCTCAATCCCCATATGACCGAACAGTGCCGTAAGCCCACGGAACTCGATACTATGACGACGGCGCGTACTGTGACAATGGCTGGCACCAATATGGCTGCCCATCACCTCTGGCGGGAAAAAATAGCTCATGCCGCGTTGAATGGTTTGACGCTCAAGCGCGTCATTGTTGTCTGACGCCCAGAATCGGTGCGTGCGTTTCAGCACTTCAAAATCGATACGACCACCACCTGCCGCGCAAGATTCAATCTCGACGTTCGGATGCTTTTCGCGAACGTTATCGACTAACTGGTAGTAACGTTGGGTTTGATTGTGCGCTGCCGCTTGGCCTAAATGCGCTGGCTGCACCACTTCACGGTTCATGTCCCATTTGATGTAAGCAATGTTGTAAGTCGAGAGGAAATGGTCCAACCGCTCAAACAGAAAGTTAAACGCCTCATCGTTTTGCAGGTTAATCACATACTGGTTGCGACCAGTTGGCTGATCGTAACCGTTTACAGCCAATAACCAATCAGGATGCGTTCGATACAAATCTGAATCTTTGTTGATCATCTCCGGCTCGAACCACAAACCAAACTCCATACCCAGTTTGTTGACGTGTTCGACGATCGGTTGCAAACCATTCGGGTACTTGGTTTCACATAAGAACCAGTCCCCTAGCCCGGCTTTGTCGCCATTGCGCCCTTTGAACCAGCCGTCATCAATGATAAAGCGTTCAACGCCCATCTCCGCCGATTGGGTTGCCATTGACATGATGTAGTCTGGATCGTGATCGAAGTAGATGCCTTCCCAAGTATTAAGGTGAATCGGACGAGGCTTGTTCGCAAAATCCTCAGGCAAAATCGAATCACGGACGTGTGAGTGGAAATGGTGGCTCATGCCGTTGAGACCCGAGTGGCTGTAACTTGCGTACAACCACGGTGTGGTCAGGCTTTCACCCTCTTTCAGTGCCACTTCACCAGGCAGGTAAATGACTTCAGCCTGCATATAACGGCGACCATCAGCTTTCACGTCCACACGCAGTCTGTGATTGCCACTCCATGCGAAATGGAACCCCCATACATCGCCACTCATTTCGTCAAAATGCGCGCTGCCAGCAACCAATGCCGGATAATGTTCATGGGAAGTGCGTCCACGGCGGTTCTCTTGTTGGTAGCCCCCTTGAAGCAAAGGTTGACGCACGGTTTGAAACTCGTGAACCCAGCGCCCGTAATAGGTCATCAACTCGTTCGCACGGGCAGGCAAAGGCAAAGTGTTCGCCAAGCGGTTCACTTGGTATAGGCCCGCTTTAATGTTGGTGAGTGTGTGGCGCGTTTTAACCACATCATGCTGATCCAGCATCAGCTCGGTTGTCAGGCGAAGGCCCGCGATCGCATCTTCGCTTTGAATCACGATGGAACCTTGGTCGTGTTCAACATGAGAGATGACAAACACGGGTGCCCAATCTTGTCCTTCACGATGCCCTTCCACACCGGGGCTGCTGAACACGCCACGACCAAGCTCTGGGTGTAGAGTCATCGCAACATCAGTATCAAGGCGACCATATGGCACCGGACGATGCAGTGCAACGCGAGCGCTTTCAAGCTCCCCCTGAACCTTGTTTCCCCAGTGCAGAATCTCCGCGTATTCGCCGAGCTCGACCATTAACTGAGTTTCCCGACCACTTAACTCAATCACTGTTTTGTTCGTCATCATGCTTACCTAAAAACGAGAAATTACGCCGCATCATAATGAAACGGACAAAATAATCTGTGAGCCACTGCAAAATCATGAAAACGTTTCCAGCCATTTTTCAAACTTGTGCCATCGCCCGCTACGCTATATTCCTTCTTATATTACGCAGCGATCAGCGCCAAAACACTTCAGATTCTTTGGTTACTGAATTCTTTAAATCCCTGCACGAAAACTCAAATACAAGGTTGATTTATTAGGAGTTTTTCACCATTCAATTCACTACCTTACAACAACAAAATCATAAATAAGGTTACAGACCACTCAGTTAAACTCCCCACCTCTTGAAGTGGTTAGCCGACAACCGTATTCTTGAGGCTTCGAGATTCTTTATGAAGTGTCTCTCTTGGGTCCTAACTCAAAATCCCAGTTTGACGATACAGCAAATGCTCGTGTGCAGTGCGCCCGCGAACCACTTGGTGTATGTGCTTCCTTGTCTCACATGCCCAGTTGATTTCAATTGGGCGCTCTTTCCTCTTCTTCCTAACAACTGCCTTTCCTTAGCTAAAAGCCAATTTAAATCAGCATCTTAAACAACATCAATTCCAATACCCCAACCCAAACTCCGCCAGTCAAAGTAAACGCTCCCAACCTGCATGGTTTAAAATCAATCTGAAATTGCGCTCGAAGCCTCAATTTAAGAGATCAAAATCACACAAAATGGTAATTACCCCCTCATTACGACAAAAATGCCAACCTCATCATGAAAACGTTTCCATAGTTTATTTACACTGCGCAGCGAGTTAGGACTCAAACCAATAAAAAATAAATCCATAAAAATAGAATGGAGACACTTCATGAAACAAAAGACGCTTGTCAGAGCGCTTGGGTTCACCCTCGCCCTAGCACCGATTGCGGGTATGGCTGCAGTGGAGAACATCACTTACTTTGGCTACGCCAAGTGGGGCAACATTTACACCGATAACGATGAACACAATGGTGGCAAAGGCGAACGCAACGATGTCATTCGTGCTGGTCAAGGTTATGGTAACTACCGTTTGGGTAACGAACTGAACTGGTGGGAAGCGGGCTTGAAAGCTGACGTTTGGCAACAAGGTGAAGCGTACTTTGATACCACCCTTTACCTTGGTAGCGGTGAAAGCTGGGGTGACGTTAGCGTGATCCAAATGTGGTCAGCGGGTCACGGCCTGTTTGAAGGCCAAGCGGATGCCACTGTTTGGGCGGGCGAACGTTTTTACCGTCGTCATGAAGTGCACATGATCGACATTAAATACTGGGATACATCGAGCACAGGTATCGGTATTGAAAACTGGGATCTTGGTTTTGCTAAAGGTCACATCGCATGGATGGCGCCAAACTCCAGCGCAGATGGCCGCAGCTTACACAACATCGACGCACGTTTAAGCGGCATTGAACTGAGTGACAGTGCAGACCTTACGGTCGGTTTGAACTACGTGTTCACGCAAAACTCTAGCTATGACGACAGTGACATCACCACTTCTGGTGCCATGCTTTCTGCACTTTACCGTCAAGCTTGGAACTATGGTTCAAACACATTCGCTTTCCAATACGGTACGGATGCGCTTGCAGGCGGTTTGATGAGTGCTGAAGGTGGCTCAAACCGTAAATACAACACAGGCGTAGAGCACGATGGTTACAGCTGGCGTCTCTTCAACTCTGGCGATCTTAACGTGAATGAAGATTTCCAAGTGATGTACTCCATCGCTTACCAAAACAAAAACCTGGACAACAACGAAGGTGAGAAATGGTTCAGTGTAGGCGCTCGTCCTCAGTACAGCTGGACAGATTACATGGCCACCGCACTTGAAGTTGGCTACGAATCAGTAGAAGCACAAAACGGCGCTGGTACCAACGACATGTACAAAGTGACTGTGGCGCAAATGTTCCAAGCTGGCAAAGGCGTTTGGGCTCGTCCATCACTGCGTTTGTTCGCGACCTACTCAGAGAAAACCGACGAGTGGCACCGTGGCGGCGAAGTCTACGGCCATGCTCGCAGCACTGGTGGACAAAGCGTTGACGAAATCACCTTTGGCTTTAACGTCGAAACATGGTGGTAACCCAATCCCGCAACTATTTTTGAACCCAACGGGGTGAGTAACTCGCTCACCCCACAAAGGACAACGCAGATGAAACTCAAACCGCTAGCAACTCTATTCATGGCTCTGTCTCTTAGCGCGTGTAGTGGATTACCAGAGCAAACTTTCAATACCGATTTGAGCCAACCACAATGTTGCTCGACGTTAGATACTTTGCCTCTGACCGCCCTATCGATTCCTTTCCACCAACAGGTGGTTATGGATGCAAATCTGCCAAGCTTGAGTAGTGCGGTTTTACTTTCTTCAGATTCTGCTTCATCCCAACCGCTTCCAGTGATGAGCTACCAAATCACTTCTGACGTGCCATTTTCACTGCTCGTTCGCTCTTATGTTGACAACAATGCGTTATTTGCTGCGAATATCATGATTTACGACGCGAAATGGCAGCTTCTATCGGATTATTCGGCGAAAGACTTTAACTACCACACAACGGGCATGCGCGGCTTAGAGCATGTTGAACAAGTAATCACGGTGAACCCACCACTTAATGGCGCGAAATACGTGGTCATCGCTTCAGATTCGACAATGCTTGGCATGGAATTGACTCGCAAGCACCCAAAAGAAGTTTATGCAGAAAGGCAAAACGTCATTGGCAGTAAACAGCTTCCGCTCACAGCGCAGTTCCAACCTTTTGGCGTTATTGATGTCACGGCGAGTGCCTCCGACAACAACGCGGTATTAACGCTTTTGGCGGAATTGGGCACGCAAACCAACGACACCGCGAAAGCAGAGTTATCCCCTGCTGCATCGCCTAAAGCACAAGACGAATGGACACTGTACCAAGTTCAAATCGATGCAGCGCTCAAAGACAACGACGTAAAACAAGCGGCGGCAATTGCCAATCAAGCGGGTGAGCAAGGCTTTACCCACGCAAAAGATTATCTCGTGAAGCAATTGGCAAAATAACGCTTCACAACAAAAGCAAAGACACCCTCGCTTCGGACTCAAACTCCGTAGCAAAACAAAATTAGAAACAAAGAGTTAAGTAGGAAAGCCATGACTGCATTTTCAGAAATTCTCCAACGACGCGACTGGGAAAACCCGCAATCCGTGAACATTCACTGCCTAAAGGCACATAGCCCACTCGCCAGTTTTCGCGATATGGCCCATGCTCGCGATGGTATTCACGCCCAGCGTCAATCACTAAATGGACAATGGAAATTCAAACTGTTTGATGCGCCAGAGCAGGTGGATGGTCAGTTCACGCAGGCCGATTTCAATGACGCGGAATGGGATGAGATCCCCGTGCCGTCTAACTGGCAACTGCACGGTTACGACAAACCCATTTACGCCAATATTAAATACCCATTTGACGTAAACCCGCCGTTTGTACCAAGTGATAACCCAACCGGTTGCTACCGCACTAGGGTATCGTTGTCACCAGAAGAGTTGACCAACACACAACGCATTATTTTTGATGGCGTGAATTCGGCTTTCCATCTTTGGTGTAACGGCACTTGGGTTGGCTACAGCCAAGACAGCCGTTTGCCTGCCGAGTTTGATCTCACATCGCATCTCGTGGCGGGGGAAAATACGCTCGCGGTCATGGTGATGCGTTGGTGTGATGGCAGCTACCTAGAAGACCAAGACATGTGGTGGCTAAGCGGTATCTTCCGCGACGTGACGTTGCTGTCGAAACCACAACACTGCATTGAAGATGTGTTCATCACGCCGGATCTCGACGCCTGCTATCGCGACGGCTCACTCTCCATCGTCACCACCATTGCAGCGCCAGAAACCCATCAAGTACAGGTTCAATTGTTTGAGGGTACACAAGCGGTCACTGAGCCAAACATCGCTCGCCCACACAACCGTCGCATCGACGAGCGGGGCACTTGGAATGATGTGGTATTCCAAACCCTGCACCTACGCGAGCCAAAGAAATGGACGGCGGAAACACCGAACCTCTACCGCTTAGTTGTTTCACTGTTGGATGAAAATGGCACGCATCTCGAGAGCGAAGCGTACCCTGTGGGCTTTCGTAAAGTGGAAATCAGCGAGGGTCAATTGAAGCTCAACGGCAAGCCGCTGCTGATCCGCGGGGTCAATCGCCACGAGCATCATCCAGAGCTGGGCCATGTGATGACAGAAGAGGATATGATCCGCGATATCTGCCTGATGAAACAATACAACTTCAACGCAGTGCGCACCGCTCACTATCCGAACCATCCGCGTTGGTACGAACTGTGTGACCAATACGGCTTGTACGTGTGTGATGAAGCAAACATTGAAACCCACGGCATGCAGCCAATGAGCCGCTTATCGAGCGATCCGCAATGGGCGCACGCGTACATGAGTCGCTACACCCAAATGGTCCTGCGCGATAAGAACCATCCATCGATCATCATCTGGTCTTTAGGTAATGAATCGGGCCACGGCAGCAACCACAATGCGATGTACGCTTGGTCGAAAAACTTTGACCCTTCTCGCCCTGTGCAATACGAAGGCGGCGGTTCAAACACCACGGCAACCGACATCATTGCGCCAATGTATGCGCGCGTTAATACCCTAGTTGCCGATGAAGCGGTGCCAAAATGGCCAATCAAAAAATGGATTTCTCTCCCCAACGAAACGCGACCATTGATCTTGTGCGAATACGCCCATGCGATGGGCAATAGCCTAGGCAGTTTTGATGAATACTGGGCGGCATTTCGCGAGTTCCCACGCCTACAAGGCGGCTTTATTTGGGATTGGGTCGACCAAGGCTTGAGCCAATGGGATGAAAACGGCCAGCACTTCTGGGCTTACGGCGGCGATTTTGGTGATGAAATCAATGACCGCCAGTTCTGCATTAACGGCTTGATCTTCCCCGATCGCACCGTGCATCCAACGTTGCAAGAAGCCAAATATTGCCAGCGCATGATCACCGTCTCGCTGCAAGAGCAAACCCAAAAAGCGTGCACACTGTTGGTGACCAACGAGAACCTGTTCCGTGCCACTGATAACGAGCAATTGAACTGGTCACTGTTGGAAAATGGCCAAGTCATCCAAACGGGCTCACAGGTGCTTAGCGTAGAGGCTGACAGCCAAACACGCCTTGAAATTGCGCTGAATTTCACGCCAAAAGCGCAGGCGCAATACCACTTAAATACCGACATCGGCCTTATTGAAGCGACGTCATGGGCTCCCGCTGGCCATGTGGTGGCGACAGAACAAATGGCGCTGCGCAATCACGCTGGCCTTGCTATGCCAACCTTGCGCACACAGCCTGCACCCAAGCTGACCCAAAACGGCCACGCCATTGTGGTCCGCAGTCTGGATGAAAAGCATCAATGGCGCTGGGATAGCCTAAGCGGTTTGCTGATGGAATGGAACGTGGATGGCAAAGCGCAAATGCTGGCCGCGCCGCAAGACAACTTCTTCCGCGCCCCGCTGGATAACGACATCGGCATCAGTGAAGTGGATAACGTTGATCCCAACGCTTGGGTATGCCGTTGGGAAATGGCGGGCATCGGTCAGTGGGAGCGTCATTGCGTCCAGTGCGAGAGCGAAACGCTCGCTCACGCCGTGGTCGTGACCACCACGTTTGCCTACCACTTTGGCGGCGAAGTGCAAGCCATTACCAAGTGGACGCACACACTCAGCAACGATGGCGAAATGCAATTGGATGTCGACGTCACACTGGCAGACGCTCTACCGCCGATGCCGCGTATTGGCTTGGAGTTGCAACTGCCGCTTCACCAAACCGACACGCCGATCACATGGCAAGGCTTAGGCCCATTTGAAAACTACCCAGATCGCTTAGCCGCAGCACGTTTTGGCTTACATACTCAAACACTGGCGCAGATGCACACACCGTACATCTTCCCAACCGACAGCGGCCTGCGTTGTGGCACGCAGTGGTTGCAAGTAAACGAGTTGGCCATCTCGGGTGATTTCCAGTTCAGTGTTAGCCAATACGCTCAGCAACAATTGGCAGCAGCAAAACATACCCATGATTTGCTAGCACAACAGCAGATTTACCTGCGTCTAGACCACCAGCACATGGGGGTTGGCGGTGACGACTCTTGGAGCCCAAGTGTACACAAAGAATTCCAATTAACGGAGAAACACTACCGCTACCAGTTGCGATTTAGCCCGGCTTCACGCTAGCGTTTGCTCGCCTCTAGGCTTTCCCACTAGGCTTTCCCTCTAGGCTTTCCCACTAAGCCAAACCCGATAAGCCAAGCCTTTGATTTTGCGTCTAAGGCTTGGCTTTGTCGTTTTGGTGCGTTTTTTTGCACTCGATCACCACTTTTATGACCAACGTTTACACACAAGATAAAAACCACACTCAAATCACAAAACCCTTACAAACATTAACATTCAATTACAAATCTGGTGAAATTTTTATCTAGTTCACATTAATTGATTCGTTTGTCACTATACTCAAAGGGTAAACGTTTTCACCAATTATAAAATTAATTGCAGATAACGAATTACCCCTACAGCAAACCAATAACAAACAATCAGGATTTTTCTATGAGAAAGGTTACTCTACTTGCTCTGCTCACTGCTGGTGTAGGCTTTGGAACACAAGCTCTAGCGGATACCACCCTTGGATTTACTATCTACAAGTACGACGACAACTTCATGTCGGTTGTGCGCCAAGCGATTGAAAAAGAAGCGGCATCAGACAAAAGCACTCGCATTCTGATGAACGATTCGCAAAACAGCCAATCGATGCAAAACGACCAAGTGGACGTCATGTTGGCTCGTGGTGTGCAAGCGCTGGCCATTAACCTGGTTGACCCTGCGGCCGCGCCAACCATCATCCAAAAAGCGAAAATGGACGATGTGCCTATCGTGTTCTACAACAAAGAACCAAGCCCACAAGCGCTCGCGAGCTACGACAAAGCGTACTACGTCGGTACCGACTCAAAAGAATCGGGCATCATTCAGGGTGATCTCATCGCGCAAGCGTGGAAAGCCAACCCAGCATGGGACAAAAACGGCGATGGCGTACTGCAGTACGTAATGCTAAAAGGCGAACCTGGCCACCCAGATGCGGAAGCACGCACCACGTATTCTGTGCAAACCATCAATGAAAACGGCATCAAAACCGAAGAGTTGCACATGGATACTGGCATGTGGGATACCGCGATGGCGAAAGACAAGATGGACGCTTGGCTCTCTGGCCCTAACGGCAGCAAAATCGAAGTGGTGATTGCCAACAACGACGGCATGGCGATGGGCGCAGTAGAAGCACTGCGCGGCGCGGGCGTGAAACTGCCTGTGTACGGTGTTGATGCCCTAGCTGAAGCCTTGGCGCTGGTCAAATCTGGCGACATGGCGGGTACCGTACTCAACGATGCGGAATCCCAAGCGAAAGCGACCTTTGAACTGTCACGCAACCTCGCCGATGGCAAACAACCTGCTGAAGGCACTCGCTGGCAAGTCGTGAACAAAATTGTTCGCGTGCCTTATGTTGGCGTTGATAAAGATACCTTGAACTAATTTAGTGCCCGGGGGAGCATGCTCCCCCTATGCGCTTTCTTCATTGTCACACTGTCGTTAGAGAACATTTCTGTTGTCCGCCCATTGACGAAATAAAGAGAGACCATGGTAAATCAAACACATGAATTCCTGTTGGAGATGACAGGAGTAAGTAAAGAGTTTCCTGGGGTAAAGGCATTAGATAAGGTTAATTTAAACGTTCGCCCTCATTCTATTCATGCATTAATGGGAGAAAATGGGGCTGGCAAATCAACACTATTAAAATGTCTATTTGGTATTTACGAGAAGAATGAAGGAAATATTCTCTTTCTCGGCAAGGAAGTGAATTTCACCTCATCAAAAGAAGCATTGGAATCCGGTGTTTCTATGGTTCACCAAGAATTGAACCAAGTAAAACAATGCTCCGTCATGGATAATATTTGGCTCGGTCGTTATCCAAAGAAAGGGTTCTTTGTTGATCACGATAAAATGTATCGCGATACCAAAGCAATCTTTGCCGAACTGGATATCGATATCGATCCTAAAGTCAAAGTCGCGACCTTATCCGTGTCACAAATGCAGATGGTTGAGATCGCCAAAGCGTTCTCCTATGACGCCAAAATCGTCATCATGGATGAACCCACCTCATCGCTGACGGAAAAAGAAGTCAGCCACCTGTTTACCATCATCAACAAGCTGAAAGAGAAAGGCTGTGGCGTGGTGTACATCTCGCACAAGATGGAAGAAATCTTTGCTATCTGCGATGAAATCACCATTTTGCGCGATGGACAATGGGTCGACACTCGCCCTCTCAAAGGGCTCGATATGGACCAGATCATCGCCATGATGGTTGGCCGCGAGTTAACGCATCGCTTCCCTGAAAAAACCAACACACCGAAAGATGTGATTTTGCAAGTGGAAAACCTCACCGCGCTCAACCAGCCATCGATTCAAGATGTGTCGTTTGAACTGAAAGCGGGCGAAATCTTAGGTGTTGCGGGCCTTGTGGGTTCACGCAGAACCGACATCGTCGAAACGATTTTCGGTGTACGCGAACGCAGCGAAGGGCACATTCGCTTGCATGGTCGTGAGATGAAAAACCGCGATGCGCATGAAGCGATCAACAACGGTTTCGCCCTCGTGACCGAGGAACGTCGCTCCACCGGCATCTACGGCAACCTCGACATCACCTTCAATGCGTTGGTGGCCAACGTCGATGAGTACAAAACCAAAATGGGCCTACTCAGCGACAAAAAAATGAAGAGTGACACGCAGTGGGTGATTGATTCCATGCGCGTGAAAACGCCCTCTCATCAAACCCACATCAGCTCTTTGTCGGGCGGTAATCAGCAGAAAGTCATCATTGGCCGCTGGCTACTCACGCAACCGGAAATCCTCATGCTGGATGAACCGACACGCGGGATCGACGTTGGCGCCAAGTTTGAGATTTACCAATTAATTCTCGAATTAGCCAAGAAAAACAAAGGCATCATTATTATTTCTTCGGAAATGCCGGAATTACTGGGTATTACAGACCGAATATTAGTCATGAGTAATGGCCGCGCAGCGGGCATCGTTAATACCAAAGAAACTTCACAGAATGAAATATTAGAACTGGCTTCTCGCTATCTCTAGGGAATGAATTATGGACGCTGTTAAATCTTTCGCATTAAAGCATTTAAAAGAGAGCGCAATATACGCGGTTCTCCTTATTCTACTGGCTGTTATTGTTATTCAAGAGCCATCGTTTCTTAGCTTGAGAAACTTAAGTAATATCCTGACTCAATCTTCCGTGCGTGTCATCATCGCTCTCGGTGTCGCCGGCCTGATTGTCACCCAAGGCACCGACCTTTCCGCCGGCCGCCAAGTGGGTTTGGCGGCGGTGATTTCGGCCACCCTGTTGCAATCGATCGATAACGTCAACAAAGTGTTCCCAGGCATTGGCGAAGTGCCCATCGTCGCGGTGATCATTTGCGTGTGCTTGATCGGTGCCATCATCGGTTTGGTCAACGGCGTTATCGTTGCTTACCTAAAAGTAACGCCCTTTATCGCCACATTAGGTACCATGATCATCGTTTACGGCATCAACTCGCTTTACTACGATGCCGTGGGCGCCTCTCCGATTGCGGGCTTTGACGAGCGTTTCACCACCTTTACGCAAGGCTTTATCAACCTCGGTGGTTTCCGTTTCTCCTACATCACCTTCTACGCCATCATCGCCATTGTCTTTATGTGGGTGCTGTGGAACAAAACCGTGTTTGGCAAAAACATTTTCGCCGTGGGGGGTAACCCAGAAGCGGCCAAAGTGTCTGGTGTGAACGTCCCCCTCACCTTGTTGAAAGTGTATGCCCTTTCTGGTGTGCTTTACGCCTTTGGCGGTATGTTGGAAGCTGGCCGTATCGGCAGTGCCACCAACAACTTGGGCTTCCTATACGAGCTCGATGCCATCGCCGCGTGTGTGGTCGGCGGCGTTTCATTTGCCGGTGGTGTCGGTAGCATTGCTGGTGTTGTCACGGGTGTGTTGATCTTCACCGTTATCAACTACGGTATGACCTACATCGGCGTCAGCCCATACTGGCAATACATTATTAAAGGCTCCATCATCGTCTTCGCGGTCGCGCTCGATTCGATGAAATACGCCAACAAAAAATAACCCCCAACTGCGCCTAGCGCTCGCCCTGCCCTTACCGGCAGGGCTTTTTTAACTCACTTCGGTGAAAAATCCTCTCGAAACTTGAGCTTATCCGACATTTATTCGGTTGCCATTTGAGTTATCACCGTGGGCGGTGTTAAATGGCGGCGTAAACGAACAATAACAACAAAAGTAATCCCTTATGGCGACCATCAAAGACGTGGCAAAACTGGCTGGCGTATCCATAGCCACCGCCTCACGCGTTATCAATAACGCCCCTCACACCAGCGAAGCGGCAATCGTCGCGGTCAAAGAAGCAATGCAATCTTTGGGCTATCGTCCCAACGCCAACGCGCGTGCACTGGTGAGCAAATCTTCCAATACCATTGGCGTTTTGGTGAATGACGTCTCTGCGCCTTTTTTTGGCACCATGGTCAAAGCCATCGACACCGTGGCCTGCGAACAAGGCAAACAGTTGTTGATTGGCAGCGGCTATCACGACGCCAACAAAGAGCGCAACGCCATCGAGTTGTTGATCAACAGCCGCTGTGAATCCTTGGTGGTGCACAGCAAAGGCATGAGCGACCAAGAACTTGTCTCACTGGCGGACGAAATTCCCGCTATGGTGGTGATCAATCGGGTCGTGAAAGGCATCGAATCACGCTGCATTGCGCTCGACAACCATCGCGGTTCCTACCTTGCGACGGAGTTTTTGATCCGCAGTGGTCACAAACACATTGGCTATATTTGTTCCAGCCACAACATCGACGACGCCAAAGATCGCCTCGCGGGCTATCAAGATGCCTTGCGCGACAACGGCATCGAGATCCGCGATGAATACATTGAATATGGCGAGCCAGACGAAACCGGCGGCGAGCAGGCGATGATCAGCATCATGGCGAAGAACCTCCCCATCACCGCGCTGGCGACATACAACGACTACATGGCCGCAGGATGCCTCTCGTTGCTGCTGGAAAACGGCATTCGCATTCCTGAAGAGATGTCGCTCATTGGCTTTGATGATGGCCACGTCGCACGCTACATCTACCCACGCTTAACCACAGTTCGCTATCCGATTCAGGTGATGGCCAACGAGGCGGTAAAACTGTCGCTGCAATTGGCCAATGGTGAGGCACCTGAGCGCAAAGAGCACAAGCTCTTTTTGCCCATGCTGATCCGCCGTGCCTCAGTCGGCGCGCCTGCAAAATAACCGCCATTCGACACTATTTTTGTGTAATTAATCACTTGATGAAATATTGATTAATTATTCGCGTATCACCGCCAGACTCAGCCGCCTATAATTCATCAAACGTTTAATTTTGAAGGGCGGCTGATGACGGAACTCAACCCACGCCGAGGACGGCCAACGCACAACATCGACACAAGGCAACTGCTGATTCACCACGCACGCGAGTTGTTCACTGTGATGGAATACAACAACGTCTCCACCCGCTTAGTCGCGCAAAAAGCAGGCGTGAATGTGGCGATGATCCGTTACTACTTTGGCAGCAAAGAAGGGCTGTTCGAGACCATGCTGCGAGAAACCCTCGCGCCGATGCAAAAACAGATGCAAGCCCTAGTGCTCGAAAGTTCAGAGAAAAACCTGCTCGATATCATGCGCACTTATTACCGTGAAATGGTCAAAGTGCCTCAGTTTCCCCGCTTGATTGCGCAAGTGATGCGCATGGCCCCCTCCGATACCCAACGCAAATTAATGGAAAAAGTGATGAACGACATCACCCAACCGATGCAAGGGTTGATCTTCGATCGCTTGTTAGAAGGCGGCATACTGCGCCAAGGCGTAGACCCCAAATTAGCGCGCATCACCTTTATCAGCTTGATGGTGTTTCCTTTTATGGCGCCCCCCGCGTTACTGGCGATTCACGGCATTGAACTGAATGAAGCTTTTCTCAACCGCTTGTTTGAACACAATATTCAACTGATGAAACACGGATTTTTGGACTCAGGAGCAGCCCATGACCCTCAATAAAAAATGGCTCTTTTTCCCCGCGTTGGCGGTGGGCGTGCTGGTGTTGGTGCTGGCGGTCAAACTCAAACCCGAACTGCCAGTGAAACCTGCCGATGATCGCGCTCGCTTGGTGGAAACCCTGCCGCTAGAACTCAAAGCCGTTGCCCCTTTGGCGATTGGCTTTGGCAAAGTGGCCCCCAAAGTGGAGTGGAAGGCGATCGCTGAAGTCTCGGGCAAAGTGATCTACCGCCACCCACGCTTAGAGAAAGGGCAAGTACTCAAAGCTGGCACTGAGATTTTGCGTATCGACCCGCTCGATTACCAACTCAAACTGGTGCAAGCTCATGCCGACCTCAAATCTTCCCAAACCTCTTTGGCTAAGCTCAACCAAGAAGAACAAAACCTCAAAAGCAGTTTGAAGATCGAATCTAATCGTCTCGCGATTGCCAAAAAAGAGCTCGAACGCAAACAGAACTTGCGTAAAAAAGGGCTGAATTCACAATCGGATGTCGATCAACAAGAACAAACCACCCTTTCCCAGCGCAAATTGGTGCTCGACATTGAAAACCAAATCGCCCTCATGCCGGACGAAAAACGCGTGGCAGATGCACTGATCAAGGTCAACAACGCCAAGGTGGATGAAGCCAAGCGCGCACTGGAAAAAACCATCATCACCCTGCCTTACGATCTGCGCATCGCGCAGGTGGACATCGAACAAGATCAGGTGGTTAACCAGCAGCAAACCATGGTCACCGCGCACGGTATTGATGTGATGGAAGTGGAAGCACAGCTCTCGATTCATGACATGCAAACCCTCGCCGCCAGCTTGGGCGAGTTCGCGCGCGACGAATCGGGCATTCCGCAACCGGACATGACCTTTATTCAAGCTTACATTGAGCTGAGCAGCGGCAACTTAAGCGCCAGTTGGCCAGCCAAAGTGGCGCGGGTGAGCGAAACGGTCGATGCCAACCAAGCCACCGCTGGGGTGATTTTGGAGATAGAACAAGACTACCGCGAGCTCAATCCAACCTCATTGCCACCACTGGTCAATGGCATGTTTGTTCGCGCCTACATTGAAGGGCAAGCCAACCCCAATTGGGTCATCCCCGAGCGTGCTCTGCATGGCAACAAAATCTATCTGATGGATGAGCAAAACCGCTTACGCATCGTGCCAGTCACGGTGTTGTTCCGCCGCGACAACCAAGTGGTGATCGATGGCGAACTCAGCCACGGGCAAAAACTGATCGTCAACGACCTATTGCCTGCGATTGAAGGCATGCAGTTGAAAGAAGCCAGCAGCGAGACGAATCCAGAGGAGAGTGGCTCATGATTCGTTTTTTCGCCAAACACCCGACCGCAGCCAACTTGTTGATGTTGACGCTGCTGATCCTCGGGATTTCGTCACTCTCCACCATCAAACGGGAAACCTTTCCGGAGTTTGATCCGCCGTACATTATGGCGGCGGTGGTCTATCCAGGTGCGTCACCCCAAGAAGTGGAAGAGAGCATTTGCGTACGCATGGAAGATGCCGTGGATGGCCTTGCCAACATTGTCGAAACCCAATGTGAAGCGATTGAAGGCTCGGCGCGCTTAATCCTCAAGCTCAATGAGAAAGCGGACATCAGCCGCATGCTGGTGGATGTGCAAACGCAAATCAACGCCATCAACGATTTCCCCAAAGAGATCGAATCTCCGGTGGTGCAGGAGCTCGATTGGAACGAACCCGTGGTGGATGTGGCGATTACCGCCGACACCACATGGCCGGAACTCAAAGCCTATGCAGAGCAGCTTAAGCGGACGTTAAAGCTCGATTATGGCGTCTCTTTGGTCAGCGTGGCAGGCTTTTCCGATCACCAATATCGCGTCGAACTCGATACCCAAGCGATGCGTCAGCTCGGTTTAAGCGTTGGCGATATTGCCGATCAAATTGGCCGCCAAAACGTCAAGCTCCCCAGTGGCAATGTGGAAACGCCCGACAAACATTTTCTGATCCGCTTTGATGAACGCCGCGTCACACCACAAGAGCTCAGCACCATAGTCGTAGGCTCTGGGCCCAATGGTTCGTTAATCCGCTTGGGCGACATCGCCACTATCAGCGACCGCTTCGAGCTCGATGAGCAAAAAGTGCTGTTTGATGGCCACCCTTCAGCCCTGCTGAAAATCAGTAAAAACAAAGAAGACGACGCCCTGCGCATCAAAGATCGCGTGACCCAATTTGTTGCCGACCAACAGGCGATCGCCCCCGATGGCGTGCAACTGGAAATGACCAACGATCTCTCGTCTGTCTTGTGGGATCGCCTCACCATGATGGTGAGAAATGGCTGGCAAGGTATCGTGCTGGTGTTTGCCACCATGTGGCTGTTCTTCAGTTTGCGCTATTCCTTTTGGGTGGCGGCCGGTTTGCCGGTGGCTTTTCTTGGCGGGCTGTTTTTGATGGCGCAACTTGGCCTCTCCATCAACATCATGTCACTGGTGGGGCTGCTGATGGCGATCGGCATCATGATGGACGATGCCATCGTGATTGCCGAGTCGATTGCGGCGCACCTTGATCGCGGAGAGAAGATCGACGATGCAGTGATCAAAGGGGTCAACAAGGTGCTGCCGGGGGTGATTTCCTCCTTCCTCACCACCGTGTGTATCTTTGGTAGCTTGCTGTTTTTGCAAGGAGAAATGGGGGCGGTGCTCAAAGCGGTGCCACAAGTGCTGATTTTGGTGCTCACCCTAAGCTTAGTGGAAGCCTTCCTCATTCTGCCCAACCATTTGGCGCATTCCCTGCACAAGCAAAAACAGGAAAAACCGGACCTCAAATTCAAGCAAACCTTACTCGAACACTTTGAGCATTTTCGTAATACCACCTTGGTCAATGCCGTGGAAAAAGTGGTGGAGTTTCGCTACGCCTTTATGGGTGGCGTGTTAGCGCTGCTGCTGATTTCTGCCGCGACCTTGGCGGGCGGGCTATTGAAATTCCAGCCCTTCCCAGAGCTTGATGGTGATATCGCCGAGGCGCGCATCATTTTGCCGCCGGGTGCCTCTTTGGCGCAAACCGAAGCCGTGGTCGAAAAAATCGTCGCCTCTGCGCAAAAGCTGGATCGCCAGTGGAGTGAAGAGAAGGAAAACGGCACGCCGTTGGTGCGCCATATCACCAGCCAATTTAATGCCAATGCCGATGCTAACGAATCGGGCCCGCACATCGCCACCGTGCGGTTGGATCTGCTCGGCGCTGAAAGCCGCAACACGGTGATTGACGAGTTTATTGCCGCGTGGCGTGACGATGTCGGCGAACTGGCCGCACCAATTTCACTGGTGTTTAAGCAACCGACCATGGGCCCAGGTGGGCGCGCGATTGAGATCCGCGCCAAACACGATGATCTCGATGCGCTCAAAGCCGCCTCTATCGACATTCAGCAATACCTCAACCAGTTCGCCGGTGTGCATGGGGTGTTGGATGACATGCGCATGGGCAAAGAAGAAGTGTTGGTCAAACTGCGCCCTGGCGCGGAAGTGTATGGTATTAACGGCCAGTTGATCGCCAACCAGCTGCGCGCGGCTTTCTTTGGTCAAACCGCCGATGAAATCCAACTCGGCGTGGAGAATATTTCGATTGAAGTGCGGCTTAATAAAGTGCAAGCGGGCGATTTGCAGCAATTAGCCAACTTCCCGATCATGATGGCCGATGGCAGCCAGATCCCGCTCGCCACCATTGCTACGCTCGATTTTCAGCGTAACTACGTGCGCATTCAACGTATTGACGGGCTAAGAACCATCAGCGTGTTTGGCGATGTGGACAACACGCAAGCCAACTCCACCGCGATCATTCGTCAGTTCCAACAGCAAGAAGCGCCGAAGCTGATGCAAAAATACCCCGGCTTACGCTTTGATTTTGAAGGGGAAGCCAAAGACACCGCCGAGACGGGATCTTCAATGGGCAAAGGCTTTTTGCTCGGCTTGTTTGGGGTGTTCGCCATTTTGAGTTACCAGTTCCGCAGCTATTTAGAACCGTTTGTGGTGATGCTTGCCATTCCTCTTGCCTTTATTGGCGTGGTGTGGGGGCACATTCTGCTTGGCCATTCGCTGAGCATGCCAAGCATGATGGGCTTTGTTTCGCTGGCAGGGATTGTGGTCAACGACTCGATTTTGCTGGTGCAATACATTCGCCATCATGTCGATGAAGGTGACAGCGTGCACGACTCTGTAGTGAAAGCGAGCCGTGAGCGTTTTCGCGCGGTGTTCCTCACCTCCATGACCACCGCTGCGGGTTTGTTGCCGCTGCTCACCGAAACCAGCTTGCAAGCGCAGGTTATCCAACCTTTGGTCATTTCCATTGTGTTTGGCATCCTTGCTTCGACCTTGTTGGTGTTGTTTATGATTCCAGCCGCTTACGCCATTTTGGCCGATTTTGGTTTGGTGCATAAACACCAAGAGATATGAAGCAAAATGAGTAAATAATCGGCAAACGAGCGAGGCCCAACGCCTCGCTCCCTCGCTTTGTGACCATCACGGCACTTCGTGTAGACTAAGTTGGGCTATAGTTAACGCATGTTTAATTTACTGGCTAAATCGATGTTGATTCCTGAAAAACCAGACAACGAACCGCAGCGCATCGCGGATCTCCATTCTCTCCACATTTTAGATACTGTTGCAGAAGAACGGTTTGATCGCGTCACGCGTCTCGCACGTCGACTGTTTGATGTGCCGATCGCTTTGGTCAGCTTGGTGGATGAAGATCGCCAGTGGTTTAAATCCTGCTTTGGTTTAGATGCCAGCGAAACACCACGCGACATCTCCTTCTGCGGTCATGCTATTCTCGGTAACGACATATTTGTGGTGGAAGATGCCTGTGAAGATGAACGCTTTGCCGACAACCCATTAGTTACGGGCACACCACACATTCGCTTTTACGCTGGCGTTCCGCTGTTTTATGAAGATAAATCTTGCTTAGGCACCTTATGCATCATCGACAGCAAACCGCGCACATTAAATGCTGAAGAGCGTTTGGATTTGATCGATCTCGCCAAAATGGCCGAGCGAGAACTCGCCGCCACGCACAGCGCCTCCATTGATGACCTCACGCAGATTTCCAACCGCCGTGGTTTCATGACCTTGGCGAAAAAGAGCATGGCCTATTGCGAAGTGGGCGGATATCCCTATTCCATCGCCTATTTGGATCTCAACGGGTTTAAACCGATCAACGACCAATTTGGCCACCAAGAGGGCGACCTCGCACTCAAAGCGTTCGCCGACACCATGAAAAAGAGCTTCCGCGAATCGGATGTCTTTGCCCGTCTGGGTGGAGATGAGTTTGTGGTGTTTATGTCTGGTGCGTCTCGCTCTGTGGCACAAGTGGCCATTAAGCGTTTTTCCGAGGCCATAGAGCAGTACAATCATGCTGCCAACCGTGGCTATGATTTGTCGTTTTGTGCCGGAATCGTGGCCGTTGATCCAAACAGCAACATTAGTTTAGACGATCTGCTCTGCCAAGCAGACAGCGCGATGTACGATGAAAAAAGCAAGATAAAGAAATCCAGCTAGAGCGACTCAACACCTCGAGCGATGGAAATCCTAAGCAAAATAGGTACAATCCTCGCTCGATTTTTTGACTTGCGCGGACTCCCTCATGCACACGCTGGACCCTTGCTTTACCTCATTCACCACCGCTATCGACAGCTACGCCCTGCCCGAGCGCTTTACCTTCCCGTTTTACTACACACCGCACCCGTTGTGTGTGTTGGCGGCAGAGCAGTTGCAACAGCATTTGCTCACTCAGCAAGAGTGGCAACACAACTTTGGCTTGTTGAACGGCGAAGTGGTGAGTGACGATGAGAGCGCAATTGGCAAAATGTTTGGCGTGCTGCTGGTTGAAAATGCACAAGGCGACATCGGTTTTTTGAGCGCATTCTCAGGCAAAATTGCCGACCAAAACCTATTGCCCGGCTTTGTGCCACCGGTGTTTGACATGCTGGCAGAAGAGAGCTTTTTCCGCCGCGAGTTGTCGGAAATCACCGACCTCAACCATCAGGTAAAACAGTTGTCGCAAAGCGCAGAGCTGGCACAACTGCGTCAGCAAATTGAGGCTGACCGCCAAGCTTACCAAGCGCAAGAACAAGCCCAGCGCCAAGCTATGATTGAAGGGCGCGCCGCACGCAAGCAACAGCGCGAGCAAGCGGAAGCAACGCTCACTGGCGATGCGCTCAAAGCGGTGTTGGATGATCTCGCCAAACAAAGTGTGGCCGAGAAAAACGTGCTCAAATACCTCAAACTGGAGTGGGATGAAAAACTCGCCAGTGAAGAGGCGCGTTTGCACGTGCTGCTCACTCAACTCAACGAGCTCAAAGAGCAGCGCAAAACCTTATCGAACGCCTTGCAACACAAATTGTTTGCTCAGTATCGATTCCTCAATGTGCGCGGGGAGCAGAGCGATCTCAACGCGATTTTCGCCCCCACCACCAGCCCCGTGCCACCAGCCGGCTCTGGCGAATGTGCCGCGCCAAAACTGCTGCAATACGCTTTTACCCACGGCTTGAAGCCACTGGCAATGGCGGAATTTTGGTGGGGCGTGTCACCGAAATCGGAAGTGCGCCAACACAAAAAGTTTTACCCATCCTGCCACAGCAAATGCCACCCCATTTTGGGCCATATGCTGCAAGGGCTGAACATGGACCCGAACCCGCTGGAAGAAAACTGGGCAGAAGACAAAGAGCTGGAAATCGTCTATCAAGATGAGGCGATGGTCGTCGTCAACAAACCCTCAGGGCTGTTATCGGTGCCGGGCAAAACCATTACCGATTCCGCTTATACCCGTTTGCAAGCGCTATTCCCTGACGTGGAAGGGCCGTTTGTGATTCACCGCTTAGACATGGCGACATCGGGATTATTAGTGTTTGCCCTCACCCGCCGCGCCAACAAGAGCCTGCAAAAGCAATTTATTTCTCGTGGCGTGCAAAAGCGTTATGTGGCGATGCTGGAAGGTGAGGTGTCGCAAAGCCAAGGGGAAATCACCCTGCCCATGCGAGGCGACCCAGACGACAGGCCGCGTCAGTTGGTCTGTTTTGAACACGGTAAACCCGCGCATACCGATTGGCAGTTGATTGAGATCCGCGATGGTCGCAGCAAGCTTTACCTCTACCCAAGAACGGGGCGCACTCACCAACTTCGCGTTCATTGTGCCCATCACCTTGGGTTGAACATGCCGATGGTCGGCGATGGGTTGTATGGTGAGAAAGCCAACCGACTGCACTTGCACGCCGAGTCGCTTGAACTTGACCACCCTTACAGCAAAGAGCGCATGCATTTTCAAGTGGATGCCGAATTCTAATTCGTGCCTTTCAGCGTGTGGCGCTGGCCGTACAAGCTACCCACCGAACCAATCTCGAATCAACATTTTCGCTCTATTTACCGTGCCACTGGTCACTGAGTAAATAGAGCGATATATCGCCAATCGGTTTGAGCCGTTAGCAACTCACCCACAGCTACATCCACTGGTTCAGTAAGGTAACGAACTTCGGATGAATCAAATAGCCAATCGCAGAATGAGGGTTGGACTGCCCATCTCTCACACACAAATTGTAGATGGGGTAAATGTCTTTCATCCCGCCTTTGACTAAGCCAAGTGGCAGCATCTCTTTGAAATCGTTTTTGATGCGATTGTCGTGAGAAATGTAATCGTCTTCCGCTGAAATATTGCACCATTGGTGAAGGTTGAGTGGGTAGCGTTTTTTACCGCTTAAGCTGCTGCCTTTCAAACGCGCCTTCACGTTTTCATCCCCCAGCGGCGAGCCTAAGGTGACTAAGAGATCGACTTTCTTTTCAGCGCCGTAGTCGTGGCGATATTCGCCATAATGAGAGAGCTTCCACAAACAATCGTAACTGATCATGCTGCCCAAGCTGTGCGCGACCATCATAACCTCATCGCCACTATCGAGCGCTTCTTTCAGTTCTTTGGTCAGGCGCGAGCGCAAGTCACTGCCGTAATAACTGTCTTCGTTCCAGTAATGCGCCATATCGGGGGCAACACTGGTGATCAGCGGCTCTGCCAGTTTTAAGTGGCCTAATACGGCTGAGAAAGTATCGGCCAAGGCTTCCGCTAAGAAGCCCGCTTTAGAGACTTTTTTGTAGTTCGTTTTGGTAAAACCATTGCGCGGGTATTGCTTGAGTTTATCCAGCGCATCGATACGGCTTTGCGGATGTTCGGTTGGCGCTTCGAGCAGCTCGTTGGAAAGATCGCCATAGTAGATAAACCGCTTTTCTATCTGCTTAAACGCCTGAACACGGCTTTCACCGTAATCTCGCTGTAAACCATGTTCAATGGCGTTGAACCACAATGTTTGTAAATCGTTTTTGTCTGGTTTCGGCGCTCGGCCATGAATAAAGAGTATTCGCTTTGCCATAGTTCCTCCTGACGTGAAATGACGCGTTGCTCCAAGATCGGATCACGCATTCTCAGGTTAGGAGTGAGAAACTACCACGAAAGTGATACCCATTGCATAAACAGCGCAACCCTTGCGAGCTGGCGCTGTTTTTGTACTGAGTCTTAAAGGTGGAGCAAGAGGCTAAGAAGTGAAACCTCCGCTATTGAATGGTAAACTCTAGTACTTATATTGAAATAATTATTTTCATTATTTAACTTAGAGAATTCCCATATTACTTAATACCAAATTCTCACCCAAAACCAGTAACAAAAATAATTTACTTCAATAACAAGATTCAACCAATTTCATCTAGCGTTCTTATGAGAGCAGCTGGAGCAATATCAGATATTCGGCTGTCTCTTATATAATAGTAATTAGCTATAAAAACCAAAGTATTAATTGTTAATGGAAGTCTGATATCTTTATTGAGAATCTTTAGAATTAACTCCGTTCTATCTAATCGATAAAGACGCTTTCCAATATCTTCTTTATCCATAATACTATTTAATTCAGGTTTAAGGTCATTTCCTGCACGCAACCTAAATTTATTCCGTAACATCGGAGCCCATTCTTTAGCTTTATAGTGCCTGTAAGTTAGATCTTCGAATAACCTCATCATACCCCAATCTGCAGTTTCTAAAGTCGCATAGATTCCATTAAGAGCTCGACTGAGATCTCCATGACTCCCCCAATCCTGTTGACACTTGTACCTCAAGTCATGCTCTACTTCATGCCAACCCTCTGATAGGATAGTTCTCAGTTGAACCTCAAATGTTTTATCCACCAATGGATTGCTACGAAGTATCTGACTATCTTCCACTATATTAATTGGTAGTTCAAAAACAAAGTTACAACGAGTAGCCTCAAATAAACTTGTTTCATGAGAATCAACTTCTTTGGAATTTAAACTATATAATTTCTCCAAAGCTTGACGAGCAATTTTTATATCATCAGGAAAGTAAAGTGCAATTCTAACACCAAATAGATCTTGTATTTTCTTTCCTTCCCGAGAATAATAGCCGTCTCCTTTTGAACTTATTTTGCTTTCTATTGACTTTGCCGATTTAGATCTTGAAAAGACACGAAATAATAATCCAAGTCTATCTAATTCATTTTCTATTTGAGTTTGAAGACGTTTAACAAGCACCTGCTCATAATTATCACTCATTATACTCTCCCAAGCGCGACTTTAACTTCGCCAATCAAATCAATATTAATTTCCAAAAATGAGCGCTTATCAGGAACCGACAAGAATCCTTTTTTCTTGAGTTTTTCTATGGATTTTAAAATTTCATAATGTTTGAATAGCTTATTCTGAGAACAAATTGTACTAATTGGTCTATGTTTATGGAAAGTTTGACTTCCACGAGGATAGAACTTTTCAAGAACATATACTTCACATTTATCAAGTTCATTTGTTGATATATCAACGTCTCCATCATCGTTATCTGAACTTATTAATGATATAAAATCATTATCAGAATTGCAGCCTGCAAAATGGATACTATCGCTTCCAACACCCTCAAGGTCAGTAACTAAACAATGATAAAAGTCACAATCAATAAACGTAGTATTTTCTATATTAAACAGAGTGAAATCACATCGAGAAAATTTACAATTAATAAATACAGTATCTTTTATTTGTGCCAAATCACCTATCTTAAAGTCATTAAGCATTAACTCTTCAACTGATTCTCCATCTAGATTCATGCACATTTTTTTTGTTAGCATGAAATTATATTTCAACTTGTCACTACCATTCATAAATTCCAATACGAATTTGAGAGACTCCCAGAGTATATTTCTCTCATCGGCTGTACGTGGTAAATATGATTGTATTGCAGGCTCTATAAACCTCTTATCTCCATCCCACTCCATCGAGGCATCATCAATAATATTATCTGCACAAAAGTTCCCTAGAACAAACTCATTAACAAATCCAATTCCTTGTGAATCTTTTCCTTTTCTATCTAGTAACGCATGACTAGTTAATTTATTTACCAACTCATCTGTAGTGGGCCGAGTATCTACTGGATATAGTTTTCTAGTTTTCTCTATCAATATTTGATTATTTTCAAGTATCAAGGAGTAAATATAGTCCCTTGATTCACTGGTATAGTCAAACTCGATCATATCATCAGATATTGTTCTAAGAATCTTATACTGCTCGCTAGGTGTCATCATTAGATCTTGACGTTTACGCTCCCTTTCCATCATTGAATCAAAATATTTATCAACTAATTTCGTTGCATCTTGGCTCACTTCAAAAAATTCATCGTCGGATATACAACGTAAAAAAGACAACAACACAGGGTTAGAAAGATTATCTATAGGAAAACCTGCCGAGCATATACATTCTAGTCTTTCTGGTGACAACCAATCTTCAACTCTTGGTTCCTGGATTCTTAAACGAATCACCTCAAAGTCGTTTTCATGGTTAGCTATCCATTGGTGAAACTCGTCACCATCAAAAATAGCGGTACGCCTTGTAGTTAGAACCACCTTAGCCCTATTAATTAGAAGTTCACTAATAGTATCAAGCATTGGTTCTGTCGATTCATAATTTTTACCTCCATCAGTTGCAGACTCGTGTAACAACTCATCGAAACCATCTAAAATAACTGGAACCTTACCACTTTTTATTTCAGAGCGAACTAGTGCAGAAGTTAAAAGTGGGAAACTTCTGTCTATCTCATCTAGAAGTACATAACGAAAGATCTTTGCTTGTCGATTACGCGATAGCTCTGAAAATAAAGGAAGCTGATGTGTACGTGTATTTGCTATTTCTTTAACCAGTTCGTATGCTGAACAAGTCTTACCAAATCCAGCAGCAGCTTCTACTAAGAATAAAATTGGTTTTTCAACATCAAGCCTATCAATAATTTCTTGAATTACTGTTGACGTTCCCTCTTTATTATTAACGTAATATTGAGTTTTTATGTAAGTATAGGTAGCATTATCTGAGTGAATTTTAACTAAAGAATCAGTAAACTCTTCATAATCTCTAGCTAAACGCTGTCTTGTGGATTCTAAGTTGAAAAAACCACTAAATAATGCAGCTTCTATTTCATTTACGCCATTATATTCCTTGATTTGGCATGCATACCCAAGCTCTTGATATTCAGAAAATGTTTTTTTTACATCAATTGAAGGGGCTAAAGGAATAATATCTGCATTATGGTAATGCCCTGTACGAATAGAAAAAACCATAACGTTTTTTTCAGAGCATGTTTGTTCAAAAAAACCATAACGCTCATAAGCTTGCCTTACTTTCGATCTATCTAAAATCATAAAACCATCCTTTAATTATGGTTTTATTGTATTACACAATCAGTTGCACATTCAATTGCTAATATTTCTGCTACTGTGATTTATTTCAATTTGTGAACTTGAAACAACGATGAAAGGCACAATATTTTTCGACAAGGATAGATACATAACTATTCCTCTTTTCCACAACACACCACCCCATTACTCCCATCAATCTCAACTCTGTGATCTTGCTGCTTTCTCTATGCTTTTCCTGTTGAAAGTTTGCACAAGGGTGCCATTATCTACCACAAAATAAATGGGTTACATTTTGCGCCGTTTTTATGGGTGCGGTGTGACCGAATAATGACATCAAATGGGTGTGTCACCTATCGAGGTATACCATGCAATTTTCTACGATTTCTCGCGCGCTGTTGGCCGTTTCTACGATGACGTTGGCGATGCCAACTCAGGCTATCAAACTCACCGAAAACCAGATCGAACTGGGCATTAATACACAAATCGCTTGGATGAAGGACTCTGGCGCATTTACCCAACTTGCGGCTTGCAGCGGCAAATCGGAAGCCACGATTATTCAAGGCTTTCGCAAGTTTATGGATAAGTGTGCGAGGGGCGATGAGAGCCAATATGAGCTTTGCTACAACAATGAGCTTAAATCACTGCTTGGGGTGACAGACGCACGCCTAGAAGCTTGTATCAATCAGTATGGTGATGATGACGAAGAGCGTTATTACGCACTGAAAGAGAAAGAAGAGAAGTTGCAAGCCGAGCTCGATCAGTTGAATAGTCGCAATGACGATTCCGACGCGCACTGGAATAAGATCGAAGCGCTAGAGAAACAACTTCAAGATCTCTATGCAGAGATGGAGCCGCTCGAGCAAGCAGAAGCGGATCGCACTAAGCGTTAATGGGAATTTCGCCGGCCTTGATGACTCTCGCCTTTAATCGCAAGGCGTAAAACACGCCAGCCAAAAAAACGCGAAAAGTAAAAAGCACTGAGTGAGTTCAGTGCTTTTTTGTTGGCGAGTATAAGCGCGGCTTACGCAGCGTTTTGGCTTGCTGGTCGCGTTTTGGGATACAAGATGATAAGGCCCACAATGCCAAGCAACACGGCAAACAATACCGAAGCAAAACGTACCAGGTCATCTGCAATGGCACTGATGCTGGTGGAGGTAATGCCGTAGAACACCAATACGACATAGCTGGAATACAGCAGCTGTATCGAGTTAAAGCTGGCTTTCTTCTCCATCGCGTGGATGCCCATGAACAACGCGCTGACGATAGCGGCCCCCATTGAGCCCACCAAGTTGACTTGAAAGAGGCTGACAACCAATGGCGGTATGGCATACAACACGCTGGCATAAGTGGCGAGAAGCCTTCTGATGCCATAATCATGGCCAACAATCGGGTCTGGGTCTTTTAGTACCAAGGCTACGATAAGGGTGATGATGGTACTTTGCTCCATGTCCATTCGAATGCTGGCGATCAACACGGCCATAATTAACACGGTTTTCGCCACAGTATGCCAATCGAGCGTATAGCGAATAGTGGAGGTTCGTCCTTGCGCATTCGCAGCCATTGGCTCCCCCCCAGGGAACAGGAAGTAAGCCAAATACGCAACAAAACCTGCGATGAAAATGTTCGCCAATATGGCCAGTGGGATCTGCTCTACATTGATGCCTTTTTGCTGGGTAAAAACGGCAATCATGGCGGTGGAGACAATTAAGAGTATCGCCAACACATCTTGCGCGTTTTCTTTGGTACGCTCCATACACCAGTAGAAAATACCAAATAAGAACAGGTAATAGACGTGTGGATAGTCTATCAACAAGTTGCTGACAAACGCCTGCATCCAAGCGGTGGCAAACAAAATGCCCCCCATAACCAGTATCATCACTGGCGGCGGCGGCTCGTGAGTGGTGGTGAGAAACACCACGCACATCGCCGGTGCGAGCAAGGGCAAATCGGTACCGAAAACGTATTGCCAAAACAGCAATAAGATTGGAAACAGCGCGACTCTGATCAGAGGGTTCGCGGCGCTACGATACATAACTAATATAACTCCATGCCCACATCCAGAGGTCTTGTAGTCGCTCTGCGATGTAGCTTTCCTCAGGATAGAAACCGACCACTGCGCGGCCACTGTATCTTAGAGTGATGTTGTCTGGTAAATCGGAAAACTCAATGTTGACCGGAAAACGCTGTGCTTTCGGGTTGTTCGTTGGTGAGGTCATTAAGCCTGTGCCAGCATCAACCGCTAAGCTGCCGTTACCGCTGCTGCCCCAACCAATGGATGAGATGTTGCCTTCGAACACTTCACCTGGGTACGCATCAAAGACGATTTTCACTTTATCACCCGTTTGTAGGTACGCGAGTGAGTTTTCTCTCACCATGGCGGTCAACCATAGGTTGTGATTGTTCACAAAAGTCAGCAGTGGCTGGCCTGCGCCTGCGTAATCGCCCACTGCCAAATCCATATTGGTGATCACACCATCAGCGGGAGCCGTCAGTTTGGTGTGGTTGAGGTTGAGGAGCGCTTGTTCAAGACGGTTCAACACCGCTTGGATCTCTGGGTTTTCTTTGCCACGAGGCCCAAACTCTTGTTTGGCTTTCTCTAACGCCGACGATGCTTGAGCTAGGTTAGCTTCAGCGGTATCGAGCTCGGCAACCATGTTGTCCATCGCAGCTTGGCTAATGGTGCCACGCTCGACAAGTACGCGGTTACGCTCAACGTTTTTTCTCGCGTTAGCCACTTTCACGCGCGCCGCCACTTCATTGGCTTTGGCCACGTTGATCGCTGCGGAATCCGCTTGGTAGGATTGCGCCGCTTTTTGTAGGTCAAATCGCGCCGCTTTGACGGCCAACTCAAAAGGTCGGTCATCAATGTTTAAGAGTGCATCACCCGCTTTCACTGCCGAGTTATTAACTATGTGAATTTCTGAGATAGGGCCAGAGACTTCTGGGCTAATGCGGATCACTTGGCCATTGATGCGCGCTTGGTCCGTCATGGGGGTAACTCTGTCGGCCCATAGCGTGTATACCCATAGAACCAGCACTGCGGCAAAAATATAGTAGGTAAACGAGCGCGCTTGTTTGAGCTTTTTGTTGTCGTCTGATGCGCTTGTTGTGGTGTTTTGTTCTGACATCATTGTTCCTCAGTTAAATCGTTTTTTGCTCAAGTATATTCACTTTCTTGTAGATAATTCTGCTCTTGGTTCTCACTTCAACGACAATCGTAATCACAAAAGCAAACAGCCCTGTTAGCACAACCGCCGCCATTGGCGAAACCATGACGACGCCTGCGTACTTAGTCCAGATCACCGCCAACGCGACGAACCAACCAAATAGAGCACCTGCTTGTGTCAGTGCAATGGGAATGAGGTGTTTCCAAAACGAACGTTGTAGTTCATTCACCTGCGCAGGATGCGATGACTTGAGTTGATGAAGGAAGAGCTTTGAGGTGATCAAAGACAAAATAATCCCCAAACCAAAAGTTAAAGAAATCGCCTGTCCCCAAACGGTCACTTGCGAGTTGGAGATCATTTCAAGTGACATAGGAACTTCGTTCATCCCCTCAAAATGGCCACGAGCAATATAACCATTAATAACGCCGTTAATCAGCCCCGCCACTAACGAATCTTTTACTTTAATATCCACGATTTATCACCTGTTAGTAATAAGGCCGCGAGTATAATCCCGAGCCTACTTGATCGTATGCAAAAACGTTGAAAACTAATATTACATTTCGCTATGCAACAACGGGCACTAGTATAGCGCCCGTTGATGGTTAGAGTGTAGATATTCGTGAGACTAACTTAACTTATAACGCGTCCAAACTTGCGAGCGCCAACGCCTTGCCATGATGAGGCCGCGGAACCACTCGTCGAGGGCAATCGCCATCCATGCGCCAAATACGCCGTAGCCCCAGTGAATACCGAGCAGATACGAAAACACCACGCCCAAGCCCCACATGCTCAAAATGCCCATTTGCACTGGGAATTTGATGTCCCCCGCCCCTTTGAGCGCCGAGATGAAAATCAGGTTAAACACACGCCCCGCTTCCAACACAATGGAGCCCATAACTAAGGAACCGGCTAACATGAGGATCTCCGGCTGCTGAGTAAACAGAGTTAAGATCGCATCACGCATCAAATAGATGCTGCTTGCCACCGTCACTGAGGAAACAAAGCCGACCAAGAAGTAGATTTGTACCCGCTTAGTGATGCTCTCCACCCAGCCTTTGCCGATGTAGTAACCGGTTTGAATTTGCGTCGCTTGACCAATCGCTAAGGCAAACGCAAAAGAGAAACGTGCGATATTTTGCGCATAGGTAAACGCCGCAAGAGACGAAGTGCCCATCTGCACCACAAAGTAGACGATGGTGATTTGCGCCATGTTGTACGAAAGCACTTCTCCTGCGTTCATGCCGCCGATTTTGAGGATTTTCTTATAGACCGCGCTGGGCACTTGTGCGAGAGAACGCATCGGCAAATCAATTGAGCTACGCCACAGTAGCACGCCCAAAATCGTCGTGCCGATCACTTGGCTGGCCACCGTTGCAATCGCCACCCCTTGCACACCATATACGGGCAAACCAAACGGCTGATAGAGCGCAATGTAATTGCCAATGACGTTGAGTACGCCGCTGATGAGGTTAACCGTCATGGGCGAGCGCGAATAACCGTGGCTGCGCAAAATGGTGGTAAACACGATGCCAATGGTGACATTAAAAGTCATCGCACCGCTGATGAGCAGATACTCTTGCGCGTATTGTTCCACCTGCGCTTCCAAACCGTAATAGGGCAACAAATGCGTTGCACCGAGCACCGCCAACACGCTGAGGATCACCCCAATCACGCTGGAGAGCGCAATACTTGCCACCCCAACGTGGGTGGCATCTTGATCGCGGCCTGCACCGTTGTATTGGGCAATGAGAATCCCAGTGCCGCTGCTGACAAAAGTAGAGACAATGATGAGGAAGAATGTCAGTTGGGTGATCACGCCCACCGCGGAAACCGCTTTGTCTGAATAACCAGAGAGCATGAATACATCACTGGTGCCGAGCGCTGTCCGTAGCAAAATTTCCACCAATATCGGCCACGCGAGCGTCACGATAGACATGCGCTGGTTGATATTTTGGGTTTTAGCCATTTTGTTGACCTTAAATATGAAAAATCGATCGTCGGAAAAACGAAAAACTGCTCCACAAAAGGGTTGCAGAGCAGTCAAAAATGATGATTTGAAATGTGTGCCTTATTGTATAGGAACTGCGCAAAAAGACACACAAAATTCATGGCTAAATGTGGTGCAAACTGGCGGCGCTTATTGCGCTTGTCGCTCAAAGCGTAAGGTTTGCAACACTGCGCCTTTTTTCACAAATTGGCTCTCTAGCCAGTACACACCCGATGACAGAGAGATCGCTCGACCTTCCACTTTGACACTCTGCCCGTTGGTACCATTGGTCGGCAGTGACATAGCAAACTCACCATTGATACTCAAACTGCAAGACGATTGCGCCAACGCTTCTCGATCGTAGGCCATCTGAGCAAAACAAAGGTAGGTGCCGCTGTGTTCTACCTGCAACAAACACTGGCTGGCGCTTTGGCTGTTGAGTTCGATGGTTTGATCCGCAAAACAGATGGGGGCCGATTCAGGCACGGCGTGACGCGCCTGTGCCGAAAGTGGCGCAAAAGGTTTCACCGCTTGATACGCCTGCAGCGGTCTTTGCATCACAGGCGCTTGCAAAATAAAGCGGCAGATGTTCATCGCGCTGCGTTGCAACTCGCCTAACGTCAACTCACCTTGCGCTAACGCTTGCAATGTGTCGTCGTCCATCGGGTTGCGCTCGGCGGCGTCGTTTTCCACCACCATGTAGAGATCATTTTGCGCTCGTAGCATGTAGCCAGTGAAGCGCTTACTCTCTTCGCCCCCGTCAACGGGGTGATTCATTTTTGCCCACCAGTCGGTCATCACAATGCCGGTGTAGCCCCATTCACCACGCAAAATGGTGGTGTTGAGATCATAATTGGACGCTGCCCAATGGCCGTTGACCGGATTGTAGGAAGTCATGATGGTGGACGCCTGACCATACTTCACCGCCATTTCAAACGGCTTGATGTGGATTTCACGCAGCGCGCGCTGCGACATCACGCTGTCCACATCCACGCGTGCGATTTCTTGATCGTTGGCCGCAAAGTGTTTGATGGTGCCAGAAACGCCCGCTTGTTTTAAACCTGTGGTTTGCGCCGCCGCAATCCAACCCGTTAATAACGGGTCTTCGGAGAAATATTCGAAATTACGGCCATTGAGTGGGTGGCGATGAATATTGATGCCTGGGCCAAGTAACGTATCGATTTGGTACGCTTGCAATTCTTGGCCAACCAGATAATACAACTGCTGATTGAGCGACGAGTTCCACGTGCAGGCAAGCAGCGTTCCAATCGGCACTTGGGTCGCTTGATGGCCACTGTCCATACGAATCCCAGACGGACCATCGGCCGCCGCGGCCACCGGAATGCCCAGCTCAAACAGCGAGTCACACACCCCGCCAAACGCCGCCGCCGTACCCGGTGTCACTTTCGGGCTGCACATGCCTTCTCCACGGACAAGAGTCGCCAATTGCGCTGGCGTCAGTTGGGCAATGAAGGCTTCTAAATCGGCTTGGTCTTGGGCAACATCGGCCAACTTAATCCCTTGATCGCCCGTAAAAGCATAGGTTGGCGGCAAGTTGGCTTCAATTCGCTGCGCCAAATCCACCGTACGCAATGGCACGGGCTGATAGCCAGTTTGATAGACGCCATTGGCTTGGCGCTCGGCGGGCACTAGGCGTTCAAACTCACGCGTTGGGGCACAGGCTTCTGCAAGGGTTTCTAGCACCCGCAGTTGGTCGAGTTGCCAAACGGCATCAAGCAGCTCGGCTTGGCGTACGCTCCCCCCAAGGTAGAAACGGTATTCACCCGCTTCCAACACATAACTGTTTTTGTGCCCTGTCACGCCGCTGTCGTCATAGGAAGCCAAAGCCCATAACGGCACAGTAATTTGCACTCTTTCTCGGCCATTCGGTGCAATTTCATCGCTTTTATCAAAACCACACAGCACACGTGCGGGTTTGCCGAGTTTTCCTTGCGGCGCTTCCACATAGAGTTGCACCACTTCTTTGCTGCTAAATTGTTGGCCGACATTACGAACCTCAATATCAAACGTCAGCGCGTTGGCAGTGGTGAGATCGCCGCCAGCATCGGCCACGTCACTAGAGCACTGCACCAAACGGCGTTCAAATTGGGTATAAGATAAGCCCGCACCAAACTCAAACTGCACCGCCTCTGGGGCAAAGGTTTCAAAGTAGCGATAGCCGACGTAAATATCTTCAACATAGAGATTGAAGTCTTTGCGGCCAAAATGGGCAGATGAAGAGTAATCTTGCAAACGATAGGCGATGGTATCGGTCAAACGACCACTGGGTGAAACAGCGCCAGAGAGCACATCGGCCAGCGCGTGGCCCCCTTCCATCCCCGCTGCCCAGCTGTAGAGCACCGCTTTGATCGCTTGATGGTTTTCAAGGTCAGTTAACCACGACATATCGATAATATTGGTCACGTTCATCACCACGATCACCGACGTAAAGTGACGGCACACCTTAGTTAGCATGTCCGTTTCCAGCTCGGTTAAGCGGTAGCTGCCGGCTTCATCGGCGTAATCTTTATCTTCACCGGCAGTGCGGCCAATAAACACGATCGCTTTGTCTGACTGCGATGCTGCCTGCGCCACCACCTCGTCGGTCAGTGGCATTTCATATTGAAACCATGGCTCTGCCGCCCAGCCACCGCCGCCATCATCAAACGGATGGTGGGCTAGCCAATCTTGATACAGGGCGACTAACGAAGTATTGAGTTGAATCGTGGGGTTGGCTTGTAAACCTTGCAATGCATTCACCGCATAAGGCACGTTCACCGCACCACCAGAGCCCGTGCCACTGCGATAGGTATCCATCTGGCAACGGCCAAACAAAGAGAGCACCTGCGATGGTTCAATCGGCAGGGCTTGGTCATCATTTTTCAGCAGCACGATGCCTTCTGCCGCGGCTTGTCGGCTCACTGACACCAGTGCTTGCTGCGCTTTTTCTATCGCTGGATTTCTCATCGCTTTATCGCCCTCTTCTTGCCTTATCTTGGCCTTATTTTTGCCTGCGGCATTCTCATTGATTGAGCTTCAGTGTAAGCTTGCCAAGTGCGCAATTCTACCAATATACCGACCAATAAAAGGAAAATAGCGACATGAGCATCACCTATCAGTTGCAACATCATCTTCGCTATCCCCACTTCAAATTTGCTTACGTTGATGGCCACCATCACAGCGATTTTGGCCTGCATAAACACGATTTTTCTGAGCTGTTTTTGGTGGTGAGTGGCAAAGGCAACCACCTTGTTGCTTCTCATGTCTATCCACTCACTGCTGGGGATGTGTTTGTGATCAACGGCGATATTGAACACGCCTTTCAGGATGTCGATCGGCTGGAAATCATCAATTTGATGTTTGAAGCGGGTACGCCATTTTTCGAAACGCCCTCATTGAGAAAACTCTCCGGTTATCAGGCGATGTTTAAGGTTGAGCCGATTGCCCGCCAAACCGGCGAATACCGCGCCAAGCTCACCCTCAACGACGAGCAACAGCCGTTAATCACACAGTTGATTAAGGCGATTCGCCACGAATATCAACAAGGGGAAAGCGGCTTTGAAACCATGCTCACCAGTTTGATGCAGCAATTGGTCATCACCCTTGCGCGCATGTATCAGCAGCAAACGCACGATCTGCCCAACACCACGCTGGCGCTCAGCCGCGCACTGATTTTTATTGAGCAGCATTTCGCCGACGGCGAGATCCACAGTGGGGATGTCGCTCAAGCAGCGTTTGTCAGCCAACGCCAATTGGAGCGGCTGTTTAAGCAGTTTCTCAACACCTCTCCCAACTTGTATTTGCGTGAAATGCAGCTCAATTACGGGCGCGATCTCTTGAATAACGAAGCTGGTATGTCGATTCAACACGTAGCAGAGCAGTGTGGATTTAGTGATAGCAACTATTTTTCCAAGTGCTTTAAGCAGAAGTTTGGCCTAAGCCCTCGCCAATACGCTCGGCAGCCGAAATGAAAAAAGCCGCTGTTGTCAGCGGCGTAATGAATGGCAGTGGCATGCATTCATGCAACAAAAACAAGTTCCCCCGTATTGCTCGACTTGCCTGTTGCCAAACTGGGAGTGGCGGTCCCCTAAAGTGCCACTCCCTACTGGGTAATCTCTCCCATTACCCTACAGGTGGCTTACCACCACATGTCCGCTTGGATACCCACAAGGATGTCTGCTTTGTCACGCATTGATCCGTCTAGGTATGTGGCAAGGAAACGGATTTCAGGTGCTGGGCCAAAACCCGTAGGAACGATAATGGTTGGTGCAACCGTCAGTTTGTAGTTAGTGGCATCGTCACCCACGCCGTTTGCGTCTTCCCATTTGTTGTACTGGAAGCCCGCTTCTGTCGCGATGAAGAAGTTTTGCGCCACTGGGAATGATGGACGAATCATCGCCGATGCCCAGCTGTCTTTGCCGCCGTTGTCGAGATCGTTGTATTGACCTTGGATAGAGTGGAAGATGCTCACGCCATTTTCAAAGAAGTAGCCACCCCATACCAATGCACGCGCAGAGACATCACCGCTTTCCACTTTCTTCATTTTAGAAGGGCCTTCCAACGCGCCATTGCCTGGTTTCCATGCGTTGTAAGTGGTGAGCGTGCCGCCAAGTAGCTGACCAGAGCCAAGGCCTTTACCTGCCTGAGCGATGTACTTGGTAAAGCCTTTGTCTGATAGACCAAACACTTTGTCTGAATGAACAATCGCGGTCATCTCGACACCATTGCTGGCGTATTCTGTACCATCGACAAAGTTGTCTGGTAGGTATTTACCCATAGCGTGCAGTTCTACACCATCAAAATCAACGCCTACGTGCACCGCGTGCATTGGGTTGTTCGAATCGGTTGCCCAGAATGAATCTTCTGCGTTATCACTGGCGACATACGCGAAATCCCACTTGTAATCACCCAGTTGAACGCCTTCGATACCCACACCGGTACCCGACATGTCGGTGTAGAAGAAGTCGGTCATGAAGATGTAGTTGTCTTTGCCGTAGAAGCGCGTACCGCCCCAAAGCGTGCCAGTTTCAGTCACGCCATCAAACTCAACGAAGGTTTCTACCATACCGATGCTGCTGTTCGCCGCATCTGCGTTGGTGCCAAGCTGGTTGTTGCCAGCTGACTGTGCGTTATCGGCACCTACACGCGTTTTGATGCGAATTTTTTGGCCATCATCGTTTTCAAAGTTTTTCTGTAGCGCAAGCTCAAAATGGTTGTCCGATTCAATACCCAAGCGGCCTAGACGCTCTTTAGATGCTGGGAATTTTGAACGTTTGAAATCGTCATTCTTGCTGTACAGTGCGCCCGCACGGAAGTAACCGTGGAACTCAAAACCATCTGATTTTTCAGCATGAACAACAGGTGCAGCGGATAGGCCCGCAGTCGCAACTAGACAAGCGAGGGTAAGCTTAGAAAGTTTCATATTAACTCCATGTTCCATCATTAGCCCTTAAAAGAAAGCGCTTTCTTTATTATTTATAAAAAAACTGAACATCGATGACGAACGCAAACCAAGAATTCACGTTCAACTATGCAATGAAGCTAATAAATTAAGAGCCTCAACCGCCTTGTTCAGTGCAAGAGAAGTATAAAAGGATCGTCTAAGATAAAACCGTGATCAGCCTCATCAAAGAAAGCGCTTTCTCGGGCATTCATCACAAATTGATATTTCGCTTATCAATGAAAGAAAGAAAGAAAGAAAGAAAGAAAGAAACACTTTCAAGCCGTTTTGTGCCTTAAAAAACGAAAAGTGCCTTAAAAATGCCCTAAAAAACAAAAAGCCCGTGATTTTCACCACGAGCTTGGGCCATTCTGTGTCAGTTAGCGCTTTTCGAAACGAATATTATCCAAACTGAACGTCATCGCGGCAGTCGGTTCAAACACCAGTAAGTTGTTGATCATTTTAGGATCGGCTTGATTACCTGCAACAAAGCGGTTGGACTGCGCTAAGAGATCCGCCAGTTTGATGCGCACTTCACCCCACTGACCAATCGGTGGTAGTGCCACCGTCATGTCACTGGTTTTTGGCCAGCCACTGTCGATCTTCACCATCAACTCACTGCCGTCGGTCATCGACTCCACTTTGATATCAAAGATCAATTCACCACTCTCTAACCAATGGCTCACGTCGGTGGTGGGTGAGCGGAAATAAAGGTTACCCGCGCCATTTTGCTTGGTGATTTTCAGCACTTGGCCGTGATCACCATCGGCCACTTCTTGGTGCGAAACAATGTCCATTGGATCGTAACTGCCGTACGCCAAGTTGCTGTTGAGGCTTTCGGAGAAAATATCTAGGTTTGGCCCATCAGCGTAGCGGTCATCTTGCGCCAAAATCGTCGGAGCTTGATGCCCTTTGACCTTCACCGCTTGCTCACCGATGGTCGCACAGCCTTTGCCTTTCCAGCGATCTGCCGAGCAGCGATATACTTTCACATAATCCACCAGCATGGTTTTCGGAAAGTCCGATTTATCTATCCCTTTTTGGTTGGCATTGGCCGACCAAGAGCCGCCCACGGCAAGGTTGAGCAGCAAATGGAAACGTTCATCAAACGGCGCTGCGCCTTTGGCGTTGACCAGAGCACCATCGACTTTGTATTGGCTGTACCACTCATCTTGCGTTTGTGTCGCGTAGTGAATGTTGTCGACGTACCAACGAATTTCCCCTTCTTCCCACTCAATCGCGTAGGTGTGGAAGTCATCAGCAGGGTTGATGTTGTTCGGCAGTGACGCGCCTTGCCCACTGTAGACATTATCTGGCCATGCTTTGCCATAATGCAGGCTGCCGTAAATGCGATTTTCACCATCACCCGCTTGTGCTCCTGGCGCATCGGATTGCGCTTTCAGGTTAACCGCTTCCATGATATCGATTTCACCAGAGGCCGCCCAAGTGCCGTATTTGTTGTCGGTCGGCAGCATCCAAATCGCTGGCCACGTTCCCTGCCCTGATGGCAGTTTGGCGCGAATTTCAAAACGGCCATATTTGTGGTCGCGTTTGCCTTTGGTGCGCAAACGCGCGGAGGTAAATGGCAAGGTTTTGTTGGCACCAGCGCCGACTTTACCCTCTGGATTGTCTGGGCCGCTGTAGCTCTCTTTGTGCGCGACGATATGCAAATAGCCATCTTGCACAAAAGCATTGCGACTGCGCTTGGTATAACACTGCTGCTCGTTGTTGCCGCCGCCCCAGCAGTTCTCTTCTAAACTCCAGTTGCGCTTGTTGATTTTGTCGCCGTCAAACTCATCGGCCCACACCAATTGCCACTGATCGCTTGGCGGCGTAGGTTGATCCTGTAGCATCACAGGCTTTTTGGTTTGGACAAAATCGGTTGCGGATGCGCTGTCGCCAGTTTGGCTGCAGCCCGCCAAAAGGCCAAGAGAAACGGCCAAAGCAAGCTGGTTAATTCGATTACGATTGTTCGATGTCATAATTCCTCCGCACGGGATGCCCCGTGACTGCATTGTCGGTGTTGGATCCGCTGAACGGCAAACAGGCTATGCCACTGGCATAGCCCTTCGTCGCGGATAAACGATTATTTGTTGAAGACCACATTGCGCACTTCCACAACGCCGCCATCAATGTCGGCAGTGCCGCTGAAGTAGATCAGCGAAGTAACGTCACTAAAGTCGGGGTTGCCTTTGATCAGCTCGCTCATTGGGATGGTGTAAGCTGTCCATTCGGTACTAATGGCACGGCCTGTTGGGCCAAACACCACAAAGTTATTGGTTTGCGGGCGATCGTTGTTACCCCATAAACCCGTTTGAAAACCGATGTTGAGCACAGAACCTGTGGTGCCTTTGATCTCAAACGCTAGGCTGCCATTTTCAAAGCCCGTCAGGTTCGCACCGGCTTGACCCGCCAACACAACGCCAGCTCCCCAGCCCCAATCTTTTGCGGTACCCGCCGTTGGTGGCGTGGTAAGCGTCAGCACTCCGGCCTCTGCGGCGAGGTACGCCGTGCCTTCCCATGCAATCGCTTCACCGCCAGTCAGCAAGGCGCTGTCGAGCACAATGAATTGATCGGCGTCAGACGGTTGATCAACCACGGGTTTGGCATTGGGCGCAAGCACGCTGTCCAATACGTTTTGTTCCACACCACCGTGGCTTTTCACAATGTTCAAGCCCGCGCGAGTGATGCCGTCGAACGCGCCGGCGTCAACCAGATCCCAAATCACGTATTTGGCATTGCCGTTGATGTCAATCAGGCCAAAGTGTTTCTCAGAATCCCCCGGATTATCCGCAGCGCCTTTCCATGGCTCATCAATGGCTTGGAAGAAGAACAGTGACGCGCCAAACTCTTGCGACCAAGCACGCATCAAATCGAAAAACGCTTTTTGCTTGTATTCGTCCGCCGCTTTCGAGCCTTCATCGCCATACATAACGTTGGTTTCTGACGCCCAGCCGGTTTCACCGATGTGGATCTGCTTGTTCACGCCAAGGCCCGCCAGGTAGTCTTGCACCAGTTTTACCTGAGAAAGCAGATGTTGCTTGGCACGCAGCATCGCCGCATCGACTTTTTCAATCGTAGTCAGGCTTTGCTCTTCTTCTGGCACCAACCAAAACGCATTCGCATAGTGAGTGTCGTGGAACGGGTAAGAGTGGAGTGAAATGTAGTCAACCGCTTCCACCAACTTAGCAAGATCCGGATGGTTGTAGTCACCTTGCCCAGCCCAAGAAGCGAAGTTGTCAGAACTGGTGATCCAAACGTTCGCAGGGATCTCGCCGTTATCGCGTTTCTCGCGCAGCGTGTCGACATGCTCAAGAATGATGGTTGGCGTCACGTGGTAAGGCGCCCAATGCACCATCGCCTCATTCCCCACCGCCAGCACTTTGATGATCTCAGGGTAGGCATTGACCATCTCAATCGCTTTCGCCACTTCAGCATAGTTTGCTGGGTTGTTTTGTGTCGGGTCGATAGTGTTGCCTGTCCATGAGTTCAGCGCATCAATCCAAATGCCCAGCATCACGTACATTTCAAAGTTTTCATCTTCCGCCATCAGTTCATCAATGGCGATCAACAGATTCGCCGTATCGCTGAACCCTTGGGTGTTGTAGGTGCGCAGCACTTTGATGCCCATCGCTTCCATTAAGCGAAGATCTTCTTTCAGTTCAGCAACCGAAGGCACATTGGCTTCGGTACGCTCGGTGGTGCGAAATGCGCCATAAGAAATGGCGGGATAATTGGCATTACCCAGCAACGGCTCACCATTGCGCGCAGTTGGGTAGTTGCCCTCTGGCGCTGGCTGAGGCGCAAGCACGACTTCATTTGGCGTTCCGGTATTACTGTCTGCTTCTGTTTTGCTGTCACTTCCGCACGCGACCAACAAGCTAGAAAAACCGAGCAGTAACGCGGACTTGATGATGTTTTTCATCAGATTCATTCTTTGTGTCCTTACGTTATGGATTGGAACAAAAACAGAAAGAAAGCGCTTTCTTTCTGTTTTAAAAAAAGAGCGAGAAAACGACCCAAGAAGACAGAGCGCTCTCGCTAAGCGACAGAAATAACATTGACAAACCCATAGTTCACAATGTTCTCCGTCGATAAAACCATTCTAGAAACAAATAAGGATGAAAAACGTGAGCGCCACCAACAAGCAAGCGCTTTCTTTGTGCATGGATCACATTATAATCCCCTGCAACACGGTTAAATTGCTCAAAGCGTGAACATCCGTTCTCGCAGGGCGTTATGCAGTTCAGAGTTTTGCTATCTTCGCTACCAGAATTCTAGGCGAGAGAACATCGCGCAGGTACACTGTCCGCTTGAACTCAAAAGGCAATATAAGGGGAGTTCCATTGATCACCATTAAAGAAGTATCCGAGCTGGCGAATGTCTCTCAATCAACGGTTTCAAGAGCACTCAATAACCATCCAACGGTCAAAGAAGCCAATCGCAAAAAAGTCTTCGAAGCGATTGAAAAGCTCGGCTACAAACCAAACGCCTTTGCTCAGGCGCTGGCATCTAGCCGTTCTAACAGCATTGGCATGTTGGTCGGCTCGCTAGACGGCCCGTTTTATGGCCCACTGATGCACCATGCCGAAGACACGGTAAGACAAAACAACATTCACTTGATCGTCACCAGTGGTCAGGAGTCTCACACCAAAGAGCAAGATTCGATCAACTTCCTGCGCTCAAAGCAGGTGGACGGTTTGATTGTGCATTCCGATAAGCTCTCTGATGATGAACTGATTGAAGTGGTTGAGCGTCAAAACGCCACGATTGTGTTGAACCGCTACATTCCTGAAATTGCCGATCACTGCATTTTTATCGATAACGAACTCGGTGGGTATTTGGCGACTAAGCACCTGCTGGAACATGGCCACAGCAAAGTGGCGTGCATTACTGGCCAGCTAAGCAAAGGCGACAGCCGCGATCGCTTACAAGGTTATCGCAATGCACTGGCTGAGTTTGGTATTGCCTATGATGCCAATTTGATTGTCGAAGGGCGTTTTGACCATCAAGGCAACCACGAAGCGGCGCGCCGTCTGCTCGATCGCGATCCACAAATCACCGCCATTTTCTGCCAAAACGACAACATTGCCCTCGCGGTTTATGACGTGGCCGCAGAACGCGGATTGGCGATTGGCGACGATCTCTCTGTGGTCGGTTTTGATAACGATACCCACAGCCAGCACATTCGCCCACGCTTAACCACGGTGAACTTCCCGGTGATGGAAATGGGCTGCGAAGCTGCCAAAGGGGTCTTGGCTTTGGTGAATAAACAGAGTTACCCATTAAAGCACAAGCTAACGCCAGAACTGGTGGTGCGAGATTCGGTGAAACCACATCAAGCGGCGGCCAAGTAGCGCAAGCTCGACTCTCGCAATCCTTGTCGTCAGCGAAATCCGTAGAGAGCTTCCCTGCGCCTTGACTCTGCTTACTGGTTTCTGCGCTGACTTTCGTGACTGACACACGGAATAAAGAACCCCACCAAAAGGTGGGGTTCTTTATGTCTCTCACCTGGCCTCTATCGCGAGGCCAGGTTTCTGTTTGAGTGGCTAGTTGGCTAAGCGCTTAAAGCTTAACGATTAGCCATTAGCGCTTAGTGATTAACCGCGATACAGCATCGATTCCGGCAAGCTCACCACCACTTTTTCCACCTCGCCAGTGCGAGCGAAAATTGCTTGGCTGATGCGCTCATCAAGCTCAAGTTGCTCAAACAACTGCACGCTGTCGTCACTCATCATCACTTCAATGTGCCCTGTATCCTGCTCGTTGAGCTGGTAAATAAACGGCACTTGGCAGTAAGTGAAGGCTAACTGCCCCGCTTCCACCACGTAGCTGCGCTTCTCACCCGAGACGCTCAAACAGCTAAAGGTGGTAGCTTGTGTGAGGAACTCTTGCTTTCTCAATAGCGTTGGCTGAAGACCAATGCGCTGCGCGTTAACCTCAATACCCAGTTCGGCAAAACGCGTTAGCACTTCTTCTTTCACTTGGCCCGTCATGCCAGGCTGCTGCGCACCAGCGTGCTTTGGCGTATGCGAGTATGGGTCGGTTGGGAACGCGCCGTAATTTTGTGGCGTTTTGTTAAAGCCAATGCCCTGACGAACGCGGTAGTAGTAGTGCGCCAACTGCTTGGTTTCTTCGCTGTTTGCGTCTTGTTCCAATGCAAACTGGTAGTTTTCTTGTACTGCCAGCAGCAGTTTAGAAACCATGTGCCAGTAGATACAGCCCAAACCTTCGTAGCCAAACATGGTGCCAGAGCGGCCGGTGAAGGCGCGGTGGTTAAACACCTGCTCATAAAGGGCATCGAGTTCGTCCCACTGCTCTTTGCTAAGCTCTGGGTAGTCCATTTTCACTTGTGCGACCGCTTTGCGCAGGCCATCGACGTTTTCAAACGCGGCGTGGAAATGGCAATCGCCTTGAATGTCGCGCTGCACAATGCGTTGATCGCCCTTGGCCAGCATGTCACTGATCACACGGTTGGTTTCCACTTGCGCAGGCGCAATGCGGTTGCGCGCGACAAACGCCGGTAGTTCGCGGTCTGGGTAGAGCATGAAGCTTTGCTGATCGTCACGGTACATATCGCTGCTAAACAGTTTGTCTAACAACTCAACGGCTTGTTTTGGTGTCAGCACGCCCGCACTCAATACCGCCACTTGCCCTTCCAGCATTGGGTAGAGATTTTCGATATTTAAGCTTTCACCCGAGTAAGTCAGGATGTTGTAGGCGTTGTACAAACCATCTTCACGCAAGTTGTTTTCGATGCTCGAATCAAGCACCACAAGGCTCGCTTCCAACAGTTTCTCGAGTGCACTTTTCTCCACTTTGGTTTTGCCTGAGAAACCATTCATGCGGTAGACACGCTGTCTGAACTCATCGGCCGATTTTTCAAGCAGCGTCAACATTGCTTTGCGTGTTTGACGATTCACCGTGCCTTGGCGGATCTCTTTGGTCGCGTCTTGCAGAATGCGGGTGATGGAGAGCATCCAATCAAACACTTCTTTCGACATCGAGACAGAGGACGGCAGTTCACTCATTAATCCCTGCAAGAAGGCCACATAACGACGCATGTAATACAAAGTCACCATCGAAAGGCCATTGCCGACAATCGCGTTGTTGGCATCGTTCCATTCCGGACGCTGAGTGTTAAGCCAAATCCCCCCATCCAGCACCAAATTGCTCAGTTTCGACAGCAAAGGCACCAACACTTTTTCGCACAAGTTCACCATGTAAACGCTGTCTTCCCCTTCGAGGATCAAACGGCCATCACTGCCCAGCTTCGCCACTTTTTCTTCGATACGCTTTTGCAGTTCGTGGTTAAACGACACCGTGTCTTTTGGATTGGCGAACAACTTGTCCACGCCACACAACTCGTAAGGCACATTGGCGTAGCTAAACAGATCGCTGGTGAGCAGCTCGCTGAGCTCTTCACGCTGATATTTCTTCGCCAACTCGAGGAATTTGAGCAAATAGATGATCTGGTGATCGCCCCAGTAACCGATGTTGCTCCACGGATCATCCGCTTCCAGCAATTCCCAATCGATACCCTCTTTGGTGATGCGATACGGGTTGTAGCCATCCATGGTTGAGGCGTTAACAAACTTCGCCATGAATGAAGAGATGAACCGCGGATAGCTCAGCGCCAACGCTTCCCAGTTTTGGAAAATGTCGCGCCAGTTGCCTTGGTAAGAGAGTAAACGCTCACCTTTGTCATCTTTGAGTTTGATTTCGTAGTGGTTCCAAGGACGGCTTGGGTCACCATGACGACGGCCAAACGTCAGTGGCAAGTATTCGTAGCTCAAACGCACCAACTGCGCATCACCAGTGAGCTTTGCCAGACGAACCAACTCTGCATGAGTAAAGCTCTCAGGCAGGTCGGCAAAGAAGGTTTGCTGGCGCGCCACCACCTGTTGATTGGTTTTGCGCATGGTTTTCAGCACATCTTGCTTGTCGAGCTGGTAGTTGTTTTCAATCACGCCGCCACGCATGCTGTTGAACAGTACGTTGGCGTAGTGGTGCACAAACGTGGTCTCTTCTGCAGTCACTTGCCATGCGTCACCGCCGGACATCAGAGCAACCAACTCTTGCTGATTTTGCGCGATGCTCGCCTCGATCTGCTGTTCCACATTCGCTGGTGTCGCAAGTTGCTGCTCCAGAGCGCGCACATCACAATGGTTTTTGTCGATATCGGCGACGATCAGCCAATGCTTGCTCTGCCCAGCTGGCAGCTTGATGGTTTTGTTGATCAAGTAACTGCCGCGCACGCCACGCGTCAGTGGTTCGTTGACAATCGGCTCACCACAGCGGAACGCACCGAGCTGTTCGCTGCTGAGAAGAATTTGGCCGTAGTCGTTATCAATGCTAAACACCGTGGTCGCCAACAGTGATTCGGCAGGCTCTGCGCGGTCACTCAACTTAGCGTACATGGTGTAAAGCGCCAGTGACGTGCCTTCCACTTGTTCATTCCACTTGTAGGCATCCACTAAGGCACTGCGCGTTTGTAACGCTGCCAATGGTGCGCCCGATGGCAACAGGTTTTGTAAACCGTCGAGAATATCCAGCTCACGATCTTGACCAGAGAGATCGCTGATTTGCGCGCGGCGAACAAAGCCAAACTCATCGCTGCTGGCCCAAGCGTATTGGAATTTCAGTTTTAACGTGTAGTTAAGCTCTTCAAAAACGATTTTGTCACCAATGCTGTTTTTGTAGAGATTGCGCTCGACTTGGTACAAGCCATCGTGGAAACGGTTGAACGGTTCCCACAGTACCCAACGGCCATCTTGCTGTACGCGGACAATGGTTTTCGAGCCCGTGTTTTCCGCGCTTTCATGAATATGATCCACAGACTTGTAGGGAAAAAGAGCATTTTCAGGACGAATACGGCCAGCCGACAAACTGCCTGTTGATGAGATAAACAGCCAATGGTCGCTGGACGAGACCACGCTAATGAAAAATGGGGCCATTTTGTCAACGTGGGCAATTTTGTAGTAACGCTCACCGAGCAAATCGACAAACGAACCTTCAACGTTCTGATTTTTTTGATGTTCTAGCTTCATAATTTCATTCCAACAAAAAGAAAGCGCTTTCTTTTTCGCTTTTTTTAAAAAGTTAACTGGCCATCACCCAGCAAGGTGATGGCAACGAGCAAAGTGGTTGTCAGCGATTTGCGTCGGCTCTGGCAGAGAACGCGTACACAACTCGGTGGCTTTAAGGCAGCGAGCTGCAAATGGGCAACCGACACTGCTTGGCTTCCACAGTGGAATTTCACCTTTTTTCGCCTGCAGCTCGCGTTTGCCCGCCTTGCCCACTTCTGGCACTGCCGAGAGCAACAGTTGCGAATATGGGTGCTGCGGATTTTGCGTCACGCTATCGCTGTCGCCCCACTCCACCATGTGGCCGACGTACATCACCGCGGTCTTCTCAGCGAAGTAACGTGCGGTTGCGATATCGTGAGTGATGTACATAAATGAGATACCGTGCTTGTCTTTGAGATCCGCCATCAAGTTCAAAATACCTAGGCGTACAGACACATCCAGCATTGAGATGGGCTCGTCGGCCAAAATCACTTCAGGGTCAACAGCAATCGCACGCGCAATCGCCACGCGCTGACGCTGACCGCCACTGAGTTCGTGCGGGTATTTTTCCGCCGTCTCTTTGGCCGGTGACAAACCCACCAGTTCCAACAGTTCATACACTAACTTAGGAATCGCCGCTTTATCGGCACGTTGGTGGATCTGCAACGGGCGCGCAATGTGGTGATAAATGGTGTGCACCGGATTGAGTGAACCAAAGGGGTCTTGGAAAATCATCTGCACCTGGCGCGCGTATTCCAGCTCGCCATTTTCTTTGATGTAATCGGCCAGCGGCTGGCCTTTAAACGTCACTTCCCCCGAGGTTTTCTCGTAGATGCGGGTGAGAATACGTGCCCCTGTGCTTTTGCCCGAGCCGGATTCGCCCACAATCGCCAGCGCTTCACCTTTGCGCAGCTCAAACGACACATCGTTTACCGCGCGCATCAAATTGCTTTTGACCGATTGGCCCAGCGGGAAATCTTTCACCAGATTCTTGATCGAAAGAATCACTTCAGGTGTGTTTACTTGTTGCATGTTTCCGCTCCCTACACCAAATGACACGAGACTAGGCTGCCGTTATCGGCACGCATTAAACGCGGGTCTTGCTGCTTACAAACCAACGCACAGACACCGCAACGCTCTTGGAAATTACACCCTGTCGGGATCTTGAGCAGGTTCACTGGGTTGCCCGGTATACCGTAAAGGCGCTCTTTCGGCCCGTGAATGGTCGGGAACGATGAGATAAGTCCTTTGGTATAAGGATGCTGTGGATTACCAAACACTTGCTTCGCCTCGCCCAGCTCAATCAGGTTGCCCGCGTACATCACGCCAATGCGATCGGCAATTTCCCCCATCAAACTCAAATCGTGGCTGATGAACAAAATCGAGAAGCCAAACTTGCTCTTGAGCTCGTACAGCTCGTTGAGGATTTCACGCTCAACCACCACATCCAGCGCCGTGGTTGGCTCATCCATGATGATCAGTTTCGGTTCAAGCGCCAATGCAACCGCAATCACCACACGCTGTCTCATACCGCCACTGAGTTGGTGCGGAAAGCTGCTCATGCGATCGCCGTGGATCCCCACCACTTTCAGCAGTTCCACCGCACGCTCATGAGCTTGTTTGTAAGGGATTTTACGGTGCGCCAAAATCACATCCGTAAGCTGCTCACCAATGGTGATCACTGGGTTGAGCGAGTTCATCGCACTCTGGAAAACCACCGACACATCGTTCCAGCGAAAATCGCGCAATTGGCGATCGTTCATCTTCAGCACGTCTTGCCCTTTGTAGAGGATTTCCCCCTCCGAGATCAGCGCAGGCGCTTTGTGCAGACGCGAGATGGCGAAAGCTAAGGTACTTTTACCACAGCCCGATTCGCCAGCCAGTCCGAGCGTTTCCCCAGGTGCGATGGTTAAGCTAACGTTATTCACGGCGCGCGCCACGCCATTCGGTGAGACGTAATCTACGCACAAGTTATTGATTTCAAGTAACTGACTCATAGTAGACCTCGGCGTTTATCGGCTTGCTTTTTCAATTGATGCCACAGTTTGATGTGTGGGCCAGTGCGCAGTTTCGGGTTGCTCACTTGGTCGATGGACATGTTGATCAGCGCCAACGCACCGCCAGTAATCGCCAGTGCAGACGCGGGTACTAGCATCTCCCACCATGCGCCAGTGTAGAGTGACGAGGAAGTTTGCGCCCAGTAAAGCATCGAGCCCCAACTCACTTCGGTTGCGTCACCTAAGCCTAGAATGCCTAGGCCCGCTTCCGCGCCCATGGCGTAAATCACGGTGCCTAAGAAGCCACCGAAAACGATGGAAACAAGGTTTGGCAGGATTTCGACCAAGATGATGCGAATTTTTGACTCGCCCATCACTTCCGCGGAGATGATGAATTCTTTATTTCGAATCGCCATGGTTTGCGACCGTATCACGCGCGCCCCCCACGGCCAGGAGGTGATGCCGAGCAGAACCGTAATGACTAAGGAGCCGACTTGACCAAGAAAGGCGGCGAGCACAATCAGCAAGGGCAGCTGTGGGAACACCAGAAAAACGTTGGTCAGAAAGTTAAGGCGCTCATCGATTTTGCCACCGAAGTAGCCGGATGAAACACCAATGATCACCGCTAGGCTCATGGCAATCACACCCGCGGCGATCGCTACCGTGAGTGATTTGCGCGCGCCGTGCAGCACTTGGCTGTAGACATCGCGACCACTGCGTGTGGTGCCAAGCACGTATTCTGCGTTTGGTGCCACATGTGGGCGAGCAACGCGCTTTTCTGGGTTGTGCGTCGCCAATACTGGCGCAAACAGCGCACCGCAGAGAATGATGGTCAGCAACAAACCACCGATAATGGCGGGCGGATTGCCATAGAAAAATGCGTAAATTTTACCCAGTATTTTTTTCGTCTTTTCCCACGAGAAACGAGGCTCACGAGCAATCATTTCACTTGGTTCGGACGCTTTATTAGTATCGATTATCTTGTCCATGGTACACCTTAATTTGAAATGCGGGGGTCAAGCCAGACGTAGAGCAGATCGGCAATAAAGTTCGCCGTGAGTACTGCCGTCACGAGAATCAACAAGATGGCTTGGATCAGCGGGTAGTCACGCGCCACAATCCCTTTCAAGAGAATGTTGCCAAGCCCTTGGTAGTTGAACACCACTTCCGTCATGATCGAGCCAGCGAAGGAGAAACCGATCGCCATCGCAATGGCAGTCGCCACTGGCAAAATCGCGTTGCGGCCAGCATAGCGGTACATCACACGAAAACTGCTGAGTCCTTTCGCTTCCGCCATGGTGACGTAATCTTCACCCAACACGTTAATCATCGCGTTGCGCATGTTAAATACCCACGTCGCGATGCCAACCACCACCATCGAACCCACTGGAAGCACCGCGTGTTTCGCAACGCTGGCAATAAATTCCAGGTTAAAGCCCGGCTCTAACGCTGGGTCGTAGGTGTACGCCAGCGGCAGCAATTCCATCTTCAAACCGAAGAAGTAGAACAGCAGTAGCGCGGTGACGACATAAGGAAAGTTACTGATGAAAGCCAGCACTGGTGGCACCACTTGACCAAACAGGCCCTGACGATGATACGAAGCGTAAGTACCAATACTGACACCAATGATCAGCGCCACAATCAAAGAGCCCAGCGCAAGGAACATGGTCCATGGCAGCGCCATGGCAATCACATCCGACACGCTCACAGGGAACATCAGTATCGAAGGGCCCAACTCAAGCGTAAACACGCTTTTCATGTAAGCCAGATACTGTTCAAACAGGTTGCCATCGACAAAACCATACATCTCACGAACTGCGTCCATCTGAGCGGGGTCCATTCGACCTTGTGCTGCGGCAAAGAGGGCATCCACCGGATCCCCCGGCATCAAGCGCGGCAACATAAAGTTGAATGAAATCGCAATCAGGAAGGCAGTAAAATAAAAGCCAAAACGGCGAACTAAAAACGACATAACACACCTTTTAACCTAGGAGTCACCACCGTGGCGGTGACTCCTAACAATTGAAAACACAAATCCCTTATTTCAGGTGTAGGTTGTTGAGGATGATCACGCGCTTACCGCCGTCATACCACACTGGCTGTACATATGGGTTTTCTGCATTTGGCCAGCCAACAATCTTCTTGGTGCTGTATTGGAACCAAGTTGGGTTAGAGAACAGAGGAATGAACGGTAGGTTTTCCGCCGTGTATTCCTGCAGTTGTGAAATGATCGCTTCTTGCTTCTTCGCATCGCCGATTTTGCCGAAGCTTTCAATCAACTTGTCGATCTCTGGCGAGTTCACACCGTGGCCCGCGTGCCATGTTTTGCCGATACGCGATGTCGCGAAGTACTCTTGGTAAGCCAAAATTGGGTTGGTGGCGACCATCGACCAGTTGATCGACATGGTGTATTTGCTCTCTTTCAAGTTGGCGTCATACACTGCCCAGTCAACGGTTTTCACGTTCGCTTTGATGCCGACTTCTTCGAAGTATTCCGTCACCATCTGCACCACTTGAATCCAATCGGTCCAGCCGTTAACGACTTCGATATCGAACTGCACAGTTGAGCCATCTTTGTTGTCGCGGAAACCGTCGCCGTTACGGTCAACAATGCCCGCTTCTTCTAGCAATTGTTTTGCTTTTTCAGCGTCATATTGCGTGAGATAGCCGTATTTTTTCGAGATTTGTGGATCGATGTGTGTTTTGTACAGTTCGCCAATGCCGCCAACATTGTAGTTTGGCGTTGGGTAGCCATACGCCGCAATATCAACGATCGCTTCACGGTCAAGCGCCATAGAAAGCGCTTGGCGAACACGCAGATCATCAAATGGGGCTTTCTTGGTGTTGACGTAAAGGTGAATCGCATCGTTCGCTGGGTACCAGAAGTGGTTGTTGGCTTTGTCTTGCGCGACAAACGTGGATTCCACGTCAGCAATGAAGTTTGAACCCCAGTCGATTTCACCTTTGATCAACGCAGGTTGAATTTGCGAGTTGTCGTTGTAAGAACGGAAGTTCACGCAATCAAGGTATGGTCGACCTTCAAGGTAGTAGTTCGGGTTGCGGCACAATTCCATTTGTTGCGGTTTAACGTATTTCACCACGGTCATCGGGCCGCTACCCACTGGATTTGGGTTGGTAAAGGTGGTTAGGTCTTCCACTTTTGACCAGATGTGCTTAGGAACAATGTGGTAACGCTCTAGGTTCCAAACAAAAGTCGAATCCGCTTCGTTCAGCGTAAACACAACCGTTGTGGCGTCTTTGGCTGTAATCGTCTGGAGATTCTTGCCTGACCAAATGCCTTTTTGGTCAAACGCTGGCGCGTCTTTGGTGAGCATGAAGCTGTAGACCACGTCGTCTGCCGTGAGCGGTGAACCATCAGACCATTTCAAGCCATCACGCAGTGTCAGAGTAATGGTTTTTAGATCGTCCGAGTAAGCGACCGATTTTGCCAAACGGAAATCCGTTTCACCGGTCATGTTGTTGAACACCATTAGAGGTTCAAACATCACGCCGTGCAGCAGATCTTTGGTGGTATACGGGTTGAAGTTATCAACAAACCCCGTGTTGATGATTGGCACGGTTAGCGTACCACCCTGTTTGATCTCAGCCGCTGTTGTAGCAGTTGCAGAAAGCATAAGACCGGCAGCGAGAGTTGCGAGCAGAGTTTTCTTTTGCATCACATTGTCCTTGTTTTAGTTACACCCCATGAAAGCGCTTTCTTGTTGTTATAAAAAATTTTTCGCGGTGACAGCCATAAAACAACCACTATGGCGTCAAAACGAAAAAGAAAGCGCTTTCTTTGTGGGGATTTTTCCTCTTTCAAGCGTGATATTCAACTCAAAGTCGATAAAACAAACCATAGATCACACATCTATTTAATACTTAAATATCAATGAGATAGATATAAGGTCAATTAAGTAACATAACAAAATTTCATATATATCAATTGGTTATATTTTCATTGCCGTATTGAATTTTGTGAACTGAGGAGCGTTTTCTCCTCCTAACGACCATCCACCCACACAAACGCTGATTTTGTCGCAAATCAAACATTCACCTCACACAAAAAGAAACCGCTTTCTTTTTGATATTACGCATGGAATGATAGCGGAAAACTCAAACGAGACAGACAACCCAACGGAGCGCCGTAGCAACATGAGTCGATTTTGGAATGGCAATAAATCTTGGACACGTCAACAGCACGAACGGGACGTTTTACAGGCTTTACGGCCTGCATTGTCCGCTTATTGGCCGATGTTCGAAGACACCACCGCCTACCCCAATGCGGAAGATGAAGGACGTGTGTTTGAAACCGGAATTGATCTGCTGACCACCGTGGCTGGCAATCAAAAATTTGCCCCTGGGCAGTTTCTCGAAGTGAGTCACGCTCTGTGTGGTGGTATTTTAGGTTGTCGGGTTTTGGTGGTTCGAGCCACCGACACCGCCCACTTTGCCAACGCCGCAGAAACGCAACTAAAAGCGATGGTGGCGGGCATTCCCGCGACTTGGGCAGATGCCGACTTACTGCGCCAAAACGGCTATCAGGTGTTGGAAAAAGGCTCACTGGAACAGATGTTTTTGCTGCTGCAAGAAGGGTTGTGCGATTTCATTCCACTGGGCATCAATGAAGCGCAAAGCTTATTAGAGGAATTCCCTCATGCCAGTGAAAAACTCGCCATTGAACCTAGCCTCATGCTGTACTACCCACTCCCCGTGGTGTTCTACGTGGCGCCACAGCATCCAGCGCTCCACAAAAATATGACGGCTGCGCTCAATAAACTGGAGCAGGCAGGGACGTTACAACTGTTGTATGAGAAACATTACGCGCGCAGCGTAAACCAAATGAACCCGCAACAGCGCCAAGTGATTGAGCTGATGAACCCTGCTCTCAGTCCGGTTTGGCAGGGCTTTCAACCTCGCTACTTATCACGTTAGCCTGCTGCGCTGAATGGCTAACGAAATTTAGATTGAGTGGATTCACGCACCACCAGCTCGATCGGCGGTAAGCGTTGTGGCGAACGGTCGCCATTGAGCAAGTTTAATATGCTGCGCGCACTGATTTCACCAATCTCTTCTATCGGTTGGCGCATGGTCGTAAGCGCAGGTGTGAAATACTGTGAGACGGGCAGATCATCAAAGCCAATCACGGACACATCTTGCGGCACGCGCAAACCATGGTCATGCAAGGCTTTAATTGCCCCGTAAGCGGTTTGATCATTGGCAGCAAAAATGGCCGAAAAGTAGTGACGAGACTGGATCAGTTCGACGGTTTTTTCATAGCCCGTTTCACTACTAAAATCCCCTTGTTTGATCAGTTTGGCTTGCACTTTGATTCCCGCTTCTTTCAATGCTTTTTTATAGCCGACAAAGCGGGCAACGGCGTCAGGTTGGTTGAGCAATCCTTTAATATGGGCGATGTTGACGTGCCCTTGCTGAAGCAAATGGAGCGTGGCCATATAACCCGCCAGCACATTATCGACGTTCACACTGCGCACATTGGGCCCCGAAACTTGATAGCCCACGGCAATCACGGGAATGCGCTCGGCGTACGCCAAAATCTGCTCTTCGCTCAAGCTGCCGGTCACAATGATGACCCCATCCACATGGCTTTTGGCCAGATACTCCAAAGCGTGGGTTTCTAAACTGCGCTGCCAATGCCCGGTGGCAATGACCAAGGAGTAACCTTGGGCATTCAGCACTTTTTCCATGTCGTTGAGAATACGACTGGTGTAGGGACTTTCTGGGTGCTGGACCAACACACCAATGGTCATCGAGCGGGTATTTTTGTCTCGACTCATCAGATAGTTGGGTTTGTAATTGAGAGATTTGATCGCTTTTTCGATGCGATCACTCTTGTCATCCGAGACATAAGTGGTGCGATTGAGAAAGCGGGAAACCGTGCTCGGTGACACATCAGCCAACTTGGCAACGTCGTAGATGGAAGGGGTTCTTTTTTTCTTTTTTTGGGTTTTCATTTTTTATCCAGCAAGCTCAAAACTGGTCACTTTATCGGCTAAATCTCCACGATTCACGGAAGTTAGCCACACAACTTTACTATAGTTTCCCCATTCAACAAGCTCAATCAACCGTGTTAGCCCTTAAAGAGCCAACACGGTTGATGCGTTGCTTTACGCGATATGATCACCCAAAGCTCGCCAGCGACTTCTCACTCAAAGCATCAAATAGATGAATGGCGTCCAAGTCGAGGTACAAGGTCAGCTGGCGAACGTCCACTTCCGCCGCTTGGGTTTCCACCATCAAGGGCTGCCCTGCCACTTCGGTTTTGAGCAAGATGCTCGCGCCCAACAGCTCTTTGTCTTTGATCGCCACCTCTATCGGCAACACGCGCTCGTGCGCCACTTGCTCGGCTCTCAAATGAATGTCTGTCGGCCGAATGCCAAAATGCAAAGCAAGATTCTTCGAAGCATGGGCGTGAAAGCGCTCTGGTAGCGGAATGGTCACGTCACCCAATGCGATGTGCCAGTTGCCCTCTTCACCGACCAACTTGGCTTCAAGCATGTTCATCGACGGATTGCCAATAAACTGAGCCACAAACTTGTTGGCCGGGCGTTTAAACACCTCCGTTGGCGTACCCACTTGCGCCACATAGCCATCTTTAAGGATCACAATGCGGTCGGCCAGCGTCATCGCTTCGATTTGGTCGTGCGTCACATAGATGGTGGTGGTTTTCAGCTCTCGATGCAGTTGTTTGATCTCTTCACGCATGGTGCCGCGCAATTTGGCATCCAAGTTTGATAACGGCTCATCGAAGAGGAACACTTTGGGGGTACGGACCATAGCGCGGCCCATCGCCACACGCTGACGCTGACCACCGGAAAGCTCTTTGGGTTTGCGATCCAGCAGCGCTTCCAGTTCCAACATTTTGGCCGCTTTGCGTACTTCAACGTCGATTTGCGCTTTTGCCATCCCTTTTAGTTTGAGGGCAAAGGCGATGTTTTCGTACACCGTCATGTGCGGGTAGAGCGCGTAGCTTTGGAACACCATCGCCAAATCGCGATCTTTGGCGTCGATCTTGTTCATCAGTTTGTCGCCAACGTAAATCTCCCCCGAGGTGATGCTTTCTAAGCCCGCTAACATGCGCAATGTGGTGGATTTTCCACAGCCCGAGGGGCCTAAAAACACCACAAACTCACCATCTTCGACGGTGAAATCAAAGTGTTTGACCACTTCCACATCGTCGTACGATTTTTTGATATCGCGAAATTCCACTCGTGCCATTATTGCTTCTCCTCTGCACGCGCCAGCAACGTATTGCGATACGCGATCGCGCTCTGTTTTAAGGTCCGTTTTTGCGTGGCGTAATCGACATGCACAATGCCAAAGCGCTGCTTATAACCGTAGGCCCACTCGAAGTTGTCCATCAAACTCCAAGCAAAATACCCTTGCACATTGACTCCGGCTCGAATGGCTTCATCCAAGGCCAATAAGTGGCTTTGGAAATAGCGCACGCGCTGTTCATCATTCACTTCGCCATTGATACACGCATCCTCTCCAGCCGCACCGTTTTCGGTAATGTAGACTGGCGGTATGTTCGGATAGCGCTGTTTTAAGCGCAGCAACAAATCGGTCAGCGCTTGCGGGTAAATCTCCCAGCCGATGTACGTGTGCTCTGCGTCTGGCTGAGGTATGCTTTCCAGCTCGCCATTGGCATCAAAACGCACCACGCAACGGGTGTAAAAGTTGATGCCGATAAAGTCGAGATCGCCACGGATGATATCGAGGTCGCCGTCTAAGATCATCGGCATGTTGTGCGCTTGGCGCTCTAATACGCTTTGTGGGTATTCCCCTTTAAGAACCGGGTCAATAAACCAGTGGAAACCCTCGGCATCACTGTATTCGGCCGCAGCGACATCCTTCTCACTATACGGGTAAGCTGGCGTGGCATTGAACACACAACCGTGCATCGATTGCGGCGCGTTTTTGCGCATGATTGGCATTGCTAAACCGTGTCCCAACATCAGATGATGCGCCGACAAAAAGCCTTCACGCTCGCCCTTCTTACCCGGAGCATGAATGCCCCAACGGTAGCCCAAATAGGCCGAGCAGAACGGTTCGTTCAAGGTCGCGTATGAATCGATTTTATTGCCGAAGTAACCACTCACTACCTCTGCGTATTCGGCAAATTTGTAGGCGGTTTCACGGTTGAGCCAACCCCCTTTGTCTTCCAAGTATTGCGGTAGATCCCAGTGATAGAGCGTGACAAACACTTTTAGGCCGCGCGCGTGGCACTCATCAATAATGCGCTCGTAAAACTCGAGCCCTTGTTGGTTAACTTGGCCATCTTTCGGCAAGATGCGTGGCCACGCCATGGAAAGGCGATAGGCATCCACGCCTAAACCTTGGATCAGTGCGATGTCTTGTTGCCACAAATGGAAGTGGTCACACGCCACATCACCATTGTCCATGTTGTCGACCGCGCCGGGTTGGTTGCAGAAGGTATCCCAAATCGAAGGGGTACGGCCACCCAGTTGTGCGCCGCCCTCTATTTGATAAGACGAGGTGGCGACACCAAACAGAAAATCCGCCTGACGCAATTGAGAATCTTGGGGTAATTGGTATTTATTCATGGTTCTAAACCTATATTATTTTTTGTTTCACTTAGCCTTTGACTGCGCCGGAGGTGAGGCCGCTGATCATCTGTTTCGAGGCAAATAAGTAAGTAATCACTAACGGTAAAATGGAGATGGTGGTGCCCAGCATCACCGCCCCCCAAGGCGTATTAGGAATGCCTTGTACGCTTCGCAGCGCTTGGGTAATCACGTAGTTCTCTGGCGTGGTCAGCACCACCAGCGGGTTCATGAAGCTGTTCCAGAAAAAGACAAACTGCACAATCGCTAAGGTCGCCAGTGCGGGTTTCATCAGTGGTAGCACCACGCTCCAATAGGTGCGAAATTCCCCTGCGCCATCAAGTTTCGCCGCTTCGAGTAGCTCTTTGGGAATCGAAGCCACCACGTGCTGACGCATCAAGAAAATCCCGAATGGCGTGGTGGTAAAGGGCAGCCACACCGCCATGTGGTTATCGAGCAAACCGAGGAATTTGACGATCATAAAGTAGGGAATGAGGCTCAATACGGGCGGGATCATCATTGAACCCACCAGCATGCCAAAGAGAAAATTCTTACCCTTAAATTGGTAAACGGCAAAAGCGTAGCCACCCATGCTGCAAAACAGCAGTGAGATGGTGGTGCCAAGGAAGGCAATGTAAATTGAGTTAAACATCGCCTGCCAGAACGGCATGATTTCCAACAGTTTGGCGTAGTTCACCGCCAAGCTATCGCCAATAGCAAAGCTGATTCCTGTACCAAAGATTTCGGTGCGATCTCGCGTGGACAGCAGCGCCGACCACAAGAACGGAAACACCGTCATGATGGCGGAGACAATCAGCACCACCGCCAGCAATACCATCAGGCTTTTTGTCAGCAGTGCCAAGGCTTGCTCACTCGGTTTCCACGGCAATAATGCGTTGTGTTTGGTCGACATCTTATTGCTCCCCTAACCCTTTCTTACCAAAGAAGAAAAATTGCACTGCGGTACAGCCCGCAATCAAAATAAACAGTAGCCACGAAATCGCAGACGCCGTGCCCATTTCAAGCCATTCCCAACCCACTTTGTACAAGTACATCGAGATGGTTAAGCCAGACTGTCCCGTGCCACCGGTGCCGCGCGTCAGCACAAACGGCTCTTCAAACAGCTGCAAGTTGCCGATGATGGTCATGGTGACGGCGAAGAAAATAAACGGGCGAATCATTGGCAAAGAAATGCTCCAGAAACGTCGCCACGCATTGGCACCATCCATGCGCGCCGCTTCCAAAATCTCTTTCGGAATGGTCATGAGACCGGTGGTGTAGAGCACGATGTTGAAACCGGTGTATTTCCAAAACACCATAATGGCGATGGACGGTTTGACCATACTGGCGTCATCGAGCCAGCGAATCGGCTGATAGTCATTCACCCAAGAGAAGGCCCAACCCAGCAGTGAACTGTCTGCCAATGCCATCAAGCTTTGGTTGATGATCCCCGAATTGGGCGAATACATGTTGAAGAAGATCAGCGATGCGGCAACGGTTGAGGTGATGAACGGCAAAAAATAAGCCGATGTCAGCCAATGACGCAGGCGATCACTCATCGACACCAAGATATAAGCCACAGGTAACGCCACAAGGTGTTGTGCCACACCGGAGGTAATGGCCAGCCACAAGGTATTTTTGAGTGAACGCCACAACCAAGGATCGGTTAAGGCGATGTGGTAATTCTCAAGCCCCACATAGTTCATCGCTCCCAACCCTTCCACGGGGTTCCACTCGTGAAAGGAGAGAAAAATAGAAAACAGTAACGGGAAGACCCCGAACACAGAAAAAATAATCAAAAACGGCAGCAAAAATCCATACGGTGTAAGCGCTTTCAAATTGAGATGAGAAAAAAAACTCTTACGCTGTGATGTTTCCATAACCTTGCTCGCTGCATGATTCATAGTCACGACCTCTTGCTCGGGAAGGAGCATGCCCCTTCCCTGCTCTACTGGATGCCTTAATGGCTTCGTCATTGAAGCCATCGGCAAGATTACATATTGCGTGTACGACGCTTAATCAGACGTTCCGCTTCTTTGAGCGCGGTTTTGATGTCTTTGCCTTCATCCAACACTTCCATCAAGGCGTTTTCTAAAATGATAGACCGTGCGACGTGATCGCCCTTAGCTGGCGCAACCGGTTTGATGTTTTTCGCCACATCGGCAAACAACACGCGCGCTTGCTGGCCGCCTAAGAAAGCAATCTCTTCTTGGAACATAGGGTCATCGTAAGTGGTGGTGTTGGCCGGGAACGCCGCAATGGTGGCGAAATGCTGCAACTGAATATCACGACGCGTCGTCATGTACTCGATCAGCTTCCACGCTTCATCCTGATGTTTCGATTGCGTCGGAATAGAGAGGAACGAACCGCCCCAACTACCGTAGATGCCATCAGGCAAGTGAGAGACGCCCCATTTTCCGGCGGTTTCTGGCGCAATCCAGTTATTGAGGTGGCCCAATAGCCACGCGCCAGAAAGTTGGGTAGCAAAGGTGCCGTTGCGGAAGCCTTCATACCATTCGTTTGACCACGCCAAAATGCGGCCATCTAACCCTTTGTCGCGAATGGTTTTCGCCACTTCAAAGGCGTGAACAAAGCGTTCTGAGGTGACGACTGGGTTGCCCTCTTTATCGAAGTAGAGCCCTTCTCCTTCCGGTACGGTGGTGAAGATGATCGCTTGCGCCACGTCCGCCGCAGACGCAATCAACTGCACGTTTTGCTGCTTGAGTTTTTCACCCGCCGCGATATACGAATCCCAATCTTTGATCGCCTCTTTCACATCAATGCCCGCTTTGGCAAAAATGTCGCTGCGGTAGTACATCACCCCAGGGCCAAGGTCGACAGGAATACCGTACATGTTGCCATCGGCCCCTTTGCCTTGTACCCAAGCGTACGGTGCAAAACGTTCTTGATATTTATCGGCGCCATATTGCTGCGAAAGGTTAACCAAACCACCCGAGGCGACAAACGGACCAATCTTCTCAACGTCAACGACAATCACATCCCCTGCGCCTGAGCCTGTGGCGAGGTTAGTGGTCAATTTGGTGTGGTGATCGCCGTGGTTGTTCATCAAATAATCCACTTTGATGCCCGTTTCTTGTTCAAATTCCGGCAACAGCACTTTTAAGCTGCTGTCGAAATCGGGAAAGCCATCGAAGCGGATTTTCTGTTCTGCGGCATTCACCGTGGCGGCGAGTCCCAGAGCCACACTGCAAGCAAGCGTCAATGATGTCAGTTTCATGGTATTGTCCTTAATGGTTTTTATAGGGTCGAACTCACGTTAACGGACTCTCGGATCACCAAGGTTGGCGATAGGCGAAAATTCACGTCACGTTTGTTTTTATTCAATATTTGCAAAGTGAGCTGTACTGCCTCCAGACTCATTTGCTCAATGGGGAAATTGACGGTGGTCAGCGCGGGAGTTAAGTAGCGCGCAAACAAAATGTCATCAAACCCCACCAGAGAAACGTCTTCGGGAATTCGAATTCGTTGCTCTTTCATTACCTCGAAAGCGCCAAACGCCATGTGATCGTTACACGCGAATACCGCAGAAAAAGTGTGTCCACGATTGAGTAATTTTCGCATGGCACTTGCGCCACTCTCTTCGGTAAAACCAGCCTCGGACACCAACGCCTCGTCATACTCGATGCCCGCCGCCTCTAAAGCTTTGCGGTAACCTTGTAAACGCCCCCGTGCGTCAGATTTGTCCAGAGGTCCGGTAATACAGGCGATGCTGTGGTGGCCACGTTGCAACAGATATTCCGTTGCCAGCCGTCCACCCAGCTCGTTATCAATGTCAATACAGCTGCTGGCGAGCTCGGGTATAAAACGATTCACCAGCACCAGTGGAATGCCTTTGCTTTCCAACTCAATTAAATAGTCATCCGACAGGTTTTGCGTGTGGAGGATCATTGCGTCCACTCGTCTGCCGAGAAGAAATTCCACCGATTCCCGTTGGCTCTGCTCACTGTTGTGACCGGCGGTGACAATCACGTGGTAACCAAAACGGCGAAACTGTTCTTCAATGCAGTGCAAAATGCCGGAGTAAAACGGCCCACCCAGTTCGGGCACGATGATGCCAATACTGCCAGTGCGGCTAGAAGCAAGCGCTTGAGCGATGGCGTTCGGCCGATAGCCCAACACTTGGATCGCTTTTTCAACGCGGAGTTTTTTGTCGTGGCTAACGCGGCAAGAGCCATTCACAACCCGAGAAACGGTTGCTTGAGACACGCCTGCGTATTCCGATACATCTTTAATCGTTGCCACTCTTTTACTCCTTACGTTTGCGCCTTGTTGTCGAAACCGCTTTCATGCCGCTAAGTATTTCCTATTCTCCGCTAGAGACGCGCGATCAAGATCACAGCCAAGTGGGGGTTAAAATGAGTAAATGCTTAAATAATGAAGGCCAACTCACTTTATTTAGCGCTCATGAAACTGTTTCATGGGCGACATTCATGGCGGCTGTTCACAGCAAAGCATCACCACTGGCGTTCATCTTTCAGGCGAATCGACTAAGGGGAGCTCATGATTAAGAGAGAAAATAGGATAGAGCGAAAAGCATGGCCAAAGGCGCCCCTTCGGCCATGCGCGTTAAGGTGTTACCACCACGCTTCCCACATTGCGCCCACGCTCAGCGTATCTTGCTTGGCTTGATCCACACCCGAAACGGTGCTGTCTACATCACCCACTGTGGCGTAAAAGCGCAACATCGGACGGCTCCAAGGCAATCCACCCATCGAGATGTTTTGTGAAAGCGTGACTTTCCAACCCGATTTTTCATCGCCGTTGTCAAAATCTTCCAGCGCGTAGCCCGCTTCTAACCAAGTGGAATGAACATCGCTCCAGTTGTACATGGGCCGTACGATCGCCGAGTATTCATTTTTTTCATCCACATCTTTACCCGAGATGTTTTTGAAAGAGGCCAAGTAATCGATATACAGCGGCTGTGACGGGTTAAAGCTGCCTTCCCAGCTGAGGTAAGTCACTTGTTGATCACCCGCTAAATCAAACGCCGAGTTATCCGCGCCATCGGCGTATTTCATCGTCAGCTTGTTGCCGCCACCAAAATCCACCACCGCGCCCACTTGCCAAGCGGTTTCTCCTTGTTTTGCTGCCTCCGCTTCATCGGAGGCAAAACCATAGTTGGCGTAGAGATCGAGCGTCGCCGCGCCCAAATCCATCGCGTGCAATCGAGAGGTTAAGGCATAGATACCAGTGTCATTGCCCAGCGCGCCGCCATCCCCGTTGTCCACTTGGCCGACAAAGCCAAAGTCAAACTTAGCGCCGCCCAAGTTAAGGTTTTTGAAGCCGCCACCTTGGCCATCGTGGCTCATCCAAAAGTAGTCATTTAGCCCTTGTTGCGGACGCTGATGGAAATCACGGCCCGCCCACACATAAAGCTCAGGCTGGCTTTCAAACAAATTGGTGGCACCTGCGTAGGCTTTTTTCAAATTCAAACCACCCGGTGAGCTCCATTGATCAATGCCCCATTGATCCATCATGAAAACGATGTCCCAAATCGCACCGCCGTCGGTCTTAAAGGCTTTCGCAAGCTGAAACTCGCCACCGTTTGCTTCATTACCCAAACGGCCCACCGCCGCGCCGCTGCTGCCCACTTGCACGTAGCGGTTGTCCCCTGCAGTATAGTGCGCGCCGTAACGTGCGTAGCCGGAAAACACAATGCCCAGCGGCACTTCGGTGTCTGGCGTGAGCACCGCAGGTTGTTGATCGTAGACGTAAGCCGTTTCCAGTTTGGCTTCAAGCTCTTGAATGCGTTTTTCTAACGCATCAAGGTCAGATTCCGAGGTTGCAAAGGCAGAGACAGAAGCAAGCGAAGAGGCCACCGCAAGAGCAAGAGGTAAAAGTTGTAAGGTTTTCATGAGCGTTCCCTGTTTATGGTTATTGGTTGCCATAGTAGGGAATGAAAGGTTTGAAAATGTCGCCCCGCTTCACAGGCTTGTCGACCATTGCAAGCCATGAAACGCCAAGAGCTTCACTCAGCAGAAGATACTGTTTTTATATCAGTTAGATAGAAGAAAAAACCTTAGCGTTACTGTCTTTGAAATCGGTTTCATTTCATGGCGGTTGACTAATGTCATCACATTTTTTATTGAGGGCAGGCCCAGTTTTCACTGAGTGGATTGTGAATTTTTCATGGCAGTGAAAGTTTTCACAGTTCACCTACGCTTAAACAACGCTAGAGGGTGTGTGAATCAAATTCATATACTGCATCCAACACTTTCACTTCTCGATTTACTATCGTCTTAATACTAAAACAGATTACACCTGACTTGCAGTCTATCCCGTTGTTTAACAGTTCAAATAAACAACACAACAAGGTTATAAAACCAGCATATTAGGGTTATAATATTGTCAGAATCAATAACTAGAAGGCATCACGGATGAGATGTTTTGCTCTATTTCTGAGCCTTTTTCTGGCTCCTTTCGCCCATAGCGAGAGTTTTCAAATTCAGCTCGTTGATGCTTTGCCCATTGAGGTAACAATACAAGACTTAGAAAAAATGGAAGCCACGCTGTACGTGACCGAGCTTCCGTGGGTCAATGAACCAACCGAGTTTACTGGCGTAAAACTAAGCACTATTCTGACTAAGTATTATGGATTTATCCCCCCTCAGGTCACGATACGCGCACTGAATGACTATGCGGCAGACGTAAAGAAAGAAGACATCGAAAAATATCAGCCGATCATCGCTTATTGGCAGAACGGTAAGCCAATGAAAATTCGAGATAAAGGGCCATTTTGGCTGATCTACCCTCAAAGTTCATTTCCGAAAGAACTGAACTTTGAGTACTACCATGCACAGATGGTTTGGCAAATAAATCAAATATATATAGCGCAATGATGCACAAAACACAGACAAGTTTGTATAAAAGCCCCTTTTCCACGACCGCAAAGCTCACGCTATTGGCGATCACACTAAGTTTGTTGTTAGCAAACATATTGTTATTGAAGGAAACCCGAACACTCGCGCGCTCCTATTCCGATTCGCAAAACCAAGCCACTTGGTTTCTCTTTAACCTATCGAAAGAGCTTTCTGATTTGGTCAGTGAATCGAGACACGCTGAAAAGAACAGCTACAACATTAAACGGGTTGAACTCAAATATGAGTTAACTTGGAGCCGTTTTGATCTGCTCATCAACAGTAGAGAAAGTGACTCGTTTTTATCCCGCGCTGAAGTGCGTGTTTTTTTTGTTGAACTGTTCGAGCAGTTCCAAGCACTGGAGCCCACATTGCAACGTGCAGTCGCAGGCGAAGAAAATGCAGCGGTATTGTTTCATCGCGGCGCAGACAAGCTCTATCTGTCAATGATTGACTATGTGGCGCGCAATTTTCGTTTGGCGAGCCCACTTTACCGACAGCAACAAGTTCAAGCTCAGCTCTTATATCAAGCTCAGTTTGTCTTGTTAGGCATCTTCGTACTCTGTGCTGGCATCATGGGATATTTTTTCTTTAAAGAAGCGCGTTTCCACAAAAAAATGGCGCTGACGGATCCCCTGACTCAGCTACCCAACCGCATTGGTTTGTTTCTCCACATTGAAAAGATGATGGAAGCCAACGCCCGTTTTTCTATTTACTTACTTGATCTCAATGGTTTTAAAACCATCAACGACACCCTTGGTCACCAAGCTGGTGACCTTGCGTTAAAAGAAGTCGCACGAAGGTTGCGCCAACTCGAACACAGTGAAGTGCGAGTATGCCGTATGGGAGGCGATGAGTTTGCCATATTGTGTCAACACACGGATGATGATGAACATCAGGTACTTAACCAAGTGATCCATCAACTGTTTGTGCCGCCCATTCAACTTGAAAATGGCCCAGCGAAACTCTCTACCAGCATCGGCAGAGCATGTTTCCCTGAAGATTCGAGCAACGTAGATACTTTGATTAACATCGCCGATAAGCGCATGTACCGCATGAAGTTTTCTCGATAAAGCAAAATCACCTTAGCCTTTCTGGCTTACTCTATTTTTCTTCATTTTCAGCGCCATTTCGGCGCTGTTTCTTCATGTCGATACAAAAAAGTTTGGCCTCTTAAGGGTTTCTTAAGTTTCGCCTCTTACCTTGTCAGTAACCAACGAGTTAAGGGGCGCATCATGAAACGGAATCCATCACTCTCGACCGCACAACCATCACAACAGCCTGCTGGGTCAAAACTGGGCACGGCTCAGTTACAAGAAGTGAGCTTAGAGATTGTCTATCCACAACATCCCATGTGGGAGGCGGCGGTTGAGTATGTCCAACAGCGTTATGAGCTGGCCTTTTCCGCCCATTTGCACCAGTTCATGCCCGCTTACTTGGTGTTGGCGCATCAAGGCCATCTGCTTTCTCTGTGTGGATTTCGTATTGCGGCAGATGAGCCTCTATTTCTTGAGCAGTATTTAGATCAGCCCGCCGAACATGTGCTGTCCCAACGTTTTGCCTCAGACATCCAACGTGCCAACTTAATTGAGTTTGGCCACTTGGCCTCATTCACCAAAGGCACCTCTCCCATCCATTTTTACTTGATGGCCGAGATGTTGGTTTCCATGGGTTTCGAATGGTGCATTTTTACTGCCACCGACCCACTACATGCGTTGATGACTCGCATGGGCTTAGAGCCACAGGAGATTGCTCGCGCTGATCCAAACTGCCTCGCCAATGCAGAAAGTTGGGGCAGCTACTACGAGCACCAGCCACGCATTCTGGCCGGAAACCTGAGAAAAGGGCTAGACCGCTTGCATGCCCTCTTTCAACGCTCGCAGCGCCACGCCTAGGAGGAAAGCATGAACCTCATCATTCAAACCTTGCAGCAATATGCGGAACAGCGCCCAGAGCAAGTGGCTTTCTTCGGCCTCAATGACGAAGGCCGCGAGCAGAGCTACACCTATCAGCAATTGCTGAAGGAGGTCCGCCAAACAGCGCAACAACTGCAAGAGCGCAACATCTCGGCATTGGCGCTACGAGCAGAAAACAGCCTCAATTGGCTGATTGTCGATCTCGCTGCGATTATGGCCAACGTGGTGATCGTGCCAATCCCGATGTTCTTTTCACCGCAGCAAGTGACACACAGTTTAGAAGCGGCAGGGATCTCCTATTTATTGGGTGATTGGCAATCTGATGCTCAACAATACCTCGGTGAAATGGCTGGGCTGGCGCTTTATCATCGCCCTTGTGACGGAGAAGTGGGGTATCTGCCTAATACAGGGAAAATTACCTTCACCTCTGGTTCGACAGGAACCCCAAAAGGGGTCTGCTTGAGCCACGAACATTTGGCCAATGTCAGCCAAGCGTTAGCCAACGGGCTCGCTTTAACTCAAGGGGAGCATCTGGTGCTGCTGCCACTGTCCACCTTGCTAGAGAACATCACCGGAATTTACGTGCCCTTGTTGCTTGGCCTGCAATCCATCATTCTGCCAGGCCACAAGGTGGGGTTATTAGGCTCAAGCCAATTTGACCCAGCTCTCTTTGCCAAGGCTCTGGCGCACTATCACCCTGCCACACTGGTGCTTACCCCCGCCTTGTTGATGGCATTGATTGGCGTAGTTCACGCTAAGCCAGAACTTGCCCATTCGCTTCGCTTTGTCGCGGTAGGCGGCGCAAAAGTCGCCGCGGGGCTGATTCATCAAGCTCATAGTCTCGGTATTCCAGCCTTTGAAGGCTATGGTTTATCGGAATGTGGATCGGTGGTTTGTTTGAATCTGCCCCAGAATCATCAAGTAGGCAGTTGTGGACAGCCACTGCCCCATTGCCAAGTCCGTATTTCTGACGATGGTGAATTGCTGGTCAAAGGCAACAGTGCTTTAGGTTATTTGCAACAGCCTTTTGAGCAAGAGTGGTTAGCCACCGGGGATCTTGCCAGCATCGATGAAGACGGCTTTGTCCACCTTTCTGGCCGAAAGAAAAACCTGATCATCACCGCTTACGGACGCAATGTTTGCCCTGAGTGGCTTGAATCTCAAGCGCAAATTTTCTTACCCGGACAGCCTTTTATTGTCACGGGGGATGGCCAACAGGCGCTTTGCGCCATCGCCCAGCCGAGTTCGCAACTTGCGCAGCAGCTCATTACCTTAAACGCGTCGTTACCAGACTACGCCCGCATCCATTATTTGATTGAGGTTGAACAACTCACCACGATCAGCGACTGGTTTACGGCCAATGGCAAGCTGCAACGACAAAACGTGGAGCGCGATGTTGCGTTTCTGCTCGCGCAGCAGCCAACCCATTTTTTACAACATCCGGTTCAGATCACCGAACTCACCAAACAGCCGACGACTTTGCCCACGGAGGTGCACATGCACACATTTTTCGACCAACTCAAACAACACACACTCACTGCACAGCAAGAGATGTTACAAGCACCGGTGATCGGCCAAGTGATGAGTGGCGCGATTTCCAAATCCCTTTATATTGCGTTTCTCACCCAAGCTTATCACCACGTTAAACACACGGTGCCGCTTCTCATGGCATGTGGGGGGCGTCTGTCCGGCCAATACGAGTGGGTACGAGAAGCGTTGGCAGAATACATCGACGAAGAAAAAGGGCACCAAGAGTGGATCTTAAACGACATTCGCGCCTGCGGCGGTGATGCCATTGCGGTGAAAAACAATCTTGGCGAAGGCAAAGCGGGACGCGCGATTGAGTTGATGGTGGCCTATCTCTATCACCACATCGATCGCCACAATCCACTTGCCCTGTTTGGCATGGTGTGGGTATTGGAAGGCACCAGTGTCGGCATTGGAGGCCAAATGGCTCAGCAAATTCAACGCACCTTGCAACTTCCTAGCGAAGCGATGAGTTACCTCACCTCGCACAGCGTGCTCGACCAGAGCCACTTGCAGTTTTTTGAACGCTTAATGAATCAAATTACCGACCCAAACGACCAACAAGTGATCATCGACTCCGCCAATATGGTCTTTTCACTCTACGGTGAAATGCTGCGCTCGTTAGGCGAGCACACACAGCAACAAGCGGCTTAAGGAGGCACTATGCAACTTTCACAGGCAAACATATTGCTCACCGGTGCCACTGGCGGCATTGGCCAAGCAACGGCGAAAACCCTCGCAAGGCTCGGTGCAAACTTAATTTTGCAAGGACGCAATGAGCAAAAACTGCGCGCCTTAAAAAATCAGCTCTCAGGTGCAGAGCGCCACCATATTTTGCTGGCCGATCTAGCGAGTGAGGAAGGCATTGCAGCCGTGAATCGCTTTGCGCAGCAACACTACGAGAATCATCAGCGCATCAATGTGTTGATCAACAACGCAGGCTGCAACGCGTTTGCTCCACTGAGTCAGCGAAGCGCCCACGAGCTGGAACAAGAGCTCAAACTCAACTTGCTGACGCCCATGTTGCTTAGCCAAGCGGCGCTCTCTTGGATCAGCCGCCCTGGCATTATCCTCAATATTGGCTCGACGTTTGGATCCATTGGCTACCCCGGCTACAGTAGCTACTGCGCGGCCAAAGCGGGATTACATCGCTTGAGCGAAGCGCTGGATCGAGAACTGACGGCAGAGGAAATTCGCGTGCTCTATCTTGCCCCGAGAGCCACCTCAACATCCCTCAATTCCGAGGCCGTGGTGCAGATGAACCAACAACTGGGTAATCGCAGCGACGACCCACAAGTGGTCGCTGACCACATCGTACTCATGCTGGAAAAAGAGATCGCAGCCAAGTGGATAGGCTGGCCAGAAAAGCTCTTTGCTCGGCTCAATCAACTGCTGCCCAGCGTCGTGGCCAACGCCATTCGCAAACAGCAACACACCATTGAACAGTTCATCAACCGAACCAGTCACTGAAAAGGAGTTCGCTATGAAACGTATTTTAACGACCTCGAGCATCTTAGCGCTCAGCATGCTTTCCGCCAGCAGCTTTGCTGTCACCCCATTGCAGGATGTGCAAAGCAAATGGGCGGTATGCCAATATCAGGTAGAAGATGAGGATCAAAAAATCAAGTGTTTAGAAAACTTGATCATGCATAATACCGCCATGTTACAGCAGATGCCGGACAATCCCGAACTCACCGTTTGGCTTGCGATTAACAAAGCCTCCCTCGCGGGAGCGCAAGGCGGTTTGGGTGCATTGTCCTTAGCCAAGGAAGCGAAAGCGTTGCTGGAAAAAGTGATTGCCACCGCCCCGAATACACTTGATGGCTCGGCCTACACCAGCTTGGGGTCGCTCTACTACAAAGTCCCTGGCTGGCCACTGGGCTTTGGCGATGACGAAAAAGCGGAAGAAATGTTGAAAAAAGCGTTAGAGATCAACCCAAAAGGCATTGATCCCAACTATTTTTATGGAGACTTTCTAGCAGAAGATGGGCGAAGCAAAGAAGCCAAAGTCTATTTGACCCGCGCCAAACAAGCCGAGCCACGCCTCAATCGACTCTTGGCCGACAAAGGCAGACAACTTGAAATTGATGCCGCATTGGAGAAACTGAAATAAATCATGCGATTACTACTGATTGAAGACGACACATTGCTTGGCCAATCCATGGTGACTTCGCTAAGTCGCCATGGCTATACGGTTGATTGGTTAGAAAAAGGCTCAGGCGTCACCAGCGCACTGAAAACCGAAGATTTCACGGCGGTGATCCTCGATTTAACCTTACCGGATATCGATGGCTTAGACGTGCTGCGCAACATTCGCAGTGTGGGCTTCAACTTGCCTGTGGTGATTTTGACCGCCAGAGACGACATCAAAGATCGCGTCCAAGGTTTAGACCGAGGCGCGGACGATTATCTGGGCAAACCTTTTGCGCTAGAAGAGCTGCTGGCCCGTTTGCGGGTGGTGATTCGTCGTCAATCTGGTAGCGCAACGGAAGTGATTGAAGTGGGCGAATTGAGCCTCTCCCTCTCCGACCAATCCATTCGTTATCAAGAGGCCGTTTTAAAACTGACGCGTAACGAATTTAAAATCCTTGCGGCGTTAATGACCAATGCTGGGCGAGTGATGAGTAAAGATCAGTTGCAGCAGTCTCTGCACGGTTGGGATGACAGCGCCAGCGACAACGCCATTGAAGTGCACATTCACAACTTGCGCAAAAAGGCACCCAACGTGCCGATTAAAAATATCCGTGGCGTGGGGTACATCATTGAAAAGTAGCCAACCCTTCTCCATCAAGCGACGCTTAACGCTCTCTGTGAGCTTGCTTTCCTGCTTTTTACTGATCATGACCATGTATTTCAGCTACAGCTCTGCGCAGCATGAAGTGGGAGAAGTGTACGACGCGCGCTTGGGTCAAACGGCAAAACTGATGTTGATGGCATGGTCCATCGCCCCCGAAAAAGACAGTTTGCAGCAGCACCAACAACAGTTTGAGCAGTGGCGCACCAACTTACGCCGCCTCGCCCGAGAAGACGATGACGAAGGCACCGCGTTTGGCCATCCTTACGAGCAAAATCTGGTATTGCAGTTTTTCCGCCATGGCGAGCTGATTTGGAGCTCCGATTCATCGTTGACGGCACTGGGCTCAGAGACGCAAAAAAACGGCTTTCGTGATACTCAAATGAATGGTGAACGCTGGCGTATTTTTCAGCTATCCTCTCCCGCAGGATCCGGTTATTCCGAATGGATTGTGGTGGCGGAAAATCATCGCATTCGCAATGAAATCATCAGTGAAATTGCCCTCTCGACCGCTTTGCCACAACTGATCTTATTGCCCGCGTTGTTGGTGATTTTGTTGTGGTTAATTGATAAGAACTTTCGCCCGATCGAATCACTGCGCGCTGCCATCAGCCACCGCAGCGCCAACAAGTTGGATCGTATTGAAGTGGATCAACCAACGCAGGAGCTCACCCCGTTAGTGGATGCTCTCAACCAGTTGCTCAGCGCGTTAGAGCAAGCATGGCAGCGCGAAAAACGTTTTACGCGCACTGCGGCGCACGAGCTGAAAACACCCCTGACCATTTTGCGCCTGAATGCAGAGAATGCCCTCGCCAGCGAGAATCCACAGCAACTTTCTCATGACCTCAATAACATCCTCAAAGGCATCGACCGTACCGACCGTTTGATTCACCAGCTGCTAACCTTGGCTAAGGTAGAAAACGCCAGCGAGCTGGCGTGCGACAGCGTTGAACTTGATAAGCTGCTGCAAAGCGTGATGGCGGATATGGCATTGTTGGCCTTAAAGCAGCAACAAGAGCTCAGTTTGCAGAGCGCAGAAGTGTCGTTGCAAGGTGACAAAACGCTGCTCGAAGCGCTGTTTCGTAACCTACTGGATAACGCAATCCGCTACTCGGGCGCTCAAAGCGACATTGACATCAGCGTAGTGGAAACCGATCAATATGTGGATGTATTGGTGGCCGACAATGGCAACCCGATTGACGAAGCCAGCCGTGGCAAGTTGTTCGAGCCCTTCTTCCGCGCCAATAGCGAGAAAGGCGATGGTGCAGGTTTGGGCATGGCGATTTGCCAAGACATCGCCAAGTTACACAACGCCACACTCGAACTGCTCCCTCGCAGCGAGCATCGCAATGTGTTTCGTGTGCGCTTTTGGCGAACCAACCCGTAATCTGCCCCAACGGGCAGAAGAGGTGAACTATGACGACAAAAAGGCGCTGTGGCGCCTTTTCTCTGACTGCAATTAAGCTATCGCAATCACTCAAAATACTTGCGGTACAAAGCTTGCGTCCAACCTTCCATTTCCATTTGGTGAAGGGCTTGCTGAAACTCGTCAATCACCGAGCCTGGCACTAGTTGCATCGGCATGTTATCCCAAGCCAAAGGTAAGTTGGGGTCATAGGCCGGATTCTCTTGGCCTTCAAATAAAGCAGAATTACGACTAAATCCCGCCCAAGAAGGTGAACTGCGATCGACAAATTGAGGGTGAATCATCATATCGCTCGACCCTTCGGTTTTGAGAAAATAACGTAGCGTATCTTCTTCATAGACATAAAAATCCGCGCGACCTCGACGCAAAAAGGTCATGGCTCGGCCGACATCGAGTTCCGACACCGTCAGTTGATCCATCTGTGACGTGTCGCGCCCCACCAAATAATCTGGATTTCCCAGCGCCACCAGCTGCGTAAGCCCATCAAGACTGGTTGCCTGCGTCATGAGCGGCCGCCCCTTGAGCGTGATCGCCACATCACGTTGATAGGTGCCATTGGGTACCCAATAAGCGTATTTGGCTCGTTCCTCATCAAAGGCAAAGCCAGGGTAGAAGTCAATCTCCCCCGCTTCCAAGGCGATCAAAACACGTAACTTTGGCAAACGCACTACTTTGAGTTTTGCACCAATCCGTTTGGCCGCCTCGTCATACAACTCGAAGTAAAAGCCATCATCACTCGGCTCAGCATGGATATAAGGCATTTTCGCGGTCGTGCGATAGCCCATGATGATCTCTGTTGTGGCACTCGCCACAGTGACATAGCTGCAAAGCGCAATGAAACATCCCAGTAATAGCCGCATAACTACCTCAGTCCCTTTTTGCCATTCCTTAAACTATAGCAGCGCCACTCTCTCCTGTTGTGAAGCTTGGCGAACGAATTCATTAATAACTCATGGTTATTATGGTGTTGAAGGGCTTTCATTAGACCGACCATTCTGCCGCCAATACAATACCTATCGAACAGAGAAACCAGCCAATAGCGAGCGTGACTGAAGCAAAACACCACAGTTAAATCGCCATTCCGCAAAGATCAAGTAATAAGGAATATAAAATTATGAACATTTCAAGAATATTAGCCTTTGTGTACTTAATTATTATTTTTCTCGCTGGACTTGCTGTCGGTGGTTATTTCTAAAGGGAGAAAGTCAGTGGAGTTTTTTACTGCGCTAATCACAAGCGATTTCGATGTTATACAGAATTCAAAGTATCTACTGATTATTTTGACCACTATTTTATTTTTGGAATCGGCGTTTGTTTTTCTGCCGCTTCCCGGCGATAGCTTGGTGATTTTTTCCGGTGGCATGGTGGCATTGGGGGTGCTGCCTGTGACCGAGAGTATCATTCTGCTCACCTTAGCAGCCAGCCTTGGCGGTTTAGTGGCTTACTGGCAAGGGTTCTTGCTCAGGCAGAGCCGCGTTCATCGTTCACTAGAAGGCATTCTACCCAATGGCACATTAGAGAGAGCGACAACACTGTTGATGAAATACGGATTTTTATCCCTCTTTGTTTCGCGTTTTATTCCATTTGTACGCGTGCTAACACCAATGATGATGGGAGTGAATAGATTAAATGCCGTCAAAGTATTTTTCTCAAATTTATCGAGTTCATTATTGTGGGTGGCTCTTTTACTGCTGATAGGAAAATTCGCCCTACTCAACCCTATGTTCGAAAATTATCAAGCCATACTGATAAAAGGATTGGTCGGCGTCAGCCTAACATTGATGTTTATTACCCTGTTTGGCATCGTCATTCGTTATTTCAACCAACGATAAGTTCAACCACTTTTTGTCACGTTGAGGAACAAGATGAAACACGCTCATGAAACTCGTTCTTTCCTACTAGGTTCGCTCACGGTTGCCACGTTTCTCTTCAAAGGGAACGACTTACTCAGCCATGATTTGATGTCACCACTGGGTATTCTTTCTGTGTTGATTTTATTCGCCGTGACCATGGTGATGATATTCGCGGTTGTGCGACATGCGGATGCCTTAGCCCATAAGCTCGGCGAACCCTATGGCACCTTGATTTTGACGTTATCGGTGGTGCTGCTGGAAGTGGCGATGATTTCGTCAGTCATGCTGACGGGCTCTGAAAACCCAGTAATGGCAAGAGATACTATGTTTGCGGTCGTGATGGGGGTCATGAACGGTTTGGTTGGTATCACTTTGCTGATTGGCGGGTTAAGGTATCACTCTCAGGCATACAATGTTCAAGGGCTGAAAGCCTATATCGCCGCGATTATTCCAGTGGTGACCATCTGCCTGATTTTGCCAAACTTTACTTCTCAAGACAGCTTTGGTGGCATGTCGACCGTGATGATTTTCACGCTGATCGTGACGTCACTGCTGCTGTATGGTGTGTTTCTCTTTATCCAAACCAAGAGCCATACCGACTATTTCATTAACGATGTGTCAGAGACTGAACATGAGCATCACGAAACTCGCTCTATCGGTTATCACGCACTCTTTTTGGTGGCAAATTTAGCGTTAGTGATCGGCCTTGCCAAAAGCATTGCGATCCCGATTGACCAAAGCATCAACACCTTAGGCGCCCCCTCTGCGCTGGGTGGACTCATCGTGGCGATGATTATCCTCTCGCCGGAAGGTGTGGGCGCAATTAAAGCGGCACTCAATAACCAGTTGCAGCGTGCGATGAATCTTTTTTACGGCTCGGTATTGGCGACCATTTCACTCACGGTGCCCGCGGTACTGCTCATTGCGGTATTTTTAGGAGAAACGGTGATTCTTGGATTGGGTCCCGCCGATATGGTGTTGTTAGTCGCAACGATATTGGTCTCAATGATGACCTTTAGCAGCGGCCGTACGCACCCACTCAACGGCGCGACACACCTTGTACTCTTCATCGCTTACGTGGTGTTGATGTTCGACTAGTTCTCGCTAGACCACGAACTGACACCACATGCGAAACATAAAACCATAACGTGAAACTAGCCTCGGCTCAGGGAAAAACAGATAGGGATATCACCTTTTTCTACTCTTTACTCGGGTATTGCAGCGACAAACCCACCACTCATTCAAGAGGCCCTGATATGTTGACTCGCATCATGAACCACTTTTTCCGTTTGACCATTTTTGGCGCACTGTTCATTGGCTTTGGCTTGCCATTTTACGTCTATTTGTAACAGATCCCCTTAGCAAATTGCCGTGACAATCACGGCAATGGCGAACAGGTATCGCTTATATCTCTCAATCACTTATACTCATGCTACACAGCGATTTCAGATGGTTTGGACTCCAGTAAATGGCAAGAGATCTCTTTTCAAAACTCGACCTTAACTTATTGCGAACTTTTTTGATTCTCAACCAAGAAAGAAACATGCGTAAAGCCGCCGAGAGGCTTTTTATCTCTCAACCGGCGGTGAGTAAATCGCTACAGCGCTTAAGAGACTCATTCGGTGATGAGCTCTTTGTGAAGACCTATCACGGGCTCAAAGCCACGGAGTTTGCCGAACAACTCGCCGAATCACTGGCCCCAGTGATGAACGATTTGATGCATGTGGTGAACTATTCTGGTGGATTTGACCCGAGCCAAATTGATAGGCCGCTCAGAATTGTTGTCTCCCCATTTCTGCTAACTGGGATTGCCCAACGCCTGTTTACCTTGATTCGCGCAGAAGCTCCCAACGCTCAAATCCAATTTCTTAATTGGGGGAAATCCAGCGTCGAGGACATCGTGAATGATAAGGTGCATCTTGGTTTGAACTACGCCATAGAACGTTTGCCGAAAGAGGTGCTACACACCACCATCGCTAAAGATACCTTTAGAGCCTACGTGCGTGACGATCATCCCTATAAACAAAGTACCGCGCGAGTGGAAGATGGCCATCAATTTGAATTTTCCACACTGATCGCCGCTGACTGGAACTACACCCAATCTGTCGCGGAAAAACTCCTGCAAATCTATGGGCACCAAGCTAAGGTCGGCTTTCGCTCAGAGTTGCCTTCGGCGGTGATTGAGGTGACCAAAAACAGCGATATGCTGTTTCTTGGTTCACGCTATTTAAACCTTGATAGCCAATCGGGCCTGCGCTCTATCGATATTTCTTTTGGCCCCACGCCACTCAATACCGACATCAACGTTTATTTTCATGAGAAGTACAAAGCAAGCCCAACGATATTGTGGCTAAAGAGAAAATTAGCCGAAGCGCTACAAGAGCAAGGCTCTGCCTCCACACCTCAATAACCGCAACCCGTTTTTCGTGCCAATATACCTACAGCGCTTGTCGTATGGCTTGCGCCACCACCTCAAAGCGTGCTGGCAGAGTGCGCGCTTTTTTGCTGATTAAGTAAAGAGATTCCTCCACTCTCTGAGCGCTTGGGTAGATGGCCAAGTGCTCCGTCAATGAAAACTGGCTCATTGCCGAGCGTGGTAATACGGTGAATCCAAGCCCCCGAGCGACAGGTAAAAGAATTTGGCTCAGCTGATTCACATAGCCTGAGCTTTGAACCTGTCGTCTATCTAGACCTTGCTCAACTTCCCCACACAGCGCCAAATAGAGTTCTAAATAGTGCGGCGCATCAGGGTGCTCAATCAAGCCTAACTCGATAATACTGGCGAGCGTTTCCCCTTTAAACTTGGCGGGATAAAACAGACAAAGTTCATCCGAGCCCAGCGCTTGTACTTCAAACAAAGCCGGTTGCGGCAAGTGAGTGACAATGCCTAAATCGGCTTCGCCATTGAGTACCGCTTGAATGATTTTATGATTGGGCGCCACTTCCAACTGGGGGATCAGTTCTGGGTATTTACATTGTAAATCGAGCAGCTGCGGATAAAGCTTTAACCCCAAAGCGCCCGAACAGGCCACCCGGCAGCCCCCCGCATGTGGATTATCAAATTGCAGACTTTGCAGCAGTTCGGCTTGTTCACTTTCCAACTGTTTTGCGTATTGATAAACGCGCTGCCCCGCTTCGGTGATTTCAAAACTCTTTTTGTCCCGCTCAATGAGCGCAGCACCGCAGCTCTCTTCCAGCTTGCGAATGTGTTGGCTGACACCCGGTTGAGTCATGAAAAGCTTTTCAGCGGTTTTGGTAAAGTGGCCGACCTCAATTAAGGTTTTAAAGGTCGTCAGCCAAACTGGATTTAACATCGCTTGCCCGCCTAAGTGATTGCTTAATGATAAAAACAAAAAATTATTAAAATAATAAATTATGATAATTTCAAGTAATAATTATAACTCCCTATACTCTCTCCATCGAAACGGATTCAGCAATCAACGGGATTTGCTGATCGACACCAATCAACGAATCGAACTCACGAGCGTTTGGAGCAGAAAAATGAAAATGAATCACGTAGGCATCATGGTCGGTGACATGGATAAAGCGGTAGAATTTTACACCCATGCACTTGGCCTAAAAATCGTTATGAACAACACCAAAGTGGTGGAAGAGCGTGAAAGCGCCATCGGCAGAATGTGTATTGCAGTATTTGGCGAGGGTTTTAAAGGCTTCAACATTGCTCACTTAGTCACCACCGACGGCATTGGCGTTGAGCTATTTGAAATGAAAGAACGTCAAGAGCGTCACGTTGTGGATTTCTCTCGCCTTGGCATCTTCCATTTCTGTCTACAAACCGATGATTTTGAAGGCGTCATTAAACGCACAGAAGAGTTTGGCGGTAAAGTGCGTATGGACATCATGCGTTACCACCCAGAAGACGACAACAAGCCAGCGAAAATGGTCTACCTAGAAGACCCATTTGGTAACTTGTTTGAGCTTTACTCGCACACCTACGAAGAAACCTACGCTTCAGATTACGAGTAATCGCAGAGCACAATAGATTAGCGTAAAAAATGGATTAGCCGAAAAGCTAATCCATTTTTATTGGCGTAAAACACCGTTAGTGGTAAACACCACCAACCAATTGGCGCACTACTCTTTAGGCTCTAGGACAAACGTCATCCGCTTCACACCTTCACCAAAGGTGCTTTGTGCTCTTTGTTGAACCTCTTCCAAGGTCACGCTTTGCGCGGTTTTCTCGTAAGACACTAGCGCATCGATACCATAGCGGTTGATCAAATAACGGATATAGAAGCCGTTACGAAAACGGGGATCGCTGTCCAAGGCTCTCAAATCGGCACTGAGTTGTTTTGCTGCGGTATTGACTTCCTCTTGCGTGATGTTTTCCGCCAACTCAGCCATCACCTGTTCAACTTGTTGACCCATCAATTTGGCGTCTTTGGGGGCGATCTGCGACTCAAAGACCCAATCTGACACCGTTTCTTGATCTTGCATTACCGGATACACCGCTGGGTTGTAATCCAAACTCGCTTTTTCACGCACTTGATCCAAAATACGAGCAGAGGCGATACGTTGCAGCATGTCTTCAATAAACATATCTTTGCCCACTTTCGCGGCAACATTCTGGTTTACTACTCGCACCCAATGCAAAGAAGATTCTTGACTTCCCTCTTTCACCACGGTGCTGTCGGGTAAGTTCGGTTGATAGGCGACGTTATAACTCAGTGCATTGCCCGGTTGTAGCTCGATGGACGCCACATACTGTCTTAGTAAAGGGGCAACTTGTTCTGGCGTGAGATCCGCAATCAACACCATTTTGAAGCCATGATTTTTGCCGAAAAGCTCATGGTGAATCGCTTGAACTTGCTCAGCGGTCACGCGCTCCATTTGCTCTCCAGTGACAAGACGATGACGAGTAGAAGGTAAATAGACGGAACGATTCGCCTGTAAAACCAGTTGTCCGATACCTGCTCTTAAAAATGCGGTACTGTCTTGCTCAAACTCTTTCTTCACTGCATCCAGTTGACGTGGTTCAACATTGATCTCTGTTGCTAGGTTATAGAGCGCATTCAAAGTGATGGCCAATTTTTCTTTGGCGCCGATCATTTCAACACCATGATAGGTGGTACCCAAAATGGGATTGATCATCAAATCATGTTTGCGCAAATAGCTGTCCAGTTCTGTGCCAGAAAACGCGCCTAAGCCGCTGCGAATGGCCGCAAGAGTGGTTATGTCATAAGCAGGATACAAGCTTGGATCTATCGCTGCTTTGCCTCCTAGACTTGCAAAATTGAGGTAGGCACGTTTACCCGCTTGTGCATCCTGCTGGAACCACACTTCCACACCATTGGATAGCGAATAGACCTTAAAACCACCGTCATGGTCACGGATATCGACAATCTGGCCATCGATAACGGGCTGAAGGAAGCCCTCATTCTTCACTGCCAGAGTCAAAGGTTTTACGCCCGGTCGCTGATACGCGGCCGCAATCTGCTTGGGGGTTTTCGCCCAAGTGGCCATATGCTCACCTTTGCCTAAGCCCATGATGAACACAGGCTCTTCTTTAAGTAGACCCTGTAATTGCTCGTTTGCGATCGCCAATGTATTGAGGGCAATAAATTGGGTTAAATGAGCTTGATAACTCTGCTTCGATTGACTGACACTGCCTTGGTCAAGATCGATGACACGGTTGTCCGCAATATGAAAGGGTTTCCGTTGCTGCCAATCACTGTCTAAGTTAGTTAGTTCTGTTTGATACGCCGACATCACACTGTCAAGCTCTGCTTGGCTGACGCCATAATCGCGCAGCGAAGCGAGTGTTTCGACAAAAAGGCGATGCATTTCGTGTCGTTGACCTGGCGCGTATGACACACCACCCGCGAGCATACGGCTGTAGTTATTGACGAAGGCATTGGCATAAACATATTGATACGGCTCCGCAGCGTCATTGAGCACCGAGTAGAGACGCTGTTGAATCAGCTTAGCGCTCACGTCGTCATGCCACATCTGTTGTTGTTGCGCTGATGTGCTCATGCCTACAAACCCGCGGTCGATAGCAAAATGAACACTTGGCGATTCCATCACGCTGCTAAACAACACTCTAGGCTCCGTTTTCACCGGAATGTCGCGGCGTTTTTCAACGACGTTATTGGCCGTTATCTGCCAATTGGCAAATTTTTCTTCAATGAGGGTGGTGATCTCTTCAACGCCAACATTGCCAGTAATGATTAACTCTGAATATTGCGGTTGATACCAAGTTTGGTAGAACGACTTCAATGACTCCGCCGTGGCGTTTTCAATCGATTCTCGATCGCCAATCGGATCATGTTTCTCATAAACAGTGTCATCTATCGACGCATAGTAGGCATTCAATGCAAAGGGCTTGTCTTCCGGGCGAGCACGACGCCACTCACCAAGAATGACGCCTTTCTCTTTTTCCACTTCTTGAGGATCAAACTCAATGCCATCGCTGACATCGCGCATCCAAACCAATGCTTGTTGTAGATGACTGGCATCATTGAGTTCCAGCTTGTAAGTGGTCTGCTGGTACGTCGTGAACGCATTGATGTCTGCGCCAAAGCTACCTCCTGCTTGCGCAAAGAGTTTAATCACATCATTGCCTGCAAAATGTTGACTGCCGTTAAAGGCCATATGTTCCACAAGATGCGCGTACCCTTTCTGCTGCTCACTCTCTTGGAAGGAACCGATATTGACGGTCAAACGCAGCGAGATCTCCTGATCATCTGTGGGGTAAATGTGGTATTTCATGCCATTGGGTAACTGACCAACTGTCCAGTTGGCATCTTGTTGTAATGGCGTGGAGTTGGGGGTTAAAGCACAACCTGACAGTAGTAATGCTGGGAAGAACAACATACTTCGCATAAATCTCGTCCCTAGTAATAATTTATCTACAGAATATATCGCCATCCATCTATTCAACCTATTTTATATAGATACGATAACCTTTTTTCAGGAGATCAGTCGCAGAAATCGGCGAACAAGCTTTTCCCCTTGCCATGCGAAACCTGTCTATTCTTATTAGTGATAATTAAAACAATTTGAGTGGTTGCTATGATGAGTTTAAGCCGTGTGTTTGCTTTTCCTCGCTCAGTACTTTTCGTGCTGGCTTCATTTCCTTCCTTCCCTTTATTGGCCGCCTCTGGCGCGCAAGAAATCGACTATCTGCCGATGACGGTCGGGCTTTTAGGTGGGCTGGCGATCTTCCTCTACGGCATGGAAAAAATGTCTGATGCGCTCAAACGCGCCGCAGGCAATAAGATGAAACAGTGGCTGGCCAAACTCACCACCAACCGTGTCGCAGGGGTACTGACGGGCACGGGCATTACAGCGATCATTCAATCTTCATCAGTGACCACGGTGCTGCTGGTCGGTTTTATTTCTGCCGGATTAATGTCGCTACCACAAGCGGTCGGCGTCATCATGGGAGCCAACATCGGCACCACGGTCACCGCGCAAATCATCGCCTTCAAAGTCACCAAGGCGGCATTGGTGATGGTGGCGATCGGTTTTATGATGTTTTTCACCTCAAAAAAGGAAACCACTCAACACTACGGCAATATGCTGTTTGGCCTCGGTTTGATCTTTCTTGGAATGAATTTGATGAGTGAAGCGATGGCGCCGCTGCGAAGCTATCAACCCTTTATTGATTTGATGGCGCACATGGATAACTTGTTGCTGGCAATTTTGATTGCCGCAGCCTTTACGGCTTTGGTCCAATCTTCATCTGCCACCACAGGGATTGTGATTGTGCTTGCTGGCCAAGGTTTTATTCCACTCGAAACCGGGATTGCATTGGCAATGGGTGCCAATATTGGTACCTGTGTTACTGCTGTGTTGGCAGCAATAGGTAAACCAAGAGAGGCGGTGCAGGCCGCGACCATTCACATCATTTTTAATGTCATAGGCGTGATTATTTGGCTACCTCTGATCAGCGTATTGAGCGAGCTGGCGATCATGCTATCTCCGCTTCATCCTGAGCTCTTGGGGACAGAGCGAATGGCCGCTGAACTGCCGCGACAAATCGCTAATGCCAACACTCTGTTTAATGTGTTAAACACCTTGATCATGCTTCCGTTTGCTAGCGTATTTGTTTGGCTGGTTCGCAAGCTCTTGCCTCATACGTCAACCGAAAAAAGCGAAGCCACCGTTCAAACCAAATACATCAACGACGCCTTTTTGCCTACGCCCGATATCGCGCTCGACCAAGCGCAACTCGAGCTCGGGCGAGTTGGCAGAAGGGTGTGTAATATGCTCAACATGCTGCCACCATTGGCACCAAAGTGCAAAGATGCACAAGAAACTCAAATGGTGCGCGAGACACTCAACCAGATTGAATCGATTGAAGAAGAGGTTGATCAACTGCACAGCACGATCTTGTCTTATTTGGGTCGCCTGCGTCGCGAGCCGCTCTCCGATGCGCAAAGCGCGCGGCAAATTAAGCTGATCAGCATCACCGACCAACTGGAAAGCATCGCGGATTTGGTGGTGAATTCTTTATTACCATTGGCTTACAAGGCGCTCAACGACGATATTGTGATAAGCCCACAAATGCGCACCACCTTAGATACCGTGCAAGACAAAGTGAACCGAACTTTGCTCGACTGCGTTAACGCCATTCGTCGCGATGATCCCGCCACGGCCCAGTTGGTTTTGAATGCCAAACGTGAACTGAATTCACTGATTGACGCAGTGTTAGCGCACCAAGCGCAGCGTTTATCGGAAGAGCAGCCCAACCGTCTGCGCATTTTTCGTTATGAAATGGAATGGGTGGAAACACTCAAACGCATTTATACCCTTACTAAGCGCATTTCGAAGCTTCAATTACGCCAACGGGACATTTCCACCGAAATACAAAATTAGTTTTTCCTTAGGATGCGACTAAGGTCAAATTGGCTGAAAACCTACTACTGGACTAAGATTTAAGCAATAAGACTCATATAAGTTTAGCAACAATGTCACTCGGCTAGGAGCGGTATATGGAAGCCATCAAACCCGTGAGTAGAGATGCGTTTAGCGTCGATCTCAAACACGCCTTGATATGGGTGGCACGCGCACTCGATTACGTTGGTGTTGATGATTTAAATCATAATCATCGTGTCGCTTACATCGCCTATCAATGTGCACAAGTACTTGGCTGGGAAAAGAAAAAGCAAGAGTTTTGTTTTCTCTCTGGGCTGATTCATGATTGTGGCGTTTCACAAACCACAGAACATTCCCACCTGATTAGCGATATGCTGCCCAGTGAAAGTGAGCAGCACTGCCACATCGGCTTTCAAGCCCTCGAGCAGTGTGAGTTACTGGCTCAATTTTCTAACATCATTCTCTACCACCATACCGACTGGCTTCATTTACAGCACGCCCCTATCAGCCCCTATGAAAAAGATGTTGCTGCTCTCATTTACTTGGCGGACCGGCTGGATTTTTTACGCGCAAAATATCTGAAAAACACCCATCAGGATCTCATCACTTTGTACAAAAAAGCGATCACCGAGGAGCTCACTCTGCATAAAGGCAGCTTATTTTGTCCTACGTTTGTTGATGCGTTGATTACTTTGATTCACAAAGACGGATTTTGGTTTGCGATGGATGCGACCCACATTGAAACCATCCCATTTTCATTCAACCAGCTCAAATGGCTACATCAAGACCTCTCGTTGTCGGCCTTAACTCAGCTCGGGCGGTTTATTGCAGGCATTGTCGATGCGAAAAGCCCCTTCACCTATCAGCATTCACTCAAAGTGGCAGAACTCAGTGAATATCTTGCCAATCGAATGGGGTTGCCAAAATCGACCAGCAAGCTGATCTACGTGGCTGGATTGGTGCATGACATTGGCAAATTGAGAACCCCAGACGAGATCTTGCATAAAGAAGGACCTCTAACGGAAAACGAATATATTCACATCAGACGGCACACCGTCGATACCGATGTTGCGTTAAAAATGATATTCCCCAACTCGAAACTTAGCGAATGGGCGTCTAATCACCATGAAAGGTTAGATGGTAGTGGCTATCCGTACGGAAAAACGGCTGAGCAGATCGATCTCCCATCACGTATTATCGCCATTGCCGATGTGTTTCAAGCACTGTCGCAAAACCGTCCCTATCGCAACAAGTTGTCGCCACAAGAGATCACCAACATCATGCGGCCGATGGTGATACAGAGTAAGTTGGATGCCGATGTTTACGATCATCTCGCGCGCAATCTCAACACTTGCTACCAAATCAGTGTTGAAGATTCTGAACAACAACTCTCAACACCGTGCGAGCAAGCGGAAACGCAGACCACGATGTCGCTTTCACCGCCGACCACGTTAACGGCCTAACTGGCCACAAAAAACACAGCGTAAAAGAAAAGCCTCTGATTTCAGAGGCTTTTGAATAGATAGACAGGATGCTCAAGCTTGGCTGGCTAACGCTTTATCGATGTCACTGGCGCTGTGACGCTCTTCCACCATCTCCCACGATTCGCCCCAGGTTTTATTGACGATACGGCCACGTTTTACTGCGTCACGTTGTTCAATGTCTTTCGCCCAACGCACCACGTTCTGGTAGCTCGCCACGTCTAAAAACTCAGCCGCATTGTACAGTTTGCCCAGCACAAGGTTGCCATACCAAGGCCAAACAGCGATGTCAGCAATCGAATATTCATCGCCACCGAGGTAACGATGTTTCGCCAATTGCTTATCCAGCACATCTAATTGACGCTTAGCTTCCATGGTGAAGCGGTTAATCGGGTACTCAAATTTCTCTGGTGCGTAAGCATAAAAATGGCCAAAACCACCACCCAAGTAGGGGGCTGAACCTTGCAGCCAGAATAGCCAGTTCATGACTTGAGTGCGCGCAGCTAAATCCGTAGGCAGCAATTTGCCAAACTTCTCGGCGAGATAAACCAGAATATGACCCGACTCAAACACATTGATCGGCTCAGCCACAGATCGGTCAACCAAGGCGGGAATTTTTGAGTTGGGATTCACCGCCACAAAGCCCGACGAAAACTGATCCGCATCGCCAATCTTGATGATGTGCGCATCGTATTCGGCTTCTTTCACGCCAAGAGCCAACAACTCCTCCAGCATGATGGTCACCTTCTGACCATTGGGTGTTCCCATAGAGTAAAGCTGGAGTGGGTGTGAGCCGACCGGCAGCTCTCGTTCAAATCTCGCACCCGAATCTGGACGGTTGATGCTCGCCCACTGACCGCCGTTTTCTTCATTCATGGTCCAGACTGCTGGAGGAGTATAGGTATTTGCCATGATGTGTCCTTTTTTGGTTTGGAGGTAATTACCTGTTTAATATCAGTCCTTAGACCTCAAATTTAAAGGAATACTTTCCAACGAAACTCGTCTTAACTAGAACGATCGGTTATATATCTTTTCTGAGCCCAGTACCCGCCTCAATCGCACCTTTTATAACCCCATCAGGATGTACTTACTTTCCATGTAATCATCCATGCCAAGGAATGAACCTTCTCTACCTAAGCCCGATTCTTTCACGCCACCAAACGGCGCAACGGTGGTGGAAATCAATCCTTCATTGACACCGACAATCCCCGCTTCAAGCGCTTCCGACACGCGCCAAGCTCGTGAGAGCGATTGTGTATAGAAGTACGCCGCGAGGCCAAAATCGGTATTGTTAGCACGCGCCAGCACTTCCTCTTCGCTATCAAAGACAAACAGTGGTGCCATAGGACCAAAGGTTTCCTCCTGCGCTACCAGCATCTCATCTGTCACGCCACTGAGCACCAAAGGCTGCACAAGTCGGCTGCCTGCCGTGGGTAGTTGACCACATTCAATGTGCGCCCCTTTGCTTTGGGCGTCTTCGACGTGTTGCACCACTTTGGCGACTGCGGCATCGTTGATCAGCGGGCCAAGATGAACGCCTTGGTCAAAGCCATTGCCCACGTTAAGTGCTGAGACTTTCGCCACCAATTTTTCACAAAACTCTGTATAGACCGAACGTTGAACATAAAGGCGGTTTGCACAGACGCAGGTTTGCCCGGCATTGCGGAACTTGGCGATCATTGCCCCTTCAACGGCGGCATCCAAATCGGCATCTTCAAAGATGATAAACGGGGCATTGCCACCCAGTTCAAGAGAGAGCTTTTTGATGTTGTCTGCCGATTGACGCATCAACAGTTTGCCGACGGGCGTTGAGCCCGTGAACGATAATTTACGAACGCGCTTGTTACTGGTCAGTTCGCCACCAATCGCAACCGCATCACCGGTGATCACGTTAAATACCCCAGCAGGAAAGCCCGCTTTTTCCGCCAGCACAGCCAGTGCAAGCGCGGTAAAAGGGGTATCCGGCGCGGGTTTTAAAATCACCGGGCAACCTGCCGCAAACGCTGGGCCGCATTTGCGGGTGATCATCGCCGCGGGGAAGTTCCAAGGGGTAATCGCGGCCACCACGCCGATCGGCTCTTTGGTCACCAAAATCTTGGCGTTTGCTTTGTGGCTTGGCACAAGCGTGCCATAGGCTCTGCGCGCCTCTTCAGCAAACCATTCAATAAAGCTGGCGGCATAAAGCACTTCTCCCTTCGCTTCAGCCAATGGCTTACCTTGTTCTAACGTCATGATGTGCGCCAACTCATCGCTGTGTTCTAGGATCAACTGATGCCAACGATGCAGCAGATTGGCCCGTTCTTGTGCCGTGAGTGCTTTAAACTGCTGAAACGCTTTGTCTGCACCCGCGATCACTTCTTGGGTCTCCTTTTCCCCCATATTCGGCACCGTGCCAATCACTTCATCGTTAAAAGGATTGGTAATGGTCATGGTTTGCGGCGCGCTGCGCCATTCACCGAGCAGATAACATTGCTGCCTGAATAATGAATTCATACTGGATTCCTATTGAGCGTGGGAATGCCGTACACCTGCACGGCATTCAGTGTCGATGCCCCAATTATAGAGGGCCTAAGCGAAGACACTATACGCCTAATCATCGTGATTCCTAGTGGCGCGAAAACGGGATGGCTGAGAAAAACGTTCTCCTGACAAAAACAGTGCTAATCTTTTAAAGTAAAACCCTTAGAAGCTCAAACGTGTAAGAGACTGATATGAATAGTGATAATTTGGACACCAACGTTATTGGCTGTGCACGCTGCCAAGCTCAAGAATCCCTAAGTTTTGAATTCTCGATGGCCTTTCAACCGATTGTCGATATTGTACGTAAGGAAGTGTTTGCTTACGAAGCGCTCGTTCGAGGCGTTAATGGTGAAAGCGCGTGGAGCATTTTGTCTAAAGTGTGTGATGAAAACCGATACCAATTTGACCAAGCTTGCAGAGTCAAAGCGATAGAATGGGCTGCGAAATTGAATTTAAAAACCAAGCTCAGTATCAACTTTCTTCCAAACGCCATCTATCAACCAGAAAGATGCATCCGAACCACACTCGAAGCAGCTAAACGGTTCAACTTTCCTGTCGAAAACATCATGTTTGAGTTTACTGAAGTCGAAAAATACGAGGATGCTAACCATGTTAGAAGAGTGGTCGAATATTACCAATCACTCGGATTCTTAACCGCGATTGATGATTTTGGCGCGGGCTACTCAGGGCTAAACCTGTTGAGCGATTTTCAAACCGACATCGTCAAGCTCGACATGCACCTTATTCGCAATATTCACCGTGATGCTAAACGGCAGAAAATTGTTCGACACTGCGTTGCGATGTTGAAGGATTTGAACATCACCCCGTTAGTTGAAGGGGTAGAAAATGCAGAAGAGCTTGAGTGCTTGAGAGCAATGGGTATCTCTCTTGTTCAGGGTTATTTGATCAGTAAACCGGGATTTGAGTCGCTGCCACAACCCAACTTCAGTGCGTTTGAACGCTCTTTTTAAGATCCTCCCAATCCCCATAGAGGAAGGGGAATGAAGCGCACTCTCACACTTATTCGATCAACAACATGCGATGTTGAACATCCATCACCGTCGAGTACAAACTGAAAAGGAATGAAGAATGGCAGAAATTCCCATCCCCAAATCCCTACATGAAGTCTTGGGAGAAAAACAATCCCTATTGGAGATCGTCTCCATCTTCGCTTTTGCGTTTGTAGGAAGTGCCGCAATTTATGGGGTCTTGTATCGCCCATCTTCGCCAGAGGTTACTTGGCAGGTGGCGATGGGCTTCATTCTCATCGTCGATGTACTTGCTGGTTGTGTTGCTAATTTTACGAGAGGCACCAACCTGTACTACGCCTCTCGACGCAGCAGCCGTTTCATGTTCATCGCCATCCATTTCCATGTTATTGCGATTGCTTGGCTGCTCGGAGGTTCGTTACTGAACGCTTGGATTGTATGGGGTAGCACCATTGCAGCCGCTCTCATCGTCAATGCACTCAAGGGGCATCGACTTCAATTGATCGTTGCGGCAAACCTATTGTGTTACGGGTTATTACTCTTAACTATGTTACCGCTGGAACCTTGGTTTTTGGCCTGCTCGCTGTTTTTCATGATGAAGGTTGTTTTCAGCTTCGCGGTGGACCACTACGCCAAAATCGAGTGATCCGTCTTTTCTACCACTCAAGCGCTGCAAAATACGCTTTCGCAGCGCTTGACTTGCTTCTCTACTGACTAGATTTTGAATCGTCCCAACAACGTATCCAGCTGCTCACATTGGGAGTCTAGACTCTCACACGCTTGTTGTACCTGCGCCACCATACTGACCATCTGTTTTGAACTGTCAGCAATGTTCTGCACATTCAGGTTTATGTCGGCGCTCACCGTACTTTGCTGAGTTGCCGCAGAAGCGATTTGGCTGTTCATGTCGTTCATGTGAAGAATAGATGCACCGATTTGCGCTAAGGAATCAGTCGCATGACTCGCTTTATGCAGCGTTTCTTCACGGCTAGACACGCTGCGCGACATCACTGTCACCGCCTCTTGGGCGCCTTGCTGTAAGCGTTCAATCATCGCCTGAATCTCTCCCGTACTGTCGGATGTACGACTCGCCAAAGAGCGTACTTCATCCGCCACCACAGCAAAACCGCGCCCTTGCTCACCCGCACGTGCCGCTTCAATCGCCGCGTTGAGCGCCAACAAATTGGTTTGGTCAGCGATGCCACGAATCACATCCAACACCGAGGCAATGTTGCTTACTTGTGAGTCCAAACGATGAATCACTTGCGTCGCTGTCTCTATTTCGCTGGCAAGATGCTCGATCGACACCACCGTCTGTTGCACTGTGTGTTGAGCTTGAGCCACTTGCTGGCTGGCTTGCGAACTGGAATCCGCCGCATCACTCGCGCTGTCACTCACCGACTGACTGGTGGCCTGCATTTCGTTCACTGCCGCCGCAACCGTATGGCTTTCTTGTTGCTGCCCATGTGAAAACTGGCTGATTTTCTGTGTCGATTGCAAAATCAAATGCATGTTACTGCGCACGCTTTGCGTTGCCGCTACTACCTCGTCAATAGTGTTATGAATGCGGCTGGTAAATTGGTTGAAGGAGTGCGCAAGCTCGCCCAATTCATCGTGGCTGCTAATGTCGATACGGCGAGAAAGATCCCCTTCCCCCTCCGCAATATCGCGCATCGCTACCTGAATTTGTCGCATCGGTTTCATCACAAAACGCTGAATCACCCAGTAGGCAAACGACACGCTGATCACCACCGCCACCAGACCCATGAGGATCACGTTGTCGACAAAGTTCTGGCGTTCAACATATTGCTGATTGAGCAACATCAACTCATCATCAATGGCATTACTCAGGGTTTTGAGTTGAGCACGCATCAGCACAAACTCATCGTGAATGATTTGCTGGTTGTCGGCGTAATAATGTTCAGCTAAATCAGGCTGATTAAATATCGGTTCATACAATCCGATCCAACTCTGCGTTATTTTCACCAGCCTATTGAGCTCCCCTTGCATTGCGCTAGGAATGAGCTGCGCATCAATTAATTGCTGTACTTTCTTCATTCGCGGAATGGCTTTGTAGGCATTTTCTTTAAACTCCCCGACATGGTAGTTCTTTTCATCCTGCGATGAAGCCAGCAGCCAACCTTGCACCGCATTGCTCGACTGGTATAAGTCTCGATAAGCATCCTCTAGACTCATCACCACCGGATACATACCATTGTTAATATCATCGGCAATTTTGGCTTGTTTTTCAGACAGCGAATAATTAATAAAAGAGACCAACAAAAACGTCAGCAAAATAATGCCTACAGGAATTGTTAGTTTGTGTTGTATTTTCATATGACTACCTAGTTACTGTTTAGGCATATTGTCTGGAAAAGCCATTTTCTATTCTATGACTGATCTAAAAGTTTAATTTCTGTTCTATTTATATTTGAGTCATGAGTGACTCAAACTTAGAGAGCAAAGCGATATTGCTATGACACAACAGAAATACTTGCGCTTTCCATTACCTATCACTATAAACAGCTATCCCCTTCGCTTAGGTATTCGCATGCATCTCGCTCTGTTTGATTTTGATGGCACCATCACTCATGAAGATATGTTTTCGCTCTTTTTGCAGCACTCCGCGTCTCCCAAGCGCAAATGGCTAGGTCGGCTCGCGATCATGCCGTTTTATGCCCTATACAAACTCAAGCTGTTGCCTGCACATGTAATGCGCCCGATTGCCAGTTGGGTGGCTTTCCGTGGCCGCGATGCCCATCAACTGCAACAATTGGGGGAACATTTTGCAGCTGAGGTGATTCCTCATTACCTCCGAGTGGAAGCGATGGAAAAACTGGCGTGGCACCAAGCCAAAGGTGACCGTATTATCTTAGTGTCAGCCTCGCTCGACCTTTACCTTGCGCCTTGGTGTCAAACCCAAGGTATTGAATTGCTTTGCAGCGAAATGAAAATCCACCACACCGCATTAACTGGCACCTACCTCAATGGCGATTGCAGCAAAACCCGCAAAGTTGCCAGAGTCAAAGCACATTGCGATATCGACCAATACCCGCGCATTTATGCCTATGGCGATACCGATGAAGATCGCCCAATGCTGGCACTGGCAGACGAAGCGTATTTTCAATGGGAGAGAGTTGCGCCGCAGGGATGAGTAGTTTTGAATAAGGAAAAAGTTTAGACGAGAGAACCACAGGCATTTTTCTCTTAAGCATAGGATTAAGTACCTAATTTCGGTACTTAATCCTTATTTCTGTCGTATCAAAGAGAGAGACTCAACGACGAATGAGGTTTAAACCAGGGTAAGGATCGTCACTCCCAGCAATACCATCCGCGTTGACAGTGTTCGCTGTTCCACTGTCTAGATCATAAGCAAACATTCTCATACCACTGCCCAGCACTTCATCCGTTGAATCAACGATAAGCCCAACAATGGCACCTTCTTTCTCATTTAGAAAACCATGTAGTTTCGCCGATCCACTCGCAGGCGCAAAGTCGTAAGCCACTTCAACGGCAGTAGTGCCAGGACTAAATCGCATCAGTTTGCCATCACTCGTCCCAAAATAAATAGCATGGTCCGAACCAACAAACATCGAGGTTGCAATATAGTCATTCTCGTTAATTGGCATTCCCTGCGGCCATGACACATTCACATTAGCCACGACAGGGTCTGTCATAATGTCTGTCGATGCAGATAACTTGACAATATTGATCTCGTTGGTCGAAACATTATTCGTGGTGATGACGTACCAAGCATTTGACGTCACATCATAAACAGGTGAAAAACGAGTTCTCCACAACCCAGATGACTGTCCACCGTTGTCAGGAGAGAAGGCGATTTTTTTGTAATTGGTCGAATCCATATTATTGAGATCATAGATGAATAGGTTCTGCCCTGTGCTCGGCGTGTCATTCACCCCTGCACCTTCAAAGAACATCGCAAATTCTCCATTGCCACTGATTGGCGTTATCGCATTCCCTATAAAATATTTGGGCCCATCGGAAGTGATAAATGGCCCGGCTTTTATTGCCCCAGTTTTGCCATCCACTTTGATTAAACCTGCACGAAACTCCTCATGTGTTTGTGGATTCACAACAAACGAAAATATATCGTACGCCCAATATGTCGCATTAGCCCAAAAATCTCCATCACCTGCTCTAACAAAGGCCAGAGGTGGCGTAGCCGCTTCTAAGTAAACGTCCCCAGAAACTCCTTTTACATTCGTGCCAGGCAACCTTTCATCAGAGAGCTCACCTGTTTGTAGATTTGCGGACCAGATCCCAACCGAGGTTTCCATCGGCTTAAGTTTCGCTTGGGCAACTTTCGATGTCCCACCGATTACGATAGATGAACTAACCTGAGCAGTTTTACCTACAGGATAACCCACCTCGTTAGTGCCCAAAGGAATACGCGTCACTTCTGTTGTGTTCCGGTTGTACTTAATCAGAGCCCCATCACCATGTTCGCCACCACCCGTGGCCATCGCAAACAGTAAGCCGTCAGTGTAGAGTTGGCTATCCAAACTGCCTTCATCACCAACGGCAACACTGCCAGCAAAAAAGATACCCCCCGTCACATCTCCACCTAACAAACGCTGCTGAGAGAGCGAACTTGTACCAATTTCATCCACATACGAAGCAACCACATTATATTCGTCCAATAAGGTTTGCAGGCTTTTACTATATTCAGCGGAGCCATAGGTGTGAGTTTGCTTTAAATAAGTCATTTGACTTTGGTAAAAGTCCTCAGCAGTGGCGTCGGAGTTACCCACGACCCACATGGTCGAACTATTTCGACTCGCCGTCACATGAGCGGGCTTAGCATAACCACTTAAATCCGGCTTCCATAACCCTTGAAAACTTTGCAAAATCTCAGGCTCTTTATGAGCATAAATATTGGATAAAAACGGATGGCGGAATTCTGGAACGCTATTAGGGACGCTGCCTGTTGTCCAAACTAAAGCTTTATCTCCATAACCACTCACTACAGCTTGCGGATGGTAAGTTCCATGAGTGGTAGACCAAACTATCCGAGACTGACTCCATATCCCGTCGATTGAACTAGGGTCGGGCGCCCATTCTCCTTCAGGTGTTATTTTGAACAACGACATTTGATAGTCATTTTCACCCACCCCCCAGATGACATTTTCTCGACTATCATAGTGTGAAGTACGACCAAGTATTATGGTGTGCCCCATCACATTGCCACGGACTTTCCAAGGTTTTGACCAATCATTCTGATCGCTCGGATGCATACTGAAAAGCTTTCCTGACGTTGTGCATTTATTATCAGATTGGTTACACATGTCTTTGTCGATGACAACGTATTCAGAACCCAAAAAGATGGATGGGTCTGTTCCATCATCATAAAGCATTGGCTCTGTCATAATCTCAAATATGCGGTCGCGCCAATCTCTACCCACAGCATTACTATGCTCAAAGAATTCAAAAACAATATTCGCCTTACCAAAGTCACTGCTGGATTCATCAATATTAATATGGACCAATCCACCACTCGTCCGCGTTGAATCCCCCGCAGGCGAAGCAGGAAGAGCCATTCCTCCACGAGTTGCAATCACAATCAAACTTTTGCCATCTTTCGAAACGACAGGCTTGAGGACATAACGGCTAAATGACTCATAATAAGTGGATTTATAAAACTCAGGAATCAGAGTCAAAATACGGGCTTGATTCGCTGTAGGGTCAAATTTAATCACAGCTTTATCTATGACGCCATAAAAGCTCTGATTGGCTTTCGAATAGACAAAACCTGTTTTCTTGCCACCTATATTGGCAACACCAGCTTCAGAGAACAATTGACTGATATTAGGGGCTGGCAAACCTTGTGCTTCAAATAAAGTACTTTGCAAACTCAAGTCGTCTTTTAGAATGCTCCATAGCCCCACAGCACCCCTCCCGCCTGACTGACTAGTGAGCAGTATTTCCGTCCTTTTGCTACCGCTATCCGTATCAAGCTGACTGTTCCGACTGTGATTATCGCAACCTGTAAAGACACCGATGACCAGCGCAACAAGAATGAGGTGTTTTCTATCCATATAAAACCTGCCAATTTATTTTGATTTTATAAAAGCTTACGTCATGTTTTCGACATCACAGTGAGTATAGTCAGAATAATTGGATTGCGTTGAAAATAGGCAAGTGCATATTTTTATTGCAAGTGAATATTCAAATCCGTCCAAGGAGCATCTCTCCGCCCACCCCATTGTTGCGAAATGGAAACACTGTTTTTCCGCTGCTTGCCTTCAAAACACATTTCAAATACCTATAATTCACCACCTTAAAAATACATAAAACATATTTCGCGTTATCTGAATCTTCTAAATCGCTGTACAACTCAGTGCTAAGGGGGGTAACGCGTTTTTTCATTTTCATTGCATAAGAGTGTTTCCTATGAAGCTACATACTTTGGCCGCTTGCCGGCTTTGTTGCGTAATTCAGCACAAAAGTAAAGCGACTTCATTTTGCGCTTTTTTTAGCCAATACGACAAGTTTTAGGCATACCTAACCCTGTAAGCTTGTTTAACGCTTTTATCATGGCATAAGTCTCACCAACCTGAGCGTTGTAGTCTCTCATACTTAATTTTCCAC
>NZ_SZTO01000014.1 GCF_013369385.1 Vibrio sp. 05-20-BW147 | reverse complement strand
GTGCGTGGAGTAATTCTTCACGTTGTCCGGCGCAATAACGTAACAGATAGCTTCGGTCGATTTTTATCAAATCGGGTGTCAGTTCAACGGCTCGTTTTTCATCGGAATGGCCGGCGCCAAAGTCATCAATAGCAAAGTTAAAGCCTTTGGAGCGCAATACTTTTACTGCTTCGCGCAAATCGTCATTTTGGTAACAAAGCTCTTCAATGACTTCAAAGGTAACATCAGAGGGTGCCATGCCAAGTTGTTTTAGCCTGTGAAATAAGAGGCTTCTGTCGACGTACTCTAGATCTTTGGTCATGGTGAGCAGTGAATTGGGCATCACGTTGAGAAAAAGCTTCACGCCTTTGGCTGTGTAGTGCTTAGAAAAGTTGCGAATGTGAATGGCTCGAGAGAGAAATTCGATCGAAAGAATGTACTCATCGCTGTGAGAGGGGTCAGAAAAAAACAGATCTGGCCGGATGAAATTATGCTGTTCGTCTTGGATTCTCAACAAAGCCTCAAAACCGACCAGTTGCATTAACTGGTTGAATATCGGTTGAAAAACACTCGAAAAAGTCAGGTTGTCAAGCAGCATAATGAAATCACCATCGTCTGTTTGACGGATGTACTGCTCATAGTCTGATTGAGTGATTAACTGCATATTCACAACCCTAAAGAATACTTAACGAAAAATGTAACATTTTGCAGTACTGAGTAAAGCAACAAAACGACGGACTTTTATTGCTAACACGCAAATTTGATTTGCGTCGGAAAATCATAGGCCCTTTTTAACGTAGTACACAATAAAATTTGAGCTTACGCGAGTCAGAATGCCATTTTATTTATGGTTGTCACAATTTTGAAGTTAATTATTTTTAGTAGGAAAATAAGTGATGGGGAAGAAGCAAAAAAAAAGGACCTGCCGCAAAGGCAGGCCAAAATCCCTGTGGAGCAAGGGGGGGGTGATTAAACTGTTATGCTGCGATTGCTGTTGCAACGGTTGTTTCGTTTAGGCTCAGTAGGCGACAGACATTCATATCGCCCACACCTTCAACCGACTCTAATTGGGTCATCATGATGGATGAGATTTGTTTCTGTTTAGCATCGGCGCCTAGTAGGCTAATAAGTTGATGCGCAATGTCACCGCGTTTATCCAAAGTGGGTAGATACACTGGGGTTACGCCACGTAAAATTGCCAGCTTACGCAGTAGTTCAGGTTTGTTCGAGACCGCCCAGATGGTTGCTTGGCTTTGGCAGCGAGACATTAACAGTGGCGTTTCGCCGTGTTGAGTGACGATAGCAACACCCAGATCTTTGTGTACTTTTGTTGCCGAAATCATGGATGAAAGAGCAAAGCTCTTGCCCGCATCGCTACACAAATGGTGAAGCTTATCCCAACAGCCTTGGGCGCAACTGGTTTCGTGCTCGACGCCTTGTGCAATGCGTACCATCGCTTCTACCGCTTCAACCGGATAGAGACCTGCCGCTGATTCAGCAGAGAGCATCACGGCATCTGTGCCATCAAGTACTGCGTTGGCAACGTCTAGAACCTCTGCGCGTGTTGGCAATGGGTTTTCGATCATCGATTCCATCATTTGCGTTGCTGTGATAACCGGTTTACCTAAGTACTTCGCACGAGCGATCAGTGCTTTTTGTACGCCAGGTAGACGCGCATCACCGATTTCAACACCCAGATCGCCTCGTGCCACCATGATTACGTCGGAGGCGCGAATCACCTCGTCCATCGCTGCTTCAGTGGCCACCACTTCAGCACGTTCTACTTTCGCAACGATATGGGCGTAACAGCCAGCTTGAACGGCAAGTGCACGCGCGTACTCGATGTCCTCTGCGTTGCGAGGAAACGACACGGCTAAAAAGTCCGCCTTGAGCTCGGCAGCGGTCAGGATATCTTGCTTGTCTTTGTCGGTCAGCGCAGGGGCTGAAAGGCCACCACCCAACAAGTTAATTCCTTTACGGTTGGAGAGTTTGCCGCTGTTTAATGCAATGGTGCTGACCAGGCGAGTTTGTGTATCAACGGCCGTTACTTCGAGCTGAATTCTACCGTCGTCGAGCAACAAGATATTACCTACGGCGAGATCGTCGATCAGCTGGGGATAGTCTAAGCCAACACGTTCTTGGTTGCCCGCTTCACGGTCGAGTGTGCCGTCTAGGATAAAGGGATCGCCTGCTTTGAGCTGAATTGAGCCTTGCTCAAAGCAAGCGATACGAATTTTGGGACCTTGTAGGTCAACGAGAACGCCAACACTGACGTTAAGATCTTGTGCGATTTCACGCACCATTTCAGCGCGCGCAATGTGTTCCTCTGCGCTGCCGTGTGAGAAGTTTAAACGCACCACGTTTACGCCCGCTTCAATCAGTTGAGTGAGCTTTTCGCGGCTTTGGCTAGCAGGACCGAGAGTCGCAACAATTTTGGTTTTACACATCTTCAATTCCTATAACGACGAGACTAAAAAGGGGGAGGAGAAACAGCAGGAGCTTGCGCTCCTGCTCAATGAACAATTAAGAAGCTGTGCGAGCTTTAAGCTTGTTGTCTTGCTCTTCGTCGATGTCGACCACTTTCTTCGCGTTCCATACGGTGAGCGCTAGAAGCATCGATACCACACCAGCGGCGAGCCAGAAGTACTGCGCGTTACCAAAGTCGTAGTGTTTGATGCCATCCACTTCAGTTACTGTGATCAGTGAAGCTGAGATAAGCTCTTGAGCTGACGCTGCGATGTAAGAACACAGACCGATCAAACCTTTTACCGCACCAACCGCATTTTTCGGCATTAGGTCACATGCAATTAGACCCGCGAGGAATACCACTAGACCACCGATAGAGAAGCCGATCATGCTCAGTGCCACTGCGTCGACAACACGGTTATCCGGGCCGAAGAACATCAAACACATACCAGCAATGTTTGACAATCCGTACAGTAGGTTAGGGATGTTACGGTTACCTTTGAACACCTTGTCTGAAAGGATACCCGACAGAATCGCACCCGCTAGGCCTGCGGTTGGGTACATTGACATGGCAAAGCCCGCGTCAATCAGTGAGTAGCCTTTTGTCTCTTGTAGGAACAATACCGCCCAAGAAGACATCGCGTAGCGAGAGATGTACATCGCCGCACAAGACAGGGCGATTAGCCATACAACAGGTTGTTTTAGGATAAACATCTGCGCACGACGTGTTTCTTTTGGATCGTTCGCTTTCTTGATTTCGGTACCTTCGCCAAATGCGGTACCTGGATCTGGCAAGCCGTAAGTTTGTGGACGGTCTTTCAGTACTTTCAGCATGATCAGTGCCGCAACAACTGCCGCGATACCCGCACCAATGAAACCTGCACGCCAGCCGAAGTAGCTCACTAGTGATGCAGTTAAGATCCAAGTGATACCTTCACCAATGTTACGTGAACCACCCCAAATCGAGTAACGGCTACCACGTTGTTTTGGTGAAAACCACTGGTAGATAGCGACACACGAAGGCGCAGAACCCACGGATTGGAACCAACCGTTCAATCCCCAAAGCAGAACAAAGAAGAAGCCTACAGTGTTCATCCCCATCACTACCGAGAGCACGCCCGAAACCAGTAGTGAACACGACATAAAGCGGCCAATGTTGGCGTAGTCAGATAGGAAGCCGTTAAGGAACTTACCGAAGGCGTAAGTGAAGAAGAACGCAGAACCCATGATACCGAGTTCTTCGATGGTCACGATGCCCGCATCGAGCATAGGTTTTTTCACAACACCCAAACTCATACGTACTACGTAAAAGACGGCGTAACCAAAAACGAGGCCTAAGAACACCTGCCATTGGTAGCTCTTATAGCGTTTTAGCATACTCTCGTTGGAGCTGTCTGAGGGCGGCAGATCCGGACGAGTTTTAAAGAAATTAAGCATATTTGCTCTCCATGTAAATCAACAAGAATGTGTTGTCGGGAGCATGATGAAGGGCTTTAAAAATCGGTACAAAGGTGCGTTTTTGGGGCAGATTTGACTCAATTTGTTTTTCTTAACGAGTCAAAAGTGAACCTAATGACATAACCGTTACTGGCGGATTGCTGATAAAATTACTATCAATGAACGGAAATTGCGTCAGTAGTGACTCAGCGGCGATCTCAAGACTTTTTATCCAAATAATAGAGTTTTGATTGAACGCACAATATTTAAGGTTATCGGTAGTGAAAATTAAGCGATTTGGGGTTTTTAACTGGCTTACTTTGTTGTTGAGCCTCTCATGGATACCAGCTCAAGCCGCGTCGGTAGACAGAGAGATCGTCGTGTTAACCACCTTTTCCCAAGAGCCTCTGTCCATCCTAATTGATGAGTTCAAGTTGCGTCACCCTGATGCAGAAGTTCGTTTTATCCATCGTCGCAGCGAGTCGAGCATTCAGCTACTCGGCAAAACCTATATGCAAGACATCGATTTGGTTTTGAGCTCGTCACCTTTTTTGATGCAAAAGCTTTGCGAGAATGAACGTTTGGGAGAAGTGGAACAACTCGAAACCTTGCCCGATTGGATGGCGCTTTATGTCCTGCCACCGCGCGAACGCGTTCAAACCATTGGTTACTCGGGGGCTGGGATTGTTTGGAATCACGACTATTTGCAAGCGCATCAGTTAACGGTGCCTAACCGCTTTATCGACCTCACCCAGCCACAATATTTTGGTCATATCACCATGAGTACACCAAATCGTTCAGGCACAACACAAATGATGGTGGAAAGCATATTAAGCCGATACGGTTGGCAGGATGGTTGGCGGCTATTGATTAACATTGGTGCTAACTTGGCGACCATTTCTTCTCGCAGCTTTGGCGTGAGTGACTACATAGCGAAAGGGCAATTCGGCTTGGGCCCGACAATTGATAGCTATGCGCTTCTGATCCAGCGGAAATTTGACCATGTGGGATTTAGCTATGAGTCAGATTTTACCTTGATGCCTACTTATATCGCCAAAACCCAGCGTGCGAGTGATGATCCGTTGGTGGATGACTTTATGGCAATGCTGCTTTCTGCCCCAATGCAAGCGTCGTTGGGCAAAAACAGTTTTGCCAAGTTTTCTCTACATGATACCGAGCGCAAAGATGGTGATCATCCAACGTTGAACATTAGCGCGATAATGCAAAGAGAAGTGCTGACCAATCGCCTGTTTGATTTGGCCATTACCAAACGCCTCCCTGAGCTAAAAGACACCTGGCAAACCATCATTCAACTGCGTAAGGCGTACGCCGATAACCCGGTCGTGTTAACGCAACTCGAGTCCATTCGTCAGCTTGCCTTTGATATTCCAGTGACGGAAACAGAGGTATTGGAAGTGAGCATGCAACTGGCACTCTCTTCCCAACAAGAGATGACGGATGATGGCCATGCGCAGGCCGTGATGGCGGAGTTCAGCCATCGTGTCAGCGGCGCGCTTCATCGCCAATTAGCATCAGCAAATCAACGTTTGCAAACGCTAAAAAAGCAGGGTGAAGAATAGATGCGTAGATACAACACCATTGGGGTAAAACTGGTCGCCGCGTTTACTGGCAGCACCTTGCTGTTAACTCTCGTTTGTGTGATTGCGTGGATGACTTGGAATCAGCTCGATCTGCGAGTCAGCGGGTTGTTGGAAGAAAACGTGCCGCGCTACAACGCCAGTTATTTGCTTGAGAGCAAAAGCAGTGAAGTGCGACGTAAAATCTCTCAGATCGAACGAGTAACAAGCAAAGTTCAACTCGACAACCACTTGCTTTCCTTGAGCAAGCAATTAAGCGATACCAAGCAGATTGTTGAACGCGTGCAACGCGCCGACGAAGCCACGCATGACTCGCTGAGTGCCCTCGCTGAGTCGTACACCTCGCTTGCGAGCAGTATTGATCTCTATGGTTATCTGGTGTCTAAACGCATTGATGCGCAGCGAAAAATCGATCTACTGAAAGAACAACTTGATTGGATTCATCAAGACATTCGCACCGAGCTGATGCCTTTACGCCAAGAGATAGATTGGCAGATGTCACGCAATCAGAAACAGGCCAAAACCGATGCGTTACTTAAACAGTTGAACGTGATTCAACAGGTATTGGATCTCGAATCCACGATTTACGAATTGGCGTTAGATGTGGTGAGCGCAACGCAGTTGGGACATGTGAATAACGGCATGAAAGTGATTCAGTATCGTACCGAAGAGCTTCACCGTTTGAGCCAGCCCATTTTTGAATGGCCATCGTCCATCGCATACCAACAGTTAGTCGGTGAGTTAACAACCTTGCTGCAAATTGAAGGTTTCTTGCACCAGCAACTGCTCGATTACGTTTCCATCCGCGAGAGAATTGAAGTGCAGCAGCGCGATATTGATCGCCAAATCGGTACGATTCACAACCAAATTGGCGGCATTGTTGCGTCGGCAGACAAAGCTTTCTATGAAGTCAAACAAGACACCACTGAGATGGTCAGTGTGGGCAACCGCGTGTTGCTCATCTGCTTTGCGGTGTCGATCCTCACCAGTTTGATTTTGGCGTACTACTTTATTTATCAGCGTATCGTGGCGCGCTTGGCCAATTTGAGTAACAGCATTGATGCGATCATCAATGATGATTTACACCACCCAATTCGTGTTGACGGCAACGATGAGATTGGCCGCTTAAGTGCCAAGCTGATCGAATACGGTGACAAAGTGAAAGAGATGCAGCGAACCAACGCTCTAAGCTTAATCAACAACACCAGCGCCAGTCTGATGACGGTCAGCTTGGGTGGCTGGGTTGAATCGGCGAATGTCAGTGCAAGACGCTTATTGGAGTTAGACGATGCCATTACCGAGTTGCCGATTTGGTCAGCCTTTCCTGAGCATTGGTTTGAGGCATTACGCGCCCAATTTGATGCCGATTCCACCTTAATGCGCGAGTGCCGAAGCGAACTCACCATGTCATTGGCGGACGATCCTTATGGGCGTTTTTTACATTGCGAGTTCAGCCTATTTACTCACGGTCATTGTGAAAAAGTGATCATCACCATCACCGACGTAACCGAACAGATTCAGGCGAATCGCATCTTAGAGCAAAGAGTGGCTGAGAAAACCCGCGATGTGACGGAGCGAAATCGCCAGCTCAAGCTGGAAATTCAAGAGCGGCAAAAAGCGGAATCGCATTTGAAGAAAACGCAATCCGAGCTGATTCAGGCGGCAAAAATGGCGGTGGTAGGGCAAGCGATGACCAGTTTAGCGCACGAGTTAAATCAGCCGCTTAATGCGATGTCTACCTATCTTTATAGCGCCAATTTGTTTAACCAGAAGGCGGACAGTGAGCAGGTCGCAACGTCATTAACGCACATCGAAAGCCTCAAAGAGCGCATGAGTAAAATCGTCAATGGTTTGCGTCACTTTGCGAAGAAATCGGATGGCGAGCCAACGTCCGCATCGATAGAGTTGCACGATGTCGCAGAGCACTCAATGTTGCTCGTTAACACGCGAGCCAAAAGGCAGCAAATTCAAATTCGCAATCAGCTAGACAAAACCCTGATGGTGCAAGGCAGCTTGGTCGCCTACGAACAGGTGCTCATTAACTTGATGGTGAACAGTTGCGATGCGTTGAGCGAAGCCAATGGTGCAGAGCGTGTGATTGAGCTGTGCCATTTGTATTCTACGCAAACGCACCATGCGATTGCGGTATGCGATAACGGTAAGGGCTTTGCGCCGGACATTGTTGATCGCCTCTTTACCCCATTTACGACTACAAAAGAAATCGGTCTCGGACTTGGTATGAACATCTGTAAATCAATCATAGAAAAATATAACGGAAACATTTACTTGGCTTCCAACGCAAAAGGTGGAGCCATGGTGGTATTGGAGATGCCTCATGACGATTAATCAATATGATGTGCTTTTGGTTGACGACGATCAGGATGTACTCGACTCGTACGCGCATCTGATGTCCATTTCTGGTTTGACTGCGAAACTGGTGAATGATCCGACGCAAGCGTGCCAATATCTCAGCGAAGATTGGCCCGGTGTGGTTTTACTCGATATGTATATGCCACAAATGCATGGCATGGAGCTGCTGGCGCTCATCAAAGAGATTGATGAACACATTCCGGTGCTGGTCATCACTGGGCATGGCGATATACCGATGGCGGTGGACGCACTGAAAAAAGGCGCTTGTGAGTTTTTTGAAAAGCCGATTTCACCGCCCGATCTGCTCACGAAAGTGAAATCGTATCTCAAGGAGCGCCAAGCTTACACCGCGCAAAAGAGCAACGTGTCGCAGTCTGTTGGCAAAGCGCTCGTCGGTAAGTCGGCGCAAATTGAGCAAATTCGTCAGCACGTCGCGAGGTTTGCTTTGATCAACACCAATGTGGTGATTTGTGGTGAATCGGGCTCAGGCCGCCACAGCATCGCTCATCTACTGCATGACATGAGCCAGCCGCGTAAAGATCAAACGTTGGAAGAACTGTATCTTACCGCGGACCACGACAAAGAGGCCATCGCGCGCTATTTCGATGGAAGCGTGGCTACTTTGGTGATTGAGAACGTTCAATCGATGAATGAAAAGACGCAGCGAGAGCTTGTCCAACTGCTGTTGGCGCAAGAGCGAGGCAGCGCCAGCAAAACGCGGGTGATCACCCTGTTTGATGCCAGCCCAGAACAGCTGATGTCGGAAAATCAGTTGTTGCCCGAGCTTTACTATCTGCTCAATCAAGGGGCTATTCAAGTGCCGAGCTTACGTCATCGGCCGGATGACATCGCCGCCATTTTCCATCACTTTCTTAAGCACAGTTGCCAGAAACTGGGTAAACCGATGCCGGCCGTTGATTCGAGCTATCTTTCGTTGTTGCGTAATCATCAGTGGCCAGGAAATGTGCGTGAGTTAAGAAATGTCGCAGAGTTGTATGCCATTGGCATTGTCAAACTGACAGGGAAAGAGCGGCTGGTGAACCAAAACGAACTGCAATCACCATTGGATACGCTGGTGGACGATTTTGAAAAGCAGATCATTGAAGATGCGCTGTTTTTGCATTCCGGAAAAGTGACGGAAGCAGCGGTGTACTTGCAGATCCCGCGTAAAAAGCTCTATTTGCGCATGAAAAAGCACGATATTGATAAGGATAACTACAAATCGCGTTAAAAAAATCCGGCATACGAGTGCCGGATTTTTATTAGTCTTGAGTGATAGACGTGAAGGGGATCAGGCGATCGCCTCAGCAAGGATCTTACGCACTTGCTCTGGTGTCACGCTTTGGTTTTCTGTCAGTGCCACCATGCCATGGTTGGTCAGTTGTGTGACCACCGCTTCGATCGCCTCTTCTTTGCTCTCTTTATGCTCAGTGAGTTTTGTTGAGACATCAAGGGAATGATAGAAGGCTTCGATAGCATCAATCGTACGCTCTGCTAGCTGCTCGCCGTTTTCTAAACCAAAGACTTCACGACCCATTTGCTCTAACTTCGCGCGTTTGTGCTCAATTTGGTTGCGAAGCAGAGAAGGCTGAACAATCGCTAACGAACGCGCATGATCCACGCCCCAAAGTGCGGTCAGTTCGTGGCCAACCATGTGCGTCGCCCAGTCTTGAGGGACGCCTGAACCAATTAAGCCGTTAAGGGCTTGGTTTGCTGCCCACATCAGGTTTGCACGCCATTCATCACTGTCGCGCTGTGCAAAGCGATCACCGAGATTTTTCAGCGTTTTCAATAACGCTTCGGCGTAGGCATCTTGCACCATCGCACCGGAAGGGCGAGTAATGTACTGTTCACAAACGTGTACCCAAGCATCAACGATACCATTGAGCAGCTGTTTCTCAGGCAGTGTTTTCATCACGTCAGGATCCATTACAGCGAAGGTCGGTTGAACGTAAGGGCTCAAGAAGGCGAGTTTGTCTTGGGTTTCCGCCTTAGTAATGACTGCGCCAGAGTTGGACTCTGAACCTGTTGCTGGAAGTGTCAACACCGCGCCCAGTGGTGTTGCTGACGTAACATGATGCTTACCAGTGAGGATGTCCCAGCCGTCGCCTTGGTAATGGGCAGATGCGGCCACGTATTTAGAACCGTCGATCACAGAGCCGCCGCCAACAGCAAGAATAAAATCGATGTTGTCTTCTTTTACGACAGCCACTGCTTTGTCCAGTGTCTCTTTGGTTGGGTTAGGTTCAACGCCGGAAAACTCTTGCCAATGATAGCCGTCTAGAGCCGCCACGATTTGATCATACACACCGTTTTTCTTAATTGAGCCGCCACCATAAATGACGAGCACTTTTTTCTCAGGGGAAATCGCTTGAGTAATCGCTTGGATCTGACCTTGGCCAAAGAAAATTTGCGTAGGGTTGGAATAAGTAAACTTCATTGTTAACCTCACATCGTTATTGGAGTTGTGTTCGTTGTGTGCATAATAGTACTGTGAGTTTGACAATTATAGCCTCAAAACTCTAAATTAAATGCCTATTTCTACAAAGTGAGCGTGCGTGCTATGGAAACCCTTGCAGAACTGATGCAACGATACGTTGATGTCAAAGGTCTTGAAACCCTCGAAGGTATCATGGAAACCGATATCCCTGGTGTCTGGTTTTATCGAAGTAGTCAAGGCAATGCTCGTCAGCCTTTTGTTTATCAGTCCGGCATTATTGTGCTGGGGCAGGGAAGTAAAAATATTCATATTGGTGACCATCCGGTCCGTTATGGTGCTGATGATTACTTAGTCGTTGGCGTACCCATGCCACTTGAATGTGAGGCATTCGCGGAGCAAGACCATCCGTTACTGGGTATTTCCGTTGATGTGCCCATGGCGCTACTGCAACACATGGTTCAGAAGCTAGAAAAGCACGGCTACCAAAATATTTGCAGTGGCAAAGAAGAAAGCTGCGGTTTGAAGTCAGTGAAAATGGAAGCGAGCATGCTTAATGCTTGCAAGCGCTTAGTGCGCGGATTGTGTGATCCTCTTGAAACTGAAGTGCTAGGCCAATCATTGCTTGAAGAGGTGGTCTATCGTGCGCTATTGAGCCCTAATGGTTATGTGCTGTTTGAACTAGCACATGCCGAAGGCAATTATTCACGGATTGCGCAAGTGCTTGATAAAGTACATCAGGACTATTCTCAACCTCTGACTGTCCAAGATTTGGCTTCCCAAGCCAACATGAGTGTCTCCTCGTTCCACACCGCTTTTCGTAGTGTGACACTCGAATCTCCCATTCAATACATTAAAAAAGTGCGGCTGAGCAAAGCACGTGAGCTGATTAAACTTGAAGGAAGAAGAGTGAACGATGCAGCGCGTCTAGTGGGGTATAACAGCACCTCTCAATTTAGCCGTGAATACAACCGCCATTTTAACGAAACGCCCAAAAGTGCATAAAATCGTGTTAAATAGAATAACGGGACGAGCAAGCGACGAGCATGACTATAAAACAGATTGCGCAATATTGTGCCGTCATATGCATCAAAATTAGTCACATATGTTAATCACTACGTATTTATGCTGAGTAAAAACGATTTTTTTAATTGTAAAAAATTATTCAGAAATTAGTTATTGGTACAAAATAAGAGTGTCACCTTTGCACAGTTGCGCTAGTTTCTTGCGAGCCAATGTTCATTTATGCCAAGAGATAGGTGTTAAAAATTCAAACTGTACTTAAGTTATTTTACAGCGAGATATAAGTCATCTAGGGAATGTTATTTTGATGATTTAGCGTTGAAACAACAACTTAAGGAAAGATCCTATATGCGTTTAACGAAAGGAAATGCAGCAAAGAATGTGTTTACACTCAGTACTTTGACTGCTTCATGTCTGATGGCATTCAATAGCTATGCGGCTGTTGATTGTTCACCTCTACAAGAATGGAACTCTTCTGCCATTTATAACGGCGGAGACAAGGTTCAGTATCAGGGTAGCGCTTATGAAGCCCGTTACTGGACACAAAACAATAACCCAGCAGAATTCTCGGGTGATTGGGCACAGTGGAAAGCACTCGGTGCTTGTGACAATGGCCCGGTTGACCCAGTTAACCAAGTTCCCACCACCGCTTTGACCTCACCGGTTGCAACGGATGTTGTGAAAGAAGGTGAGGTCGTTGTTCTTGCAGCAACGGCAGCGGATCAAGATGGCACCGTCGCCAAAGTTGAGTTTTTGGTTGATGGCGTTGTGGTTGGTCAAGATACATCGGCACCATTCTCCGCGTCATGGACTGCAACCGCAGGCGCGCATACTTTCAGCTCTGTCGCTTATGACGATAAAGGCGCGGTAAGCCAACCAAGCAACGTGACGTTGACAGTGGAATCCACTCAGCCTGGCAATACGGCGCCAACGGTCGATCTTGCACTTTCTGCGACTACGGTTGAGCAGGGCGCAGTGGTTACGTTGACCTCAAATGCAGCAGACAGCGATGGTACTGTTGAGAAAGTCGACTTTTTTGTTGGTGGCGTGCTTGTCGGTACGGCAGCAACCGCTCCTTATACGCTTGACTATACCACCACTCAAGCTGGCTCTTTGTCGGTCTTTGCTCGTGCGACGGATAACCTTGGTGCAACCACGGATTCCTCTGCACAGACGCTGAAAGTCAACGGTGTGGCACCAGTGGCATCGTGTCGCCCTGACGGCCTGTACCAAACAGAAGGCGTTAAGGTGCCTTACTGTACGATTTACGATGAAGAAGGTCGTGAGAAGATGGGGGCAGACCACCCACGTCGTGTGATTGGTTACTTTACCAGCTGGCGTAGCGGTGATGACCCACAAGCGGCTTATCTGGTTAAAGATATTCCGTGGGAGCAGTTAACGCACATTAACTACGCGTTTGTCAGCATTGGCTCTGACGGCAAAGTCAACGTTGGTGACGTGAACGATCCGACTAACGCTGCAACAGGAAAAGAGTGGCCGGGCGTTGAAATCGATCCGACTCTGGGATTCAAAGGTCACTTTGGTGCACTAGCCACTTACAAAGAAAAATATGGCGTTAAGACGCTGATTTCTATCGGTGGTTGGGCGGAAACGGGCGGTCACTTTGGTGCGGACGGCAAACGTGTTGCAGACGGTGGTTTCTACACCATGACAACCAATGCTGATGGTTCCATCAACCATGCGGGCATTGAGAAATTTGCCACCTCAGCGGTCGAAATGATTCGTAAGTACAAGTTCGACGGTGTGGATATCGATTATGAGTACCCAACGTCAATGGCGGGTGCGGGTAACCCAGATGATAAAGCCTTTATGGAACCTCGTCGTGCTTATCTATGGGCTTCATACCAAGAGTTAATGCGTGTGTTGCGTGAGAAGCTTGACCAAGCGTCTGCACAAGATGGCGTTCACTACATGCTCACCATCGCTGCACCATCATCGGGCTACCTACTGCGTGGTATGGAAACGTTTGATGTGACTAAGTACCTCGATTACGTCAACATCATGTCTTACGACCTACACGGTGCATGGAACGATCATGTTGGCCACAACGCGGCGCTGTACGATACAGGTGAAGACTCAGAATTGGCGCAGTGGAATGTTTACGGCACGGCACAATATGGTGGCATCGGTTACCTCAATACAGACTGGGCATACCACTACTTCCGTGGCTCAATGCCAGCAGGCCGTATCAACATCGGTGTGCCTTACTATACTCGTGGTTGGCAAGGTGTAACGGGGGGGACCAATGGTCTATGGGGCCGAGCGGCACTACCAAATCAGGCTGAGTGTGCTCCGGGTACGGGTGAAGGTGAGAAAAATAACTGTGGCCATGGTGCGATGGGTATCGACAACATGTGGCACGACACCGATCCAAAAGGCAATGAAATGGGCGCGGGTTCAAACCCAATGTGGCATGCGAAGAACCTAGAAAAAGGCATCTTTGGTTCCTATGCGTCAGCGTACAAACTTGATCCTGTCAACGATCCGCGAGATCAATTGGTTGGTAACTATGTTCGCAACTACGACAGTGTGGCAGTGGCGCCTTGGTTGTGGAACGCAGAAAAAGCGGTATTCCTATCAACGGAAGACAAAGCGTCTGTCAGCGTGAAAGCGGACTACGTCATCGATAAAGAGATCGGCGGTATCATGTTCTGGGAATTGGCGGGTGACTATAACTGTTACGTGCTTGATGCCAATGGCAACCGCACGACCATCGATGAAACCGAGCAGGCATGTGCAACGGGCAACGGTGAGTTCCACATGGGTAACTCGATGACCAAAGCTATCTACGATAAGTTTAAGTCAGCAACCCCATACGGCAACACGGTCGCAACGGGCGCAATTCCTTCAGAGACACTGGACATCGCTGTTTCTGTCGGTGGATTCAAAGTGGGTGATCAAAACTACCCAATCAACCCGAAAGTGACCTTTACCAACAATACCGGTACAGCAATTCCGGGCGGCACTGAGTTCCAGTTCGACATTCCAGTGTCGGCGCCAGATAACGCGAAAGATCAATCTGGTGGTGGCCTGAAAGTGATTGCTTCTGGTCACACACGTGCGAACAACATCGGCGGTCTGGATGGCGTAATGCATCGTGTGGCGTTCTCGCTTCCTGCGTGGAAAGAACTACCAGCAGGCGGAAGTTACGAGTTGGATATGGTTTACTACCTACCAATTTCTGGTCCGGCAAACTACAGCGTGAACATCAACGGTGTAGACTACGCATTCAAGTTTGAACAACCTGATCTGCCCGTTGCTGATTTGTCTGCAGGCAACGGTGGCAACACGGGTGGTGGCGATACTGGCGGCGGTAACACCGGCGGTGGTGACACTGGTGGCAATACAGGTAGCGGTACGGTTATCCAGTGGCAACCTGGCGTAACGCAAGTGAATAATGGCGAAACAGTCACCTTTAACGGCAAGTGTTTTGTGGCGAAAAACAGCCCAGGGGTTTGGGAGTCTCCAACACAAACCAACTGGTTCTGGGATGAAGTAACTTGTCCTTAATCACTCTTTAAAAGTAAAACACCCCAGATTTTCTGGGGTGTTTCTTTTCGTGACTTTAGGTGCTCAGTCGAGGTTTCCGTAAACCGGTTAAGCCGCCATCGGGACAAGCACCATGGTACCAATAATCACGGTAACCAACCCTGCGAGTACGGGTACAGAAGTGCGTTTAACCACTTCAAATGGGCTAATTTTAGCCATGCCAGAAGTGGCAACAATCACGCCCGAAACAGGGGAGATTGTGCGGCCTAGGTTAGACGCTTGCAGCATTGGAATGATTAGGAAGGCTGGATTCAGTCCCATTTTTGCTGCTAACGAAGGGGCGAGCTCAACAAACGCGTAGAATGGTGCGTTGCCTGAACCCGTTGCAATGGCCGCAGCTACCGTTAGACCAGTTAGGATCAACATCAGTGCAATACCACCCGCGCCAGCGGTTTCCGCTAGGTGAAGCAAATTGTCAATCGCGCCAATAGACATCAAACCTTGTGCAAACACACCAGCTGCCACCAACAACATAACCACGCCTTTGAACGCATCGGCCATACCTTCGTAGCACGAGTCGAGGTCTTCTAATGATTTCTTGCCATCGAACTTATTCACTGCGTAATGAACAAGCGCGCCAATGAAGATGGAAAGCACCACGATCGTATAAATATCGAGGGTCATTCCGGGAATGGTACGGCCGTTGAAAAGGAACACGCCAATAATTGGCAAAAATGGCAGAACAGCATAAAACGCTGGTGCGTCGGCTTTGATCTCAGAAACGTCGATTTTTTCCATCGGCGTATTGTCTTTCTTGTCTAAGTATTTATTCCAGAAAAACGCTGCAACAGACATGACAATAATGGCGCAGATAGAAACCGGTAAAACGGTTTGTACCGCAAACACATCCAACGCAAGGCCGGATTTTTCTGCGGCAATCACAACGTCACCTGAGGTTGGAGACAAAATGATCGCAGCTGGCGATGCACACACCGCTGCTGCAGCAGGGCGAGAGATGCCCATTGCGGTCATCATTGGGAATAGCGTCGCCATCAAGAGCACGCCCAGACCCGTTGCAGAGCTCACAGCCAGTGACATTAAACAGGCAACAATGTAAGCCGCCACCAACAATACGTAAGGTGACTTGATGACAGAAAGAGGTTTAGAAAACTGTTTCACCACGACATTGTTTGCGCCGATATGCGTCATATAAGCGGCGAAGCCACAAAGCAACATGATCTGCATGCCCAAGCCGCCGCCACGGTTTTGAAGCATAAATTTTACGTATTCTAATGAGTCGGTCACCATGTTACCCGTTGAGGTAATTTTGGCGGGTAGAACCGTGTGGCCCAGTATACCAGTAAGAATCAGTAGCAGAATACCTGCCGTCAGTAGCACACCCGCCGCTTTGTAACCCTTGACGATGAAGTAACCGACTGCAATGGTCACTACCAGTCCAATTAAGAGCTCTAGCATAGAAATCTCCATGAAATATTAAAAAATTAGGAAGAACTGTTTCAATATGTGTCAATGAATGTACAGAAAAGCATTCTGTAGCACGAGGGCTAGTTGAACTTTGAATGATCTAAAGCAAGTTTTGTATCAAGAAAGTCATCCAGTTGAATGTTGTGTATGTGGTGCGTTTGCATAGTGTTATGTTCTGGTATCCAGTCTGTATACAGAAATGTATGTAGCTCAGTAGTGTGTCATGATAAGGAGTAAGAAAGGGTAATGTTTGAACAAGTTCTCTTCAAAGGCGAAAAACGCTATGAGAGGGCGAAAAGGATGTTCAGCTGAGGTTGCTAAGGAAGACAAGGAGAAAACACAAATAGAAAAGACAAACAGTGTGTGAAGAGATGTTTCTATTGTTATTAGCGGAGCGTACAACGAAGGGAGATCCCACTCCGTTGTACGCCGGATATTACTAATTACCGCCAATGCTCAAGCGAGCAAAACGGATTTTTGGTGCATAGAACGAGCGAGAATCATTGATTTCAAGCAATGAGCCTACCGCGTCTATCTCTTTCAGCATTTGGTAGAAGTTTCCTGCAACAGTGATGCCTCGAACTGGCTGAACACGTTTACCATCGCGACATAGGAAGCCACTTGCACCAAAAGAGAAGTCGCCGCTGATGAAGTCAGCACCAGAATGCGCGCCTTGCAGCTCGACCAACTCTAAGTATTCACCAGCCGTTACTTCTGTAAAACTGCTGGTACCAGCCTCGATCACTTTATGATGCGTGGAGACTTCAAGTCCTTCTTTTGGCCCCCGTGATGCGTGCCCTGTGTTTTCCACCCCAAAGTACGATGCAGTTTGACTGTTGTGCAGCAATGAGTTGAGCTCACCTTCGCCAATCAGTACTAAATCGCGAGCAGCGTAGCCTTCGCTATCGAAACTATGAATTCGGAATCCTCCTTCAACATAAGCTTTGCTCGAGAATGACAGGAGTGGGCTGGCAATCTGGCTGGCGATTTTATCGCGGAGCGGGCTTAGTCCTTTCATCGCCGACACCGCTGAGAAACAGGCAGAGAAAGCGCCAAACAGTTCGCTAAGTGCGTCGATATCAAAAACTACTGCGTAACTTCCCGTTTTAACAGGTGTTCCATCAAGCAGATCACGAGCGAGTTCATAGCCTGCATCAATACAGTATTCTGGTTCGAGGTCGATGTATCGACGACCAACACTGGATGCCCCCGCCATGGATTGCTTTCCGTCTTTTTCAAACAGTGTGTAAGCGTAGGCAGAGTGGTAACGTTCAGTTTGCTGACAAAGCGTTCCTTTGGTGTTGGCAATGATGATTTGGCTGGTGACATCACTATAGCCATTGTAAGGGGAGCTGCTGGCGTGCGGGCGGCTGACCACGCCTTGTTCCAAACGCAAGCTCAGGGCGATTTTGTCATCTACCGTTGCGTCACATTCTTGATCCAGTTCAGCATAGCCGCTGGTGATCCGGCTATCCACGGTGCTGATCTTCTGGTGCTGATCAATTTTGGCGTATTTGGTGCTTTCTAATGCGTTACTAAGCATTAAATCCAAGCTTTCGGGCGTCAGTGATTCGGAATAGCTGGTTGCGACACGCTCATCTTTGACAACGCGAATACCGATCACTTGAGCGGTACTCACCTTATATTCATCGAGTTGGCCTTTGTTCGCTTTCAACGAAAAATTGTCGCTCATCTGTGCAATAACATCCGCCTCCGCACCGCGTTTTTTCGCTTCACTGAGTAGGTGGTCTATTGCATTGAGTAATGGTTGCTTTTGAGACATTAGTTTCCACCTCCAACGAGAATTTTATCCACTTTCAACGACGGTTGTCCGACGGTTGTTGGTACTGAGCCACTGACCGACCCACACATGCCCGGAGCCAGCGCCATGTCTTTACCTACCATGCTGATTTCTTTCAGCACTTTAGGTCCCGTGCTGATCAAGGTTGCCGTTTTGAGTGGTTTGGTGATTTTTCCGTTTTCGATGAGGTAGGCTTCTCGTACGGCGAAGTTGAACTCGCCCGTACCGGGCTGAACCGAACCACCACCGAGTTTCTTGGCGTAAATGCCTTTCTCGATGCTTGAAATCATCTCATCGAGCGAGCTATCACCTTCTTCAATAAAGGTGTTTCTCATGCGTGAAGTCGGTGCAAACTTGTAGTTTTGGCGGCGGCCTGAACCCGTTGGCGCGTAACCGGTTTTTAGGCCACCCATTTTGTCGACCATGAAGCTGGTCAGCTTGCCATCTTTAATAAGCTGAGTACGTTGAGTCTCCATGCCTTCATCGTCAATATGAATCGAGCCCCACTCGTTGGTCATGGTACCATCGTCGACGGCGCTCACGGCAGAATGTGCGATCATTTCGCCCATTTTGTCATGAAAAACAGACGCTTTTTTGGCAACAGAGGTGGTTTCTAGCAAGTGCCCACAAGCTTCATGGAAGATCACACCACCGAAGCCATTGCCGATTACCACTGGCATTTCACCAGAAGGGCAAGCATCGGCATTGAGTTTAACCAGTGCTTGCGCTGCTACCTCTTTGCCAAGAGTGATTGCATCTAATTGTTGGCTAAACTCCCAACCAGAAAGCGCACCTGGGCCTTCCATGCCAGTGGATTGTTCGCTGCCATCTTGTGCGACTGCGCTCGCGGCAATGCGGGTGTAGTGGCGTGTGTCGCCAACATGTAGGCCTTCAGAGTTAAAGATTTCAATTTGTTGTTCACGTTGCAGAACGCTACCGATAAATTGTGAAATTTTATCGCTCTCAGCGCGTGCGGCTAAATCGACTTGGCGCAGAAAGGCGATTTTTGAATCCAAGTAAGGATCTTGGCTCAATGGTTGCTGACAACCATGTTGCTGCGGGTAGCGTATTAGGTTGAGAGAGCCAGCGTGCACGATTTGATCGCGTTTGTCTTTGGCGGCGAGGAGAGCAGTCACACGCTTTAGCTCGTTTTCATCGGTGCTGTTGGTGAAACCATAAAGCACCTTGTGACCAAAAAACAGGCGGATACCAATACCAAAATCGATGCCAGAATTGATTTTGTCCACTTCCTGCGAGTTGAATTGAATGCTATTGGTTTGGTGATGTTCAACAAACAGTTCAGCGAAGTCTGCCCCTAGAAACAGTGCATGGTCAATAACCGCTTTAGCGGTAATGGGATTAAGCATGAAATCTCCTTGCTATATTCTCCGGAATCTCATTCTCCAGAGTCATTAATGGGTTGGCGTTAACCTAGCCAAAATATCGATGGATATTAGCATCTTCTTAAAATGTTTTTGTTCTAAAGCACGCCATTGCCACAGGTTCAAAATTGGATTTTATACCAAGTGCTTGATCAAAATTAGAGAAAAATTCGATTAAATGGTGATGCTATAAAATATAGGTTTGCGGAACGTTATTCTTTAAGTGTTAATGGATTGATAGGTGATTAAACAAAGAGCGTCTACTCATTTCGGGCCAGAAAGAATGATGGTGAAATTGTTTAAATTGGCTAACATAACAGCAAATTGTGCTGATAATGCTCGAACGGTTGGGCAATGTTCAATTAAAGGTTGACCTGCTGAGAGAATACGTTAAAGTGCACCCCGTTCCCGAGACGAGCACGGGCAACACAGTAAGGCGCGTTGGCAGAGGGGCTATGCAGCGGATTGCAAATCCGTGGACCTCGGTTCGACTCCGGGACGCGCCTCCATTATTTAGAAAAGCCGACACTGAGTGTCGGCTTTTTGCATTTAAGCACTTTTCATCTTGTTCCTTTTCCATTGATTCGTGAGAGTTTGCTCTACTCTTAGGGGCTCGCACGTTGTCATCTTTTTGATTGCTCTATACATTCCCATACAAATAGGGACATGAATAATCAATAAAACAGTGTACATTAACTTGGTTCTATTCATTTTATCTATGTGCACTGATGGAAAATTATCTATGAAATATACGCCGCTCGCACTTTCACTTGCCGCGCTATTCGCTTTGGGGGCAGGGACTCCTTCTCAAGCCTACGCGCAATCTGTCGCTTGGGATCAAGCAAACGAGACATGGTTAACTCAATCGACGGATCACTTTGTTATCCACTTTAGAAATGGTCATGAAAAGCAAGCCGCAAGAGCGCTTGATCTCGCCGAACAATCACATAAAGAGTTGGTGCCATACTTTGGTTACGAGCCGAAAGAAAAAACAGAATTGGTGTTGGTGGACGAGGTGGACTATTCAAACGGTTGGGCGACGGTGGTGCCATATCCACAAATTCGTTTGATTATGAGTCCACCAGATGAAGCAAATGGCTTGGAAAATAACGATGAGTGGATGCATCTCCTCATTAAGCATGAGTACGCGCATATCATGCACATGGAAATGGGCGGCGGCGCGGTCAACGTTTTTCGTAAAATATTTGGTCGCAACCCATTTCTTTATCCTCATCTCATGACGCCTTCTTTTATGCTCGAAGGGCTTGCGGTTTATCTGGAAACCAATGAACAAGCTGGCTATGGGCGCTTGCAAGGCTCTGGTTATGACATGGAAATGAGAATGGAAGTCGCCTCAGGTAATGTGAAAGATCTCAACCAAGTTGCCGTGGCGGCAAGAGAATGGCCGCTAGGCTACAACTATTTGTACGGTGCCTATTTCGTGCAATACCTAGCCGATCGCTATGGTGATGCTAAGGTGCAAGAATTTTTGCAGGGTTACAGCCGCAAGCTTATTCCGTTCTTTTTGCTCAACAGCACGGCGAGAACAACGTTTGGGAAGGATTTTGAACAGCTTTGGTCTGATTTCCAAGCTCATATCTATGAGAAATACCAAGGCGATCTTGCCACCATGATGGAACAAGCCGTCATTGGTGAGGGGAAATATACCGCCCCATTTATGCAAGTGTTTACCGCAACGGACAATGGTGTTTTGGTTAACGTCGACAATGGTGAGGATGCGAGTGAATTGATGCTGTTGGGCGATGGCAGTGATGAGCGCGCGGGAGCCTCACTGACTAAAACGAAAAACATCAACTCGCTCGATTTCCATCCTCAAAGTGGGGTGCTGGCGACGCGTTCTATCGCTTATGCCGATGGCCGAGTGCTGAGCGATGTTTATCTTTATCAAGATGATCGTTGGCAAGCGTTGACAGAGAAGCAGCGTTTTCGCAGCGCTAAATGGCTCCCTGATGGTCAGCGCTACTTAGCCACACGTAAGGTGAATGGTCTCAGTGAACTTTGGTTAATGGATGCGCAACAACCAGAAAGCGGTCAGCAAATTTGGCAAGGCACGATTGGTGACGTGTTAGGTGGATTTGCCGTGTCTCACGATGGTCGTTTTATCGTGGCGAGTGTCAAACGATCGAGTGAAGGTTGGAACCTTGAAAAATTTGACTTAGCCGCGTTGCAATGGACCCCGTTAACGCAATCTCGTGCCGTCGAAAATTCACCAGCATTTACCCCTGATGGTGAAGTGCTGTTTAGCGCCGATTACGACGGTGTGTTTAACATCTACTCGCTCGACATCGTGTCTGGCGAAATAAAGCAGTTGACCCGTGAAGTGGGTGGCGCGTTTACACCACAAACCCGCCGGGATTCAGGTTTTGTTTATCAATCGTATGATGCCAACGGCTATACCTTGAATGAAAAATCGGACAGGGTACCGGTGACCACTTTCACGGTTGCCGACAAAGATGGCCAGTATCATTATGTCGATCCCGTTGAGCAGGTAGCGGAAAAAAGTGAGATCAGTGACTACTCTCCTTGGCCCAGCTTGCGCCCAAGAACGTGGTTGCCGATTGCAGCTCAAGATGAAAATCAAAAATTAGCCGGTTTCATCATTAACGGAGCCGATGCATTAAGTCGTCATCAATATCAATTGGGTTTGTCATGGGATTTTGAAAACGATCTTGCACAGTTCAATTTGGGGTATTTGTATGATTCGCGTTGGCTCGTTCAAGCATCGCGTACACACGATTTCACCACGTTTAAGCAAGGTACAGCAGAGACCTATCGAATAGAACAAAGTGACAGTGCGTTAATCCAACGTAATCACATCTTTACGGCTTTTGAAGACCAACTCAGTGTTGCTGCGGGCGTATACTGGGATAAAGACTCAGAAGCGAAAGCGCCATCTTTTGGTGCGATCACGCCGTATCGAGAGCAAGAAGAAAGCTTGGTAGGGCTGGCCGTCACTTTTGATAATCGCGAAAGCTATCTTAATGTGCCTGGAGTAGGTTGGGGGCATTACCTCGATGCGGTTGTGGAAACTAACGACTGGCTAAGCAGTGACTACCAAGGGGAGAAGTTTCAGGCGCAGTGGCAAATGACATTCGATTTACCGGGAAGAAGCACATTATCACTTCGCCTTGCGGGTGGCTATGCGGATGAAAACGCCAAGCCTTTCCGTTTAGGCGGCTCTGATCAAAGTGACGAACATGCTCTGTTTGGCCGCGAGTCACAGTCTCTAAGGGGATATGATGAAAACGTGCAAAGAGGCGATCGTTATTTCACACAGCGACTGACGGCAACCACGTGGTTAGCACGCGTAGAGCGCAACTGGGGGCTTTACCCAATTGGTTTGGGTGATATTTCAGCTTCGGTGTTCGCCGACTCAGGGACGGCTTGGAGTGAAAAAACGAGTAGAAATCAGCTGAGTGGCGCGGGTTTGTCAGTCACGGTTGAAACGCGTCTGGGGTACAATCTCGTGCTGCCGATCACCTTAGGCTATGCCCATGGCTTTGATTCGGAACTGGGTAAAGATCAGTTCTTCTTCTCGGTGGCGGGGAGAATGTAACCGAATAGGGACACTGGCGCCTTTAGAGCTAAAATTTGCAGCTAGGCGAAAAAATCATGAAGACACTCGCTTTTTTTTACGCTTAACTTTTGAAAAGGCAATGCAAGTGGTTACTCTATTTGTCAGATAACTCTCTGTTATTGTGCCAATAAATTTCTGTTTTGATACTTTAACCACACCTTGATATGGCCGCGAATTCATGGGCGTGTTCGGTGTGGTTACGTACCAATGATGTTAAGGAAAACAAGTGAAAAAGATAATTAGTCTGATGGCCGTCCTTCTCTCCGTGTTCCTATTAAACGGCTGTGTAGGTACCGTTCGTACCTACGAAGGTGAGAAAAAACCCAACGAAGAAATCGCTGTTATCCAAGGGAAAACCTATGAGTTAGGCGGCGCCAGTTACCATGTGTATTTTGCCAGTTATGCGGACTTATCTGTTGAAGAAAGAAAGTTTAAAGATGTAGGCGATGCAGTGGTTGGTTATCCCCAAGAAATTCATATGTTACCAGGAGAATACCTCATACTGACACGTTGCCATGTGGGTTCTTCCTACGCGTTTCCAGCGGTGAAAGCGCGCGTCAAAGCAGGTGAAGTCTATGAGGTGCAGTGCGGTCCAGTTCGGGACAAATTAAATACGGTTGGTGCGGTCATTAAGTCGGCGGAGCCAAAGGTTGTAGCCCAAGAGCAATAAGCGTTTCTATCGCTTCTTTTGGTCAGATAAAGCACTCTGTTCGAGTGCTTTATCCTTGTTATCACTGCATGCTGCATATGACCATTAACCCCAACTTTTACGATTGAGGCCGCTTGGTTTGTGATGAAGAGCCCCAGTTATCACGAGCATCACCACCAAAACGCCGCTGAAATTACCCAGAAAACCAGTGCCAGATAACGTGAGTTTGTCAAAAGGAACTCATTGAATGTGATGGGTTTTGCTGCTTATTTGAACCTTGAGCAATCATAGAATCTGCGCGGTTTTGTGCTATGATGGCCAACAATATTCGACACTCTTCTCTCATTTGTTGGCAGTGACAATTCATGAAGTTCATCCATACCTCAGATTGGCATCTAGGACGCCAGTTTCACAACGTTTCACTCCTTGATGATCAACGCGTCGTGCTCGACCAGTTAGTCAATTATATTCGAAAGCATCCCGTTGATGCCGTTGTTGTTGCTGGCGATATTTTTGATCGCTCGGTGCCACCTACTGCGGCCATCGAACTGCTCGGCAAAACGATTGATGAAATTTGTGGTGAACTTGATACACCGATGATTCTGATTCCAGGCAACCATGATGGTGCTGCGCGTTTGGGCTTTGGTGCTTCGCAAATGAAACCCTCAGGGCTGCATATCATTAGCCAGTTTTCACAAATGATCGAACCGGTTGTGCTTAAAAGTGAGAGGGCGGGCGATGTGGCATTTTATGGCATGCCTTACAGCGATCCTGAACAAGTGCGCGACGCATTTGGCGTGGCAGTGAGCAATTATGATGAGGCGCATCGCGTCTTGGTTGATGAAATTCGCCAGCATTTTGATCCCAAACAGCGTCAAGTGCTATTGAGCCACTGTTTTGTCGATGGGGCGCAGAGCAGTGAGTCGGAGCGTCCACTTTCCATCGGTGGATCTGACCGCGTTAGCTATGAGCATTTTTCCATTTTTGATTACGTCGCCTTAGGGCACCTGCACCAACCACAAAAGCGAGTGGAAGAACACATTCGTTATAGTGGTTCATTGATGAAATACAGTTTTTCTGAGCAGTTTCAGAAAAAAGGATTCACGTTAGTGGAGTTGGATGAAAACGGCTTTGTCTGCGCAGAGCACATTGCGCTCGATGCCCCTTATGACATGCGGGTGATTGAGGGCGAAATGAACGATATTCTCGAACAAGGTAAGCAAGATCCCAATTATCAGGACTATTTGCTTGTTCGCTTGCACGACAAACATGCCATTTTAAACCCGATGGAAAAGTTGCGAGCGGTCTATCCCAATGTTCTTCATTTAGAAAAACCAGGGATGTTAATGAATGTAGAGCAAGGTTTATCGCAAGCTAAATTGGCTCGTAGCGAAGTTGATATGTTTCGTGATTTCTTTGCACAAGCGCAGGACAACCCACTGAGCGAAACGCAAGATGCCGCGATTTGCCAACTCATTCAACAATTGACCAAGTCTTAGGAATCGCGATGAAACCACTCAAACTTACCATGCAGGCGTTTGGTCCATTTGCTGAACGTGAAGTTATTAATTTTACCCAACTGGGTGACAACCCACTGTTTCTAATTAATGGGCCCACAGGTTCGGGAAAAACCTCTATCTTGGATGCGATCTGTTTTGCCCTTTATGGCGAAACCACAGGCAATGAGCGCCAAGGTATGCAGATGCGTTCAGATTTGGCCTCTATCAATCTAGCCACGGAAGTGACGTTAGAGTTTCTGCTACATGGAAAACGCTATAAGGTGATTCGCCTACCTGAGCAAGAGGCGGCAAAAGCGCGTGGTGAAGGCACTACCACCAAAAAACACACTGCCGCGCTTTATCTTTGTCAAGATGACGAAGAGCTGATCACCAGCAAAACGGCTGAAGTAAAAACGCGAGTGACGGAACTGATTGGATTGAATGAAACGCAGTTTCGTCAAGTTATGGTGTTGCCACAGGGAAAATTCCGCGATTTGCTGCTGGCGAGTTCCAAAGATCGTGAAGAGATTTTTGGCCAACTGTTCCAAACCGAAATTTACAAACGCATTGAATGGGCGCTAAAGGACAAAGCCAATGCGATTAGTAAAGCCAAAGAAGAGTTTGATAATCAAATTCGTGGGGCGCTAGAGGTGGCGGATGTCAGTGATGAGCAGGTGCTCAAAGAGGCGCTTGTAGACAAAAAGACGCAACTGACGCAGTGGCAAGAGACAGAGAAACACGCTCTCGAGCGTTACAATTCGGCCAAGCAATCCCTTTCCACGGCCAAAGCTCTGGTGGAGGATTTTAATAAACTGGCTTTGGCCAAAGCGAATTTAGACGCCCATCTGGCGAAAAATGATCAAATGCATCAGTTGGCGCAAAAGCTGGAACAAGCACGACAAGCTCAGCAGCTTGACGCACCGCATCGCCAGTGGAAAAACGCACTCAATGATGTTCATGCTCAGCAAGGCAAAATTGACGAGCTTAACGCATCATTAAACACACTGTTGTTGCAGAGTAATGAGCTGGAACAACAGTGTTTGCAGGCGCAGAAAAATGCCGAACAAATTCCTCAGCTACAACAGCGAACGTATGAATTAGAGACGGTTAAAAGCAAGCTGGTGGAAAAAGCCCAGTTTGAACAAGAGATCATTCGTCTTGAAGAAGACGTGCAGAAATTTGCTCATCAATTAAAACGCGTGCAAGAACATAAAGTCGTGATGCAGCAGGAGCTGACGTCTGCCAGTGATGCGTTCGAAAAGGCAAAGCAGCAAGCGGCAGAGATACCGCGACTTGAAGCGCGAGAGAGCGAGCTAAAGCGTCAGATCAGTGACTATGAGCAATACCAGAACCTTAATCAAGTCCTTCAGAATTTACTCGCGCAAATTGAACAAAAAGAGCAGTTACACCAGCAAGCCAAGCAGCATTGGCTCAACGCTCAACAGTCTGCGGATAGCATGGAACTGAGTTGGCATAATGGCCAAGCTGCTATTTTGGCTCAGCGCCTTCATCAAGGGGAAGCTTGCCCAGTTTGTGGTAGTCTCGAACACCCGCAAAAAGCGCAGTTTGTCGGTGAGCCTGTGCATAAACAGCAAGTAGAACAGGCCCGTGAGCAGGAAAAAAACGCGCTCGCACAGCTCAATCAACATCACCAAGAGCTGGAGCTGCACCTTGCACAAGTTAAGCAACAGCAGAAAGCGATTGAGGAAAAAGCAACACAACTCGGTGAGCTGCTTAACAGCCCGTTAGAAACCTTACAGGCGCAAGCACTTGAAATCCGTCACACGCTCAAACTGCTGCAAGAGTTAGATCTTACTCAGCAAGAAAGTCATGTTAAGCAATTGACCGAGCGCTGTGCGAAAGGCGAGGAGATGGAAAAAGAACTCGCTCAGCAACATATTTCTAGCAGCGCAACGTTGAAAGAAAAAACGCAACAGTTGGCGAAGTTCAGCCAACAAATTGCCGCGCAATTTAGCCATGTTGCCCAAGTTGAGCTGGAAATCGCGCAGATAAAGCAACAAACGACGGCTTTACAAACGGCAAAAGAGACGAGCCAAAAGCGTTTTGATGAGATTCAACAAACGCTTGCCGCGCGTCAAAGTGAAGTTAAGGCACACAGTGAGATGTTGCTGAAGATTCAGCAGCGCAGTGAACAAAACCAAGCTGCATGGTTGGAGTCGTTGTCTGCATCGTCATTTGACGATGAACCGCACTATTTGGCGTTGCGTGTCGAGCCAGAACAGATCGAACAATGGAAACGTGAGATTGAGCAACATCAACAGCAGGCGACACGTTTAGAGCAGAGTTATCACGACCTTAAAGAGCGTTTGAAAGATCAGCAAGTGCCCGAGCTTGAACAATTAGAGCTGTTGGTGACAACGACGGAACAGCAGTATCAACAGAACAAAAATGAGTTGGATGCGGTGCGTTCACTGGTGGCAAAGCTTGAGACCGTGCAAGCGAAGATTGCTGAACTGCACACGCATAATCATCGCCTCGAAGAAGAATACAAGGTTTTTGGCACGCTCTACGATGTGGCGAGCGGCAAAACAGGCAGTCGCATTAGCTTGCACCGTTTTGTGTTAGGGGTGTTGCTGGATGATGTACTGATTCAGGCTTCGCATCGTTTGGCATTAATGAGCAAAGGTCGCTACCAGTTAACGCGAAAAACCGAAGGCTTTAAGGGCACGGCGGGTCGTGGGCTCGATCTGATTGTGGAAGACAGCTACACCGGAAAATCGCGTGATGTCGCCACACTCTCCGGTGGCGAATCTTTCATGGCGGCACTTTCCCTCGCTCTTGGCTTATCGGATGTTGTCCAGTCATACAGTGGTGGTATTCGTTTAGAGACTTTGTTTATTGATGAAGGCTTTGGCAGCTTGGATCCTGAATCGCTTGATCTCGCGATTCAAACCTTGGTGGAGCTGCAGCAAACAGGCCGGATGATCGGGGTGATTTCCCATGTGTCAGAGTTGAAAGAACAAATGCAACAGCGGATTGACGTGATACCGTCGCGAGTGGGCTCGACAGTTCATCTTCGCGGGGGAGCGTTCTAGTCAATCTCGGCTGCTAATCGCGACTTTTTGATATTGCGTTTTGATTATCGGCAAGCACTATCATCGAAGGCGCAGCATGAAAAATGAGTCTCTCTGCAAAAAAATGATGAATATATTGTTATCTTTGTCAATTTATAACCGAACGCCTTGTGCATATGAGTGGTCTGTTCTTTATAATTGGTGCGAATTAATGATGGATTCATGATAACAAATCGCTAACAAAGGAATGTGGTGAATGGCGACAGAAGTAGAGAAGATTGATTTAGGATCGGCAAGTGGCATTACATTGGGTCTACAGAAAGGCCCTTTTCAGAACAATGGTGCGTCTCCCTGGTATGCCATTCTTGGTGTAGGTGAACCAAATCAACTGCTTAAGTTCTCTTTTGACACCGGAAGTAACTTTAATTGGGTCACATCTACCTATTGTCCCGAATCATACTGCCATCACTATGGCAACCAGCGATTTAACCCATACAAATCGTCTACATACACGGCGATTTCAGAAGATAGAAAGATCGTAGGTTTTGGTCCTTGGGGTGAAATGCAAGTGGTGTCGGGAAATGATAATTTGACCCTTTCAGCAACAACTTGTGTGAATACCGACCTTTATTTATCAACTCAATACGAAGGTGTGCAGTTTCTAGAACTCGACTGGGATGGTGGCATTGGTCTACCAACCTTAACGTATCAGCCTTTGTCTCTGGAGCTAGAAAAGGTTAATTACAGGGGCATGCATTGTCAGTCGCGCGAAGCGACTTTCCACTTTATGGAAACGTTGATAGCGCAGAATGTGGTATCGAAAGAGCACCCTTACGTTGCCTTTACAACAAACAGTGAAACCAAAAAGGGGCAAGTTACTTTTGGTGCTTTGGACCCGGCCTATGGTGATTCACTGGAATATCTGTTTTTGCCTTGGGACAGATACAACATCGAATCACTTTATTACATTTGGACTACCCCACTGAAGGAAATGTCATTAGCAGGTGAGGTGATTTGCCGTGCTACGTCTGAAAAAACACAATGGTTTTGTTTGGACAGCGGTTCTTCGCAGTTCAAAGGCGATCCTGCGTACATGAAGCACGCCCAAGCATTGGCCAAAAGCTTAAAGGGCGACTTGACTTTAACGATCCCAGACAACAAGGTGACAAAAGGCGGCGACTTAGTCGTCCCCAGCAGCTTATATGACGTGCTCATAGAGGAAGGAAGTTCTAAGGGGGAGCACGTTGTTCAATTTGAACCGATGGATGGACTAGACTGCTTAACGTTGGTCGGTTCGGTACTGATGGATAGTCTCTATACTGTGTATCAGTATCAAGTTCTAGAAAATGGCAGTCTTTATCCTGTTGGAATGTGGATATTCAACAAAATAGGTGGCCCTAGAATCATCAATGTTAAACAAGATAAACCCGCTGGTATTTTTTCTCCTCGCTACGAGAATCAATCTGACTTTACCGGCCGATGGGTAAATAGTTACGGCTCGCAAATGGACTTGACCTGCAACGACGAAGGTGAGTTATTTGGCTCCTACTCATCGACGACGGGGGCTTCCGGCCGCTATTTGGTCTATGGCTCAACGGCTCTAGAAAAGCACGAAGGGAAAGGCTCGCCTTTAGTCCTTTCAATTACTTGGCTTCCGTACGATCAAACAGTCGGAAATGAGAGCTGGCATTGGGTATCAACCTATTGTGGTCAGTTGACCGCGAATGACAGTAAACAAATGTCGGTGATTAACTCTTTGGTAGCGACGTGTTCTTACGAGGGGTCAGAAAGAGGGGATTTTATCGACAGATTGGGTTTTGAAAAAATCTCTGGATATGTTCCTCTTGAACAACATAAACACTTGGAAGATGTGTTTAATGGCGACTACTCAATCCAAGAGAATGAAATTAATGGGCTTTGGCATTCCGAGTTGTCTGATCTATCGATTTCGATTGCGCTTCAGGATAGCCAAACAGGGCTGAGCTTTGCGTTGTTTAAGCAAGGTGACGAGACTTGTCGAATGAAAGGATTTGTCGATGTTTACGATGCGAGCGCGCCTCGTCATCCACGACAGAGTATCACGCTAAGCGGTTGTCTATGTGGTACGCCTATCTCTGTCAGTGGCTATTTAGATCGAAGCAAGGATACTCTCGTGTTGACATATTGGCGAGCGTTGGCACAATCAGAAGCCGACAGTTACATGCAATCGAATGCGCAAGCAATATTTTGTAGTCGTATGAAATAGGAAGTCATATGAGTTCAGTTTCTTTTCCCATCGGTGATCTCGAGCAACACGAAAAAGTGGTGCTCGAGTGCTTCTCAAAGTTGTGGCATCACTCAGTGGATTTTATGTTCATTATGGTGGTTGAGCCCGATGGTGAGTTTTCTTTGTACGACAATAATCCAGCCTCTAAAAGGGTGATGGGGCTGGATGACAATGCCGTTACACACAAGCTTAATATCCGCGAAACCTGGAGTGATGAAATCGTAGAAGGTTTGTATGAAACGTACAGAAACGCCATCGCTCATGGTCAGCCCATTGCTTATGAGCAATACGCCACACTAAACGACAGTCCCATTTTCGTTGACACTCTTCTTGTCCCCATTTTTGACGAAGAGGGGAATGCCCAGTTTGTGTGTGGTGTGAGCCGTGATATTTCAAAAATAAAAGAAGCAGAAAAAATTGCTGTCGAAGCCAACGTAAAGCTCAAAGAGTATACGGAAGCGCTGGAGAGCATAAACATTGATTTGGATGAAAAAGTTAAGGCGCGCACACGGGAGCTGGAAAAAGCGACCAAAGAAGTTGAAGGCGTTTACAAAGCCAAATCTGCTTTCTTGTCGAGAATGAGTCACGAAATTCGTACACCCGTGAATGCCATTGTCGGACTCGCCTCTATGTTAAACAAAACCGAGCTGACACCAGATCAACAGAGTTACTTGGATAAGATCCTTCAAGCAGGGCAGCAGCTTACTGGAGTGGTGAACGATACACTTGATTTATCGAAGCTTGAGGCTGGAAAATTTGAAGTAGAGAGCGTTGAGTTTTCACCAGAGCAGGTGATGCAGCAAGCGGTCAATATGCTCGCATTAAGAGCTTACGAAAAGAAACTCGATATTGCAGTCTCGATTAGCGCTAATTTACCTGATGTCCTGATTGGAGACCCCCTTAGGATAAAACAAATTACGATTAACTTGCTCAGCAACGCCATAAAGTTTACCGACAAAGGCGCCATTACGTTAGCGGTTGACTATGATGAGCACCAGGCTTGTTTGCATTGGAGTGTTAAAGATACAGGCAAGGGAATCAGTGGCAGCCATATCGATAAGTTGTTTCAATCCTTTAACCAGTTAGAAGCGAGTACATCACGCCACTATGGCGGTACAGGTTTAGGCTTGGTGATTTCAAAACAGCTCAGCCAACTCATGGGGGGCGATATCACTGTTGAAAGCGTACTCGGTCAGGGATCTTGCTTTTCTGTTGTATTGCCAGCGCCTGATCCTTCAGCGAGACGTCAGCGAGTTAGTGACTTTGCTGAGTTTACCGCTCAACGTAAAATTCTGTTGCTTGATCAAAGTGTGGCGAGTAGTTTTGCCTTGTCCGAGATGTTAACTGATATCGGTTATGAAGTTGAGCTGTGTGGCATGCTCACTATTGGGCTCGCTAAGGCGTTACAGTCGGTGCAGGTCTCTCAGCTTTACCACAAAGTCTTGATTGACGTTGACTCCTTCGAGGGAGAAGAGCTTGACTCGATGTTAAGTGCGGTGAGGCGTTTCTATTCAGAGTCTGATCTCATCTTGATCAAAAAATTTGGGAATGAACAGCGCCAGCTGACCGACACCGAAACGCTTATGACACTCGAAAAACCTCTGTTTAGAACTGTGTTACTTCAAGCGTTTAGCGGTAGTGCTAGCCCAAGCCACTTAATAGATAAACCTGTAAACCACGTGCTTGTAAATGGAGTAGGTCGGCCAAATTGGTCAGGCTATTCGTTATTGGTTGTGGATGACAATGAGGTCAACCAACAGGTCGCTCGAGGATATCTAGAACATACTGGTGTGAGCATTACAACAGCCATGAGTGGCGTGCAAGCGATCGAAATACTTAAGGAACAGCGTTTTGATCTTGTACTTATGGACATTAACATGCCCCATATGGATGGATGGGAAACAACCTCGCTGGTTCGACAACAATATACTATCAGTGAACTACCCATCATTGCTTTGACGGCTTTCTCAGGTGAGGAGGTCTATGACACTTGCAAACGTGTCGGCATGTCTGCTCATATTGGTAAGCCGATTGTTGAAGCTAAGCTACTGGAGACGATAGGTAAATTTTTGTCTGGGAAGGAGGATCGTCCGGTAACGTTAAGTCCAATATCCATACCAGTAGAATCGACACGGAGTGAGAGACTGACGCCGCTGTTAAATAGTGAATTGCTCAATATTCCGTTGGCACTGCAACGTCTTGAGAGTCGGGATCATCTGCTTATCGATGTGTTGGAGACATTTTACCGCCGTTACAGTGACTGTGTTTTGCTCTCTAAACCTTTTGAAATCTCAGACGTCGAGTTTTTCTCTGAGTGTCATAGTTTAAAATCGACAGCAGCGTACATTGGTGCTGACAGTCTGTTGGCCTTGTGCCGAAAGGTTGATTCGGGCAAAAGTTCGCATGAACTTAGACGTCAAATATGCGAGTCGTTATCGGATGTGTTGAAAGTTATCGCCACGGCGTTCGATACGACCCCTGCTGGCTCCAACACCACGAATGAAGAAAGTGATCTTCTCATCAATGTACTACTCGAACAGCTGTCACAATCGAATTTTTCAGCTGCGCAAACGGTCAGTCGTATCCGACAACAGCCATGGTGTACTCAGTTCCATCAGCAACAACTGGACAAAACGGAAGCGTTACTAGAAGACGTTGAGTTTGAAGAGGCTTACTTGGTGGTCAAGGCTCTTTTTATGGACAAGGAAATATCATGAATCACCTTCCGAAAATACTCGTTATTGATGACGAAATAATCAACTTACAAGTGTTGAGTGATATTTTACGTGGTACAGCACAAGTTCATGTTGCGAAGTCGGGTCTACAAGGAATAAAAAAAGCCATTCGTTATCAGCCAGATTTGATACTACTCGATATCAATATGAATGAAATGGATGGTTTTGAAACCTTAAAACGTTTGAAAAGTGAACCAATAACAGAAACGATTCCAGTTATATTTGTTTCAGGTATGACCGATTATGATCATGAAGAAAAAGGTTTGCTGCTTGGTGCGACGGATTACATCTTTAAACCTTTTTACGCAGGTATCGTAAAGGCAAGAGTTGCTGTTCACTTGGAACTGATTAAACAACGTGAACAACTTGAGTTGATGGCTAGCAGTGACTTTTTAACAAAGTTGGCCAATCGCCGCCGTTATGACACTGTGTTGAAGAAAGAGTGGATTCGAGCGCAAGAGCTCCGCCAACCGCTATCATTGGCAATTTTTGATATCGACGACTTTAAACAGTTTAATGATCAATATGGTCACAGTGCTGGCGATGAATTGTTGATTAAAACAGCATCGATTCTCATTCAGAGCTTTTCTCAACAGGGTTTTTTAGTCAGCCGGTTTGGTGGCGAAGAGTTTACGGTCGTCATGCCCAACACTGAGCGAAATGTCGCAGAGAAGTTTGTCTTAGCCTGTTTAGAAAGCGTAGAGCAAGCTGTCGGTATAACCTTAAGTGCCGGTGCCGTGACCTGTGTACCTGATGACGAGTTCACCATAAAACAGCTGTTTGGCTTTGCCGACGAAGCACTCTACAAAAGTAAGCTTGCAGGGAAAAATCAGCTGAATTGGAGTGAGACTTAACAGTGCGGGCGTGAGCACCCCACCTACTGTCATTAGATAACGTCCAGTATTATCACTCAAGACGGTGTGGCAACGGATAGCTGGTGCAGGCCTTTGAGAGGCAACGTGATGCTTAAACTGGTCGTCCTCAATACCTAAAAATCCCCTTATCTGACTGGATAAGGGGATTTTTAAGTGACAAAGTAAAACGCGGGTTTCTTTCTTTACTGCTGACAGAATAAACCTAGTTTCGCCACTTGTGTAATTTGATATTCGCCTTTCAGGTTACGGTAAACAATCGTATTCCATTGGCTTCCATTTTCTAGCTGAAACTCAATCGCGTAGTTGACACCGCTGACTACTTGAGTATGAACCGATGTAATACCTTTCAAGGGCGAGTTGGTGTTCATTTGCTCTAACACAGTATCGACTGCCCGCATCACTTGATGATCGACTTCAATTTTGTGCCAACCTCCAGGCATACTTTCTTGCGAGCTACAGATCGCTTTGCTAGCACGATAACTTGAGGGTTGTTCTTGAGGCTCTTGCTGACATCCTGCCAGTAAAAATAGCGTCGCTGCTGCCATCGCTAATTTTGATTTCATTGGAGGGGATACCTTGTATTGGATTAGGGAGAAATTATAGCCAAGTCTAATGTTGGCCTGTGTACGGAGAGTGTCAGAAAAGTTTGAAATTTAAGAAAAATGGAGCAGCCTCTCTAATAAACCTTGCTAGACTAACTAAGGTAGCGGCACAACAGGTATGACTCAGCAATGCTTAAAAGTTATGGCTTGTGGTTCATCATCATTCTTTGCACCCTTTTCTACTGGGGGGTAAAAGCGCAAACCCATTTATGGTGGGCCGAAAATATATCGGCTTATCCCGCACTGTTTATTGTGCCTATCGCGATTGTCGCATTCATCAGTTTTGGGATGCGTGCGTGGACACCAATGTTGGCATCCATTGGGCTCATTATTTATTTCACGGTCATTGGTGTACCGAAAGGGATGGTTTCGAAAGGGGAGTGCCGAAATAGCATCCGCCTATTTCAGTACAATATGTTGTTCTCTAATCAACATGTCGATCAATTGATCGACTACCTATCAAGGGTGCAACCTGATCTCGTTTTGCTACAAGAAGTCACGGCCCCACACTTAGAGCAGTTGAAAGTGCTAGATGACGTATACCGCTATCGTTTCGGTGGCCAGCCGAAAGTAGGTCTACCGTCGCATCAGCTTATTTTTTCTCGACAGCCTTTATATGGCATGGATGTTTTTTATATCGAAGGCTATCAAAATCTCATCCGAGGCATTTGGCAAGTTGATGAAGAACACCCTGTATTCTTGCTTACCGCCCACCCACCTTCACCTCGCAACAAAGAGATGTGGTTGAAACGCAACACGCTTATTCAGGCTTTAGAACACCAAGCGACACAAAGCCCGACGAAAGATATTTTAATCATGGGCGACATGAATCTTTCTGCGAACAGTGAGCGCTTTGACACGCTTTTTGCTGGAATGCAAACTGCCCCTATTGCAAGTTGGCCAAACTTACCGACATTGACACTGCCGTCATGGCTGCAAATATCCATCGATCACTTATGGCTCAACAGTGATTTTACTATCTGCAAAAGGGAGTCTATCGATGAAGTGACCGGTTCGGATCATCGAGCCATCATGACTTATCTAGACATTCAATAAGAGTGAAGAGCGGAAGAATGTTGAAAAATTCCCCATACTGCACGCGAACCGTACTGAGGCGATGGCAAACTAACCATTTGATTCAAAAAGTTTGTTTTTGTTGTTGACCCAAATAAAAAATCCGCTAAAGTACGCCTCGTTCTCACGGCGAAGGCCGTTGGAACAGATGGTGCTACCATCGCAGTATGCGTTGCCCTGGTGGTGAAATTGGTAGACACAAGGGATTTAAAATCCCTCGACTTTCGAGTCGTGCCGGTTCAAGTCCGGCCCGGGGCACCATCCTAACTCAAACCAGTAATGGTTATCTAAAAGGCGCGTTGGCAGAGGGGCTATGCAGCGGATTGCAAATCCGTGGACCTCGGTTCGACTCCGGGACGCGCCTCCATTCCTCTCTAATGTCATCTTCTATTTTTTTGTTTTCTCACCTCGTTACGTCAACATTTCTTTATAAAAATTCGTTTCTGTTAGACGCAACTATTTGACATTTTACCTCGCTTTTTTACCCTCTATCGAATAGGGTTAGTGCAAATTTTTTAATTGGTAGAAAGCAAGTTATGTCTCGTCGTGTTGCGATTTTCGTTGATGTTCAAAATGTCTATTACACCTGCAAAGAAAAGTACCGCCAAAAGTTTAATTACAACCGATTTTGGCAACTAGCCACCGAGGGTAAAGAGGTCATCTGTGCGAATGCTTATGCCATTGCCAGTAAAGATGCAGGGCAAAGACAGTTTCACCATATTTTGCGCGGCATTGGCTTTGACGTGAAACTCAAACCTTTTATCCAGCGTGGTGATGGCAGCGCAAAAGGTGATTGGGATGTCGGGATCGCGTTGGATGCAATCGAAAAAGCAGCCGAAGTCGATGAAGTCATTTTGCTCTCAGGTGATGGTGATTTCGAAATACTGGTGCAACGCATTCAGCAAAGATTCGGTAAAACCGTCATTGTTTATGGTGTGCCCGGCCTGACCGCGCAAAATTTGCAAGCAGCGGCAGACCACTACATTGAAATCGACCACTCGTTACTACTTCATTGATTAATAAAGCATTGTACGGAATGTAATTTGGATACTCATTCGATTTGGTATTGATCAAAATTTCCTATACAATGCCTTTTACTTTGATAATACGAATTAATATCATCTGGTTTGATGGTCAGTTTAGGTAGATAGAAGTCTATGACAGGATGTAAAGTGGGCGCGGCATTGTTTTTATTGGCGACAAGTAACGTCGCCGTTGGCAGTGACCTTGAACAAGCTCAAAAAATTCAAAGCCGTACTCACGCCGCTGCAGCGAAAAGTCAAACCGTCATTAGTGCCAGTGCGGAACAAAGCCGACTGTTACAGGCAGAGATTGAACTGTTGCAAGAAGAGGTTCGTAATCTTGAGCTTTATCAGCGCCACCTAGACGCGATGATTGCGAATCAAGAGCGAGAGAAGTCTAGTTTCGCAGAACAGATCAAAGAGATTCAAGTGACCCGTCAGGGCATTGTGCCATTAATGTACGATATGCTCGACGCACTCCGTTCGCAAGTCGAACAGGACCTGCCCATCAAAACCCTGCAACGCCAGGATCGAGTGAGCAAATTAGAAAACTTAATGGTGCGTGCAGATGTTGCGGATGCAGAAAAATTTCGCCGTATCCTTGAGGCTTACCAAATTGAAATGGATTACGGCAGCAAGCTGTCTGCCTATCAAGCGCCGATTTTACTGAGTAATGGCAAGCAAATCGAAGTTGAACAACTTCACTTAGGACGTATCTCGTTGATTGCTCGTAACCTAAGTGGCGATAAATTTTGGTATTGGCAGTCATCTGCTCAAGCGTGGCAAGAACTCTCCAATGTTCCCGCATCCGAGATCAATCAAGCTTTTGATGTTGCGAGCCAAAAGGTGGCGCCTTCACTCATTTTGCTGCCGCTTTCTGTTGCTAGAGTGGAGGGCAAATAGATGAAAATGAACACATTACTTTCATTTGTATTGCTACTTACTAGCCAATCCTTTGCCTTCGCAAACACTGACCTCGCGCAACAGGCGAACAAAGAGAACCAGATCCAGCAGAAACAGAACCAAGTTCGAGAGAGAGAGTTTACTGAGGCAGAGAGGGAGCTTTCAGCACTTAAGCAAAAACTTTCAGAACAAAAGCGGCTGCTTGAAGAACAAAATGCGCAGTTGTCCAGCTTATTTAGTGACAATGAGGTGACATTGTCACACCTAGAGGAAGAGCTTCGCGTCGAATCTGGGTCACTTGGTGAGCTGTTTGGCGTAGTACGGCAACATGCAAAAGAGCTGAAAGCGGATTTGAATGAATCGATCACTGCCATAGGTGAGCAAAAAAAAATTGAATCGATTGATAGGATTGTCGCGGCGCAAACGTTGCCGGATATTCATCAGTTAAAAAATCTTTGGTTGGTGATGCAACAACAGGTGTTGGCGAGTGGCCAAGTTACTACGTTGGATGTCGATGTGATCGATCAACAAGGTGAAGCGCAATCAACCCCCGCACTTCGTATTGGTAATTTTGCTCTTCTTACTCACCAAGGGTATGTGCAATGGCATAGTGATAAGCAATTCGCGACACCCTATACCGCGTTACCCAGCCAAACTCCGACGATGAAGCAGTTGACCGAGATGAGCAGCAATACGGCCAATGTGGTTCTGCTTGACCCAACTCGAGGGGTGTTGCTAGAACAGTTTGCTAACGCTCCGACCCTAGGCGAGCGCTTTGCCGCCGGTGGTGCGGTGGGTAAAGTGATTGCAGGACTGTTGTTGATCGGCTTGATTATCGCGTTATATCGTGGCGCGATGCTGTTGGTGACAAAGCGCAAGATCAATGTGCAGTTGAAAGCGCCAGCACAACTAGGTGACAACCCACTTGGTCGTATTCTATCGGTGTACAGTAAAGAGAAACCACGCAGTGTAGAGGCACTAGAGTTGCGCCTGCTAGAAGCGATCGTGGATGAGCAAACTGGTTTAGAGAAAGGATTATCGATGCTCAAGCTATTGGCTGCTTTAGCACCTATGCTTGGGTTATTGGGGACGGTTATTGGCATGATCGAAACATTCCAAGTTATCACTCAATTTGGTAACGGCGATCCGAAAGTAATGGCGAACGGTATTTCGATGGCACTGGTCACCACAGTCTTGGGCTTAGTTGCCGCAATGCCTCTGCTGCTTGCGCATAATGTATTAAGCAGCTTGGCTGAAGAGATTCGCAATACGCTCGAAAAGCAGGGCATTGGCCTCGTCGCGCAACAAGCGGAACGGAAAACGCAAACTGAGTCCTTAACCGTAGAAAAAGTAGGGAATGCGGCGTAACCATGTTGAGTGTCCATTCAGATCTTTTACCTGAGCTGCTGACAAGCAGCGCTTGGTGGAACGCTTTGTATGCTTTCATGCAACAAGGTGGAGAGGTGTTGTGGTGGTTAGCAGGTGTCTTGTTGATCTTTTGGGCGTTGACCTTAGAGAAGATATTTTTTGTTTACCGGGTGTTCCCCACACAAATGTTAGAGACAAAAGCCATGTGGAGCCGCCGTCAGGACCAACGTTCATGGTTTGCATTATCACAGCGTAATGCCTGGATAGATCACGCTCATCAACAACTGTTCCGTAACCTGAGTTTTATTAAAGTTCTCGTCGCCATTTGCCCTATGTTGGGTTTACTTGGCACGGTGACCGGAATGATCTCGGTTTTTGATGTCATGGCCACCCAAGGAAGCAGCAACCCAAAACTGATGGCATCGGGTATTTCGTTAGCGACACTACCCACCATGGCAGGAATGGTGGCCGCCTTAGTGGGTATGTTTGTCCATGCGCGATTACTGAAGCTTTGCCAAAACCGTGAACTGAAGTTGGAGCAGTCATTAAGGAGTCAACAATGAGATTAGGAAAACGCCAAAGCAAGAGTGACGAGGCGCAAATCGATCTCACGTCGATGCTTGATATCGTCTTTATCATGTTGATTTTCTTTATCGTCACCAGTTCTTTTGTTCGAGAGTCGGGCGTTGAAGTCAATCGACCGCAAGCGTCAAATGTTGCTGCGCAAAAAGATGCGGGCATTTTTATCGCCATCACCGCCGCCAATGACATTTACATTGATAAGCGCGTTGTGGATGTAGAGCGTGTACAGGCGAGTATTGAGAGACTTTTGCTTGAACAACCAGAGGCTTCTTTGGTGATTCAAGCAGACGAGTACGCATATAACGGTGTCGTCGTTAAAGTGATGGACGCGGCCAAAGCGGCTGGGGTGAAGAACATCGCACTGGCAGCGGAGAAACCCTAATGCTGCGACTGCTGGTGGTCTTTCCCTTAGCGATTGCAATGGTGATTGCGCTGTTTTCATCGATGGCCTGGATGGTGAACAGTGGCAAGCAGCGAGCGGTGTCAAACAGCACCTCATTAAGCTTCAACATGTTTATGATCGAGCAAGAAAACGAGGTCGCTAGGCGACAACGCAGCGTGCCGCCGCCACCCGATGTTCCACAGCCGCCACAACCAGAAACGCCCAAATTATCGCACACGCCAATGCAGGTGAGTTCAACCCAATTGGAAACCCCTAGCATTGACATGAATTTCAGTGTCAATGGCGTTGTGGTGTCGGTGCCAGCGGTAGTGACAACGCCAACGCAGACGGTGAGCAACTCGAACAAACAACTAATGCCGCTTAGCCGTGTAGAGGCAGTTTATCCGGCGAAGGCGAAAAAGCGACGCATCGAAGGTTATGTCATCGTTAAGTTTGACATTGATGAACAAGGACGGACGAAAAACATTGAGGTGCTCGAAGCAGAGCCAGCACGTTTCTTCGAACGCAGTGCGATGGATGCGATTAAGCGCTGGCGTTACCAGCCACAGATTGTGGATGGACAAGCGCACGTGATCACCGGGTACACCACCAAAATTGAGTTTAAGATGGCACAGTGATGAATAAACGGATTCTAACATTGGTGATCAGCATGCTCCTGTCTCAGCCCATCTTGGCTGGGCAAGCTGCGCTTAACGTCAGTGATTATGCAGCGCGTGCAATGCAACAAGCGCAACAGTTGGCTGATGATAAGAAAGTGGTTGAGGCGATTAAGAGGTTGGAAAGTACAGAGATCTCCCGTGCGGATGATATTGCTGCGCTCAATAAGATGTTGGGTCTCTACTATTGGCAGGAGGAACGGTTTGATGCATCGATTCTATCGTTGGAAAAAGCGCTGAAGGTAAACGCATTTCCCTCCAATGAAGCTTGGTTTACTCGCCGTATGTTGGCGCAGCTTTACTTAACTCAAGGTGAGTTCAAAAAGGCGATACCGCTGCTTCAAACGCTCTTAAATGCAGTGCCCCAGAATGAAAATGAGGCGGAGATCTGGCGTTATCTTGCCCAAGCCCAATACAGCGTTGAGAACTGGCAAGCCACGCTTAAGGCGACTCAAGGTTTTCAGCGTGTACAGAGCAAACCCGACAGCACAATACTATCACTGGCGTTGGCAGCCAATGTGCAACTGGAGCAGTGGAAGTCTGTAGTGCCCATTGCGAAACAGTTGATCTCGCTGCAACCCAACAATAAGAATTGGTGGCTGCAAGCGTACAATGCATATCTGAATTTAAAGCAAGAGAAATCGGCCTTGGATATGCTCGCTTTGGCAGAGCTTCAGGGCATATCGCTCAATGAAAGTGAAATCAAAGCACTTGCTTATCTTTATGCTGGAGAGGGGATCTACCTAAAGGCAGCTCAAACGTTAGCCAGGTTGGATGATGCTCAGCACGATCTTCAGCTACTCAAACTTCAAGCCCAATATTGGCAAACCGCCAAAGAGTGGGAAAGCGCGCTGAGTTATTGGCAGAAGGCGGCTATGCAAGAGCCCAAATATTTATGGGAAGTGGCTATATTGCAAAATGAGCTCAAACGTTACCAGCAAGTCATTGCTTCCCTCGATACAATGCAAAACCCACAACGACAGTTTGACGGGCAGATGCTGAAAATCAACGCGCTCTATCGTCTAGATAGACTTGAAGAAGCCTATCTTCAGGCGAAGAAAGCCGATGCAATCAAGTCAACGCAGCAAACGACAAGTTGGCTTAATTTTTTGTCTCATAAAATGAAAGCCTCTCATAAAGTAGAAGCGTTAGACGAAGAGCAGAAGGGCGGAACGGCAAGTCGCCCCCATTACCAGAAAGAGCGACAAGACAACTCCTAGGTCAATTTGTACATACAAAAAAAGAGCGAATATCAGGTCTGAAGTGATATTCGCTCTTTGTCGTTATGGGTTCTTTGTTTTGCCCTAAAAAGTGGGTTAACCGATGATCATTTGTCCCAATAGGTAGCCCAAACAGCAGGCGGAAATGACACCAATCAGACCCACCGACATAAATGAGTGATTGAAATACCACTTACCGATTTTTGTCGTACCAGTGTTATCGAAGTTAACGGTGGCGATATCAGATGGGTAGTTAGGAATGAAAAAGTAGCCGTAGAGCGCTGGCATCAAACCAATCAAAAGAGCTGGCTCCAAGCCCAAGCCCAAACCAACTGGCAGCATCATACGCGCCACAGCTGCTTGCGAGTTAACAACGACGGATACAATGAACAAGGCAAGAGCAAATGTCCACGGGTAGTTGTTCACCATTTCAACGATACCAGACTTAAACTGTGGCATGGCGTATTGAAAGTAGGTATCTGACATCCAAGCGATACCGAAGATGGCGATGGCTGCCACCATTCCTGATTTAAAGACCACACCGTTGGGTACACTGCGCGGGTCGGTTTTTGTTGAAAGGAGAATAATACCGCCAAAGCAGAGCATCATCATTTGAATAACAACAGCCATACTAATTGGTTTGCTACCCTCAGCGATGATACGCACCTCTGGCACCATAGCGATAACAACGATCGTGATGATAGACAAAATGAACAACAGGACCGAGTTGCGAGCAGCAGGTGGTAGATGTTCATCGAGTGACGTCGCGGTGGTGTTGAGGATCTTTTCGCGCCAAACGGGATCTTTCAATCGCTCTTGATACTCAGGATCATCATCCAACTCTTTGCCACGCTTCATGCTGTAGAGTGACATGAGCAAGGTACCAAATAAGGTCGCAGGCACAGTCACAAGTAATACGGAAAGCAACGTGATGTTGTGGTTAATATCAGAAAGCTGGGCTAGGTAGTAAACAACAGCGGCAGAGATCGGTGAAGCGGTAATGGCGATCTGGGAGGCTACCGACGCGGCCGCCATAGGACGCTCAGGACGAATGCCATTTTTCAGGGCGACATCACCGATGATTGGCATGATGGAATAAACCGCATGGCCAGTACCCAGCATAAACGTCATGGTATAGGTAACAAAAGGCGCAATCAAAGTGACACGCTTTGGATTTTTACGCAGCAATCTTTCAGCTACCTGCAACATGTACTTAAGACCACCAGCGGCTTCCAGTATTGATGCACAAGTAACAACCGCCAAAATGATCAGCATGACAGTCACGGGTGGGGAGGTAGGGGGCATTTTGAAGATAAAAACTTCGACAACCAAACCAATACCAGATACTACCCCTAAACCGATACCACCATACCGAGAGCCGATATAAAGCATCAGTAAGAGGAACAGAAACTCCAAATACAACATATAATTATCCTTAACAAAGTAATGTTGACGCTATTTTCTCTCGTTGCAGAAAAAAAAGAGCTAACCTTGTTCACAGTTCATTTTGCGACAAAATTGACATGTTAATTCTCAGCCATGACTCACACTATTCTAGCGATTGGTAACGGTAAGGTAAGGAGGGTGTTAACGGTGTATTGGCCTATTTGGCGAAAAGAGTTAAGACTGACGGCAAAGCCGTGGGCTTTGAGTTAGCGAGAATATTTTCCATATGTTGTACTAGTGTTATGTTTTTATATTAATAACCCTTAATCATTATTCCCATTGCTTACAGCGTGTATAAAACCCTCTTTTTTAATACGAAATCCTCATAAATAGCGGTAAATTGTTAATTATTGAAACCCATAGATAACATATGGTTAAAATCGTGATGTGCATCCTTTGCTTATTCAATTAAGTGAGTAAGAATCGCATTTTATAAGAATACTCGATGTTGATTTCGCAAATAGAATGGATCTTTTAGATGAAATTAAGTGATTTGTCAGTTAAGTACAAACTTCTCTCGCTTGTTATGGTTGCGGTCTTTTTAATTGCAATTACCTGCCTTTACAATTTGAACGAACAACGGAAATCCTCTCTTGCTGAACGCGAAAGCAAGTTGAGTGCTCAAGTAGAAACGGCCGTCAATCTAATCAACTACTACCGCTCTCAATCCACTCAATTGGGGCAATCAGAGGCTCAATCGAGAGCCATCAATGCCATCAATCAACTTCGTTATGATGGCGACAACTATTTTTGGATCACAAACCCTCAGGTTGTGGTGATTACCCATCCGTTAAAGCCGGAACTAAATGGGAAAAGCGCTAAAGACTTTAAAGATGGTTCCGGGAAATTTCATTGGCGTGAAATGGCTGATGTAACGGCTAAATCGGGACAAGGATTCTTAGACTATCGTTGGAAGAGCCCACAAGGGGAGCTTAAAGACAAGATCTCTTATGTCGCTTCGGTGCCAGAATGGAACTGGATTGTAGGCTCAGGTATCTTAGTGGCCGATATCCAAGAGGCGTTTTACGCGCAAATGTTGAAAGAAACGATGATCGCTTTGGTAATGGCGGCCCTTTTATTGGCGATGGGATACGTTATTTCAAGCAATATCGTTTTGCCACTGAATCGATTGATAGAGAACACCAACCAAATAGCCGATGGCGATTTGCGCGTGCGCTTAAACTTCAACAGAAAAGATGAGCTTGGTGTCATGAGTCGAGAAATCGATCGTATGTTGGAAAAATTGCAGCTGACTCTGTTAACCGCCCATGACGCATCGGAACAAGCGGCACTTATGGCGCAAAATATTGCCCAAGCGAGTGAAGAAGCCGCTACCAGCGTGGGCAGCCAGCATTCGCAACTGGAGCAACTATCGACAGCCATGACCGAAATGAGTACCACCATCGCAGATGTGGCAAACAATGCAGAAAATACTGCGCACACCACGGGTTTGGTTACCGCACATGCAGAGCAAAGTGGCCAGTCGATGAGTAAGACCAGTGAGACGATTTCAAAAGTGTCGCACGAAATCTCTTCAGCGGATCAACTAGTGACAGAGTTAAAATTGGGTGTACAAGAAATTAGTGCCGTCGTGAGCGTGATTCGAGAAGTTTCTGAGCAAACCAATCTGCTTGCCTTGAACGCGGCAATAGAAGCGGCGAGGGCGGGAGAGCAAGGTAGAGGTTTTGCCGTGGTCGCGGATGAAGTGAGAAACCTTGCCTCGCGCACACAACAGTCAACAACCGAAGTACAACAAACCATCGATCGTTTGACAGAAAGAACAGAGCGAACAGTCAAAGCAATGGAACGTAGCAACAGTCAGGTTGAACAGAGTGTTGCCATTACACTGGAGACACAAAAACAGCTTTCGTTGATGGTGACGGAGTTGGTGAAGTCGAACGACATGGTCGCTCAAATCGCCGCCGCATCGGAACAGCAAGGGCTAGTGGCTAACGAAATGACAGAAAATGTTACCGCCATTCACCTTGCCGCAAACGAAGTTATGCAGTCTTCACTCTCGTTAGCGCAAGATAGCCAATCGATGGCTGCTACTGCAGAAATACTTAACGACCAATTAAGGTATTTCAAAGTATGAGACCACGAGAACAAAACCGCTCAATCGAGCGGTTTTATTTTAGGCCCTTGATTTGACTCTTACTCATACTACTTTATTCTGTTGGTCTTTTATCGCATCGTTTCCATTTTTATGCTTCCACTGTTATTTCGTTTTATGTTGAAAATGAGCATCCTCGCGGCATTGTCCTGTAGTTCAATTGCGATGGCTGAAACTTGGTCCGTAATAGGACAACTGACAGGGAATGAATCACCGTTGTCTCAAACGGCAGCTGACCATGATTCAGCAGGGTATCGATGTGAGCAAAATGAACACCAGATCATCTACTGCTATGACAGTGTTCGTTACTATCAAATCACATTTTTCGCTGAGATTGAATTTCACTCTTCCATCACCAAGATAAAACTGGGCGCGCCATACAAGTCCATCATCTGGTCACAGTTGCAATTGAATTTACGAAAAGATCGAATGCAAATGGCAGAAGCCTCTTCTTCAGGTCAGTCATTTTACGTACAAGCACTACTGGTGAACGCGACCAGTCAAGAGGAAGTAAACCTTGTCGATAGGAATCTGATCCTCTTCTTAAATCAACACCGCCTGCATCCACAGCAGCAACGTTGGCTTCCAGTTTCACAATACCACCTCGAACAAACCGATGTGTTGGTGGAGCTCAGCCACGATATGGAATGGATAACCTTAGAGATTACTCTTCTTTTACCTTGAAAGAAGAGCGCAGTATAAATGCCGCCATGCCTTCTTGATCCAAATAGCCATCGGATTTCTTGTGTGCTCTAAGGTACTGATAGCCTGCGACAATCTGTTGCTGGGTTGGCCAATCTTGTTCGTTTAGTCTCCGGCCAGTCACGTATTGATACGCCATTTTATAGGCTTGGTCATCGACCACTTCGGCTTGTCGGTAAAGATAACCACAGCCAGTGGCTAACCATTCCAGAGAGCAGTTTGCTCGCATGGCAATTTGGTTGGCTTTGGAGAGGCTTGGCTCGGTGCCTTTAAGGTATTTGCGAATGAGTGCTTCTGAAAGTTCAACACGACGTGCAAAACCACTGACACTTTCTTCACCAATTAAGTTGGCTAATCTTTGGGCAAAACTCATCAATTCGTACTCCAGTTCGAATTCCAACAGTTTAAGCGTTGAGCCGATGGCAAAACAAGTCTAGGATTTAACGAGTTAAATAAAGGAGAACGCTATGGTAGCGAAAGTTGTAACTGCGCCACAGGGGCCGGAGTTTTCGGAGTTAGTGCAAGGATATTGGCGCTTAGGTGAGTGGAACATGACCCCTCAACAACGCCTAACTTTTCTAAAGCAGCACATCGAAATGGGCATAACAACCGTTGATCACGCGGATATCTATGGGCAGTACGAATGCGAGCGTTTGTTTGGAGAAGCATTAGCGCTAGATAAAAGTGTCCGAAGCGAGATTCAAATCGTCACAAAATGCGATATCAATTTGTGTGGTGTGAAAAATCCACAGAGAAAGGTTAACCATTATGACACCAGTGCTGCACATATCTATCAGTCGGTGAATAATTCACTAGAGCGCCTAGGTGTTGATGAGCTGGATGTGCTACTTATCCATCGTCCTGATGCGCTGATGGATGCGGATGAAGTGGCTGAGGCGTTTGGTGAGCTTCACAAAGTGGGGAAGGTGAAGCACTTTGGTGTATCGAACTTCTCACCGCGTCAGTTTGAACTGCTTCAGTCTCGTTTAGGAAAACCCCTGGTGACCAACCAGGTTGAAATCAATCCGCTGCAATTTGATGTGGTCCATAATGGGACGCTGGATCAACTGCAAATGCAGAGAGTGCGTCCAATGGCTTGGTCTTGTTTGGGTGGTGGGGCGCTGTTTTCCGGGAACAGTGAACAGGCACAGCGCGTTCGAAATGAACTCGAAGCCATTCGTGCAGAAGTTGGAGCACAGAGTATCGACGAAGTCGTTTACGCCTGGGTGAGACGATTACCATCTAAGCCGATTCCAATTATTGGGTCAGGAAAAATTGAACGCGTACAGAGTGCCGTTAACGCATTAAAGTTTGAGCTAAGCCGAGAGCAATGGTATCGAGTCTGGGTTGCATCGAAAGGACATGGTGTGCCATAGAAATCAGAAAATTCAGTGACGGAGTAATCCGTCACTGACGCGTTTTCGTATTAGCAACGGATAGGCTAATGAAGGAGATGAGATGACGATTGGATGTGTCGCCAAATGGTTGGGAGGGAAGTGGGTTTATTTAGCCTTAGTGCTGGTGCTTGCAGGCTGCTCGAACAAATTCATATACACTAACCTAGACTGGGTCGTTTTAGAGTACATCGACGATTACGTCACCTTAGACCGCGACCAAGAAGCGATGCTCGATGAACGGCTTCAGCAATTGCTCTATTGGCATCAAGAGCAAGAACTGCCTCTTTACATTTCCCAGTTAAACACATTAGAGAACATTGATTCCGGGCAGGTAACGGCGCAGTTTGTCGTTTCTCAACGAGAGCTTATCAAGCAGCACACCACAAGATTGGCGACCCAAGTCGCCCCTGATCTCTATGCGCTCATCTTGTCTCTTTCCACTAAGCAAGAAGAGGAACTGTTAAAAAATCTGGCCAAAAAGTATCAAGAGCTCGACAATAAATACGGCAAACTGTCAGAGCTAGAGCGTCGTGAGCGCTATGTAGAACGCATCGAGGAGAGCCTTGAACGATGGATCGGTCGCTTAACGAAACAACAGAAAGCGCTCGTTAAGGGCTGGGTGAATGATCTTCAACTTACCACCCCGCATTGGCGGGAGCATCGCAATAAGATGTTAGCGGAAGTGCGCAAACTCCTAGTTAACAAACATGATAGCCATTACTTGCATGACAACTTGATGCGGTTCTTACTCGAACCTGAGAGCTACTACAGCGTAGAGCTTGGGCAAAAAGTCGCTTTCAATCTCGAACTGGCAAATCAATATATTCCCAAAATTAGCCAAACCATGACCCCCAAACAGTGGCAACATTTTCGCTCAGAAATTCAAGGGTGGCGTAATTTAGCTGTGGAACTTAACACGCAAGTCGCTGAACATTAACATCTCATTTGCGTCGTGAAGTGTCACTATTCTCCGCATCAATCAGCCAAAAACTGATTCAAAGCAAATTCTCATCTCACCAAGTGCGTAAGATAGTTTGGTCGGGTGTGCATATCACGTTGAATTGATGCCTTCATTTTACGCCCGGCGAATCGTGGAGTGGTGTCGCAACCACAAAGATTACATGCACCGCTCTCGTTGGCTAAGAAGAAGAGAATTGCAATGAAACATTTAGTTCAAAGATTTGTTCGCTATGTCACCTTTGACACTCAATCAAACCCGAAAAAGAAATGCTGCCCAAGTACGCCAGGTCAACTTAAGTTCGCTGAGCATTTGAGACAAGAAATGATCGCTCTTGGCTTGAGTGATGTTCAGTTGGATGAACACGGTTATCTCATGGCCAAACTGCCCAGCAATGTCGATTTTCCGGTGCCCGCTATCGGCTTCATCGCGCATATGGACACGGCGCCCGATGCGTCAGGTAAGAACGTCAAACCACAAATCATTGAAGACTACCATGGCGGGGACATTGCGCTTGGTGTGGGTGACGAGGTGCTTTCACCAGTTCAATATCCTGAATTGCATATGTTACATGGTCACAACTTAATTACCACTGATGGCACGACTTTGCTTGGTGCTGACAACAAAGCGGGCATTGCGGAAATTTTATCGGCGATAGAACTACTGATTGAAAGTCCAAACATCCTACATGGTGACATTTGCATTGGATTTACTCCCGATGAAGAGATAGGACGCGGTGCGAACTTGTTTGATGTTGAACGATTTGGTGCGCAATGGGCCTATACCATTGATGGTGGACCACAAGGTGAGTTGGAGTATGAGAACTTTAATGCCTCCAGCGCCGATGTCATCTTCAATGGCGTGAGCGTACACCCTGGTACAGCGAAAGATAAACTGGTGAACGCCATGACATTGGCAACGCAGTTCCATGGCCGAATGCCAGCGGATGAAACGCCTGAAACCACCGAAGGTTACCAAGGTTTCTATCATTTAAAATCAGCAGAAATGGGCGTTTCACGATCTGAGTTGGGTTACATATTACGTGATTTTGAACGTGGAGGTATCGAGCGTCGTAAAGCTTACATGCAGGGGCTGGTTGATGCAATGAACCACAAACTCAAGCATGGTTCAGTCGAGGTTCGCTTTACCGATAGTTATTTCAACATGAAAGAGAAGGTGGAGCCGTTTCCTCATGTGATTGAACTCGCCAAGCATGCAATGGAAGAATGTGATGTCCAACCGATCATCAAGCCCATACGGGGCGGTACAGACGGGGCGCGCTTATCTTTCATGGGGCTGCCATGTCCGAATTTGTTCACGGGTGGGTACAACTTCCACGGAATTCATGAGTTTGCTTCAATTGAGCAGATGGAGAAGTCTGTTGAAGTGATTGTTAAAATAGCCGAACTGACGGCGAAAAAATATTCGTAACTGGCCGTCAGTTGTAACAAAGCCCAGCGTTTGCTGGGCTTTGTCGTTTGGGGCTGCGATACTGAGTATCGTTTTAGCGAACCTCTTTATGATCAATGTCTTGAAGCGGTAACCAGTCCACCTCAACACCCGCTTGATCAAACATATCTTGGCTAACGGCTATCTTGTCACCCCAGCGAGAAAGAAAATCTTCAGATTGTTCTGGGCAATGCACTCTAGCAATGCCGGTTTGAATAATTTTCGCAGCACAATTCGGGCATGGAAAATGAGTAACCCAGATATCACAACCATCTAAATCGCGCTTAGAAAACAAAATCGCATTCTCTTCGGCGTGCAGTGTTTTGAGATACTTAAGCTCCCGTTCATCGGTCTCAACACTGTCAGAAACGCCGTGCGGGTATCCATTGAAACCCACAGAAACGATTCGGTTTTGTTTTGTGATAACGGCGCCCACTTGGGTAGATGGATCTTTACTCCACGATGCAACCAGTTCAGCCATTTGGTAAAAGCGTTTTGCCCATTTAGAAATCATTTTTCATCCACTCTGAATTAGGATCTTGCATGAATGATAACGCATTTTGTTTAAAAACATAGATGTGACGGTGGATATCCTTAGTTTTACCTATGGTTCTTGGGCCGCTGATAACGATTAAGCTAAGAAGGACAATATTTCAAACTGGAAAAACCATTACACAAACTCAACATCTACGCTCAGTTTCTAACGATGCTTTCTCTCCGTTGCATACCCTTACACTTTGAAACAGTTTCGTTTTTTTATCTGATAGTGTTCGGACAATTCACAGTTCAAGCTTGCGTATTTTAAAGAAAATTCCTTTATATTTGCATGGTAAATGTATGAAATTAAAACCAATTGTCGGGGTTATGGTGGCGTCAGCTTTACTTTCGGGGTGCGGTGATAAAACCCAGCAGCAACGATTGTTACAAGCACCGTTAGTGGTCACACAAAGTGTCGTAACTCTGGATTATCAACCGAGCAACGCTTATATCGGCCGAGTGGAAGCGGTGGAAGATACCAATATTACGGCGCAAGTTTCTGGTTATCTCCAAGCGCGTCATTTTGAAGAAGGCCAGTTGGTTGAAAAAGGGGCACTTTTATACACAATTGAACCATCCTCATTTGAAGCACAGGTTGCAAGTGCCAAAGCATCTTTGGCTCAAGCAAAAGCAGCGCTGAAAAAAGCAGAGTTAGATCATCAACGCGGTAAAAACCTTTTGCCAAAAGGCAGTATCTCTCAATCTGAGTTTGATGCGTTAACTGCGAACCTGCTAGGTGCTCAGGCGCAATTGGAAGCAGCTAATGCCCAGTTGAAACTGGCGGACGTTAACCTGTCTTATACTCAAATTCGCGCGCCGTTTTCGGGAAGGATCAGTGACAGCAAAGTCAGCACAGGTGATCTGGTTTCTCCTTCCTCGGGCATCCTGACCACGTTGGTGAGCCTTGATCCCATCCACACTGCATTTAGCGTCAGTGAACGTGAACGTTTAGCACTTGGTATGGAAAGAATCAAAGGTGATGGCTCGGCACAATCGTCCGCGGTGGAAGTGCAACTCGTGTTAGAAAATGGTGCGTTATACAACCACCTAGGTCGATTAGATTTTCTTGGCAATCGAATCGATACCCAAACAGGCACCATCGCATTACGCGCAGTGGTTGACAATCCAGATCATCAGCTGCTTCCTGGTCAGCACATAAAAGTCACTTTGCGTGATAAGCAAAGCAAGCAAGTGGTCGTAGTGCCACGTCGTGCGGTGCAAACCGATTTAGAAGGCAACTTTGTCATGCTTATGCTTGAAGGGGAGGTCGCCGAACGTCGAAATGTGACACTGGGTGCGCAAGTGGAGCAAGGCGTGATTATTGGTGAAGGATTGAACCAAGGTGATGTTGTGATTACTCAGGGATTACAACGTGTCAGAAACGGAATGGCTGTACGTGTTCAAACGCCTGAAGAAAACAATGGTTAAGGTTGCGTTATGTTAAGTCGTTTCTTTATTCAGAGACCCAAATTTGCGCTGGTTATTTCAATCATCCTGACACTAGCCGGAGCAATCGCGTTGGCGATTTTACCCGTCGCTGAGTATCCAAAAATCAGTCCACCTTCAGTGAGTGTCACCGCTTATTATACGGGTGCAAGCGCTGAAGTGGTTGAACAGGCGATTGCTGATCCGATAGAGACATCGGTGAATGGTGTTGAGAACATGATCTATATGTCCTCGAAAAGCGCCAATGATGGTTCATACAGTCTCAATGTGACTTTTGATGTCGGTACCGATCCAGATATGGCACAGGTGAACGTACAAAACCGAGTTGCACAGGTTGAGTCAAAACTTCCTCAGGAAGTACGTATGGTCGGTGTAACGGTGAAAAAGCGCTCACCAGATCTGCTGATGGTACTCAACTTCTATTCGCCAGATGGCAAGTATGATGACCAGTTTTTGATCAACTACATTAACTTAAATGTCAAAGATCAACTCGCTCGCGTGACGGGCATCAGCGAAGTGAATGTGATTGGTGGTGGCGAATATGCAATGCGTGTTTGGTTAGACCCTGAGAAAATGGCCACCCTGAAACTGACCACATCAGACGTGTATGCCGCCCTAAGCCAGCAAAACGTGCAAGTGGCTGCTGGCCGCGTGGGGGCTGCGCCGTACAACAACCCGCAAGAAGTGCAGTTCAACCTAGTCACAAAAGGGCGCTTAGAGAGTGTTAGTGAGTTTGAAAACGTTGTATTACGTGCGAATTCTGATGGTTCAAGCGTATATTTGAAAGACGTTGCGCGAGTTGAGCTTGGTAAAAAATTCTACGATGGAAATGGTAAGTTCCGTGGGCGTGATGCATCGATTGTCGCACTGTCGTTACAGTCTGATGCCAACGCATTGGAAAGTGGCAAGGCGGTAATGGATCTACTCGAACGTTTAAGTACCAACTTTCCTCAAGGAATGGCTTATGAAACCAGTTATGACACGACTGTGTTTGTCGCCGAGTCAATCAAAGGCGTCGTTAAAACGCTAATTGAAGCAATTTTGCTGGTTATTGCCGTCACTTACCTGTTTTTAGGTAGTGCGCGTGCGACCTTAATTCCAGTGGTTGCGATCCCTGTTTCGCTCATCGGTACCTTTGCCGTGATGCTTGCAACCGGTTTTACCATCAATACCGTGACGTTATTTGGTTTGATTTTGGCAATCGGCATTGTGGTGGATGATGCGATTCTAGTAATTGAAAATGTCGATACGACGATGGCGAAAGACCCTACCATTTCGCCACGCAAAGCGACATTGATGGCGATGAAAGAGGTGACAGGACCGATTATCACGTCAACACTGGTTCTTTTGGCGGTGTTCTTGCCGGTCGCGATGTTGCCGGGGATTACCGGAATTATGTATCGCCAGTTCGCTCTCACCATTTGTATCTCAGTCGTCATTTCTTCTATCAATGCCCTAACGCTTGCGCCAGCACTTTGTTCGTTAGTGCTGAAACAAGGCGGTGAGAATACCGCGAACTGGTTCAAAGCTTTCAACCGTGGCTTAGAGCGAGTCACTTACAGATATGGGCAAATAGCAGGATATTTGGTGAAAAAGTCGCTTTTGTTGGTGGCCTTTTTCATGGTGGCGGTGGCCGCAGTGGCACTTTTTGCCAAAACTACTTCTACGGCTTTTGTGCCTCAAGAAGACAAAGGTATCTTGCTGGTTAACGTCCAACTCCCAGACTCTGCATCGTTGTCGCGTACTCAAGAGGTAACGGATTCTCTGTTGAACATGGTAGAGCAAGAGCCAGGAGTTGATGGCGTAACGGTTGCTAATGGCTTCTCGTTTATGACCGGTGCCGCGGCATCCAATGGCGCTTCGATATTTATCAAACTGCATGACTGGGAAAAAAGAAACGCACTCGACGGAAATCACTCAGCCAATGCCATTGCTCAGCGCATAAATGGGCGAGCGGCGACAGAGCTGCCACACGCGGTCGTTTTTGCCATGGGGCCGCCAGCAGTGCCGGGAATGGGCGCGGCATCTGGATTTGAGTTTGTACTGGAAGACACCTTGGGCCGAAGTCGTACTGACTTGGCGATGGTCATGGGTGAAATGATTCAAGCTGCGAATCAAGCGCCTGAAATTGCTTATACCTTCAGTACATTCCGAGCGAACGTGCCACATTACTATGTGGATATCGACCGTGAAAAAGCACAACAATTGGGGATCCCACTGTCGTCGATTTTCCAAACGCTACAAGGTAACTTGGGGTCTATGTATGTCAACGACTTCACAATGTTTGGTAAAAACTTCCGTGTAACTATGCAAGCAGATAGCCAACATCGCAGCAGTATGGAAGATCTGTCTCGTTTCCATGTGAGAAGCGCGTCGGGTGAGATGATCCCACTCAGTACGTTACTGAGTTATCAACAAGTGTTTGAACCCGATGTCGCATGGCGTTACAACATGTACCGTAGCGCGATTATACAAGGGCAACCTGCACCTGGTTATTCCAGTGGTGATGCCATCGCCGCAATGGAGCGTATCGCCTCTGACTTGCTTCCTCAGGGTTACACTTATGAATGGACAGGAATGGCATACCAAGAAGTGCTAGCTGGCAACCAAGCAATATACGCATTTGCGTTGGCGCTTATCTTTATCTACCTTTTCATGGTGGCTCAATACGAAAGTTGGAGTATCCCGTTAGCGATTATTCTTGTTGTACCGGTGGCAACCTTAGGCTCATTCTTAGCCTTGAACATGACGGGAACACCACTGAACCTCTACGCACAGATAGGACTAGTGTTGCTGATTGCACTTGCGGCCAAGAACGCGATTTTGATCGTGGAATTTGCCAAACAAGAGCGTGAAGATAAAGAAGTGGAGATTGATCAAGCTGCTGTAGAAGGGGGTAAGTTACGATTCCGCGCAGTGAACATGACGTCATGGTCGTTCATCTTAGGCATCTTCCCGCTGATTTTTGCATCAGGGGCAGGTCACGTAAGCCAAAACTCTTTAGGTGTATCCTTAGTGGGTGGGCTGTTGTGCGTGCTGCTTGCAGGAACCTTCCTCATACCTGGCTTCTACGCCATGGTTCAGCGTAAGAGAGAAAAAATTCACGGTGGAAGCACAAAGCTCGTTCCTCTCGATGATGAGTAGTTTGAGCGGTCGTGATGCGTTCTAAGTGAGTAAAAAAATGCCCCAGAGAGCTGGGGCATTCTTATTGTTAAACATATTAGCGTTTGCGAGTTTTAAACTGTGCAACTGCGACATCCATCGAATGAGCTTGAGAGGAGACTAAATCGACTTCTTTTAAACACTCTTGTGCAGAATGCATATTGTTTTCAGAGATGGTGTTCAACTCTGTGATAGAGCCACTGACTTGGGTCATCACCACGCCTTGTTCTTCAATCGCAGAGGCAATGCGTTCTGAGTTCGCTTGAATAGTCGTCATATCTGAAATGATTTGTCTGAGGCTCGAATCGAGTTTCTCAGAGGCATGCAAAGTGTCTTGCCCTTGCTCATTACACTGGTCGATATCTGCAACCACTTTAGCCATTTGTGACTGGATAGCAGACACCACTTTGGTTATTTCTTCTGTCGATTGGTGGGTACGGCTGGCCAGTGCACGAACTTCGTCTGCAACCACGGCAAAACCACGACCTTGCTCTCCTGCGCGAGCGGCTTCGATCGCTGCGTTAAGCGCGAGTAAGTTGGTCTGTTCTGCAATACCTTGAATGATCACCACGGCGCCACCAATTTTTTCAACATGCCCGTTAAGTGAACCGATAGACTGTTGACTGTTGGCAAGAATCGCTGTCAGTTGATCAATATTCTTCACTGTCGATTCCACCACATGGCGACCAGACTCAGCATTACGTGCAGCTTGCTGTACCCCTTCAACCGCGATATTGGTGCTTTCAGATATTTCACCAATAGTAGCGACCATCTCTTGAACAGACGTCGCCATGGTATTGGTGTGGTCGGCTTGGACATGGAACTGTTCGATTACACCTTCTAGCTCATCATGCATATTGCTGGTGCTACGGGTCAACTGAGAGGATTTTTCTTGAGAGCTAAAGATCAACTGCTCGATTTTTTCCAACAAAGTGTTGAAGTGCTGACCAATCATCACCAGTTCATCTTTCCCTTTCAACTGACTGCGTAAGCCGATGTTGTTGGTTTCACAAATAGACTTAATCGTTGTTGATAGGACTTGGACTTGATTATTGATCGAGCGAGAAATCTGCAAGATGACGATGATGAGCACAGCCAATAAGCTAAAGGTAATCACGTTCTTGACCACTACCATCTCTTTTTCTTGCGACACGTTTTCTTCATTAAGCGCTTTTGAAAAAGAATGGAAACCTTCTTCTACTTGGTGAGAAAGATTACGCACTTCACCAAGCAAGCCTTTGTTGTATGCAACACCAATCAGCACGTGTTGATCGGCGACTCGTTTTGCTGAATTCGTCAGCGCTTGGGTGTCACTAATTCCAGTGAGCAAGTTTGGTTGCATGTCCCCTTGTAACGTAGCAATGTTGAAGTCAATCAGTTTTAAGAGCTGATCAGCATCAGCGTTATCTTTCACCTTGTTCAATTCAACAAAATACTGAGCCAATAGGCCTTGTTGATCACTCAGACCCAACGTTTGAGATGCAGCAACAAGTTTTTGGAAACCTTTTTGATACTGTATAAGGTCCTGCCTGAATTGTGCACTTGAAGGTAAGTTGTTGTTACTTAAAATTCGCGCAAGCTGCTTTTCTGTTGTTAGGAATTCATCCACATTTTTATCGAAGGAACTTAAGTACTTCGCGTCACTACGTAACAAGAAGTCTTTTTCATTACGACGAAGGTTGAGTAGGCGAATTTCCAAGTCACTGACCAGTTTTATCGCTTGTTGTAACTGATTCGATTTGTCCACAAAGTGGTTTGAAGTAAAAAGAAGGGTAATGATCCCTAAAATTGCAATTGAACCCAGAGCATAGAGTTTCTGCTTGATAGTCATACTGAACACCTTATATATGAAAGCAGTATATATTTTTGCGTGATTATACAGTATCCAACTTCAATTGATTTAATTATTATTAACAAATTTTGTGACTCGCTGTGATTTTTTACCTAATAAATATCTTTTTAAACCAGTAGTTTATCGATGGTCGCACCGTGGCATATTTCACTAACACCAACGCATATAAGCCGAGCGTTTGGTGGAATGTTTCTTTTGTTATGGTTGTTGGCTTAAGTATAGAATTGACTACCCAATTTCACAAAAACAGACGTTACCTTGATGAGTACACATTTTCTAACTCGCTATGCGGGATTTATTTTTGACATGGATGGCACCTTAATCGATACGATGCCAGCGCACTTGAAAGCGTGGGAGCTAACTGCACAGCATTTTCGTTTTCCCTTTGAGCCGTCGTGGATACACAGCATGGGTGGGATGCCAAGTTTTAAGATCGCTTCAGAGATCAACGATAAATATGGCCTGTCGCTCGTTCCTATGGCGGTATCAAAATTCAAAATGTCGGCGTTTGCTGAACTGGAGTTTCATGGTGATAACATCGATTGCACCCATGAAGTGTTGGAACGCTATCAAGGAAAAAAGAGAATGGCGGTCGGCACGGGCAGTCAACGTGACAGTGCCATGCATTTATTGGGTAAAGCGAATCTATTAGATAAGTTGGATGCCGTGGTTAGCGCTACTGATGTCGAAAATCACAAACCATACCCCGATACTTTTCTGTTGGCTGCGCAAAAGTTAGCGTTAGCACCAAGTGAATGTGTCGTGTTTGAAGATACCGAGCTCGGAAAACAAGCGGCTCATGCGGCAGGAATGGACTGCGTGATGGTGGAAAACGGTGGGTTAGTATTCTACCCCGTACAGTGAAAATAGAAACGAAAAGTGCCACTCCAAAAAGTGGCACTTATATTGATTGCTCGGCTTAGGCTAACTACTGTATTTCGATCAGTTCCACATCAAAAACCAATACGCTTGCCGGCGGAATCGGACCAGAACCGCTTTTGCCATAACCCAACGAACTTGGGATAAACAAACGAACTTTTTCACCTTCAACCATGTACTGAAGGCCTTCTTGCCAGCCTTTGATCACTTGGTTGAGGTTAAAGGAAATGGGTTCTCCGCGTTCAACAGAGCTGTCAAAAACAGTACCGTCTATCAGCATGCCATGATAATGCACTTTCACACGGCTTGATGCCGTTGGATGTTTTTCGCCGTGACCTTTTTGTAATACTTGGTATTGCAACCCACTTTCTGTGGTGACGACTCCATCTAGCTTACTATTTTCCAGCAGGAATGTTTGACCTTTTTCGAAGTTAACTTCTGCGGCTTTGTGGTTGTTCCAAGTGCGATAAATCATAAATGCAGCAAGAACAAAAATGATGATTGGTAAAATTAATTTAGACACTAAATACCCCTATAGGTTTATGGTTTAGTAAGCAAAAACTGAATGGTCTTGCCAATGTCTTCGGCGTTTTGATGGCCTGATGTGATCACCTGATATTTTCCATTCACGATAAAAGTGGGTACTGAGTTGATCTGTGCGGCCTGTGAAATCTCATCTGCGTGTTGGAACAACTCAAACATTTTGTCTTGCTGAGCTTTTTCAAGTTGGTATGGACTAACCAAACCACGTTTTTCAAAAGCGGCTTCGAGCGCTTGCTGTTTTTCAACCCCAGAAACTTCCGGCCCCATTTGGACTGCGGCAAAAAGCTCATTCATAAAGTCGTGATCTGGGATGTCATTTAGCTGCATCACCGCGGTGTAGAAGATGAAGGCGCTGATTTGAGCGCTGTCGTTGAAGGTAACATGCAGTTTGCCAAACGTTTTGCCCGTTTGTTCTTGTAACTGCGGAATAACACCTTCCATTGTTCGACAATGGCCACAAGTCAGTGCGAAGACTTCAGTCACCTCAGGTAGTTGATAACTCGTTAAAGATTTCGCCAAAGTTTTGTACTGAACGCCTTCAGTGGGTTGGTTACTGTCACTACAAGCGGTTAACGCTAGCGCGGCCAGCAAAAGAAGTGAGATTTGCTTAATTTGTTTTAGCATAATCAACTCAGTGTAATAGTAAGTAGACCTCATTCTAGCGGCTAACATTGTGCTCGAAAACCGCTATTTATGGATAACTTGCACTTTGAAACAATATGTAAGTAAACGGCGTACTTTTGTACAAGTAAGATAGCTAAACTAAAGAATTTCTAAAGATTTCTACTTTTGGTCGATACTATACTCAGAGGACAAATTGAGGTGTTGGGTTGAACTGATGAAAAAACGTATTTTGTTTGCATGTGTTTTGCTATCGGGTTGCAGTAATTTGATTGTCCCCCCCAATATGCTCGATACCGCTCCCAAAACAGAAGCTGAACTGATCTATCCTGAATGGGGTGGAGAAACGCCTAAAGAGGAGCCAGTAGCACCGCCAACTGTGATGCCAGCAAAACAAAATTTTGATTCATTGCAAGATTTCCTCAAGCAAAATGCCATTGAATATCAAGTGTTGCCTGGGGATCACTTGATGATCCATTTAACGGAAACCATCCACTTTAAGACGGGCTCCGCAGAAGTCTCTCCCATTTCAGCAAGATGGATAGGATTGCTCGGTAGCTATTTAAACAGTCGTAATGACGTAGATGTGGTCATTGATGGGCATGCCGACAGCACAGGCACCTCTGGTTTTAATAACACTCTGTCAGAAAAGCGTGCGGGTGAAGTGAAAAAGCAACTCTTGATGTCGAGAGTGCCCGAACATCGTGTTTATACGCGCGGATATGGCGAATATCTTCCTGCCTGCAGTAACAGCTCTATCAACGGCCGAAAATGCAATCGCCGTGTCGAACTGATGCTGATTGTAACCAAATAACGCGGCTGTAGTACAAGCCAAAATAAGACGAAAAAATGGCAAAAGGCACTTAACGTGCCTTTTTTATTATGCGTTATGGGAAAAACGATTAAGGGAAGGTTTTCTCTAAGTACGCCACGATATCGCTCGACTCATACATCCAACGAGTTTGCCCATCTTGCTCTATCCTTAAACACGGCACCTTGATTCTGCCACCACCTTGTTCTAGCTCTTGTCGGTGGATTAGGTTATTTTTTGCGTCTCGCAGTTCCACATTCACAGACTGTCTCTTCATTGCTCTGCGTACTTTTACACAAAAAGGGCAGGCTTCAAATTGATATAAGCTTAGGTTTTGGGCTTGACTGTCCACCAACGCCTGCGCTTCTTTAGAGCGTTTCACGCCTTTAGGAGAGAATAGAGCGTTAACCAACAAGATAGTTTTGCCTAAAAACCAACGAATGAATTGCATAACAGACTTTCCATAGTAAAAAAAGTGGAAAGTCTATCAGGCTTTGGATTGTTATCAAACCTGTGTCGTTATGAGAATAGGGCGTTAACGATACGTTGCCAAAGAGTCAGCTTTGCATCGTGGCGTTGAAAAAGAGTTTTTCCTTGATAAAAAGCGTGCATCAGTTCAGTTCGCACCACGTCAGGCGTGGTACCGAGGAATGGAGCAAGTTGCATCGCACTTTCTGCCGCATGATCGTTAGCAAGGCTAAAATCCATGTTCAAGCGCCCCTGAACAAAGGCCCAAAGCGTGGAAACCATCAACAGATCATGCAAGTCAACATCATGAAATTTATCACTGAACGCTTCGCCGACCGATTTATCAAAGACGTCGCGCATTGAGTGGCGACTTTCTTTGTTGGTCGTAAATTGAGCTAGGGCTTCTATGTGTGCTTTAGTGAGTACTCCAAGCAGAAGTAGGGCGACAGAGGTCTCTGGCTTATTCTCACGAACGCGCATAAATAGGGCATTTTGCGCGTCGCAAAAACGGTGCAGGGTGTCTGAATTTTGTTCAACATACTCAAGCGTACAAGCGCCTAGTTCAGTCAGAGCTTGCTTTATTTCACTCATGGTGCTGCAGTATTTCCCAATCGACTTGCTGATGGAAATTTTCACCATCGATAAATAATGAGTTGCCGCTGATCATCACTGACAGTGAGCTACCGCGCTGCAGTTTATCTGCCAATTGCTCAATGGCTTCTGGTGAAAATTGGAAAACTGACGCTTTCAATTGTTGGTACTTACCTTTATTTTTTTCCCACCAGACGGAAGACTTAGCGTTAAAACTGTAAACCGACACTTGTTTAGCTTGACGTGCGGCTTTCTTGATACGGTCCGCCTCTGGTTCACCGACATCAATCCAAATAGCAATGCTGTCGTCGAGTTGCTTTTTCCAAATATCGGGCTCTTCGATGGTGGATAGCCCTTTGGTAAAGGTTAATCCTTCTTCTGCATGGAGGCAAAATGCCAGCAATCTTGCGGCTAAGCGGTCTACTTTTTCTGAGGGGTGAAGGGCTGTGGTCAATGAAATCGTCTCAAAGTGATCGCGATTCATATCGGTGAGGTTAATACGAAATTTATAGATGGTTGGTTTAAGTGCCATAGTCGAAATCGTGCTTTTGAGCCATAAAAATAGCCAGCACTATGGCTGGCTACCGTAAAAATGTCCAGTCTAATTAAAGCACTGTGATCTCTTCTGCCTGAGGACCTTTTTGACCTTGAGAGACAACGAAAGAAACTTTCTGTCCTTCAGCTAGTGTACGGAAACCGTCACTTTTGATTGCAGAGAAGTGTGCAAAAACGTCCGGGCCGTTTTCTTGCTTGATGAAGCCAAAACCTTTAGTTTCGTTAAACCATTTTACGGTGCCGGTTACTGTGTTAGACATGTGTAAATCCTATCTTCTATAAATTCTATTGAGTCGAGTTAGCGACTCTATTACATGGAGAAATTAAACGTTTTGTATCGCACAAGCCGAGAATGTCAAGTAATCCGGCAAATGCGTAAAACAAAGGCTTTATTTCCAACCAAGCAAGAGTCTAGGAGATCGGTTGCAGGAGTCAACGGATCGCTTGAGGGAAAGTTTGAATCTTTGTAGCGAATCACTCTTTTGTTTCCAATTATTTAGTCTTTTTCCAGAATAAGAGAACCCGAAATCGAGACTTGTTACTTAGATGGACATATTTAGGACGTTTTTTCTAAATTTGATGCTAGCTTGTCGGTCCAGTATCTGCAGAAATCAAGAGCAAGAATTCCTTTATGAACCATTGACAGCGCACTTACTTTGCCTTTCAATAGCGACGTTTTTATAAACGTTTAATCAAAAAACTGAGGTAACCATGACTAAGCAAAGTGAACGCCTCCCGCAGTTCAGTGAAAAGACTGAATTTGGGCGAGGAGTGATTAAAGATAACGCATTAAAAGCGGTAGTGACCAGCCAGCTGTTTAGAACCAGAGTGGTTAAAGCGAAAAAAGGAAAAGGAAGTTTCCAAAGAAAAGCAAAGCATAGTGGTAAAGAGCCCTATTCAAAGATGATAAGAGTATCACTTTTGAATAGGGCTCTTTCTTTATAGATGTTTAGTGTTCAATTTTTGGCGAGTAAATGGCGTAAGCGGTAATTTGTCCGGCAACGATGGCTGAAAACATAAAGAGCGCGGAAAGGCCAATACTCGGAATCGGTAGTATGGATTGCTCAAACACCGATTGGCTCGCGCTGATCAACACTCGGCTGCCGGGTACCAAAATAATAATGCCTTGCACAATATAGATAGAGCCAGTGAGCTCCATTTTTTTCGCTAGCCAAGTCCCGTACAAAGTAATCAACACGGTTGTTACCCACGTTCCGACAACCCAACCACTTTCAAAGCCTAAGTAGAATGGTCCCCACATCCCCAGCATCGCCACTGGTAAACCGAGCACAATATCAAGAGGTCGTGCGTTAAACAGAATACCAAGTGAGATCGAGAGCAAAAATAGCCCAAAGATGTGCATCCACATGGGCACTTCGTTGGTATAGGAAATCGATGCGGCTTGCCCCCAAATGGCTTCACCGATGTTCAGTCCCATCACTATCCCGACGAACAGTTTGATCAGTGTGAGTGCACTTTGCCCGAGCAAACTAGTGCCGGAGATTAAATCGTTAAACGCTAGACACTCTAGTGAGTTAGCAATAGATAGCCCCGGTACGAAGAGAATTACGGCAGCCACGCACAACGCCCAAACGGGTATCGGCAGTCCGGTGTTGGCAAGATAGGCGACAAAGATACCAGTGATGAGCGATGAAAAAAATTCCACTGCAATCGCTCGACGCGAGTGAAACACCTGCTGGCATAACCAAACAAGCAAGCCAAGAATAAAAGCAAAACCAACCGCTTCCAATGTGCTACCCACCAACATCAGATATGCTGGAGGAATGCCCATGTTCGCCATCGCAATCACCCATTTGGAATAGCCGACTGGCTCAGGGACGGGTTCATTGCTCGGCTGATTGATACGGATAATGGTGTTGGCTAACAAGCTTAGATTAATGGACGCAGGTTTTAGGCGTTTCATGACAACGGTATTGTTGTCATCTGAAAATTGATAGTTGATCGCGGTCGGTGTTGCTTGGATCATCACCTCAATCCCATGCTTTTGCGCATAATATTGTGCGTATTTTTCTACTTTGTAGGGAGCGCATCCACTGCGATGGAGGGTGTCGCCAATCTCAACGATTTTTTTAATTCGATACTGCGAGGACATGTTAATTTCTAAGGCCAGAAAAAGTGGCCATAAAGTAGCAGAGACGTTAACAGGAAGCGAGATCTTAAACTCGATTTTGGTACAAAATAAATGATCAATGTCGCTATGGTTGAAACAACCCAAAACACATTTTTCACTGTGTTCTCAACAAAAAGAAAATGAATGCTTAAATTAGAAGTAAACTCTTATAGTGGTTATACATTTTTCTACAGCGAAAGGCAGATCTAACAAGATGAATTTACGTGTTTTGCGGCTTTTGATTATTGGCTTTTTGTTGCTTGCTCACAATCCGAGTTACGCGTTGGAGAAAGAGTCGAACAGGCTTAAAGTCGCAAACTCTAAAGCGTGGAAGCCTTTTTCATACATCGCAGAAGATGGAAAGCCAAGAGGGATTTTGGTTGATTTATGGCAGCTTTATGGCGAAAAAAATGGCCTTGAAATAGAGTTTGTTTTATTGGATTGGGCCGACTCGCTGAAAGCGGTCGAGGACGGCCGTGCAGACGTGCATGCAGGGATGTTGTGGTCAGAGCCTAGGGAAAAACGTTTTGACTTCGCAGATTCGATAATGACGATTAATACCCAACTTTATTTGAGCCAACGTATCATCACCACAGATTTAAACGCATTTTTGTCCGGTGCAGAGACTCGAAGTGTTGGGGTGGTAGAAGGAGGGTATGAAGAACATTATGTAGAAACTCATTTTCCTCAGTTGTCGTTAGCTCGCTTTAAAAATAATCGTTTGATGATGGAAGCCGCTTTTCGAGAAGAGATTGATGCGTTTGTCGCTGATCTGCAAGTGGCCAATTTCTATATGTACACCACAGCTCGCTCAGTGACCTTCATTCCCGTTTTGTTCTTGTATTCTGGTGATATTCGCCCCGCTGTTGCCGAAGGGAGTTCACTATTAACAAGCGTGAATAGAGGCTTTAAAGTTGTTGGTCAGGAAGATATTGAACGCACCATTAATAGCTGGATCAGTATACAGACGGTTTATCCAAAATATCTTCTTCCTAGCATAGTTGGCGCATTTATTCTTTTCTCAGTCGCGTACATTGTTGTTTTAAAGAAAACTGTAAAATCACGAACCTATGAGCTAGAAGTGGCAAATCAAAATCTCTTGTCTTTATCTCAGCAAGATTATTTGACAAAAATCAGCAATCGGCGCCATTTCATGAACCAGTTACAACAGTTACAACCGAGTGATTCCTCAGTGTCAGTGTTGGTTTTTGATATTGATGACTTTAAAAGCATTAATGATAATTACGGTCACGCTGCCGGTGATGTGGTGATTCATGGCGTCGCTCAAGGTTTGCTTGATATCTTGCCTCAAGGTGCGCTTTATGCTCGTGTCGGAGGTGAAGAGTTTGCGGTTGTTGTTTGTAAACTCAGCTTCTCGGAAGCTCAATCGTTGGCGGAAAAAATTTGCCAGAGAGTAGCTATGTTGGTGTTTGACGATTTTTCTGCTGCAGTTACCATTAGCTTAGGCTGTGCGTATTACCCTGAGCTGAAAGGCTCTGTCGATTTAGGTATGGCGGATAAGCTAATGTATCAAGCTAAAAATTCAGGAAAGAACCAAGCATGTGCGGCAAAAATCCCCAATAAACATTGTCAGTAGACACGACATCTGTGTCAGTCGAGAATCGCTGCCGCGTTTGAAACTTTGTGATAGAGTGCATTTACTCTGTTTTCTCCCACATCAGTTTTCCTATGTTATCGAATTTGAAGTCAGCGTTTCCCCTTGGCGTCCGCTACATGATTCTATCGGCTTTGGGCTTCGCTCTAATGTCTGCCAGTGTTAAGTACGTGAGTGTGCACGGTATTCCTTTGTTTGAAATTGTCGCGGCCCGAGCTTTGGTTTCACTAATCATCAGCTATCTGGATGTCAAACGAAAAGGGATATCAGTTTGGGGGAACAACAAACGCTGGTTGTTTGCTCGCGGGGCGGTCGGAACGCTCGCTTTGATGTGTGTCTACTATGCCGTAACGGCATTACCTTTGGCGGAAGCGACCATTCTTCAGTACGTACACCCCGTTTTCACTGCGTTACTGGCGGTACTCTTTTTGAAGGAGCGTGTACAGCCTGCAACCCTTGCGTGTATCACGCTTTGCTTATTAGGGGTTTTCACCATGGTTTACCCAAGCTTTGATGCATCGGGTGTCGGTGAGTTACCGATGTTGAGTGTGGGTATTGCGCTATTGGGGGCGTTTGGCAGTTCGATTGCCTACGTGATTGTTAGGAAACTGAGTCGCACAGAAGACAGCTCTGTTATCATTTTCTATTTTCCTTTAGTCGCACTGCCAGTGTCAGCCATGCTCATTGGTGACGACTTTGTTGTGCCCGATATTACTCTGATTTTGATACTGATTTTGGTGGGTATCTTCACTCAAATTGGCCAGTTTGGTCTTACCAAAGCGATGCAAACCCAAACGGCGGGTAATGCCTCTGCTTATTCTTACGTACAGATCGTTTTTTCCGCTTTGTTAGGCGTCGTACTGTTTAATGAAGTTCCCTCAATCTGGACGTTGTTGGGTGGTTCATTGATCGTAACAGGTGCTTTGATCAACGTATTTGGGCCAAAATCCAAGTGGCTGGCAAATCGCTAGCTACTTGAGGAGAAAAGAAGAATGCGACAGCCAGATCTGCCATTTTGTAGCACTGTGTTTTAAACGCGTTGGGTTAGGTGGATCTGACTCTCATTGTTCTTCTTTGAGAGTAGGTTCTTATCGACTCTGTTGGGGAATGTGCTACTAATTCAGTCTGTTGCAGCATGGTGAAAGAACAGGGTGGAGAATGATTTCATTACAGGGTCACATAATTGTTGACAAAGCCGAGCTAGAGAAGGTGATACAGGCACTGCCTCTACACATGGAACTCACACGCAAGGAACCGGGCTGCTTAACGTTTAGTGTAAGCCAAGATCCTGTCAATCCTTGCTTGTTTCACGTCGAGGAAACATTCACCTGTCAGTTTGCTTTCGATGAGCATCAACGACGCACAGCCATTTCTGCTTGGGCCGAAATTACACGTTCGGCAAAACGTTGTTATCAAGTGTCTTACCAAACTCAAGTTACACCAAGGGCACGTCGCTACGACATCATTGGTGCGCCATTCAATCAGCTTGGTTGTTACGTTACCAATCAGAACCCTGTCGAGCAATTTCGCCAGTTTGATGACAAAACAGGGCTAGGCTTATCTCAGTGGATGGCGATTCGCAATGATCGCTGGGATGCGGATATCAACGATTGCGGGGATGTTGTCGCTTCTTCCGATGTACTCAATATGTTGGCATCCAATAACAAAGAGCAAGCCTTGGCTTTTTATAGCAGCGAGTTACAACAGAAGCTGCTTAAAAGCTATCAGCAGGGTCGAGTACCGATTACGATTGGCGGCGATCACTCGATTGCGGTCGGCACGGTACAGGCCACGCTCAATTACTATCAACACCAACAAGAGAAGCGAGTTGCGGTGATCTGGGTTGATGCACATGCAGATTGCAACAACCAGTTGGCGAGTAATCTTCATGGTAAGCCCATCGCGCTGCTGATGAACGAATATCCACATAATGGCTGGCAGATCGAAACATCATCCACCTTGTCGCCCAGCGATGTTTACTTGATTGGTGTAAGGGATTTAATGCCAGCGGAACAACAATTGATGACCCAATGGCAAATCTCCCATTATTCTATGGATATGATTGAGCAGAAGGGTATCCACACCATCATCGATACACTGCTGACTCATCTTGATCGTCATTATGACCACATCTACTTGAGTTTTGATTATGATGCGTTGGATGGCGCGCAATTTCGTGCTTGTGCCACACCGAATGTCGGTGGGTTGTCAGCGCGAGAAGCGTTGTATCTGGTGAGAGCTGTAGCGGCCCACCCAAAATTTGTTGGAGCGGACTTTGTTGAATATCTGCCTGAGCTGGATGACTCAGGGGTATCAAAAGAACTGATGATTAAATTGATCGACAGTGTTTGGGGTTTTAGGCAGTAGCGACACAATGATAACGTTGGAAAGGACAACAAATGTACACAGAGCAAGAACAGCAAACCATTGATATTGTTGAGCGACAACTCGAAGCATACAACCGCCGTGATATTGAGGCCTTTGCAGCCACGTATCACCCAGAGGTTGAAATTGCCCATTTTTCAAAAGGGTTGCTTTATTCGGGTAGGGAGACCTTGATCAAACGTTATGGCGAGAAGTTTGGCGGGTTAACGTATTTACGTGCGACCTCGTTAAAACGTATCGTTCATGAGCAATATTTGGTCGACCATGAGTTGGCGGAATCTTCAGATTTGGCAAGTCGGGAAATAAACCGCAGCATTAAGGTGGTGGCCGCTTATGAAGTGGAAAATGGACTGATTAAACGCGTCGCGTTCATGGGATAAAAAATGGGTGTTCATTCGAACACCCAAGATCATTTAGCGTTAGCGAGACATTACTTTTTACGGCAGTATTCCGCGATAACGTACATAGATTGGCCGCCATTCACTTTACCAGAAACCAATTTAGGATCGTCACTTAGGCTAATGCCACGGATAACGGTACCTTGTTTGATAACTTGGTTAGTGCCTTTGATTGGCAGATCTTTGATAACCGTAACATCGTCGCCTTTTTTCAGTTCAGCGCCGTTACAGTCAACGGTTTTGTCGTCCGCAGACATTCCTTTCATAGCCCAAGTCTTGATCTCTTCTTCCATGTACATCATGTCAAGAGCGTCTAAAGCCCAGCTTTCAGAGTTTAGGCGAGTCAATTGGCGCCATGCAGTCACTTGTACCGCAGGAACCTGGCTCCACATGCTGTCAGTAAGGCAGCGCCAGTGATTAATGTCTTTTGGCTCATCGATTTCACCTAGGCACTTGTCACAAACCATGATAGCTGTGTCAACGGTCACGTGACCGTGAGGCGGCACTGCATAAGCAGTAAGCGAAGATTCAGAAGAACACAATTCACATTTAGACTGGCAACGATCCAGCAGAGTTGCTTCGATAGACATAAGAACTCACCTTAGTAGTATTAACTTGAGGCGGTATTATCCACTTTATCCTGAGAATTAAAAGGGTCTTCGCCAATTAAAGTGGGGGTTTTACAATAATCTAACCCAAATGGAAGATTCAATTTAAGCCATGAACGTCCGAGATATATAACATCTAATAAAATGCCCAGTGTTATAGAAACACTGGGCACTAACTTAACCGGGTTATTGTTGAATTATTTGCTTGCGTCCAACCACCCTGCGTTGACTGCTAATGAACCGTCACTGTTGCCTTTGGTGAGCGTAAACTGAACGATTTGTGAACTCATTTCACCGTGAGCTGCAGTTTCGTCAGCCGATCCGGGTGCAATCACCGTAGAGTGGGCTGCGTTAGATGATGCATCAAAGTATGAAGCAACACGCGGACCAGAGGCATCAGTCGCTGTATTTGCTAATCCTAGTTTCTTAAACAATGGCTCTGTGCCTGCGGTCGGAATTTTCGACACTTTATTGGGAATGGTCGCATCGCCATTGGATTGAATGCCCAACAAAGAGCCGCTCACTTGAGAAGCCATATTGAATGGGTCAACGTTGTCCAATACGGTCTGCGCAGCGTATGTAAATGAGGTCAATGTACTATCGATTTCACTTTTCGTTTCGGCATCCGCCGCGCTGTAGAAGTTGTTGAAACAAGTGCCAGGATCGTCTTTGGTCGGACATGTATTCGCGTAGTAATTTAAGTAACTTGGAATTGCCGCCGCAGTGATGCTGTGCTTGATGATTGGTGAAAATGAACCAGACTCAAACAAAAATGGTGCAATACCGCCACCTGGATTGGCTAATGTTGCTGTCTGGTAAGCAAACATCGGATCAATCGCTGGATTGATCGAGGTATTCGCAACAGCATAGCTACTGATGCCAGTAATGCCACCGATAGAATGACCAATCAGAGAAACATCCGCCTGATTGACTGTCTGGAAAGCGACTTCTGTTGGATTTACGTAATTGAGTGCGTATCTCAGTCCTAAACCGTCTATTGCGCCTTGACGAATGTTGTCTCTTGCCACTGGCAAGTATTCAAGATTCATAAAGACAGTCGGTGTCTGGGGCGTCGTTACGGTTCCATCGGACAAAGCACGTTGACCATGCAATGGCTGATCGATAGCGATTAATGCATACGGGGTTTTGCCCGTTTGAATCGCGGTACTGATGTGGCTCAGTGCTAATGCATAAGCACTTTCCTTCAGGTTGGTGATTCCGTGCTGGTATTGCAGTAGTGGTACATTATCTGCGCCAGCTCCCTTAGGAACAAACATGATGAAAGGCACTTCTTTGACAGCACGGATCTGTGGTACTGCACTGTATCTGGTCATAATTCGATCGGCGTCAAGCTGAGTACCATCGGCTAATGTCAGTTTCGCTCCCACAAGCAGCGCTTGGTGTTGCGCGGAGTAAAGCTGATCTGGGAGAACAGTAAAACCTAAATCGCTTAACTGACGGATGATTTCAGCCTTATCTGCGTCAGAGCCTGAACTCAAGGTCTTTAGAATCTTAAATACACTTGGCATACCGCTACGCCAAGGAAGCGTCTTCCATTCTTTACCATCAACTTGATCACTCAGGAAGTAGGGCAGTTTGACTGTACCACGAAACACTTGAATGGAATCGAGTGTCGGTGCGGCCGCTGCTAACGTCTCGTAACTGGCTTTTAACGCACTTGCCTGCTCGTCACCAAATGCCGTTTTGAAGAGTGGATCATTAGTGACTGCTGTGCCGAAATCGGCACCGACATCGTCTGCATCAATGCTGTAAAGCGAGTTGAGATCGTCAACTGAGAGGTTGTTTGGGTTCGCGGTGCCTTTCCAAACACCAGCCGGCTTAACAGCAGGATTCACTGAGGCAGCTATCGCTGCTTTTGTTCCCTGCATTACATTGCCTGCTGACGCAGTCGTAAACCAAGAAGAGTAGACAATTTCATCTTTGTTGGTGACTTGTGCATTATCTTCGAAGGTTTTTTCAATATTCCAGATAATTTTTTGCGGTGTCGCCAACAGACCAGACTGAGCCGTTGAACTCTTCAAGCTTGCATAGGAGCTGGAGGTTCCTAGGGAATTGTTGTTACTGTCTTTAATCGACTCGGTCAGCGCATAAATGTAGTTTGATGCAGGATCCAAACCTTTTAGAGGAACAACGTTAATGCTCTTCAGATCGGTTGTGACCGCAAGAAAATCAACACCTGGGGTTAGGGCCGTGAAATTGCTCATTGCTCCAGTCGCAAGATCGACATCAACCTTAGCCACAAGAACACCATCATTCAGATTTTGGCTAACGGGGTTCATCGAATCGAAGTCACGTAATAGTGTCACTCCTTCAGAAAAATTGAGGTTGATGCTGAAGGGCATAATGGTACTCCAACCATCCGACTCGCCCATTGCAACTTGAGGGTTATCCAAGCCTTTAGAAGAACCCGCACTAATTGGGATATTCAAGGTGTGATCATTGGTATCAAACAGCAAGAAAGAGGGTAGCGGTACCGCCGCAGATGTCCCTTTCAAGGCGAACTTAATTGACGCATCGCGCCCCAACAATTTTTGAACGCTTGGTTCAAAAGTCACTGAACCTGTCGTGCCTGAGCTTTCTGTGTTGTCACCACAACCCGCAAGTAGGATTGCTGAACATAGTAGCGATAATTTAAAGGTATGTTTCATCGTTATACTCCATCAATCCTAATTACTTAAAGGTGTAGTTCATTTGAATCGCGCTGATATAGGCCGTGCCTTCTGCTTCAAACTCAAGCACAGCATCTGCTGCGTTGGTTTCTTTGAATGAACCAGAACGGCTCTTAACCAGTGCAAAGCCCGCGTCGATCGTCATGTTGTCGCTCATCAAGTAAGTTAAGCCTGCGCTGTACCAGAAACGGTCGCTGTCAGGAATGCTGAGGGTTGCTTCACCGGCTTGTTCATCAAATGCTAAGCCTGCGCGAAGAGTCCAGCTTTCGTTCATTTGATAGGTTGCACCAAGTGAATAACGATTGTTGTTTTCGTAATGCTCTGGTTTATAGAAGCATTGACCAGCGGTACCATCGTTACACTGTGGAGACGTTGCCTTTAGCTCGGTGAATGTGCTCCATTCGGTTTGTTGCCAACCGGCGTGCATCGCCCATTGCTCGTTAAATTCATGGTATGCCGAGACTTCAATGATGGAAGGTAGGCTGATCTGTAGACGGCCATCGACTTTAGGGGCTGTGGCGATGCCTGAATCGTAGCTGCTGAATTCACCATCATCGAAATCCAGATCGACTTTGGAACGATAACCCAAACCAAAGCGTGTTTTTTCACTGAGTTCGTAGAGTGCGCCGACATTCCAGCCGTAACCAAAGGTCGTGCCAGTCATGCCGATCAGGTTTTCAGATTTATCAGTCGATCCAAACAGAGGTGCAAGAGAACCCTTGTGACGAGTCAACTCTGCGTGTGCATAAACAAAATTCACACCCGCACCTACGCTCAACGCTTCGTTAACGCGATAGGCGATATTGGGGTTAATCCCCACTGAAACTAACGCCGTATCACCAGCCATGTCGCCAGCCGAAATGTCGTTTGGGTAGTCAGTCGCCACACCGTAGTTAGTAAACATACCAATACCCCATGCCCACTTCTCATTGATAGGGCTGATGTAATAGGCCGCAGGAACAAGTTGCAAAGGCGCAACGTCATCAGATTGTTCGCCATTCGTTTTATCGTAAACATTGACCTCTGGATCAACGATAGACAGAGCACCAGAAAACTGTGCGTTTTCAAATAGTGTCATCGCAGCTGGGTTTCTCGCCAGTACCGAAGCGTTGTCAGCAACAGCCCCTTCACCGGAAAACGCTCGACCAAGACCAGACGCTGAATGTTCCGCAACTTGGAAACCAGCGCCATTAGCATGGCAGGCAAACAATATCGATATCGTCAGCAGAGAGCAGTTCTTCTTGTTCATCCTTGACCCTCCTAGGGTGTGTGATTGTGGACAGATGTCCTTGTAATTGTTGTTTGTTATGAAACTCAACTTATCGAGTTGAGTATTAATTCTATTATGTAACATGAATGTTAATTTAATGTAAGCAAAGGTGTCAAAGTCAGTGTGCTTTTTAAACAGTAAATTTGATGCATGGATCAAGTCAGTATCTCTAAGGCGATGTATTATGGAGATATTTACTCAATGAATGGTTTGACCAGAAATATTTTGATTATTTGATGGGGAAATAGCGTGCTATCTGTTCAAATTGTGCGCTGTTCAGAAGAAGGGATCTTTTAACGCTAATTGTGCGCAGGCATAATGGGGCCTTTGTCTATTTGGATAGCCGAGTTAACGTTGGAATTATTAAATATCGAACTTCTAGGACGCTCATTGAGACTTGAAGGTTCTATGGCGGGCTGGCAGCAGCTTTTTTGGGACAACACACTCGTTTCTCAGCGCGATGCAACGCAAGGGCAGCATTCGGAATTTTCACACCAGTTTGTCTTGATGGCTGGGGAGGAAGAGCTCAGATGTGAGCTGTCGGGTCAGCTTGACTGGCAACCGTTTCTGTTTGACTACCAATGTTTAGTCAATGGTCAAGTGGCAGCCAGTGGTACTAGAAACGAAAAAGACATCGAGCAGCAAGTCCCTGTGCAACCACGCCAAGAAGAGCGCCGTTTTAGTCTTATTGGCTTGATTTCTTTAGGCATGAAAGCATTTAAAAGTGCCAAGATTATCAAAGTTGCCCTTGCTTCAATGAGTTTGGCTGCTTATTCATGGCTGTTTTCATTCCAGTTCGCGCTGGCATTGATTGCTTGTTTAGTGATTCACGAATATGGCCATGTTCGCGCAATGAAATACTTTGGCATGCAGACCAAAGGTTTTTACCTAATTCCGTTCTTTGGCGGTATGGCGCTCAGCGACGATAAGATCAATACCCGTTGGCAGGATGTGGTGATTTCAATTATGGGGCCGTTTTTTGGTCTGATCCTCAGCTTACTTCTGGTGGTGATCTATTGGCTGACGGGCGAGGCTTTTTTTGCTGGGCTGGCGGTGTTTAATGCCTTATTGAACTTATTTAACTTACTGCCCATACTCCCATTAGATGGTGGGCATATTCTCAAAAGCATCACATTTTCGATGAACAGTTGGGTGGGGCTAGTTGGCGGCGTACTCACCGCGGCTGCAGGTGTGTATCTTTCCTATGCGTTAGGTTTAACGCTGTTTGGTTTTCTGCTCATTATGGGGATGTTAGAGATAGTAATGGAATGGCGTGGCCGACATCATAGCCATCTTCTTCCTCTGACGCGTTATGGTCAGTGCTTTGCATTTGCTTGGTATCTTATGTCTGTGGCGGGCTTTGTCGCGATCATCTGGCATTTTGCGGCAACCGGCGATGAATTGATGCGTTTACCGCTATTGATTCTTGGCTCCTAGCCAATCCCTTGCTTCTAGAAAAAAGTCTCGTATTGCCAATAAGAAAGAGCTCCTTCACGGAGCTCTTTACTTTTAAGCTTTACAGCTCGGAGACTTACTTTGGTAAGCGGGTAATTTACTGGCTTTATCCTGCAAATCTTTGATGCGCGTACTGTGAGATGGGTGGGTTGAAAGTAACTCTGGCGGTTGATTTCCGCCTGAGGCTTTCGCCATGTTTTTCCACAGTTCCACGCTCTGTTTTGGATCGAATCCTGCTTTTGCCATGTATTCTAGGCCGACAATATCGGCTTCGGATTCTTGGGTTCGGCCGTAAGGTAAAATTACCCCATATTGCACGCCAACACCCAATGCCGCCATGGTAATTTGTTGATACTGCTTATACTCAGACGCACCGATGGCGACGTTGGCCAACTGCAATCCGGCATTGGCAAGCTGACTTTGAGAGAGACGTTCATTGCTGTGTTCTGCAAGCACGTGCGCCACTTCATGGCCAATAACCGTTGCCAATTGGTCTTGGTTAACCGCGACATTCAGCAAGCCAGTATAAACGCCAATTTTTCCCCCTGGCAGGGCAAAAGCGTTCACTTGGTCACTATCAAATACCACCACTTCCCACTCTTTGAAACCGGGTTGAGGGGGAATGGTGTCGGTAATCGCTTTGGCAACACACTGAACATATTGATTGGTCGCTTTGTTTTGGCTAATCGGAATCTCTTTCTTCATCTGCTCAAAAGAGTTCGCGCCGAGCGTGGACATCTCACTGTCTGAAAACATCAGCAGTTGATTACGCCCGGTAGGGGAAGAAGTGCAAGCAGTAAGCCCAGCAACGGCGATGAGTGCAGAAGCTTTCAACCACGATGACATAACAATCTCCATATCGATAATTTTGGGTATATACTAGCGCCAATTGTAACGGAAATCTGGCAAAAGAATGAGCATTTGGAAAAAACCGATCGATTTAGCGACCCTAAACGCAACCTCAAAAAATACGCTTATTGAACACTTACAAATCGAATACACCGGGTTTACCGAAAACTCTCTGACTGCAACCATGCCGGTTTGCAGTTTTACTCATCAACCACTCGGGATGTTACATGGTGGCGCATCGGTGGTGCTTGCTGAAACACTCGGCTCTTTAGCGGCCAATTTTTGCGTGGGTGCCGGTTCTTATTGCGTTGGGCTTGATATTAATGCCAACCATATTCGCCCGATGCGCAGTGGTTATGTGATTGGTACGGCGACGCCAATCCATCTCGGTGTATCAACGCAAGTGTGGCAAATCACGATTACAGATGAACGTGAGAGATTGGTTTGCACCAGCCGTTTGACCATAGCTGTTAAACAGCACAAAGAGCGTGGTGTTTAATATGGTGATTGAATTTAGCCACGGTAAAATCATCGTCACGCCACATGAAGTCGTTGTGAGGCTGCAAGGTGGTCACAGTGTCACTTTAAGCGCTCAGGTCGATGCTGTTCAACTGATTGGTCGTGGCGCCAATGTTTTGGTGGCGAACGGTGCGGAGTGCAAATGGTCAATCAAGTTAGATTCTGAATCTCAACTCATTGAAATTTCGCAGCAATTAGGCATTGCAATCGATGCGTGAAAATCGTTTGCACTGTTAAGCAAAAATAAGGAAACTTAGGGCTACCGAATTCAACGACGAAATTTCCCATTTTATGAGTAGCCCGCGTCTAAGAGTCCAATTTGAAACGCTTTTCCAACACTTCGACGGTAAAAACAGCGATGTTCAGCTTGAAGACATCACTGAAATTCTGTTCTGCACCCGTCGCAACGCTCGCATTGTTCTAAACAAACTTGAAGAAGAAGGCTGGATTGAGTGGCATCCCGCTGCAGGGCGAGGCAAGCTCTCCCAGCTTATTTTTAAGCGTAGCAAAGCAGACGTGAGTGAAAATCTTGCCAAGCGCTATTTGGAAGAAGGGAAAATTGGCCAAGCGCTCGAAGTATTAGACAGTGACGCGGCAAAACTCACGCAGGTGATCCAAGGCTATCTTGGTTTGCAGCACCGAGAAGGGGAACAGGTGGTTCGTCTACCTTATTACCGACCACTCTCTATGCTCAATCCGCATTTACAGATGCGTAGAACGGAAATTCACATTGCACGGCAAATCTTTAGTGGCTTAACCAAGCTCGATGATAACGACGTTTTGCAACCCGATCTGGCACATACATGGGAAATGCGCAGTGCCAAACACTGGCGTTTTTACCTGCGACCGGGAGTGCGCTTTCACAATGGTGAGCTGCTTACCACCGACATGGTGATCGAAAGCTTACTAGAGCTGCGCAGACTCAACCTTTTTTCTCATCTTCAATCTGTGACCACACCCAGTCCGTGGGTGGTGGATATTCACCTGTTTAAAGACGATTTTCATCTGCCTTTGGCGCTGAGTGAGTCTCAAGCCAAGATATTATTGCCCGAAAGGCTGCGCAGTGAGGATTACCATATTCGCCCAGTCGGAACGGGCCCCTATATGGTTCAATCGAACGACGATAAAAGGCTAATTCTTCGCGCATTTGACGGCTATTTTGGCTTTCGTCCGCTACTGGACCAAGTGGAAGTGTGGGTGATTGACGAAGCGTACTCTTCGATGGTCTACCCAAGCTTAAGCAAGCCCATCATGGACTCTTCCTCGTTATCAGATGAAGTGGAACTCGACCCCGGTTGCACTTTTCTATTGCTTAATAAGCGTAGTGGCGTGGCAAAAGATCCCCGCTGGGCGGAGTTTTTAGCTTCCGTTCTCAACGGCTATCAGCTGTTTAGCTACGTCCCGCAAGAGAAAGTGATCGAACTAGGACTACTGCAAGCGTTTGGTATCAAACCCGGCTGGATCGATCTTTACCCGAAACCCAATATGGAGCCGCCGACAGAGCTAGAACGAATTTCAGTGGCGTATCAAGCTCAACATCCGATGTTTCCCGTGATCGCGAAAACCATTAAGACCATCCTTAAGCGCTATCACATCGATGTGGATTTCGTGAAATACGATGCGTCTTTGCAAGAACCTGAGTGTGTGGATGTTTGGATCAAAGCCATGGGTATTGCGACGAATCGCGATGACGCACTGGCGGGTTGGTTATTGGATTACAGCAACATTGAGTCGATGAGTACAGATGGTGACTTTGCTCGCTGGAGTCAACTCGTAGACCTGTGGCGAGAAGGAGGCTGCGAAGAGTTTCCCGCGCGTGAAATCGGTCGACAGTTAGTGCGTAGTTGCCAAGTTATCCCGATGTTCCATTGTTGGCTAGGGGTTAACAAAGATCACAGTGGTGCACTGCAAAACGCGAAGTGCAATGCGCTGGGCTGGTTTGACTTCAGCCAAGTGTGGGTGAAACCGGAATTAGATAACTGATGGCCAAGCCAAACAAAAAAGCCCCCGAACGAACGGTTGAGATTATTTGCAGCAAATGTCGCGCCTTACTGTTTAAATATCGAAAAGGAGGAAAGGGCGCTTTAGTGAAATGTTTTAAAGAGCGTATCGTCGACAATTACTGTGAAAAAGCATGCCATTGCCCCAACTGTGATAGTGAGTTTGCGCGTGATAGCCTCATCAGAGGCACACCCGCTTATAAAATTATTGGTGGGAAAGCCAAGCTGAAATAGAGTAAAAATAAGGGAAACCACATGGTTTCCCTTTTTGACTAGATCGAATATCACTTTATCTAAGTTTAAATGCGTAGCACTGATACGGTTTTAGTGACAATGTCACTCCGAGCATGTCCAACGAATCGTAGTTATAAATCAGACAGTTAACTTCTTTGTTTTGCAAGTTATCCGGCAACTCTATTGAAACATCTTGATCGCTAAAGTTGTTGATGACCAGCAGTTGCTCATCTTGATGTGAGCGGACATAGGCAAACACACTATCGTGCTCTGCAAACAGTGGGGTGAAATCGCCATAGACGATCGCTGGGTGCTGTTTGCGCAGTTCAATCAGCTTTTGGTAGTGATAGAAAGTGGAATCTGAATCTGCCAATGCTTGTTCCACGTTGATCTCTGGATAGTTCGGATTCACTTCAATCCAAGGTTTCGCCAGACTAAAGCCACCATTCTGAGATGCGGACCACTGCATTGGGGTGCGAGCATTGTCACGGCTGTTCTCATGTATCGCGTCCATCATATGTTGATGTGACACCCCTGATTCTGTTTTCACTTTGTAGAAGTTTAGCGTTTCAATGTCTTTGTATTGCTCTAACGACTCAAACGCGACATTGGTCATACCGATCTCTTCACCTTGGTAGATGTAAGGCGTGCCTTTGAGGAAATGCAACGCCGTTGCCAGCATTTTCGCTGACTCAACACGATAGCTTTGGTCATCACCGTATTTCGAGACTACGCGTGGTAAATCGTGATTGTTCCAAAACAACGAGTTCCAACCTTGGTTCGATAACTCGGTTTGCCACTTGGTCAGTACGTGTTTGAATTGTTTGAGATCAAGAGGAATAGGGCTCCATTTGTCACCGTGTTGCCAAGTGAGCGTGATGTGCTCAAATTGGAACACCATGGAGAGTTCATGACGCTGAGGATCGCTATACAATTTTGCAATTTCAGGGGTTGCTCCCCATGTTTCACCAACGGTCAGCAGATCTTTGTCGCCAAACGTCGCTTTGTTCATTTCCTGCAATAGTGGATGCAGCCTTGGACCATTACCAGTAATACCTTTGTCGATCTCTTTGCCAATCAAGTCGATAACGTCGAGCCTAAATCCACCGATGCCTTGGTCAATCCACCAGTTCATCATCTTGTGTACTTCCTGCTGGACTTTAGGATTCTCCCAATTGAGATCCGGCTGTCGCTTAGAAAATAGATGGAAGTAATACTGTTGTGTTGCTTCATCCCATTGCCAAGCACTGCCTCCAAAAATCGAACCTTGGCCATCGGGCACACTGCCATCTGGTTTTGCATCACGCCAAATATAGTAGTCACGATAAGGGTTGTCTTTTGATTTACGTGCTTCTACAAACCAAGGGTGTTCATCTGAGGTATGGTTGACGACAAGATCCATTACGATGCGGATATCACGCGCTTTTGCTTGATCAAGTAAGTTTTGCATATCAGCCATGGTGCCAAATTCCGCAGCGATATCTTGATAATCAGAAATGTCGTAGCCGTTGTCGTCCATAGGCGACTTATACACGGGCGAGAGCCAAAGCACGTTTACGCCAAGTGTTTTCAGGTAATCGAGTTTGCTAATGATGCCATTTAAATCGCCGATGCCGTCGTTGTTTGAGTCGCAAAAACTACGCGGGTAGATTTGATAGACGACCGCATCGTGCCACCATTTGTTTTCCATTCGCTAAAACCTCTTTAAGCTTTTTGTTAGTGTCAATGTAGTCTTTCTGAGTGCACAATAAAAATAGATTACATTTGGTTTGATATAGGTTTTTTTTATATCATCAGCAACGCATGCCGTGCTAAGTTCAATTGAGGATAAATTAGCCAGCAGAAATGTGATCTTTACCGTTTAACGCCGTGCGCTCCGATGATGTGTGCTGTGCGAGAGATGAACCATGAACAAAAACTATCGTTATTTCTTAACCGTCGCTCATGAACTGAATATCAAACAAGCGGCGGAAAAACTGCATATTAGCCAACCAACGCTGACCGCCGCCATCAAAAAGCTCGAGAGTGATATTGGCGTCTCTCTATTTCATCGCCGATCCAAAGGTGTCGAGTTGACGGAATATGGCCGGATGTTTAAATCTTATGCCCAAGAGCAGCAAGAAAAACACGCTCAGTTGATGCACCGTTTTACCGATATGCAGCAGCGTCATTTTGGTAAGCTAAAAGTTGGTACGGGTGAGGCTTGGTGGGAGCTATTTGTCAAAGAAAGCGTAGAAACCTATCAAGAGCGTATTCCCAATACCTCGCTACACCTCGAATTTGGTAACAACTTGTCGCTTATGCATCATCTGGTTCAAGGGGAGTTGGACCTTTTTGTTGGCCATGAAGTTCAAGGCCTTCATGATCGTTGTAAGGTACATTTCATCCCATTATTTCAAGACAACGAGGCTTACTTTGTGCGTCGTGACCATCCGTTACTGAAAATTCGCTCGAAAGAGAGTGAAAAGCGCCTCGAACAGCAGAAAGGCTATCCGCTGCTGCGTGTCACGCCCGATCATGCCCGTCACCGTTCAGTGCTTGCTGACCACATGACATCACCCTTTGAACTTTCAGCATCCAGGCTAGAAGACAGAGCAATCTATGATGTTGACTCATTGTTCGCAAGTTTAGACCTATTAAAGTGCAGCGATGCGATCATGCCCTATAGTGATCGTATGTGCGAATGGATGGCCGCAAGGGAAATCGAAACGTTGGTGATCAATCGTCAGCAACTCGGTAATGTCGGAATCTATACTGCAAAAGGCGAACTTGATGAAAAAACAATGCAGTTTATCCAGTTATTGAGAGAGCATTATGAGTGATTCAAACCATGACTTTTGTGTGGTGTTGACCACCACCAATGATGATGAGAACAAACACGCGATCATTAAGGCGCTATTGAGCAAACAACTTGCTGCGTGTATTCAAGAAATACCGATGACTAGCCATTATGTTTGGCAAGAAGAGGTTTGCCACGATAGTGAAACGCTGCTGGTGATAAAAAGCAAAAAATCGCTTTATACGCTGGTGGAAGAATCGATACGTGAGTTGCACAACTACGAAGTGCCGCAAATTGTACAACTCGACATTGCTGCGGGCTTTCAGCCCTATTTAAGCTGGATTGCGGCCAACACCTTGGAGACGCAAAAGCATTAATGAGGTAAGTGCACCGAGAGTGTCACACAGCATGTCTTTCTGTGCGTCCCAAATATCACCTTGAGAGCCGAGAAAAGCGATGCCTTCGTCACCACCTGCGAGGGCTGCATACCACCATTCAATAATTTCATAGGCAGCGGCTAAGCTCATAATCGCGAACAGGGCAAACAAAGAAGCAAAAGTGAACGACTGTTTATGCTGTTTCACCAAGTACTCTGCAATGGGATAAGCGTAAAGGCCGATAGAAAAGTGGGCCAAGCGATCATAGTTGTTTCTTTCCGAGCCAATCAGTTGGTTGAACCAATCAAATGGCACTTCGGCGAAAGTGTATTTTGCCCCGATGGTGTGTAGACAAAGCCATACAAACATCAGTAAGTAAGCGGTGCGACTGAAGGTAAAGCGTCGACTGAGCCAAATGATCGTCGCAAGAATGGCAACGGCTGGAATGATTTCGGCAATCCACACTGCGTGAGAGGTCGGCGATACCGCAGAGAAAACGAAGATGACAGCATAGCCGAGCGTCAAGAGCAGCAAAGGATTTTGTTTTGTCATTAAGTTTTCCTTCTTCATCGTGATTCTATTCCCTTAGTTTTCGCGTAAATCGCGTCAAATGATGACAGCTTATTGAACATTGTTCAATTAATTTGTGTGACGCACCATTCACCCTGATGGTTTGGGCGATGTAATCAGAGAGAGTAAGCGGGCATATCGATTACGAAATGTGTTGATAGCTTGCGCGTTGGCACAACATTTAACCGTTTGCGGCAATACATTTCATTAAAGTTTGATTTACATTTGCTTGTACCACTAGAATCCGGACTCTAATTCAAAAAACAAAAAGAAAGTGAAGTCATGAAACTGGAAACTGTCGATTATCTTGCTGATGATGCAGCAGAACAATTTGTCACATCGCTGCGCGAAACTGGGTTTGGCGTCTTGAAAAATCACCCAATTCCGAAAGAGTTGGTGGAATCGATTTATAAGAACTGGTACGAGTTTTTCTCAACGGAGCAAAAGCACGATTTCCATTTTAATGTTGAAACACAAGATGGTTACTTCCCACCGTCGGTTTCTGAAGTGGCGAAAGGGCATAACGTTAAAGACATCAAGGAATACTTCCACGTCTATCCTTGGGGTCAAATGCCCGAGCAGCTCAAAGCAGAAATTATGGAATATTATGAGCGGGCAAATGCCTTTGCTTCCGAACTGCTAGGCTGGGTTGAAGCCCACGCACCGAAAGAGGTTCAGGAAAGATTTTCTGTTGCTCTGTCTGAGATGATCAATGGCAGTGACAAAACCTTATTGCGTGTATTGCACTATCCACCAATGACGGGTGATGAAGAGCCGGGCGCTATTCGCGCGGCTGCGCATGAAGACATCAACTTGTTGACCGTATTACCAGCGGCAAATGAGCCAGGCCTACAAGTGAAAGCGAAAGATGGCAGCTGGATTGACGTGCCGTGTGACTTTGGCAACTTAATTATTAACATCGGCGACATGCTGCAAGAGGCGTCAGGTGGTTACTTCCCGTCAACCACACACCGTGTAATCAACCCTACGGGTGAACGTCAAACGCAGTCGCGCATTTCACTGCCATTGTTCCTTCATCCTAAACCTGACGTAGTTCTTTCTGAGCGCTACACCGCGCATAGCTATCTGATGGAGCGTTTAAGAGAGCTTGGTGTGATTTAATCCTTATTTCACATCACAGACTGTGAGAGACAGCCAATGTGCTGTCTCTTTTTTTCAACACTGCTTCACGAACTGACAGTCAAAATGAAATCTTACTCGACAAATTGGCTATCCTGACTTTGAATAAAAGGAGCAAGCAAATTCAGATAGGCGAATAGGATGCAGCAAACGAATTTGGCGGCCACTTTCCAAACCTACATGGAAAACCCGTTGTTATGGCCGATTTTAGAAGTATTACGTCAGCAGCCAAGTGGCTGGAAGGTACACACTCTCGCTTCACATTTAGGTGAGCTGGGATTGATTCACCAACTTGATCCTTCTCCCGACAAAGATCTTTTTAAGCGCAACTTTTTGATCATGAATGCGCTTTATCAGTTACAAGAAACGCTTTACCCAGACCATTGGCTTCAAGTCGAAGCGATGAACATCGTTTTGATGTCGAGTCACGCCTGCGCTGGCCATACCATAGACGTCGATGATCCTTTAAGAGAATACTACGTCCAGTGGCAAAATTACGAAGCGAATGAAGGGGAAGTTAAACGTCTTTTGAACGAGTTCTGGACGCGTTATCGTCGTTTTGTTGGGCACCATGAAGGAGAACCCATCGACAGAGAAAAAGCGTTGCAGTTATTTGAACTCGATCCACACGCAACGGCCGTTGATATTCGTAAGCGTTGGAGAAGGCTCGCGCTGCGTTGGCATCCAGACCGTGACAACGGCAATGCAGAGCGATTTCGCGTGCTGTGCGAAGCGTGGAACGTTTTACGCCACTGACACCCATTAGCCACTCGGAGCCAATCACGTCTATTGGTTATCTTTGAGTTATTTGGGTGACCACTGCGATCTTCGAACTGCCAATACCACCGTGTTCCACCAAGTCTCTTTAAAGAAGCGGTTTTCTATGAACTCCGCTTCCTGTGTCATGCCAAGTTGACGGCATAACTTAATTGCTGGGCGATTTTTCGCAATGGTTTCGGCGTAAACCCGATGGACATTCAGTTGGTTAAAAGCGAAATCGAGTAGGGCAGACATCGCTTCTACCGCTAAACCACTGTGATGAAAAGTGCGTTTTAAACCGCAACCACTTGAGGCTTGTTGATCATTTTCCAGTCTCAGTCCTGCAATGCCCATGTACTCGCCGGTAAAGCGATCTGTGACAGCAAGATGGAAGGCTTGCCGAGGAGATTGCTGTGCTTGCTCATAGAATAAGTTCACTAAGAATGCACATTTCTCTGCTGAGCAATCTTCATCGGAATAAAAACGTTGGTATTTTGGGTCTTGGCACTGTTGAAAATACGCTTCAACATCGTTAGGCGTGAAATCACGCAGAATCAATCGTTCGGTTGTAATGGTAAATGTCACAGATGGCCCATCTCACAGATAGTTAAGAATAACTAAAGAAAAAGCGCAGTATAAACTGCGCTTTTTATGGACACACGTTATCCGTTAATGGTTGTTACGAAACTGTGACTTTCGCATGCGATTTAACGCTGCCATCACATCAATTGGACGTGGTTTGGCGAGATCGCCATGCTGAGGCATATTTTGGAACCAAGCATCGCCCAATAATTCGTTGATCTGTTTAGCTGGGTTTGAGTTCCATCCAGCGTGTTGGGCAAGCTGATACCAAACCCAACCGATCGCGTTGACTTCATCGCTCGATTCTAACTGCTCAAGTGCAGAAAGGTCTGTAAACTCTTTACCAAAGCGAAGGCTGTCTTTACCTTTCGCCGATACACGGAACTTTCCATCCGTTAGAATGTTCATCAACGCAGAACAATGGAGTGCGCGAGGAGGGAATGTCACCAAAGGTGCCTCAGATTCGTTGTGACGTTGAGTAGGGTGCAACTGAATCACCTCTTTCGCTTTCTCTGTCACATCTAATGCCTGATAGTCGTGCATTTGGATAACGTTATCAGCAACATCCAGATAATCACCAGACCCACCCATCACGATGATGGTGGAGATCGCCAGTTCATCGCGCAATTGACCGATACGGTCCACCAGCGGTGTAATTGGCTCGTCACCCTTTGCCACAAGAGCTTGCATGCGCTCGTCGCGAATCATGAAGTTTGTGGCTGACGTATCTTCATCAATCAATAGCGTTGAAGCGCCCGCTTCGACAGATTCTTGTAACCACGCTGCCTGAGAGGTGGAACCTGATGCATCTTGCGTGGTGAAGTCCGCAGTATCTTTGCCCATTGGCAAATGATTAATGTAGTTGGAAAGATTCAAATGATGAACGCAGCGACCTTCCTCAGCACGAATTTTCATTGCTGAACCATCGGTGACAATGTATTCACGGCCATCACCAGGAATGTGATTGTAAATCGAACGTTCAATGGCATTTAGCAGGGTAGATTTGCCATGAAAACCACCACCGACAATCAAAGTGATCCCTTTCGGAATCCCTAAGCCAGTGACATGGCCACGATTTGGTGCATGTAACGTGACTTGCAGTGATTCTGGTGCGGTGAACTCGACAGCATCTTTCATTGGTAGATCGCAGTTACCAGCCACTCGAGGCAAGATGCTGCCGTTGGCAACAAACGAAACCAGGCCATTGACCTCAAGCTGTTCGCGCAATGCCTCTTGGTCTTCCACAACCTGACAGTGCGTCAATAGTGCTTCTTTATCAAGTTCACGTTCGATCGTGGAACGACGGATAAACTTCGGTAAGTGGAAGGTAATGATATTAATCGCTTTCTTTGCCAGAATGTCACGGCCTTCAGCGGGTAGGTTGACTCGAAAACGCAGTTCAATCCCTTCTTCCGTAAATAATACAGAAGTGCTGTCTAAAACGGTTTGTCCATGCAAAGAAATGGCAATGGCATTTTCTTGCTTGGCGAATTCGGCGAAGCTACGTGCAATGAAATCTCTTGCGCCAAGTTGGAACGCCGCAGACTCCTCTTTTAACCAAGAAAGCCCAGTTAAGGACCAAGCACGAAAAGCGCGGAAACGTGAAGCAGATGCAAAAGGGTCAGATTGAATATGATCAATATACAGATCAAAATCGGTGAAATCGTATTGCCCCTTGATTTGCTGATAAGCGCGATAATTTTGCTTTTCTAGCTTTTTAAGTTTTGCAATCAACTGGTCCATAACAAACGGCCTTTTAGAAACAGAAAGCGGCGATTATAGGAATCGCCGGACCAAGAGTCTAGTACCAAACAATCACTTAGATATGATAAGCGATACGGCTAGAGCCTAAGAAGTTCTGATTGTAGAGCCCCTGCAAAAACTCGCTACAGGGCATGGGTTTACCATAGAGGAAGCCTTGACCGATATCACATCCTTCACGAATTAAAAATGCTTCCTGAAGATCGGACTCAATACCTTCCATCACCACTTCTAAGTCGAGTTTCTTTGCAACGTGAATGATGGAACGGATAATTTCTTTATCTTCTTCTGAGTTATCAATGTGTTGAACAAAACTTTTGTCTATTTTAATCGCATCAAAAGGGTATTTTTTCAGGTAACTAAAAGAAGAATAGCCTGTACCAAAGTCATCAAGTGACAGTGTCACACCAAGATCATGTAATCTTTCAAGCGTTGCTCTAGCAATCACTTCATCACTGATTAAACTGCTTTCTGTCACTTCCAGTTCAAGATATCGAGCAGGTAACTGGTACGCGACAAGCAGTTCTTGGACTTGATCAGCAAAAAGCGGATTTTTTAGCTGAATCGCACTAACGTTAACCGCCACGCGAAAATGCTCTACGATTTCCGACCACTCTTTGGCTTTTTCAATAGCAGAGCGCAACACAAACGCACCCACCTCAAAGATCAGCCCATTCTGCTCAGCCATATGAATCAGGGCTTCATTGGAAATGTCCCCCAAAACGGGGTGGCTCCAACGTAACAAGGCTTCCGCACCAATCCACTTATGAGATTGAGGACACACCTTAGGTTGAAAATAGAGGGTGAGGTCGTCGTTTCTCACCGCTTGAAGTAGATAACTTTCAATTTGATTATGATGCAACAGAGCATCGGCGTGCGTTGCAGAAAAATACGCGTACTGCTGACCAGAATCTTTACACAGCACCATGGCTTGATTGGCGTGTCTTAGTAACTGCTGCGCGCTCTCTGTGTGTACATCTGCCACTGAAACGCCGATAAAAGCATGAAGATGAGCTTCGCTATCACCCACTTTAAAACCTCGTTTTCCGGCATTGATAATGCGATTTAACAGGCTGTCCAAAATTTCAGTGATATTCTCAGCTTGAATTGCAATCACTAGGTCATGGGAGCTAGGTCGCCCAGTAATAGAATCGGCGTCTTCAATGACACCAATTTGATTACGATATATTTTCAGCAAATCATCTAGTAGCGCAAACCCGTATTTGGTCTGGATCGAGCGCGCATTAGTAAAGCCTATGTGTATCACCACGAGACTTGTACTATCTGCTTGCCTAGTATCTAACAAACCCTGCAAATGCTCTTCGAGCGCACTACGATTCAAAAATCCTGTGCCGTGATCGTGGTGTTTTTGATAATGCGCTTGCTGCTCAGCCGCTTTTCGACGATCGATTTCTTGATTCAAGCTGAAGCTCAACCTAGCGAGATTAGTGGTTCTCTTGTCTACGCGAACTCTTAACTGTTCGTTAAGTCGAAGTAGCTTTTGGTGTTGATAGACCACCGCGAGCTGCGCTTCAATGGAGGTTTGAAAACCTGCCAGCAACTCGCGATAAGTGTGGCTAAAGTGGTTTTCTTTGTCATCAAGCATACAAATCGTGCCAAATACTTCGCCATTCGGCCAACGGAGTGGTAAACCACAGTACGAAATCATGCCTAGCTTGATATCAGGATTATGATCCCATACTGGATCAATAAGTGCATTAGGCACCAAAAGCTCGACATTTTCTGCAATCACAGTTTCACAATATAAACCGTGTCCTAGAATCTCCCTATCTCCCTGGTGATAAGGGCTCGATGCACTTTGGCTAGACGAAAAAACTTCGATGTGTTCCGTTGTTAAACGCATAACCAGAGCAGAAGGTACATCTGCGATTTGCGCTAGCAAATTGACAATGCGTTGCCAACTTTCTTGCATTGCCTCTGGAATCTGATAGTCCAGTGTTCTGTATTTTGCCATGGGGCAAACGTCCTTGTTTTTGTGAGCAACGTACTAATGAGTGACAATAGTTATGAAAAGCAGCAGCCCTATTAGTATAGGGGCTCTCAAGTGTGTTACCCAAAAAAATAAGTCCCGAAAAAACTCGGGACTTAGCAAAAGAGAACGCATTCTCACGTGTGAGACGTTCTATTCTATGGCTCTAATTTTAGAATGTTCATTAAGTCAACGGGTTGTGCATAGTCTACCCCTTGAATGTCAAACCCATTGAGTTGCATAAACTCATTTCTGAAGCCTTGATAATCACCGACTTCTTTGAAGTTTTCCGCGTTCATTTGCTCTAGAATCGCGTTTACTTTTTGTTGAATGGCTGGGGACATTTCCCAGTCATCCATTCGAATTAAACGCTCGCCGTCGACCGAAACGTGGTCTTGCCCATAAAGGCGAGTGCTAAACAAACGTTGCATCTGTTCGATACAGCCTTCATGACACTTTTCTTCTTTCATCACACGATAGAGCGCAAGTAGGTAAGGTGAAAGTGCGGGGATGAAAACACTTGCCTTAGTCACCAGTGCCTTACACACCGTCGCATAAGCACCGCCATTAAAATTGGCGAGTTTGAGATTCAGAGAATGACTGGTTTGGTGAAGATCAATCTTTGCTCGACCCAAAGTACCATCACGATAAATTGAATGAGTCGTTTCTGGTCCGACATAGGAAAACGCGATGGTTTGGCAACCCTCTGCAATGGATTCTGCGTTGATCAAGGTATCAATCCAACTTTCCCAGTCTTCGCCCCCCATCACTTTGATGGTATTCAACGCTTCATCTTCCGTGGCAGGATCTAAGGTTGTTTCTACCCACTGCTCAAGCTCCAAATCAATAGAAGCGCCAGTGACTGTTTGACCATAGGGTTTTATCACACTGCGCCAAAATTCACCCGGTCGATTTGGAATCGGGCGAACACCAGTGGCAAGGCTGTAGATAACTAAATCAACTTCACCCTCAAAGTAGGTTTCAATCGCTTCAATGACTTGTGCACGCGTCTCTGCTGAAAACGCATCTCCGACAATGTTGATCGCAATACGACCTTCTTTTTCTGCTTGCTGCCTAAAAAAGATGTTGTTGTACCAACCCGCACTGCCAGATCCTTTTTCAGAAGGGCCTCGTTCAAATGAGACACCGATGGTGTCTGCCTGTGCGCCACCAAAAGTGAGGGCTATCCGAGCGGCAAGGCCAAAACCAGAAGACGCACCAAGAATCAGAACACGTTTAGGTCCTTGTGAAATCTGTGGTGCATTTTTTACGAATGCTATCTGTTTTTTTATTGCCGCTTCGCAACCATAAGGATGAGCAGAACGAGCAACAACGCCTTGAATAATCGGTTCTATACGCATGCAGTATTCCTGACTAGGGGAGAATTGCATTAGGCTAACGTAAAGAAACGTAAAATGATTTGAGCTAGACCATTAAAATCAGAGATGTTTGGAAAACGTTTCCGCAACAAACTGAGCGATCCAAGGCTGTGCATCAGCGGTAGGGTGAAGACCGTCTTGCATCATCCATTCTGGTTTCACGATCACTTGTTCTAAGAAAAAGGGCAGCAACGGGACTTGATGATGCTCAGCCAGTGTTGGGTAGAGTTCAACAAAGGCGTCGGTATAACGCTTACCGTAATTGGGTGGAACACGGATTTGCATTAACGCGACTTTCGCTTGCGAACTTTTACTCATCTGTATGATGCGTGAGAGGTTTGAGGAGATCACTTTATGCGGGAAACCACGCAAGCCATCGTTGGCGCCCAGCTCAATCAGAACCCAATCGGGAGAATGCGTTTTTAGTAGCTCTGGCAATCTTGCGAGGCCATTGCCTGTGGTATCACCAGAAATACTGGCATTGATCACTTCGACGTTTTTTCCGTATATGTTCAATGCCTCTGGTAACAAATTTGGCCAAGCCTGTTCTGCCGACATGTTGTATCCTGCACTCAGGCTGTCACCCAGAATCAACACTTTCTCAGCTGCGTGAGTCACGCCAGAAAGGAAGAAAATAATAACGAAGGAAATAAATCTGACCATGCAATCTCCAGTAATCAAAGCCGAATCTGTTGGTAAACAAGTCTCTACTAATAACGAGCAGTTAACAATCCTAAAAAATGTAAATCTTGTGATAGAAGAGGGAGAAAGTGTCGCGATCGTTGGCACGTCGGGCGCTGGTAAATCGACTTTAATGACGTTGTTAGCGGGGCTCGATGTCGCATCGACTGGCGAGGTTTATTTACTTGGTAAGCCACTATCGAAGCTTGATGATGAAGAACGAGCAGCAATAAGAAGTGAGCATATCGGTTTTGTCTTCCAAAGCTTTTTGTTGATCCCCAGTCTAACCGCGTTGCAAAACGTCACATTGCCTTGTCTATTGAAAGGGCAAGAAGAGGACATTGAGCGAGCAAAAACACTACTTGAATCAGTCGGCCTTGCGTCACGGGTCCATCATTTGCCTAGTCAACTCTCTGGTGGCGAGCAGCAACGCGTTGCCCTTGCACGTGCGTTTATGACCCAACCTAAGATTCTATTTGCAGACGAACCCACAGGAAATCTTGATCAAAACACGGCCGAGAAAATTATCGAACTGCTGTTTGAACTCAATCAACAGCATGGAACCACCCTTGTTTTGGTTACACATGACACCAAGCTTGCTCATCGTTGCCAAAAAATATTCAAGATGAACGCCGGACAACTGGTTGGGGTGGAATAAGATGGGGAAAATGACACTTAATCGTCGTTTGACACAATGGAGTTTAGAGGAAATCCGACACGGGAACTTATGGCCGATTAGTGTGGCACTGGTTTTGATCATCTCGTCTGTGTTCGCATTATCAGCGTTGGCAACTCGCATGGAGCAGGTGATTGTAAAACAAGGGAAAGATGCCTTAACCGCCGATACCGTGTTTGTTTCAGCCAATCCTTTGCCGCCGACGTTGCAGTCCGCAGTGGCGGCGCAAGGCGAAGCGGTTAACACATCACGAATGACGCGTTTTGCGACCATGGCGTTTAGCGAAAACGAAATGCAATTAGTGACGGTGAAAGCGGTGGAGTCCAATTATCCGCTGCTGGGTGAACTGCGCTTAGCGGGCAGTAGTGGCATTGAAACGAGAGTGGCGCCCGGAGAGTTATGGCTTGATGCTCGAGTGAAAGAGCGTCTTGACGTTAATTTAGGTGACAATGTCACAATTGGTGATGCAAATTTTTCTGTTACCGGTTTTATCGAATCCGAGCCAGGACTAAGCTTTAACCCATTTCAGCAAATGCCCGCTGTTTACATCCATCTAGAGGATGTTGAAAAAACAGGCGCAGTTCAAATTGGTAGTCGAGTACAGTACCGTCTTTATCTGACGGGAGAAAAGAGCCATTTACAACCCATTAAAGACAGTGTGAACCTCACACCGAGTGATCGTTGGCGAGATCAAGAAAATGCAGACAGAAGCAGCGAGGTGTTTGAGCGCACCAGTCAGTATTTGTCACTGACGGTAGCGATCGTCATCATTATGGCCGCAACAACCCTGGTTTTAACTTGTCAAAATTACGTTGTCACGCGTAAGCAAACCATCGCGATGCTTAAAAGTATTGGTGCGCGACGAGCTTGGATTGTACGTTGGTTGGCGATTCAACTGACGATTCTCTTCGTTATCGCTTCAGTCATTGGCATCGTCATTGGTTTAGGTTTAGAACAATTATTAAGAGTTCCACTGAAAGATTTGCTGCCAGATCCGTTGCCGAGTTTTGGCGTGGAGCCTTTTATCGTTTCGTTGGCAACAGCATTATGTATCGCGATACCTGCGCTTGGCATTCCACTCTCCGCATTGCTCAGAACATCAGCCGTGAGTGTAATGCAAGATAACGATGACACAATAAGTCGGAACTGGCGTAGCCTCACGTTAGTGTTTGTTCCTATTGTTCCTATGCTGGTTAACTACTACAACAATGTGATGGTTTGGGTGGTGCTGGTTTCGATGGTGACACTCTTTCTTGTACTCGCACTCATCGGTTTGGGATTGAGTCGTCTATTGACACGTTTTCCACTCACCACCCCCGTTAAACTCGCCTTGAGCCGAATCAATCGCTCAGCATTGAGCAGTGGTTTGCAATTAGGGGCTTTGGCATTGTCCCTGATGTTATTGGCGATCATTTGGTTAGTACGAACGGATTTGCTGCTCGATTGGCAAAGAACACTACCTGCAGACGCGCCCAATGTGTTTGCTTTGAACATTGCAGACTACGAAAAAGAGGCATATCTGGCGTCGTTAGATCAGAGCCAAATTCCTCGTTCAGATGCGTTTCCAATCATCCGTGGACGTTTCACGGAAATAAATGGCGTTGATGTCAACGAATCCAAAGACAATGAAGGGCGCGATCGCAGTGATGCAGTGAGCCGAGAGCTCAATTTGACGTGGTCTGATCAACTACCGAGTTATAACCAAGTTATCGAAGGCTCATGGGTCCCTAAGCTTGCTGTATCGGTCGAGTCTGAAGTGGCAAACGAAATGGGGATAAAAATTGGTGACGAACTCACTTTTGTTATCAGTAGCCAAACCTTCAAAGCGACGGTGAACACCATTCGCAAAGTAGAGTGGCGCGACATGAAACCCAATTTCTATTTTATATTTTCTAACGATGTGATGGCATCCATGCCTGGTTCGTATTTGGTGAGTTATCGAATTGAAGAGCAGCAGGTGAGTGTATTGAACCAGTTGTCGCGTGCACATCCCACCGTCACTGTGTTAGATATCCGTACCATGGCGACCAAGATACAAAGCTTGATCGAGCAAATCGTTTGGTCTATTTCAATTCTTGCCGTGCTCGGCGTAATAGCAGGCCTAATGCTCATCTTTACGCTACTTCGACTGAGCTTATCGCAAAGGCAACAAGAGATTCGCCTATATCGAACCTTAGGTGCGTCTAAAAAGCGTGTCACGCAAACCATTTGGGCCGAATTTGGCCTAATGGCATTCATTGCGAGCATTGTCGCTACTTTTGGCGCAGAGCTCGCTGTTGCCGGTGTGATGCGATTTGGTTTTGAGCTGACGACACAGTGGCACCCGCAACTATGGCTTATGTTACCAACCGTTGCTCTCATCACGCTCTTTGGCGTTGTTGCAAGTTTAATCAAGAAGTTATTGACACCTGTCAACAATGCATATTCCTAGGTTGATATGGCTTTTGTCCCAGTTATCCACAAAATCAGTGGATAACTTTTGGGATAAGTAAACGGCCAAAATAGTGCAAATCCAGCAGAGTCATTGAACCACTTGAGTTAGCGCATTTGGGTTATTCACATTTAAGCAAAAGCGTGTTGTCGACATAATCTCGTCAAGCTTTTTTTGATAAATTTATAGCATGCGTTTGAATTGAGCTAAAACGAATAAAAAGCCGTCAAGTGCCAGTAACCGCAGGGAATTTGTGATTTTATTAACGCTTGAACACGGGTAGAATCTGACGTCAGAATTCATAGTGATAGTTGAAAAATGAATAAGTTAAACTCACGTGTCGATGGTGTACACATTGCTGTCGTTGGTGGTGGTGTTGCAGGAGCAACTGCCGCAATACACTTTTCTGAGCTCGGTTTTAAAGTGACCTTGCTTGAAAAAGGCCCGTCACTGGTGAACGGCCCTCCCATTTGCCATCTGCACGCTGGTGGAAACTTATATAGAGAGATTTCGACAGAGCAGTGTATCGAGCTGCTCAAACAATCTATAGACAGTGTTCGCTTGTTCCCAAGTAGCATCAACATTCGTCCTACCGTCATTGCGATACCAAAGACAGATGAAGGGCAGCCAGAGGATTTGTTGACGCGTCTCGAGGCCATTGCTAAAACTTACAAAGCCCTAGTCGAACAAGAACCCAGAAATCAAGTGCTCGGGCACCCTGACCATTATTACAAGTTGTATACTCAAGCTGACCTTGAGTTACTTGCCCAGCGAGTTCAACCTACTCATCCCTCTACAATGGATGAATGGGTCATTCCATTTGCTCGCCATGCCAATTTAAATCAATTAAAGTATCCAGTGGTGATGGTTCAAGAGTTTGGTTGGAGCGTTTTCAGGCTTTCTGCGATTGCCAGCTTGGCTTTGGAGCAATTTCCCTCAACAAAAGTGCTTTGCAATACCGAATTACAAAGTGCTAGTTGGGATGGCAGACAATGGTCACTTAATGTATCAGAACAGGAATCGCCAATTTTCGCTGATTACTTGGTGAATGCTTGCGGGTTCGAAACGGGAACCGTTGACGACCGTGTAGGTGTGCAAACACAACGACTCGTTGAGTTTAAAGCGGCCTACGTCACCCGTTGGGCGCAATGTTCCGAAGAGTGGCCGGAAGTCATTTTTCACGGCCCACGTGGCACACCTCAGGGTATGGCACAATTAACCCCTTACGCTGATGGCATTTTCCAACTGCACGGTATGACTCAAGAGATCACCTTATTTGAAGATGGATTGGTAAGTAGTAATCATCAATCTTCACAGCCTCGTTTGCCATTGCAGTACATGAAAAAGATTCAACAAGGTTGGGATGAGGATGTATTGAACGCGAGAACCCAAGGAGCAATCGAGCACATGGCGCAGTTTATCCCCGACTTTCACGCTGCTCACGCAGCGGGTAAAGCCCTGTTCGGTGCTCAGCAAATTCCAGGCAATGACGTCACATTGCGTGCGGCAGATGTTGCGTTTTCAACTAACAATTATGCGTGCATTGAAATTGTCAAAGCCTCTTCCGCTCTGCAAGCCGCTCAGAAAACCCTTGAACACTGGTTCGAGCTGCCTATTTCAAATGACATCGAAGCGCAGCACCCAGTGACACAATCATTAAGTGCGGATGAAGTGGAACAGAGAGCGATTATGTTGGCAGAAATGCGTGACTATCCCATTGCGTTGGCTAAGACAACGGGAGAGGCTTTGTTTCGCAAATCAGCCTCTCACAAATAAAAAAGAAGAGAAGTGGGTAAGTTATTTTTCGTTGTCGAAACAACGATATTAGTGATGCCTTAGACCTAAGCGATGGTTGACGCACATAAACTAATAACCGAAAAATCTTGCCCACTGACACCACACATCTTGCAATCCTTCGCGATCTCCTTTCACAAAACGCACTTCTTGACCCGGTTTAGCTTGTGCAAGGCGCGGTATGTCGATTCGCGCAACACAACCGATTTTGGGATACCCACCAATGGTCTGCCGATCGTTAAGTAGAACAATAGGATGTCCACTTGGGGGGACCTGAATTGCCCCTAGTGTAATGCCTTCTGACAAAATGCCACTGTATGGAGGAATGATTTTACCTTGGTTCAGCCGATAGCCCATACGGTTGGAGTTTGTATCGACTTCAAAACGGGTTTGGTATAGACGCTCGCGTTCGTTAGGATCAAAATCCTGCGCTTGAAATCCCTCGATCACTCGAAGTTTCAAAGGAAGGTTGTAATCTGGTTTAAAGCGGAACGTCAGCGCGCGCGGTTTGCTCTTGGGTAGAGGATGCGAGGTGAAGAAGAGCATGTCGTTCGCTTGTAGCACTGAACCATCTTGACTCAATCCGCCCAAATGATCTCGACTCACGGCACTGCTGCTGCCAAGATGCAAAGGAACATCGAAGCCCCCTTTAACGGATAAATAAGCCCTAAGACCATTTCTCGGTAAACCAAACGATAAAATGTCGCCTTGCTTGGCAACGAAGTCACTCCAGTTGTTTAACGAGGCACCATTAAGGCAAGCCGTTAAGTCTCCGCCACAAATGGAAAGATGGCAATCAGCCAATACTTCGAACACCGTTTGGCCCAATGTGATCTCAATTGATGTAAGATTGACGGGGTTTTCCAGCAAATAGTTTGACCAACTGTATGCATAATCGTCTACCGGACCGCCTTGTGTAATACCAACATGAGCTAACCCAAAGCGTCCGAAATCCTGCACTAAACTTAGTGGGCCAGCCTTAATCACTCGAAGGGATCCTTGGCTCATAGAGTGCCTCCTAAATGCAGAAATTCATCTTTTGCAATTGGCTTAAAGGTGACAATGTCACCGATGGAGAAGAGGGTAATAGGCTGCTGATTGGGTTGATAAACTTCACTTGGCGTTCGGCCTATGATATTCCATCCTCCGGGGCTATCACTCGGATAGATTGCGGTTTTCGTCTCTGCAATAGCGACACTTCCTTTGGGAACTTTTACCCTTGGTGAAGCCAGTCTTGGGAGCGACAAACGGCTATCAACACCAGAAAGAAACGCGAAACCGGGAGTAAATCCCACAGCAGAGACTTCATAGTCAGTTTGAGAGTGCAAGTCAATCAGCTGTTCGAGATCAATTCCATTTTCTTGAAATCTCACGAGATCAAGAGCGGTTTCAGCTGCATAGTAAACAGGGATCAGGTGGCGGATCGGCTTTGTTTCTAATTCCATTTTCACTTGCTCTGTCAACAACGCATGAAGTTGCCTAACGATAGCGGCTTCATTCAATCGAAAGGGAAGATATTCCACCAGTATGGTGTGATAGGCTGGGACGACGTTCATTACTGAGCTTTGCAGATGAAGGCCGATAGCCCCAGCATATTTGCCAATGTCAGCTTCTATGAAGTTTTCATCAAAGTGAATCATAAGTGCACATTCAGCAACAGGGGTAATAGTAAACCTATGATGTGGCAAAGTGACTCCTTAAAGCCGAGAGATAGCTTGGCTAATTCGTTGAACAAGTGCGATGGACTCAGGGTTGTCACCGTGCACACTGATAGTATCGGCTTCAATCGCTAGCCGACCACCATTACGAGTATTGACACAGCCATAGGACGCAATTTGCAGAGCCTGATTATAAATATCATCAGCTTGGTGAAACACAGCGTTAGGTAAAGAGCGAGGCGTCAGTTTGCCATCATCGTCGTACTGGCGATCGGCAAATGCTTCAAACAGTAGTGGGACATCATAGATGTCGGCGATGTCAAGATAACGCTGATTGTCTGACGTTGCCAAAATCATCAATGGAATACCAAATACAGACACCGCCTCGCATATAGCTCGAAAGGTTTCTTCACTGTCCATCATGTCATTGTAAAGCGCACCATGAGGTTTTACGTAGTGGAGTTTAACGTCACGATATTGACAAAACGCTTTTAAAGCACCGACTTGATAGAGCACTAATTCCGTTACTTGTGCAGGCGTATGAGGGAGGCTACGACGACCAAAGCCCACAAGATCTTGATAGCCAGGATGCGCCCCCACTTCGACATTGTAATGCTTTGCCAATGCCACGGTTTTAGACATAACGGAAGGATCTGATGCGTGAAAGCCGCAAGCAATGTTTGCCATGTCAATCCAAGGCATCACCATTTCGTCGGATCCCATCTTCCAATTGCCAAAGCTTTCGCCCATGTCGCAATTTAGAGTCACTCTTTGTTTATTCACTATTCTTTAAACCATCCTTGCTAGTAACTTACCTAAGTTGGCTGAAAACACTCGGTATGACAGTGATCAGCCTCATCCTTTACTTAAGCCACCACGATGATGGATGAAAGTAGGGGATATTCGCCATAATCTATAACGAAAAGAATAACAGTCGATAGCGCTCTATGAGAATTTATTCGCGTTTGTTCAGTACATTACCGTTGTCTAGGTCTCTTTTTTGTTGTTTTGAGCCAAGTTTAAGGCGGCTTTCTACACAGGGAGGCCTTTGATGTTTCCTTCCAAAGGTTTATCCATTAAATACAAGTTACTGTTACCAACTCTGCTCTCTGGCACTTTGCTATTTGCTTTTACACAAGTGGTTCAGATGTGGAAAAGCACACAGTTAGAGTTTGAACATCAGTCTCAGCAAATTGCTCTTCTAGTGCAGTCCACTTCTGCACAGCTTGATGACACGATACTAGTCAACGATATGGCATCGATCAATGAGTTACTCTCGATTTACACAGTGAATCCCTTCGTCTATCAGGTCAAATTAGAAAGTCCAGACAAAAGGTTGATCTTTCATTTCCAAGCCAATGAGAATGGTTACCTAAAAGCTCTGCGTCAACAACTGGAATACAGCCCCTTCGCTTTGTTCCAAACAATGACCATAGAACAAGATATTGCTTCGGAAGAAAAAACGCTTGGTGTACTAACGGTGGCCCTGCATTCACACAATCTCGAGAAGTTACAGGTTCAAATTATCCAAAGCAGCGCACTTGCCGTCATTGTCATGTTGACTTGCTGCTTACTCATCGGTTGGATGATTCAACGTATTGTCCTAGATCGTATCTATCAACTTCACATCAGCGTACAAGAAATGGTCGAGGGTAGGGTTAAAAATAACAAACTCACTGCAAAATCAAACGATGAATTCGGGATCTTGCTCTCTGCCTTTGATCATTTGAGTGCTCAGTTAGCTTATAAAGAAAATCAGATATCTCATACACTTCGTCATTTAGAACAAGAAATAACTTTAGCAAATGATGTGATTGAGGGGAGTCCAAATGCTTTACTGCTCGTTAACAACAAAGGGGAGATTCTGCGTCATAACATCGCCGCCAGCACACTTTTACAACGTACTCGATCAGAGATAGCAAACAACAATCTGGTTGATCTCATGCAGTTCAAAGAACCCTATTCACTCTCTAGAATTTTGTCTTTCAGTGAGAACCTTTCCGATCTGGTTGCCGAGAGTCAGTTGAAGGATCAACAAAGAATAGTTCTGAGGGTTTCGACAACCAAGTTAAACAGCCATCCATTGCTCATAGTTTCTATCGAGGACATCACGGAAATTCAACAAGCCATCAACAGACAACGAATCGCCGCAGATGTCTTTGAGAACAGTCAAGACGGCCTACTGGTGGTTGACAGCTTAGGCTCAATAAGTATGACGAACGCGGCGCTAACTCGTATGCTCGGTTACACGGAAGAGAAACTCGTTGGGCAGCCGCTCCTCAAAGCGATAGATTGGCACGAAACCCACAAACTCATGCCAACGATTTATGAATCAGTGGAACATTACGGGCAATGGCAAGGAGAGATTCTAGAGAAGCACTGTAACGGCAATTTTATCCCACTTTTCGTGAAAATTAGTCGAATGACCAAGAAAGTAGGAAACAATGATGCTTTTGATATGGTGATTATTTTCACTGATCTCTCTGGAACGAAAGAGATGGAGAGATTGGAGTATCTTGCCCATCACGATGCCCTTACTGGTTTGGCAAACCGTTCCAAACTCAACTCAGAACTTGAGCAACTATTAAAACGCGGCAGTTACTCAAACAACGACTTCTCTATTTTCTACATGGACTTAGACGGATTCAAATACGTCAATGATACTTTTGGCCATGATGCTGGTGATGAAGTGCTTAAGGTGGTATCAAAAAGGCTGTTAAATGAGGTGAGAAGTGATGATTTGGTTGTTAGGCTCTCGGGAGATGAATTCGTTTTGCTCATAAAACGCGCAGACATTCATTCGGTCACCGTACTCAGTGAGCGCATCCTAGAGAGCATAAAGAAACCTATCGAGTATCAAAATCAGATAATGAGCGTTGGATGCAGTATTGGCGTGAAGTTAGTTGGGCAATCTGAAACAGATATTGAACGTATTTTAAAAAGCGCCGACACCGCAATGTACAAAGCGAAAAAGTTGGGTAAGGGGAGAGCGATACTGATTGGAGCAGAGCACATTGAGCACTCATCAGACGAGGTTACTTCGGAATAAACTTTGATCCAAATCGGAAATACCGCAAGTTTTGCGTAAATATCTAGCATAATGCTAATGAACTGTTACACTTACTTGGCTTTATTTCGTAACAAAAAATTTGTTTTACACCGAGGATCCCATGGAACTTGCTTTGATCGTTACTTTTATCGTTGCCTCTGCAGTAATGGTAAAAAAAGAAATGACAAAACAATAAGTTATCATTCATCTTTTCTTTTTGTTTTTACATTTTGAATGAGACTTAAAAAGCCAGCAGTTGCTGGCTTTTGTTTTTATTGTGGGCTAGAACTTGTAGTCAACACTAACAGACCAATTTCGACCTGGTTGCGAAAAGAAGTCTTTGTTGGTCGTGGTGGTAATGTTTCTAACATCTTGATATGACCAGTATTCTTTATCGAAAAGGTTATTGATACCTGCTCTTAGCGTTAGGTCTTTCATCGGTGTATAGTATGTCGAAATATCGACAACTCCATATCCTGCACTATCAAATGCCTCTTCTTTAGACCAATCATCTTTTTTATCCACAAGAGTAAGATTGGCAAGGCCACCAAATTTCAGATCTTGATTGTGGTAGCCCAAGCCCAATACCGCTGTTAGCGGTGCAACGGAATCGAGTGCATTCCCCGTCTCTTTATCTTTTCCTTTGGCATACGCAATGGAGAGCTTGCTGTACAGGCCTTTTGGAGCATTAATGGCGTCATCCAGTAAAATATCGGAACTAAGCTCTAGCCCCTTAATTTCAACACGATCTCGGTTTACGATCGTAAAACGCTTTTTGTTTGGGTCGATGCGCTCTAGATCTTGTTCATCAATAAAATCTTTGTACTGGTTAACAAAACCAACAAGTTCAATACGAGCCCAACGATTTTTAGATCGTAGGCCAATTTCATAAGAGGTACTACGCTCCGCTTTCAAATCTGGATTTGGGACAAAATCCGCTCCTGTATTGTACTCATAATAGAGTTGTTCAACGGTTGGAGCTTTAAATCCTTGACTAACTTGCGCAAAGTTACTGATGTTGCCGTTGTAGTGATAAACGGCACCGAGCTTACCTGTAAGGGCGTCACTGCTGTTTTTGTCACGCTTTGTCGTTGCTGTAGCGGAATACTCTGGTGTTGTTTCAAACGAGTCGTATCGTACGCCAGCATTAACAATAAGAGACTCTTCCAACAAAAATGCATTGTCTTGGAAGAAAACGCCTTTTTTTACCGTTTTTGCGTTGGGAACCGTCGTTTTAGCCGGTTTAGATGTGTTGTTGTCATGAAGATAATCGACATTGTCTATTGAAAAGTCGGTATGTTGGTAGTTCAAACCGTACGTAATTTCATGTGTCGAACCATCGAGCACTAAAAGTTTGTCAAATTGCGTATCAAACTGCAGTGTTTCTTCTTTTGCCGAGCGCTCACGTGTTCTGTCTCCGTTGTAACGTACCATTCCTGAATGATCTGTTACGTGGGAGAAGTTACCGTTAATTGATTCGCTCTCTTGGTAGTTAAGTGCGGCATTCAATGAGTCAAACACGACGGCATTGCCATGAAAGTCATATGTTAAGCCAACACGACGGCGAGTTGCCTCATCATTGTTGTGTGAATTTGAATACGTAGCAACGGGCATGGGGCCATAACTCATCGTGTAGTTGCCATATCGATTATCTTCGTTGTATTCATGTTTATATTGTTCATACACAACGCCCACGCGATTGTGATCTCCAATATCAACAAACGCTTTCGCCAGAATATTTGATAACTTTTTATCAGCCGGGTTTGCTGTTCCACGCATTGGGCCATCGATGTCAGCATCATCTGAGTACGTTTTCTGCTCGTTACCATCTGCGTATGTGCCAATGACTATCGTTTCGAATATGCCTTTTCTCATTGCCCACGTAAGGGTGTTCTTAAATTGTGTATCGGCTGAGAAATAGCTGGATTTAATACCGAAATGCGTGCCATCACCTTCATCTAATACATCAGCAGGCTGCTTGGTACGGAGTACAACGGTTCCACCGAGCGCATCAGAACCGTATAGGGTAGAAGATGCACCTTTATTGATTTCAATTGAAGTAAGCGTATCTAATTCAACAGTATTTGGATAAATAGCTTGAACGTTTGCGCCTGGGTTGAAAGGAGTCACTTGTGATACTCCGTCCACAACGACTTTTACTCGGCTACCTTCCATCCCACGAATATTGAACCCTGAAATGCCAAATCGACTCGATGTCGTTACATTCACGCCGGGAGTGTAAATAAGCGCATCGTGTAGGTTTTTGGCTAACTGAGCGTCGATGTCGTCAGATGAAACCGTCTCGATAGAAGAAGAAACATCTTGCTTGCTCTGTTCTGTCCTTGTTGCAGAAACAACGACTTCATCGAACAAACCCACTTCTTGCGCTTGAAGCGGAGTAGAAAGAGCGAATAATATTGAGGCTGAAAGAAACGTTCTGTTGTACATTTTTACTACCTTTTAAATCCTTAGCAGGCTAATCATCGCGGCAATTCTATTTTATGCGAGTGATAATTACTATCATTTGCATCTTTATTTTAAACTAACACTTTGGTTAGATGGATTTTCTTTTCCACGAAAAGGCAATATTATTCAACGAGATATTTTGAGTTAGAACGAAGTATCTACTGGTTTTACAAAATTCACATATGTGACAAAGATCACTAAAAGGATTAAATGTGCAAAGCCCCATTACGTTAGAAGCACTTCATATACTTGATGCGATTGATAGAAGAGGGAGCTTCGCGGCCGCCGCTAATGAACTTGATCGTGCGCCTTCATCTTTGAGTTATCAGATCCAAAAACTTGAACAAGATCTTGATATTATGATTTTCGATCGCTCGGGACATAAGGCCAGTTTTACCGATGCAGGCAGGCTGATTCTCGACCGTGGTCGGGCAATTCTGACGGCCACAGAAAAATTAGTAAACGATGCGACATTGCTCGCCAATGGTTGGGAACTCGATATTGCGATTGCCTATGATGGGATCATTGGTATTCACCATTTTTTCCCTCTGGTTGATGCTCTCAGTAACGTCAGTAAAACCAGAGTAAGGCTTCAAGAAGAAATTTTAGCAGGTTGCTGGGAATCTCTGCAGACAGGAAGAGCCGATCTGCTTATTTGTCCAAGAATGGAAGTGTTGCCACACGATGTTAAAGCAGAAACGATTGGCAAAATGAGTATGACGTGGGTTGCTGCACCAAGTCACTATGTGCATAAGCGTGTGGGCGAGTTTGACGACTTGGCAAGGGAAAAGTACCGAATCATCGCCATTGCGGACACTGCGCGTGAGCAACCCGCAATAACAGTAAACATTGTACAAAGGCAGCCAAGACTAACGGTCACCAATTTACAAGCCAAGGTGGATGCATTAGCTGCTGGGCTTGGTATCGGCACGTTACCAACGGACGTTGCACAAACACTAATTGAAAAAGGTCAGTTAAAGGCTATCGAAGGCGTTATACCGCAACCTTTGGAAGTGATCCTCGCATGGAAACGAAATCAAATGGGCGAAGCAAAATCTTGGTGCATTCAGTACATTAAGAAGAACTGGAAACTCAAATAAAGTCCATTTAACCTTTGATAATCACTCCAATTACGCTTATATCTAACTTTGACATTTGGGCTGGTTCATCACCAGCCCAATCATTCCTTCCCATTTAATCAACGATTTATGGATTTAATAGTAAAACCATATCCGCGACACCATCTTCAAACTGCACGTCCAATGAGAATCCAAGTTTTTGAGCCAACGTGAGCATTCCACGGTTGGTTGGCATGGTCATTCCCGTCATCCGCTGAGTTCCTTTTTTGCGGCAATAATCAATAATCTTGTTCATTAATACTTTCCCAAGCCCTTTGCCTTTGAGATCAGAACGAATCAGGATCGCAAATTCAGCTTCCGTGTTCTCAGGATTAATCAGCGCACGAGCAACCCCAATAATTTTGGCTTCGCCCGTAGAGAAGGAGACGGCAACAAAGGCCATTTCTCTGTCGTAGTCAATCTGTGTCAGATTGGCTAAAGCCTCATGGTTAAACTCGCCCACATCACTAAAAAAGCGTTTGTAGAGATCCTCTTTGGAGACGTTGTTAATGAACTCAGCGTGAGCTGGCTCATCTTCTGGCAAGATTGGGCGAAGCAGTATGTGTTCGCCATCCTTAAGTTGCATTGTTTCGACAAACTCAGCTGGGAAAGGGCGGATAGCTAACCGTTCTTGACCATTTCCTTTGTAATCCTCTAGCGTGAGATCCGCGTCTAAAATGGTAAAGTGCTCACCATTTGCCAATACTGGATGGATATCCAGCTCTTTAATTTGTGGCAGTTCAACGACCATTTGAGATATTTTTACCAAGAACTTAGCCAGTCCTAACACATCCATAGGTTCGGGTAATTTTTGTAGCCGAATGTGTCCTTCTTTAATGGCTCGAACAATGAGATAGCGAGCCAACGTCATGTTGAGTGGGGGTAATGCCGCAGAAGCGTCGCGGGCTTCGCTCCATTCCGACCCGCCTTGGCCTAACAAAATCACTGGGCCAAACACTTTATCAGTGATGACCTTGATTCGGATCTCCTCACCACCAGCAAGTTTTGCCATTCCCTGAACAAGCAGGCCGTGGATATGTGCGCTTGGATAGGCCAATTTGGTGCGATCGAGAATCGCATTAGCAGCCGAAGAGACTTCTTGGCTATTGCGCAAGTTAAGCATCACACCTTGCACATCAGACTTGTGAGCAATATCGGGTGAACGAAGTTTGACCGCTACAGGGTAACCAATTTGCTCTGCAATATGAACAGCTTCGACAGTGTCACTGGCAATCCAAGTCGGAAGCACATCAAAATTGAATAACTTCAGCAAGTTGCCTAGTTGATGAGTATCTAAATGAACTTGCTGTGAGTTCTTAAGTTGTTGAGCGACCCATTCGCGCGCTGTGTTAACATCAGAGACATGAAGAGGTTCGGCGGTGGTCGGAGTTTCCATCAATTGCTTCTGGTTTCGTCGGTACTCAACAAGGTGCATGAAGGCAACCACAGCGCTTTCTGGAGTACGGTAGGTCGGAATGCCTGCCTTGGTGAGGATCATTCGAGCGGGTTTCGCTGTTTGTTCGCCAGACCAGTTGGTCAAAATATTAAAACGTTTGTGGCGAGGGTGCGCCTTGATCGCATCAACGATCGCCTGTGCTGTTTCAACGGAATCAGACACAGCAGAGGGACTATGCATAATCAATATCGCGTCTGCACAATCGCTATCAAGCAACGTGTTGATGGTTTTAACATAGCGCTCTTTATCTGCGTCGCCAACGATGTCTATTGGGTTGTCACGTGACCAACTTTCAGGAAGCTGAGACGATAACGCATCGATGGTTTCCAAAGACAAGTTTGCCAACTGGCCACCTCTATCGAATAGCGTATCGACTGCCATCAGGGCAGGGCCGGCACCATTAGTGACAATGGCAAGCCGTTCACCTCTAAGGGGTACAGAGTGGGTTAAAGTTTCTACAGCGGCAAACAGTTCATGAGTATTGTGTACACGCAGCATTCCAGAACGTCTGATAGCCGAATCATAAACAATATCGAGTGTCTCAAATCCCACTTTTTTAAGCGCCTTACGGCCAGAGATCGAACGCCCACCTTTTAAGACAAGAATACGGCGGTTTCGTGACGCTGCACGCGCAGCTGACATAAATCGTCGTGCATCTGAAATCGAATCGACATAGAGCAAAATGGCATCGGTTTTGCTGTCGGTACAGAGATAATCCAACAGCTCATCGAAGTCGATATCTAAACCATTACCAACAGAGACAAACGCCGAAAAGCCAATTTCTTTGTCATTTGCCCAGTCAAGAACTGTCGTACAGACTGCTGCTGACTGAGATATAAACGCTATCTTTCCAGGCTTGGCATTGACAGGAGAAAAAGAGGCATTAAATTTATGCCAAGGAAGGATCAACCCTAAACTATTCGGCCCAAGTATTCTCATGCCATTAGCACGTGCGATGGAAACGCATGCATCTGCCACATTTTCGGCTTCACCGTGTAAATAGTCAGTATCAGAGGCAAGTACAATGACGAACTCTGTGCCGAGAATCGCAAGTTGCTCGAATATTTCCACGTTGCGTTCGGATCTTGTACAAACAATTGCAATATCAGGGACCAAAGGCAACTTATCCAAGGAAGGATAGGCTAGTACACCTGAGACAGATTTATACTTAGGTGTCACGGGCATAATCGCACCTTCAAAGCCACCTTGAAGTAAGTTCCTCATGACGATATTGCCCGCACTCAAGTGACGCTGTGACGCACCAACCACGGCTATGGAAGCCGGTTTAAAGAGTTTCTGTAACTTATTCACCAATCTTCTCCCGACGCATACAGCTCCAACTAATGATTACATCATAAACAAAAACTTAATCGGTGAAATGTCTATAATTAGCGCTATGCTTGTTAAAAGAGCGCGCTGTCGATAGATTGTGTATTAAGTCACATGTTCAAGGCACTTTATTGATATCTAAGCTTGATTCTAGGCATAGCTATCGGCATGATTCGATATAAATTTTAAGAAATGGTCAAATCCCATGAAGAAAGTTGCAATTATCACTCTCTCTGTTTTGCTCTCGGCTTGTGCGTCAGATAATTATGTCGCAAATGTCACAACGGAAAGTCATCGTGAAGAGTTCAAGATAGACCCGATTCCAGAACCGTTAATGGCCAAAGAAGAAACCGTTCAAGAGACCACGATTTCGACACCTGTTGTTAAAATGGAACCACAAGTCGAAGAAAAGAAAGTGGTTAAGCTCAGCCCTCAATCTGATACCAAATCGGTTAAGATAGTGCCGCCATCGAAGAAACAACAAGAACAATTACAGAGGTTTGGTTACACGGTGCAAGTTGTTGCTGTCGGTACACAGGCCAAAGTAGATTACTTTGCTTCCAGGCTACCTAAAGATGGACAGCCAGTTTGGGAAAACTACAAAGTGGTCAACGGAACTAAGTGGTTCACCGTTTTGTATGGCGATTTTGCTACCAGCACTGAAGCGAAAAAAGCCATCTCTGCGTTACCGCAAGAGTTCAAAGAGCTACAGCCATTTGTTAAAAGCATCGATGCGATTAAGAATTCAGAGTACCCAACTCTCAACAAGCTAAACTAATCGCTAAATTCAATGTTTGAAGGAGCCTTGTGCTCCTTCTGTTTTTTGCGCAACAATTAAGCATCCAACGAGTGAAAAACACTTTTTACCCACAAATGACTGTACGAGAGAGACGATATGGTTATCATTGAGAAAGTCGTGTCTCTTAATCACGGAAATATATTCTAATGATGAAAAATGTATTACTTCTTTGCGGTGGCGGTTCCTCGGAACACGAAATTTCACTGCTGTCGTCAGAGTTCTTAGAACAGCAACTCAGACTTATTGAAAATGTTACCGTACATAAAGTTGTCATTGAGCAAAGCGGTTGGTTTGATACAAACAACCAAGCCGTATATCTCGACATACACACCAAGTGCATTAAGAGTGATGAATCTGATCTTTCAATACAGGTCGACTTTATCGTGCCTTGCATCCACGGATTTCCCGGTGAAACAGGGGATATTCAGTCGATGTTTGAGCTTGCGGGTATTCCTTATCTTGGCTGTGGCCCAGAAGCGAGTAGCAATAGCTTCAACAAAATTACATCAAAGCTTTGGTATGACGCGATAGGTATCCCTAATACTCCTTATCTATTCTTAACGAACAACGACCAACAGGCACATGAACGATGTTCCCAAGCGTTTGATAATTGGGGAAAGGTTTTTGTAAAAGCAGCAAGGCAGGGGTCATCAGTAGGGTGTTACAGTGTCACTTGTAAATCGCAGCTTGATAAAGCTATTGATGATGCATTTGGATATTCACACCAAGTGTTGGTAGAGAAAGCAGTAAGACCTAGAGAGCTGGAAGTGTCTGCCTATGAAATGAACGGTGAGCTGCATATTTCAAAGCCAGGCGAAATCATTGCCCCAGACGGGGCATTCTATTCTTATGATGAAAAATACAGTGCAGGCAGCCACTCAATTACCGAAGTTGAAGCCAAAAACCTCACTCAAGCTCAACAGAACTCCATTAGAGAATACAGTGAAAAAGTGTTTCGCCAAATGAACCTTCGTCATTTGTCTCGAATCGATTTCTTCTTAACGAAAGAAGGTGATATTTATCTAAACGAGGTAAACACTTTCCCCGGTATGACAAAAATTTCAATGTTTCCGAAAATGCTACAACACAACGGGCACAAGTTTCACGAGTTCTTAGCCGATTGTATTAAACGCGCTATCCAATAAATTAAAGCACCTAAAAACAGCGAGGTATACCAGATATACCGCGCTGCTTTTTGTACTTTTTCGCCCAGAAAACTGACCAAAATAAGACAAGGTCAGTACAAAACCCTTAGAGTATCTTCATGGAGAATAAGGTTTTTTTCCATTTCGTTGCACCAAAGCACGCTATTAAGGAAATTTTATACTTGCTAAGCGTCTGATTACTATTATGATTATAGTAAGACTTAACTACTAGATGATTCAGTTACATGGCTATATCTCATTACCGTGGTTTCAACTTACAATCTGCTGCCAATGACACTAATATTTGGCAGGTTAAGATTAAGAATCGTGTGCTTCACGGCAGCCTAAGTGCCGTTAAAAAAAGTATCGACTGGTGGTGTGACACGGCATCTATCATCGATCCTAGAGAATTTTCTTCTTTAGATAGAAAGCAAGAAGCTATAGGAAACCCACAATCAGAAAACTTTAATGGTTTTGCCATTAAGAACGATACTGGCGAGCCTAATGCTTGGTATTGCTTCTTTAATGGCAAACTCATTAAAGGTTCAAAAGCGGCTATTCAGCGCCATATCGAAGCGTATCTAATCGCTAAGCAAAAAGCTGAGCAACAGAAGAAATAACAATGACATTGGTATATTCAACAGAATCTGGTCGCATTAAGCCAGAAGAGCAACAATCAGAGCGACCGAAAGGTGATGGTATCGTTCGGATACAACGTGAAACCAAAGGTAGAAAAGGTAAGGGAGTTTCTGTCGTAACAGGCCTAGACCTAGACGATGCCCCTCTAAAACTTCTCGCAGCTGAGTTAAAGAAGATCTGTGGTTGTGGTGGTAGCGTTAAAGATGGCAACATCGAGATACAAGGCGATGTCCGAGAGAAAATCAAAGCCTATCTTGAAAAGAAAGGCATGAGAGTGAAACTAGCCGGTGGTTAACGTCAAAGGAGCTTTTAAAGCTCCTTTTTTGATCTCGTTTAGAGTGGTCAAGTACGACGATCATTTTATCAATACAATATAGAACCTTAAATCTTTGATTATAAGGTTCTATATTAGGTATTTTATGGTAAATAGCACTTATGTTTAATTGCATACTTAACACCGAAAATAAAAGCAAAGGGGCGAGTATCGAAATTTCATGAGCTTAGCGTTGCTCTTTATTTAACATAACGTACATAATGCGCACTGCGATTAAGAAACTTAGTAGTGTCTTGTTTTAGCCACTTTAAAATGCATCTTTAGCTCCTAGCAACTAATCTCTACTTGCCCAGCTAGATTCTAATCGCGATCCACGACAAGTTCAGTGACTGTTGCTTCAACTACGCGTCATCCTGACTGCGTCGTTTACCTGATCGACTGAACGCTTGGGTAGCACCTGCCTAAACGGTATGCCGTTACGCTTTTTAGCAACGATTGATTTGCTAAGTTGCTCCCTGCAAACACGCCCACTCGATCAAAAGCGATCAAATCTTACTCATAAAGCTGACATACCAAATTCATTAAAACTTAGCTATCAACACCACCAATTGGGTTTGTAAGTATACACACAACTTGTTTCTAAAAGCCTGCGGTATAAGTGAGCACTTACAGTGTCACAACGTAAATTTTTCAGCACACTCCACTACAAGAAGTTTTTGCCAACAAAGCAAAGTGTAATTAAATTACAAGCAAGAAGTGACAGCGTTGCAATGCAGCATTAAAAACCAACACAACTAGTTGTATTTGTTGGAATTATGTAGATAAGGCATAATTTATCAATCGAATTTCAGCTCACCAACAAATCTTGGTAAAACTAATATGGTAAAGTTTTACCAAGATTGTTGAGGCACAAAAAAGCAGAGCTTATTTGCTCTGCTTAATGGACGTTTTGCTGGGGTAAAGCTAACGCTTACTGTTGGTTCTGAGCCTTATGCTCTGCCCTAATCTTGTCCGCAACGATTTTAATTGCTTGGGCGGTACTCATCCCTTGCGCCATTAAGTTTTGTATTTCTTCAACGGCTTTTTGCTGCTCTTGATGTGATAGAGGTGGAAGATCGTCAAACATAAAAAATCGGCTCCTTTGTAAGGAGCCGACTATAACGAGATGCTTAGTAGGTAGCAAGAAAATTGATTGAAGCACCCATTGCGTTTTCATTGGTGTAGCGTGCTGATATGTCGATTTCAAATAAGTTTAGTGGAGATAAGCCAATACCCGCTGTAATGGTGTCTTCGACATCTCGGGCTAAGTTCTTCATATAGCCACCGCGCAGTTGTAACTGTCTTAAAACATCTATCTCAAAGCCTGCCCTTAACATTTGACTATTGTCATCAAATGAAGAGAATTTTTTTTCTTCATTTAAATCGTAATCAACACTGATCGTAAAGTAATCCGCAACAATCCCTGCACCAACAGTGTAAAGTGGCCTCATACTATAATCATAAGAAGGGATCGCTGTAGACGGCACGGTTCCATCAAACTGATACGACTTAGTCTCAATGTCACGACCAATCAAGTTTTTAGCAGCAAAACCAACTCGAAATGGCCCATAGAACCATAGCGCACCAGCATCTATATTAAAGATAGTTTCTCCAGTCTCGTTTTCGCGCACCCCAGTTAAGTCGAAATTGGAAAATGACGATGCAAAAGAGTGCGTGTAGACCCTTTGTAACTTGGGTGTGACGCCAAAAGCCATGTGCTGATATAGGAAGGTCTGGTACTTAGCGAGTGATATACCGACTTCAGTAACCGAAACAGATACAGCTTGAACATAACTTTTATCTGGATCTGGTCCAGGCGCAACCTTTGGTGTGACAAATGATTCGGTATAAAGCTTTCCATAGATTGTCGCTGAAAGAAATCGATTGGGTATACCAAATGCGACAGCGCCGCCCAACTCAAGATCCAACTGATCGTTATTGATATTGTTTAGTGCATTGGCGATCTCTACGGGATCAGTTAGCGCTCCCAAAGCTTCGATTTGATCAATGAGCTGATCAGGGTCGTTGTAGGTTATGCCAAAACTGGGAATAAGCATACCAGCATCATCATTCCGTCTATAGACAGCGGATAGCGCTGGATTGAAGAATGGCGCTGTCAGGTAGTTGCCCGCAACGGTACCCACTCCCCCCATCGCATCACTTCGAGCTTCAACGGTGTAATTTGCTGCATTTGCAGTACCACAGCACAACACGGCTACGGTAACAATACGATTCTGTATTTTCATCCTAAGACAACCCTTAGATTCCTTTTCTTGTAATATCGGCAGGATTTTAGATTTTTCAAGTTTTATTCTTGTGTAATATCGTAAGTGCGGCTTATCGTTTGAGATTGTTCAACCAAAATCTGCCCCTGCCAACGCTTAGTATTCATGCTTACTGCAAGGACATATCGTTCGTTTGGTATGCCTTCGAGATCTAAACTATTAGGATAATCAGATTCGTAGGTTTGGTTCCAAACTCGCTGGTATTGGCCATTGACGTAATCATAGAGCCCAACATTCATTTCAGGCAATGGGCAATATGGGTTGTTCAACGCTACTTTTTCCACGCTCCAATTCTCTTTTGAAGACCATCGCACGTATTGTGGAGCAATTGGTTCACCTAAAATGACCCAACCACTCCAAACCTCTTGATCCGCGGGCTGTATAACGAGTTGGTAAAGTCCTGAATCAAGCTTGCCGGTGAGGTTGTATCGCTTCTGATATTGCATTTCCCCGGGGTCATTCGTGACGCCGTCACCATTTATTTGCGTAAAATGACTGTCAGAAGAAACACTTCGATCGACCCACTTGCGCATTGCTAGGCTTTTTATCTCTAATGTGGCACGAATATCGATCACCAAACGATAGGTATCCCTACCTGGACTTTGAATGGTTTGTCGTATCACTTTTACGCCTGTCAGCCAGTTTGGTAACGTTCTTTTCGTCAACGACTTACCACAGTCTCGATTTAAGGACTGTATTAAGAGACTGTTGAGATGTTCTCTAATCGTGTCTTTGGGCTCTGACTGCCAAACCTCGACGAGAGACTCGAACATACCAGGCAGATTATCTTCAAGTAAATGTTGATGGGCTTGAGTTAGCGGAGTACTAGCATCAAACCAGTCTACTCCGTAGACTGGTTGAGTGATCGTCAATGTTAAGATTGGAAGTAAAAGTGACTTGCGCATTAACCTTTCATCTTATAGCCGACACCGCGAAGGGTTTCAATCTCCAAACCGACAAGTTTTTGTCTTAGTTGCAACACATGGGTATCAACCGTACGAGTGGTTGGGAAATGGTTGTAACCCCAAACATGATCAAGTAACTCATCGCGTGTAAACACGCGCCCTAAGTTGCTTGCTAAAAACAATAGGAGATCAAATTCTGTTCTTGTCAGTGTAATCTGTTCACCCTTGAAAAATACTTCACGGGTCGATTTATCGATGACAAGATTTTCAGTTTCAACTTTGTCACTATTCCCTTGCTCTGCAGCTTCTGGCGAACGTAACTGAGCACGAATACGTGCAAACAGCTCCGCTTCAGCAAAAGGTTTCGTAAGATAGTCATTTGCACCAGAATCCAATCCAGCCACTTTATCTTTAACCGTAACCAAGGCCGTTAAGAGAATAACGGGAATATTCTTCGCTTTTTTCCAACTAGGCAGATGTGTGACTGAATCGCCATCTGGTAATTGGCGATCCAGAATAACCAAATCGGCTTCTTGCCACAGCGCTTCAACATCAGAAATACGCTCTGCGTGCAAACACTCGTACCCTGCCTGCTCTAGGCTAACTAGAAGGCCATCAGCCAAGTTTTTATCATCTTCAACGAGAAGCAACGTCTGTTTCACAAGGTATCTCCAAAATAAACGTAGTAGGTGGACCAATAAGCTTCATTTTTCCGCCCATTCGTCCGACCATAGATTCAACAATCGTTAAGCCAAGCCCCAAACCGCTTTTGCTGACAAATGGCTTGCGTAAATGTGACCAGTCTCTGCTGGTCAGTTTGCCATTATCTGTGACTCGGATTGTTAGTTTACTGTCACCCGTTTGTACATCCAGTGTCACGGGGGCGACGCCGTATTTGACTGCGTTACGGATCAAGTTATCTACACAAGTCCCTAACCAATAAACGTTAATTTTCGCGGCAACGTCTTTGTTGATCTTGAACAACACGTCTTGAGGAAATTCATCTTCTATTTTAAACATGAGCCACTCTTCAACTGAGGGAATCCAGTCTGTGGCAAGTTGTTGATTATCAGACTGTAGATAGTCTTTACTCGCTTCAGCTAATTGCCGCAAGCGTCTGGTGTCTTCGCACAACCGACGAAACTCATCATAAACTGTTTCTGGTAAGTGCTCAAATTCTCTGCGAAAACCTTCGACGGTGAGCGATAAGCTCGCGATGGGAGTGCGTAGTTCATGTGTTAGTATTTGCAAAACAAGCATTCTGCTACGAAGCTCTTGACGCTTACTGTTCCACCGATAAACCGCCCAACCAGTAACCAGCATAATATTGGCGATAGCCAGAACAATCATTGAGAAACGCAAGATCTGAGAATGATCTTCAACGTCCCAACATATATTACCTCGTTGAACAAAACAGCTCGAACTGTCTGAGTTAACGCTTAATGCCAACCCAGCTTTTTCGACGTTGTTTGACCAAGTGCTTTTATCGAACACATGATAATAATCACCTCTTCTCAACCAAAGCTGGTCTTTATCAAGAAACATGATTGCGCCCGAAATTAGCGAGTTAATGGTTTCATCATCCATTTGCTGAAGAGTAGTTAACAACTCATCTCCCACTTCATTTTTCCGCTCTTTAATATGCATGAACTTCTTCAATGTTTCGTGCTCTTCAGGAAACTTTTTAATGTATCTTGCGGCATAAGTACCACCACCTGGATGAATAAGAGCAGAGCGAGAAAACCAACGCGTGTTTAGTTTTATACCTTTACAAATGGAGCGAGTGAACACCAATGGCTCGGTGATCAAAGGGCTCAATGGTAATTTGCCATTACATGTTTTGGATAATTGATAAAGTAGCTGCACGTCTTTCAATGGATAGTTGGACGTTTGCGGCAACATAGAATCAGGCGATAAAAGCTTAGTAGGAAACGATGACTGCAGATCACGAATGTCATAGGTTTCGCTCGCGGAATCGTAATCGAACAACTCCGTAAAAAAGTCGATTCGCTCGGGCAGTGAATCTGCCATTGCAGGTGGCAATAGATTCAAAGCTATGACTAGTGATAAGAATAGTTTTTTAATCAAAGCGTTGTACTGCGTCGTGAAAATTAGGCTCAATATACAACATATTCATTAAAATTTACATTTATGCCATCTGGTATTTAGTCGGACTGATGTTAAATCAAACAAAAAGACCAGCTTTTCAGCTGGTCTTCGTCTTTTATGTAAATTATAACGCTTTTGAAATCGCATCCACGCTATCTTTGGCATCGCCAAAGAGCATTGATGTGTTCTCTTTAAAGAATAATGGGTTCTGAACGCCAGCATAACCAGTATTCATTGAACGTTTGAAAACAATGACGTTTTTCGCATGCCAAACTTCCAACACTGGCATGCCAGCGATTGGACTGTTTGGATCTTCTAGCGCAGCTGGGTTAACGGTGTCATTCGCACCAATAACCAACACAGTATCCGTGTCTGAGAAGTCGTCGTTGATCTCATCCATTTCCAAAACGATGTCATAAGGTACTTTTGCTTCAGCAAGCAGCACGTTCATATGACCAGGTAAACGACCCGCTACTGGGTGAATACCAAAACGAACATTAACACCTTGCGCACGCAGTTTTTCTGTGATCTCGTGAACTGGGTATTGAGCTTGTGCTACTGCCATGCCATATCCTGGAGTGATGATGACTGACTTGGAGTTTTTCAGCATATCCGCTACATCTTCTGCGTTGATTTCGCGATGCTCACCGTACTCTTCATCACCAGAAATCACGACTTCCTGGCCAAAGCCACCAGCGATAACGCTGATAAACGAACGGTTCATCGCTTTACACATGATGTACGAAAGAATGGCACCTGAAGAACCAACAAGAGCACCAGTCACGATCAACAGATCGTTTGCTAGCATGAAACCAGCTGCCGCCGCTGCCCAACCTGAGTAAGAGTTCAGCATAGAGACTACAACTGGCATATCCGCACCACCGATCGATGCCACCAAGTGGTAACCAAATGCGAAAGCAATCAGTGTCATCACGATTAAGGCAAACATACTGCCGTCTGCGTTAACAAAGTGAATCATAAGCAGAGTCGAAACGACGATAGCAGCGAGATTCATCTTGTGTTTATGAGGCAAGTTAAGTGGCGATGAGGAAATGATACCGCGTAACTTTCCGAACGCGACAATCGATCCCGTAAAGGTTACCGCACCAATGAACACGCCCAAAAATACTTCCACTAAGTGAATGACGTGTTCTGCGTGAATTCCTGCTGGGTCAAGAGAGACTGGCGCAGGTGGTTCAAGATAGCTGTTGTAACCAACCAAAACCGCCGCCATACCCACAAAACTGTGTAGAATGGCCACTAACTCTGGCATTTCTGTCATTTCCACTTTTTTAGCGTAGTGGATACCAATACCACCACCAATCACCATGGCGACAATGACCCAAGCAAAACCTTCAGCACTTGGACTAAAGATGGTCGCAAGTAAAGCAATTGCCATACCAGCAATGCCGTAGTAGTTCCCTGATCTTGCTGATTCTTGCTTAGATAGACCAGCAAGGCTCAGAATAAAAAATAGTGCAGCAACGATATAGGCCGCCTGTACTAATCCTGCAGACATTGGTTACTCCCTATTATTTATCTTTGCGGAACATTTCGAGCATGCGTTTGGTTACCGTAAAGCCACCAAAAATATTAATGCTCGCGATCAACACAGCAATGAACGCCAAAAACGTTACTGCCCCATTTCCTTTGCCAATCTGTAACAAGGCACCGACAACGATGATCCCCGAAATTGCGTTGGTTACCGACATGAGTGGAGTGTGAAGTGCGTGTGTGACATTCCATACCACGTAGTAGCCCACAACACATGCCAAAACGAACACCGTAAAATGTGTGAGGAACGCGGCTGGCGCAACGGATGCAATCCATGCAAATGCACCGACAGCCACTGCAAGTCCGGCCAGTTTTTTCACGGGAGAAACGGGTTCTTGTACTTTTGGCGCTGGCTTTTCAACCGCTTTTGGTTTGGCTTGAGGCTGTGCAGAAACTTGAATTGGTGGCGCAGGCCAGGTGATTTCACCATCTTTAACCACAGTGACACCACGTAGTACAACATCGTCGAAATCGATATTGATGTTGCCATCTTTTTCTTTACACAACAGTTTGAAAAGGTTGACTAAGTTTGTTGCATAAAGTTGTGAAGATTGAGTGGGCAAACGACCAACCATGTCGGTGTATCCGATCACTTTTACGCCGTTTGCCGTCGTGATAACTTGGTTTGCGACTGTGTATTCGCAGTTACCACCGTTAGCGGCAGCAAGGTCAACAATCACACTACCTGCTTTCATGCTATCGACCATTTCCTTGGTAATCAGCTTAGGCGCTGGCTTACCAGGAATCAGTGCGGTCGTGATAATGATGTCAACATCTTTCGCCTGTGCAGCATACAGCTCCGCAGCTTTCTTGTTGAAGTCATCAGACATCTCTTTCGCATAACCATCACCAGAACCAGCAGCTTCCTGGTAATCAACAGAAAGGAACTCTGCACCCATGGATTCCACTTGTTCTTTAACTTCTGGACGTACGTCAAAAGCACGAACAATCGCACCTAGGCTACCAGCAGCACCGATAGCAGCCAAACCAGCAACACCCGCACCGGCGACAAACACTTTCGCTGGTGGTACCTTACCAGCAGCAGTAATCTGCCCTGTAAAGAAACGCCCAAACTCATGCGCCGCTTCAACAACCGCTCGATAACCGGCGATGTTGGCCATTGAGGACAATGCATCCAGTGCCTGAGCACGAGAGATACGTGGCACGGCATCCATAGCCAGCACATTGATGTTCTTACTAGAGAGTTGTTCCATCAACTGAGGGTTTTGAGCTGGCCAAATGAAGCTAACCAAGGTCACGCCATCTTTGATCAACGCAATCTCGTCAATGCTCCTGTCTTCATCGATAATTGGCGCATTGACTTTAAGGATCAGCTCAGAGTTCCAAGCATCTTCTTTAGAAACCATTTTCGCACCAGCTGATTCATATGCTGAATCATCGAAGCTGGCTAACGCCCCCGCTTGGGTTTCGACAACAACATCAAACCCCAATTTAATTAGCTGCTCTACCGAACTTGGCGAAGCAGCGACTCGCGTTTCTCCAGCGAGCTGTTCTCTTGGTACACCAATTTGCATAGCTATTCCTTGACTATTGGCCTTGTTAGTTATCTTTTTGTATCTAACGCAGGATGTGACTTCAAGTAATTTGTAGTTAAAATACAAAATTTCATTACATATAACCCTATGTAATGAAGGAACTGTACGCACCCCGTGAAATAAAACAACGACATATCAACAAGACAGAGGTCTAACCAGACCTAGAATTATTGGTTGATAAACAACCACATAACCAACAATTTTTGCATTTAACAAAAAAGAGCCATCAGCATAAACACTAATGACTCTTTTTATGATGACAGGAATCAAAACCAGAGAGAGTTTTAGTTAAATATCTCCCCTTTCATCTGGTCGATGTACATTTGCGCTTTTTTTTGCATTAGTTCATTCGCATCACCTAGTGAACTCAGAACATCTGAACGTATAAATCGATGTGTTTTGAGTTCCCCATCAATCTCTTTTGTGATGCGTCCGGCTATTCGATATTGTCCACCTTCCGCTAGACTTTCCGCATAAATGAGAAAACCTTTGTGTTCGATAGGTTCAAGTTCTGGTACTTTTTCTCTTTCATTGCCCAAACCAAATAGGCGCTTAAACAATCCCATTAATTTCTCTCATGTGGTTTGTTGAATTTCAAAATAGGTTTTTCAAACCATTCTAGCGGCGCATTGTCATCATAGTTGACGTGGGAAAAAACCACGGGCACATCATCGTTAATACGATTAGTTCGTCGATCCTCAATGATCATGCTTTCAGCATTTTTGACAGCGACTTCACTATTGTGTTTGAACTGCACTAATCGCTCTTCCGGCAACGCAGACAAGAAATCGATATCATGTCGAATATAAACGGGTTTAAGTTGCACGAGGGCTAAACAGGCCAAATCCGCAAGTTGCTCTGAAGTGTAACGAGTTACATATTCATCTTGCGCTAATACCTGACCAACTAAAGTTTCCATGTAGTTATGAACATCGACACTGATTTGCATTTAAGCATCTCCCTGTTTTTATTATGCTCGGCATTGCCACAGTATACGCAGCCATACTTGTAAACCAAGCTTCTAAAGCGACTTTTACTAACGTTATCAACAAATCACTATTTAAGTTTAGCAAAATGCTTGGAAAATCCAGAAATAATCGTATTCTACTAGGCTTATCTTACCCATGGCCCATGTGTCTGCATTATAGGAAGTCAGCAGTTAATGACATCTCCGGTTGTTAGTAGCCCTCAGTTTAAGATCTTCTTTCCACTGTTTTTGCTCGGTATTTTGGCCATAGGGATGGACAACATTATTGTCGTGACACAAGCCAATTGGGGCTTGGCCGCAAACTTACCTTACTTTCTTCTACTAACGGCATTCTTACTATGTAGTGTTTTCAAGCAGGGTCGCATTGCCATGATCGCAATGGCGATGAGCGTTGCTTATTATGTGATACAACAAAGGCTACAAATCCCTCTTGTAAAAGGCTCTGTACTTTTAGAACTCTCCTTATTGGCATTTCTATTACCCGTTGCTTGTTTTGTCGTCTATTTGTTTAGCGCATCAGGCATGCATAGTCGTTCAATCGCAATGTACGCCCTTGTGATTGCTGTGCTAACCGCTTGGTCCTATGTTTTTATTAGCTACTTCCAAGAAGCTGGTTACGAGCATTGGAACAATGGCTTGCTTTTTTCCGTCGAGGTAATTTCTAGACTACCCTTACTATTGATTGCTTATGGTATGGGTATCGTCTTGACAACCGCGATGTTGGTGTTGAAGCACAACCGACCAATCGAAGTTTCCATTTATACGTGCCTCCTTATGTCATCAACGACGTTTGCTTTTTTCGACGTTCAATTTATATCAAGCACCATGTTTTCATTGGCTGGAATCTTGCTGATTATGCATGTTGTCCAAGCCAGTCATGAGCTAGCATTTATCGATGTGCTGACACAGCTTCCCAGTCGTAGAGCGTTAGAAATGGATGTAAAACACCTAGGCAGGCGTTTTTCTATCGCAATGATCGATGTGGATCACTTTAAGAAATTTAACGACACCTATGGGCACGACACTGGCGATGACGTTTTGAAACTTGTTGGCTCTCGCTTGCTCTTAATTAAGGGCGGAGCAAAGGTTTATCGTTATGGTGGAGAAGAATTTACCGTGGTATTTAAAGGCAAAACCTCGAAAGAAGTAGAAGGTTACCTAGACGACATTCGAGAAGATATTGCCAATTACGATCTCGTTTTGAGAAATGACACGACGCGCCCAAGCAAAGCAAGTGAAGGAAAAAAACGTCGTGGCACTCAAGAAAATAAAATGAATACGGTCAATGTAACGGTCAGTATTGGTGTGTCAGACAGCCGTTCTTCGAAAGATCCAGATACCATTCGTAGCTTAGCAGACGAAGCCTTGTATAAAGCGAAGAAAGCAGGCAGAAACCAAGTCATGACGAAGATCGAATAAAAACCTATTTATAAGGCCATTTCCATTGCCAAATATTTAAAATTTATGGCGTCAATCTTGGTTAAAGAAGAGCACTAAACTCCCGCCTTTCAGGGCACTGCCATAATTTAGGCTTAGGCCGATACCAACATTGTCAACCCACTGTGTTTTGAAAGGCGGTGTCATTAACCAACCTAAGCTGGCCTCATAATAGTATTGAGTATTCAACGATTCTTTTGGGTCACCTCCGACATCAACCCGATTAAAACTTGTGTAAACAGATTGGACTGCACGTCCCCACTTTTCAAAGTCATAAAACATTTTGATGCCGTTAACCCAATACCAACCTTCTGGGTTACCAACCTGGCCTCTGTTTGCTTCTCCCCAGCCTTGGCCGTAAAAATAATGTGCCGAGCTCCAGTAATACCACTTTCCCCAAGGCTTCATTTGTAAATATTTGGCATGTACATTAGGTTCAGCGACCAGAGCCCAAGCATCAGTATTAACCAAGTAACCATCGAACACGCTTTTGTATTTCACCAATGCATCGCTGCGATAGGTATAGTCGCTGCGGTAATACATTAAATGAGCCCCAATAGAGGCATCAAACGTCCAGTTTTCACTCAGTTGCCGTGAGTTTGTGTATTCGAGAAACGCGCCCAATACATACTCTCGATGGCTGTCTGACACACTGTTTTCCACTATGGAAACATCTTGCTCTATACCTAGAGCGGATAAACGACCTTGCAGGCTGTGCTTTACTTGGTTGTCAGGATCCTCATAGAGTGCGAAATCAAACGGGAGCGTTGATACACCAATTTTTTTGCGCAAACTGACAGAATCTGCACTTCCCAGCTGTTCATTATCGAGATTTAGCCATTCATTCGGGTCAAAGTCGTGAAAACCAACAGTAAAAACATCACTATCGGTGAGAACAATGGCTGTTGCAAAGTTTCGCTCCAGCTCTTTTTGGATCAGATCTTTGAGCTCCTGAGCTGACACTGCCGAAGAAAACAACGTGGTCGTCACTAAAACTGATGTGCTAACGGCTAAAGGGAAACATTGCATAATCATGATTAAGATGCTCTGTAAGTCACGTAACGGTTCTTGCCTTCTAACTTAGCTTGATAAAGCGCCTTATCAGCAAACTGATAAATTGTCAGCAGTTCTTCCCTACCATTAGGGATAAAAGTGTAGACGCCTTGTGACAAGGTAACAATATTGGACACCGTAGAAAAGGCGTGTGGATAGCTGAGCTCCTCAACCGCTTTGTGAATTCTTTCCACGGCTTTAACGGCCTGCTCAGCATCACTACCGCCAAGTAAGACGACAAACTCTTCACCACCATAACGACCGACACAGTCAACATTACGTTGAAATAAATTTTTAATTATATTCGCCGTGGCTTGGAGACATTTATCCCCTTCGATATGGCCATAGTTGTCATTAAACAATTTGAAGTTATCGATATCCAGTAAGATCACGCTGATTGGCAAACGATGCCTTCCATACCAGCCTAACATCTGCCCCAACTGCTCATCGATGTAACGGCGGTTATAAATCTTGGTTAAACCATCTTCGTTTGCCTGCTGTTGCAATAACGCATTTAACTCAGCCAACTCAGCGGTTTTCTTTTTTAGCTCTCGTCGCATCTCAGCGATACGCTGCATTGCACTTAACTTTGAACTTAGTACTAATCTATCAACAGGTTTGATCAGATAATCATCCCCACCCGCATCGATCGCTTTTGCGATCATTTCAGGCTCTTCATGACTACTTAAAAAAACAATTGGAACCCATTCTGGAAACTGTTCACGAATCGCTTTTGATACTGCGAAACCATCCATTTCCGGCATACTAATATCCAGTAACACCAGCTCGGGATCAAACTCTTGATACAGATCGAGCGCATCTTTACCGCTAGACACCGATTCAACAACATGGCCCAACTGTTTTAGGCGAATAGCCAACTGCATTCGGTCGAGTTGGACGTCATCGACCAGCATAATGCGCATTGATGATCCTGTTGATATCATCCTTTCCTCTACTGGGCTTCACTTCTGAGAGTAAAGGTATATCATATCAACTTACTGGTTTCATCCAGCGAGTTACGTAATACGTTGACTTTTTTGAAGATCACCTTACTATTCCGCCTTTTAATTGAGAGACGTGTCATGTCAGAAGCAAACACTACAGAAAAACAACCAATCGACCTAGCCACTATTTCGCCAGAACTTCGTCAAGTGATTGAGTTTGACCAAGTTCCAGAAGAGATGTTCGAGATGGTAACCTCTATCCATGAAGTCTCTGAAGAAGCCGTGCGTGAAGCATGGGATTCACTACCTGCAAGCGCGCAAAACGTACTAGACAATTTTGAACAGTTCCACGCACTGATCTCTGTAAGCCAGGCGTTCGCAGGTGTGAATGTGATGGAAGAATTCCCAACCATGAAGCTTCCTGAGGGTATGACGGAAGAAGAGAAAGACGCTTACCGTGCACAACTGCTAGACCACGTACTCTTTAACTGTGTTAAAGACATGGTAAAACAACTTAAGAAAGCACGCCGCGACCCTATTCTGAAACGCGATTTCCGCGACGTATTCGCTAAGTAATGTAAAAAGCTGCTCACACGAGCAGCTTTTTTTATCTTATTCGAACTGCCCCAACCACTCTTTAAGCACCGCATTCAAAGCTTGTTTCTGTGGCTGTGAAAGATTTTTCAATAGCGCATGTTGAATCGCGACATGTTCTTCTATCAGCTTATTCACTGTCACCAATCCATGTTCTGTGAGCTCGACAGTAACGCTGCGTCGATCTTCCTTGCTGTGTTGGCGCGAAATCAGACCTTTTTGCTCAAGCTTATCTAAACGGTTGGTCATTGCCCCAGAAGTCAGCATCAAAGACGCCAATAACTCCGATGGCGTCAGACGATATGGCGCGCCACTTCTACGCAGAGTCGCAACCACGTCAAACTCTCCCATCTTGAGATCGTAACGTTTGTGCACCTCACCCACTGCACTTTCCAAGTATTTGGTGATGCGGAATACGCGCCCCATGATAGCCATAGGCTCGGTATCTAACTCTGGTCGCTCTCTATCCCATTGCTCTACTACACGATCAATTGCATCCATCATCTTATCTCAATCATTAGCTTGCGAGATATCTTAATATAAAGATACTTTACTTTCATCAAAAATAGGCATACATTGAGTTTAATTATCTCAATGTAAAGATATTTAACATGAACATACTTATCGCTATGATACCTGCCTTTTTTTGGGGAACGACCTACGCTGTTACACAAGCAACGTTGGCTGACTGGCCACCGCTGTTACTGGGTGCGTTAAGAGCGCTCCCCGCAGGGTTGCTTTTACTATTGGTTAAACCCACGTTGCCGAATCGTCACCAAATAATCACCTTGCTTAAACTTGGAACCGTCAACATTGCGGCCTTTTTTGCACTCATTTTCGTGATGGCGTTGACGCTACCATCTGCAATCTCAGGTGTAGGCATGATATCAGTGCCTGTTTTCGCGATGCTTTTTCATTGGGTTGTCGCCAAACAAGCGCCAAGTAAAGTTCAAGCTTTATGCGGTTTCGGATTGATTAGTTTTGCTTGGTTCTTGTTTGATCCTAGCCACTTGGCTCTTAGTCCCATCGGATTGTTGGCCATGTTGTCTGCGATTTTCTGCATTATTATTGGCAGTCGTATCACCAAATCACTCGGAACAGAGATGCACTGGTGGCTTATCCTTACCTGGCAGTTGATCTTTGGTGGCATTGTATTGTCGCTTGCATCGTTCGCGCAGTTCGTTGTTGAGCCCACTCCCTACTATCAAGCATGGCAACAGTTAGATGGCCAAAATTTCATTGGCCTCGGTTGGATAGTTTTAATGAATACAGCGCTGGGATATGGCTTGTACGTTTGGCTATTACAACGAATGTCTGTGGTCGATTTTACGTTCGGTGGGATTGCAAATCCCGTTGCCGGTATCGTGTGTGGGGTTCTGTTGGTTGGCGAATCTTATACTTTTCATCAGTTTTCCCTGATGGCTGGGATGATTTTAATGTCACTTCTGCCGCAAATTGTTGGGTTGCTCTCTTCTAAAAAACGTCAGAATCGACGAAAGGTGACATTGTCACCAAATAATTCATAACATCAATAGACTAATGTGTGAGTGCGATATCCCTTTGGGTCACACTCACCCCTTTGATCTGTGCAAACACACGGTCCCCCTGTTTAAGATTAAGATCGGCCAACGCCCACGGGGTAATGGTCGCCCATAGAAAGCAATCTTGGGTCAACGCCAGTTTAACCGCGATGCTCTCTTTATCTTCTGCAGGGTGTCTTTTCTCAACACGCTCGACCTTCGCCTCAATAATATTGCGAATTGAGGTTTTCTGCGGTTGAACGAGCGTAATGGAAACATCATTCGCCCGCACCTGGAGACGAATATCGCTACCGAGGGGCGCGTCAATCTTTTGCACCCACAGCGACGCTGTTGACGACAACATGACACGAGTCAAGGCGTATTGAGGGTGCTGTTCTGCAATGTTGGCATTAAACAAAGTGCTTTGTTCGGAGAATGATTGCCACGGGCGCATTGCTTGCGAAGACCACACTTCAGACAACAAACCGGAAGCGACAATCTGACCTCTATCCAACACCGTGAGGTGATCCGCTAGTCGCAAGATCTCTTGCAGACTATGGGTGACATACACAATGGGTATTTCGAAGCTTTCCGAAAGCTTCTCAAGAAAGGGAAGCACTTCTTTTTTCCGCGGCATATCGAGCGAGGCCAGCGGCTCATCCATCAATAGAATCTTGGGTGATGATAACAGTGCACGGCCAATCGCAACGCGTTGTTTTTCACCGCCAGACAGAGAAGCAGGATAGCGTTTTAGTAATGGTTGTAGCGCGAGCAACGTCACCACTTTATCAAACATATCTGCATCAAACTGTTTGATGCCATACTTCAAATTGCCTTCAACATGGTAGTGAGGAAATAAACGAGAATCTTGGAATACGTAACCAATATTCCGTTGGTGTACGGGGACATTAATACCTAAAACCGAATCAAACAGCACGTCCGAGTTCAGCGCTATACGCCCTTGTTCGGGCTGAGTTAGTCCGCTGATCACATTGATAATTGACGTTTTACCTGCACCAGAACGACCAAAAATCGCGCTAACACCTTTACTCGGAAGTTGTAATTCGATATCGAAAACAACATGACCCAACGTTTGTTTGAACGCAACTTGGAGACCCTTCATCACTTCGCTCCCAATCGTTGTTTGGCTTTTCTGTTCAACCACTCTGATACCAATAAAGTAGACAGTGCGATAGCAATTGAAATCACACATAGTCTTGCCGCTTGCGCTTCTGCACCCGGTGTCTCGATAAAATTAAACATGGCAAGAGGCAAAGTTTGTGTTGCGCCAGGAATGTTGGAAACAAAACTGATGGTTGCCCCAAACTCTCCGAGACTACGTGCAAATGCCAACATCGATCCCGAAATGATCCCAGGCAGCATCAGAGGTAATGTGATGGTGAGAAAGACTTTTGTTGGTGATGCACCGAGTGTCGCCGCTGCTTGCTCTAGTTTGCTGTCGACACTTTCTAAACTGATTCGAATAGAACGCACCATCAAAGGCAGCGCGACAACCCAACAAGCCAATACCGCCCCTTTCCAGTTAAACGCAAATGACAAGCCAAACATTTCATACAACCAACTCCCTAGCACGCCTTGGCGCCCCATCGCAATAAGCAACAAATAACCAATCACAACCGGAGGAAGAACCAAAGGAAGATGTATTGCGCTATCAAGTAGGGTTTTGCCCGGAAAGCATTTTCGTGCCAATAGCCAAGCGAAAAACACGCCAAATGGCAGTAACCAGATCACCGTATAAAAACCCACTTTTAGGCTAAGTATTAACGCTTGGTATTCGAGTTCGCTCACGATTTCTCCAACGTTGTAAAACCATGCTTTTGAAATATGGCAGTGGCTTCTGGACCCATAAGATAATTGAAGAACGCCTTGGCGGATTCGGATTGAGTGATCAACCCAGCAGGGTAAGTAATGGGATCGTAGAGCGCTTGCTCAGGTGTCACGAGTATCTTCACTTTCTGCGACATTCGCGCATCAGTTTGGTAAACGATGCCAAGCTTTGCTTCATCTCGCTCTACTAACGCTAGGGCCAAGCGAACGTTTTTGCTCGGCGCAACATGGCTCGACACCGCATTCCACACATCGGCATTTTGCAACATTTGTTTGGCGTACATACCAGCAGGTACAGAGTTGGTATCGCCTAGGGCGAGCCAATTGCCTGTTAGAAGCCTCTGCCACTGGGCTTTGGATGAAACATCAAGAGTTACATTGTTGTTTTTATTGGTAATAACAACCAACTTATTGGAAAGTAAATTTGTGACGCTGTCGCTTTTAATGACCTCATGTTGGAGCAGGTAGTCCATCCATTGGTTATTGGCAGAGATAAAAATGTCACCCGGTGCACCGCTGAGCAACTGCCTTGAGAGGGATGATGAGCCACCGTAAATTGCCTGTACTTTTTGATGGTTCTGACGTTCGTAACTCTCTATCACATCGTTGATGGCATTCGTCAGTGACGATGCGGCATAAATGCGCGTTGTTTGTTGTGCACTCACCGCAGGCGCCAGCATTAGTAACAGTAAACTCAGCCATTTGTTCATCATACTTCGCTCTCTATATGCCCAATTGACTCAGGTCCAAATGTTCTTCAATGGCATCGGCAATTCGGTCTATCGCCTGCTCCTTAAGTTGTTGGTGATTCTGAGCCTTGATTCGCACTCCATTGACCCACTCACAAATCAGCTCTAATACGGCTTCAGAGTCTAAGAAACCATGTAGATAACTGCCCATGATCTGCCCGCATTCGCTTAGTGCGCCTTCAAGCTGGCCATCATCTTTGGTGATCGGTTGATATTCATTCACTTGCGATCGCCCAACGTGGATCTCATAGCCAGTCACGTTAACGTGTTTTCCGTTTAGTGATAACTGCCCTTTAGTGTTAATCAAACACTTATCTTGGGTAAGTTCCGTGCGCGTTTTTAAGAGTCCGAGCCCTACGCTTTCACCGGGTTCACCTTCGACACCAAACGGATCGCTAATCGACTCCCCTAACATTTGGTAGCCACCACAGATCCCTAACACCTTACCACCAAAGCGCAAATGTCTTAGAATATCCTTGTCCCATCCTTGTTCTCGAAGGTATCGAAGATCGTCACGCACTGATTTGGAACCGGGCAAGATGATCAAATCCGCGTGCTCTAATCGCTCTCCTTTGCCCACGTAACGCAAGTCAATTTGGGGATGCAGTCTGAGCACATCGAAATCCGTATGATTACTAATCCTCGTCAGCACAGGAACCACGACTTTTAGCTTAACCTCATCAGAGAGCGCTTGTTGTGAGGTAATCGCATCTTCTGCCTCGAGATTCAATCCATGAAGAAATGGCAGAACGCCAATGACAGGCTTACCTGTTTTCTCTTCGAGCCAATCGAGACCCGATTCAAGCAACTTAATGTCACCGCGAAAACGGTTGATAACGAATCCCTTCACTCGCGCTTGTTCCGATGGAGAGAGCAATGCCAAGGTGCCATAAAGGTGTGCGAAAACGCCACCGCGATCGATATCAGCGACGATAATCACTGGAACATCGGCTTCTTCGGCAAAGCCCATGTTGGCTATGTCATTCTGACGCAAATTGATTTCAGCAGGACTGCCGGCCCCTTCGATCATGATGGCTTGATATTCATTTTTTAAACGAGCGAAGGAGTCCATCACCGTATCCATCGCTACTTTTTTGTAATTGTGGAAGCCATAGGCATCCATATTGGTCAATGCCTTACCTTGCAAAATGATCTGCGCGCCAGTATCGCTATTGGGTTTGATCAAAACCGGATTCATGTGAACGCTCGGCTCAATGCGACACGCTTGCGCTTGAACAGCTTGAGCTCGGCCTATTTCGCCACCTTCTTTCGTCACCGCACTATTGAGGGCCATATTTTGTGGTTTGAAAGGGGCAACGTTTACGCCTTTACGAGCCAATACACGGCAGAGACCTGCCACCAATACGCTTTTTCCCGCATCAGAGGTAGTGCCTTGCACCATGAGCGTGGTTACTTTTGCTTCCATTTTTTATCGCCGCTATTCAAGGGAGGCCTATTTTAGCCTTTTTTGACACTTTAGAAAATGAATCCAATATGAATCAAGCGCTAAGCAACCATTCAAATCTGTTTTGTTCTAATACCCTTATCGAAACAACCTCGGTTAAACATAGGAAAAGAACATGAACAAAACACTTATTATCGCAATCGCTGCTTTGACAACCACACCAGCCATCGCGCTCGCCAACAATTCTTCAACAGTACAAGGTATCAGTTTTGACGGTCCGGTGAATGTATCGGTCGTTTCCGAACTGCTGAAAGATTCAACTATGTTTACGGAGAAAGATGTCGTCGTTGAAGGAACTTTGGTCCGCCAACTTAATAAAGATACCTATATTTTCACCGATGGCAGCGCCGAGATTCAAATCGAGCTCGATGACGATATTCGATTTACGCAAACCATTAACAGCAATACACGCCTGCGCTTGTTTGGTGAGTTTGAGGGTGGCAATACCCCAGAGATTGAAGTCGATAGTTTGACGCTGCTTTAACACACCAAATAGCCAGAGTGGTACGAGTGCGCTGCTTTTTCGCTTAATACACTCATTTACGTCATATTATTTTTAAGTTTGGCCTGCTATTTGCAGGCTTTTTTTGTAAAATACGGGCGTTAATTTTTTGGCTTTGGAGATCTCATGCTAGGTAAAGCTCTCAAAACAACCTTGTTGGGTGTATGTACTTTGCTCCCAATAACAGCAAGTGCAAACAACTTCAACTACAACATGTTTGAGGTGCGAATGGGGTCAAGCCCTGGCACTTTTGGTGCGGAGTTCAACACTTACTTCACGGAAAATACACACTTTGTCGGACGCTTTGACAGTGAATTTAGTGGGGACTGGGATCTTGCTGGTGGTATTGGTTTTAATGGTCCTATGGGTCAGTTTGCCGATATTTATGGTCAAATGCTGATTCACAACATTAAAAACAAATCGAGCGATAAAATTGGCGATGAGTGGAAAACCGAAGTCAATATTGGTGCTCGTGTTTGGTTGATGCAAAACATTGAGGTTCATGGACGATTGGGTCAACTGATATCTAACGACAACAATAATTCAATCATCGGTATCGGTGCTCGCTTTCATTCTACACAACAACTCTCTATCGGGGCTGATATCCGTAATAACGGCACATATGGGCATCAGATGATAATGTCCGTTGATTTTATGTTCTAAGTTTCTAGTTTCTTTTTAGAAGCTACACATAACAAGCGCAGAGCAAAAACAAAGGGCCAAATTGGCCCTTTGTTCGTAATACTTATCGCTTTGGTTTTTCGCTACTTCGTTGTCGGCTTATCTTGAACGTATTTCTGTGAAACATCGACAATTGCGACGTCTTTGAAGAAGCTGCGCCCTAGCAAGACTGGGAAAGTTAAATGCGTTCTGTCGGTTAGCGTGAACTCGGTTTTTTCTTTGAGATCACCAATTTGAATCCAAGCTAGCACGACAGCGCGCTTTTGCGTTCCTTCCGCACTGGATTGGCGAATGTGAACCCAGCGCTCAACCGGTAACGCTATTTCGTTACTATTGATGCCATCATGCTCGATTTTGAACTTAACCCAATCTTTGCCATCACGTTCAAACTCAACCAAATCAACCGCACTGATGGATGAAGTTGTTGCTCCAGTATCAATTCGAGACTTAAACACCTCATTTAACCCCGGAACGTACACCCACTCTTCTTCACCAAGAATCAACTTCCCGTCAGATGTTTTATGGGCTTTAAGTTCAAGCACTGGGCGCTCTGGTTTGGGCTGAGGCTTTGTCTGCTTTACTGGTTCTTCTTTAATTTCCGACTTATTTTCTGCTGGGGCATCTACGCTTGCTGGTGTCACTGCACAAGCAGTTAAACCACCGCTAAGTAGTAAAGGCAAAATAAGTTTCAAATTCTTCATCCAATCACCTGCATTAACGTTGTGAGACTTTGACTATCGCGTCTGCCACGTATGGAATGTGCGCTTCTGTAAGACCAGCGATGTTAATTCGCCCGTCACCGACACCATAAATTCCATATTCATCTCGTAGCGTTCCCATTTGCTCAGGTGTAAAGCCTAGCACAGTAAACATACCCTTGTGGCTTTCAATGAAGTCGAATTGTGACGTATTGTGTTGATTTCTCAATTCATTACATAAAGTTTGACGCAGGTTTAACAAACGTTGCTGCATTTCACACAATTCTTGCTTCCAAGTGGTTGTAAGTTCAACATTTTGTAGGATTGTTTTGACCAATGCAGCACCATGATCAGGCGGCATGGTGTAAGTTGAGCGAGCCAATGTTAATAACTTGCCTTTCGCATTCGCGGATTCTTTCGCATTTTTGCCAATCACAATGGCCGCACCAGTACGTTCACGGTAAAGACCAAAATTCTTCGAACATGAAGTGGTAATCAGCATTTCTTCAACACGGTCAGCCATGAACTGCAGACCTTTGGCGTCTTCTTCAAGGCCATCACCAAAGCCTTGGTAGGCAATATCAACAAAGGGTGTGAAACCGTTCTTTACTGCCAAATCGGTGATGGCTTGCCAAGCAGCAAAATCGATGTCCGCTCCCGTTGGGTTGTGACAACAGCCATGAAGCAGTACGACGTCCTTTGGACCAGCAGTAGCAAGATCATCTAGCATCTGGCCGATGTCGACTTGCTTTGTTGCTGGGCTGAAGTAACGGTAATAACGCACTTTCAACCCTGCCGCTTCCATCACTGGTTTATGGTTTACATAACTAGGGTTAGAGATCCAAACGGTGGTCTCTGGCTGAGCCACTTTCATCAAATCACCAAGCATGCGCAGCGCGCCACTGGCTCCAGGAGTTTGAATAGCACTCACTCGGTCGAGCACGGAAGTGCCCGTAAGCAGTAAGTTCACCATCGATTGGTTAAACTCTTCACATCCTGCTAGGCCCACATACGATTTGGTGGTTTGAGTATTCGCTACCATTTTTTGTGCTTCTGCAACCGCTCGCATGATTGGCGTTTCGCCTTTGTTATTTTTGTAAACGCCAATGCCTAGGTCGACTTTTTGGTCGCGCGGGTCGTTACGAAATGCAACGGTAAGAGAAAGAATAGGATCTAATGCTGGTGTCGGTAATTGAGAAAACATGAAAGTCACAACCCTTTGAAATTCAAGTAATGGAGATTGCTCCAGATAGTGGGATAAACGTTAACATTAAAGCCTAAAAGTTCGAAACATATTTTTATTTTGTAGGAAATAAAAGTGAAAAGTCTCAATAGTCTCTCTTTCTCCTCACTTAAAGAGAGACCAATTAGACACTTTGACGGTCAAATGTTAGCCAAATGTTCGCCTGTCACTAGAATTTGAATTGAGCCATCTCTTGGCTCAGCTCTTTGGCTTGCATAGAAAGTGCCTTCGATACGTCATCAACCTGAGACACTTTGTCACTCACTGCAACAGAAGCGTCTGCGATGGATGTAATACTGCTGCTGATGTCTTCTGTGACCGCTCGTTGCTCCTCAGTTGCCGCCGCAATTTGGATATTCATCGCGTTCATTTCTTCTAACATTGAAACAAGCTGTTCAATCATCTCTGTGTTTGTTTTACAGGTTGAAACTCCACGCGAGACGGTTTTGTTGGCATTATCGATACACTGCGACACGCTGTTTGTTTCACGTTGTAACGCATCGATTTTTTGACGAATTTCTTCTGTTGAAGATTGAGTCCGACCAGCCAACGAACGTACTTCATCAGCGACGACTGCAAAACCTCGCCCTTGTTCACCCGCTCTCGCCGCCTCAATGGCCGCATTCAGAGCGAGCAAGTTGGTTTGCTCGGCAATACCTTGAATCACGTCGAGCACTTCAGCAATCGAAGCACTTTCATTTCTTAGTCGACCAATCGCTTCAACGGCTATCTGCATCTCATCATGCAATTTACCGATCTCTGCACCCAAGTTGTTGCCAACCTGTACGCCTTTCACGCCTTGCTCGTTCGCCCCTTTAACATAATCGGCGGCGCGATTGGCAAACTGCGCCACTTCCGCAATCGATGCACTCATTTCGTTGACTGCGGTTGCCACCGAATCGGATTTCGCGTTTTGCTCGGCGACCGCTTGACGTGTTGCTCGCATATTGTTGGTTATGTTGAGGGAATTGTTGCTCAACGTATCCGTTGCATTGGAAAACTGGCCGATCATTTGGCGTAGGTGTGAGAACAAATGATTGAGTGAGGTAGACAGCTCAGTGACCTCGTCTTTACCTTGGACATCAAGTTGCTCAGTTAAGTCGTTATTACTACAAATTCGCTCAATTTTTTCACAAGCAAGGCGAATGGGCCGAGAGATACTGTTACCTAACACATAAGAAAGCAACACGGAAACGACAATGATCCCGACGATACTCATTAAAACGGTGTTTCTCACCGAGCCTTCCAATAGCGCTACATCCTGGAGTGCTTCGTCGTAGTCAATTTCCGTCAATATTGCCCACTTCAAACCGGCAACCGTAACCGGACTGTACGCAGACATGACTTGCACCCCGCGGTAGTCGTTGATGATCTCAAATCCCATTTTGCCCATTAACGCGCTACGTGAAGCATCACTGTCGATTTCTTGTCGGCCGATGGTCGAACCTTTGCTGATAATCTGTGTCAGCAGTTTCGACGAGACACCCGTCGATTTCATCACAGCCAAATAGTCATCAGGTGCTTCCAACAGAAAGCGAGACTGGCTACGCATTTTCTTGTCTGGGCCGACGAGATAACTTTCGCCGCTTTTACCCAAACCCGATGCCGCCCAATTCCCACCAAAGGTCATGATGCTGTTGATCACATCCACCGGCATTTGGAAAATCAGTACGCCCAAGCGCGAGTTACCTTCCATTATTGGTGTGGCTATAAATGAGGCGGCCGCTTCATACGAGGGATAATACGGTTTGAAGTCATCAAGGTAGTATTGATCTTTACCCAAAGCCGCCGCTTTTCTGTAGGCTTCTGCAATACCAGTATTCGAATAAGGCCCTTGCTTAAGATTGGTGGCAAAATCCAACTCTTTAAAGACGGAATAAACCACATTGCCATCATTATCGACGAAAAAGATATCGTAATAGCCAAAGGCTTCTAAAAAGTGTTTGATGGAAGGGTGATATTTTGCGTGAACTTGATCGTAAGTAGTGCCGAGCGTATCACTGAGATATTGGTGTTTTTCGCCCAGTGGATTCGGATTGACCGCAATGTATCGTGCTTGAAGTGCTTTGCCAACCTCACCAATTTGATCAAGCATACTGATTTCGTTGGCAGCTAGCCCCTCATTAAGCTCTCGGTACTTTTGTCCAAATTGATTGCTGTAGTAATTACGCAAAGCATTGACGTCTTGCGATGAGAGCTGTTGTGAAGGATACGTTTGAAACGCTTGACTAAAGGCTTTCATTGCGTCTTTAGTTGCAATGTCATCCGCTAAAGTTTCGACTTGATAATGAATTTGCTCAAAGTAGCTCTCAATCTCATTTTTCTTAATTTCGCGTACAGAAACCAGTTGTTGCGACGCTCGTGTGACAAGAGCTTGTTCAGAAAGCGCTGCAGATTTTAAACCAACTATAGCACCAGTAAATACAACGCCCAGTGCGCATAACGCTGTTGAGACCAAGATAATCTTATTAGCAATTTTCATATTCAAACCTGACCGCGACAGCGGCTCCTGAGTAAATGCATCCCCAAAGAACCAACTGAGCGAAAATGTTTGAATTAATATACGTAGAGTGTAGTCAGCGATATAAGTGAGCGCGAATAGAAATTAAAGTCATAACGAATTCGCGCCTTCAAGAGTCAGCCTAAACCACCAAGGTGGTTGAATCTTAACACTTAGTTGACTGGTTAGACCTGACTTACAGCTTAAAGCAGTGAATGATTTGATTCGCGCTTCCCCGCCACTCCAAGCTTGGGTCCGCTTTGTCTTGCTCAAACTTACCATCTATCAATGTGTCGATGTATGGCAGTATTTGTCGTTGAGCTTCGTCAAGCTCATCAAGAGTGTATCCAGTCCAAACCCAGATGTCTTTCTCCGAGCATTCCTGTTTGACGCGCTTTACCAAACGCAAAATATCGGCAACATTTGCTGGATGCAATGGATCCCCGCCAGAGAGCGATAAACCACGGCGTTTGATACGAGTGTCATTAAGATCCGCGATGATTTGATCTTCCGCTTCTTGGGTAAACGGCACACCAGAATCTAAACGCTGCGTCGACTGATTGTAGCAACCACGACACTGATGAACACAGCCTGAAACAAACAGTGTGCATCGTGTACCCGGTCCATTAACCACGTCGACAGGATAATACTGGTGATAATTCATATTGACCTCTGGAAAAAATGAACCAACCGGATGGGGTTGGCTCATTGAACAACGAGTGAAACCTAATTCGTTACTTACAAGTGTTTCACGCGACGTTTAACTTCTTCTTGCTTACCGAAGTTAAATGGGCGCGCATCTGGACTGCCTAAGTAACCGCAAACACGACGAGTAACCGATACTTTGGATGAGTCATGGTTGCCACATTTCGGACAGGTAAAGCCTTTGCTGGCGCAATCAAACTCTCCGGTATAACCGCACTCGTAGCACTCATCAATCGGTGTATTGGTGCCGTAATAAGGGACTTTGCTGTAACTGTAATCCCATACGTTTTCTAGCGCTTCAATATTCTTTTGCATGTTAGGAAATTCGCCATAGCAGATAAAACCGCCGCTAGAAATTTCTGGATACGGCATCTCGAAATCGATCTTGTCGTATGGGTTTACTTTCTTTTCAACATCCAAATGGAAGCTGTTGGTGTAATAACCTCTGTCTGTGACGCCTTCAATCACACCAAATTCTTTGGTATCGATTCGGCAGAAGCGGCTACAAAGGTTTTCACTTGGCGTACCGTATAAACTAAAGCCATAGCCCGTTTCTTCCGTCCACGCCTCTACCGCTTTCTTCATGCGTTTAACAATATTTAACGCTTTCTCACGCAGTTCGTTGTCATCGTAAACGTGTGTTTGGTGACCAAACAGCGCGTTAATGGTTTCGTGGATGCCAATGTAACCTAACGAAATGGATGAGCGGCCATGTTTGAAAATGTCAGCAATCGGCTGGTCCGCTTTCAAACGGATACCGCAAGCACCTTCCATATAGAGGATTGGGGCCACTCGAGCTTTAACGTTTTCTAAACGACTGATGCGTGTCTCTAACGCACGGCGTGCAAGCTTCAGTTTTGAATCCAACAACGCATAGAATTTTTCTTCATCACCACCCGCTTTCAAAGCGATACGTGGCAAGTTCAAGCTGACAACACCTAGGTTATTGCGACCTTCGTGAATCAGCTCACCATTCTCTTCGTAGGTGCCTAGGAAGCTACGGCAGCCCATTGGCGTTTTGAATGATCCGGTGATCTCAACCACTTTGTCGTAGTTCAAGATATCTGGATACATACGCTTAGAAGCACACTCTAACGCCAATTGTTTAATGTCGTAGTTTGGATCGGTTGGTTTATGATTCAGACCATCTTTAATAGCGAATACCAGTTTCGGGAATACCGCTGTCTTGCGGTTCTTACCAAGGCCCGCAATACGGTTTTTCAAAATGGATTGTTGAATCAATTTCGATGCCCAACTTGTACCCAAACCAAAACCAAACGTCACAAATGGTGTTTGACCGTTCGCGGTGTGCAATGTGTTCACTTCATACTCTAGAGATTGAAACGCATCATAACATTCCTTCTCGGTACGCGATTTTGCAAAGCCGTCTGGATTATGGATATCCCACTCTTGGGCAATTTTTAAGTGCTTTTCGTAACTCGCGTTAACATACGGCTCAAGGATCTCATCAATGCGATTGATGGTGGTACCACCATAAATGTGGCTCGCCACTTGCGCGATAATTTGCGCAGTAACCGCAGTTGCGGTTGAAATTGACTTAGGCGTGTCAATTTCCGCATTACCCATTTTAAAGCCGTGAGTCAGCATGCCTTTTAGGTCAATCAGCATGCAGTTAAACATTGGGAAAAACGGCGCGTAATCGAGATCGTGATAGTGAATATCACCTTCATCATGCGCCTGAACCACATCGCGTGGCAAAATGTGCGTTTTGGCATAGTGCTTCGCCACAATACCGGCGAGTAAATCACGTTGCGTTGGGATTACCTTACCATCTTTATTGGCATTTTCGTTGATGAGGTCAACGTTGCTCTCTTCAATCAAACCTTCGATTTCTCGTGTGAGTGCGCTTTGCTTTTCACGCGCAATATCACGATCATGACGATATTCGATGTACGCACGAGCCAATGACTTGTATGGGCCTTGCATCAACTCGTTTTCTACTCGAGTTTGGATTTCGTGAATGTGAACTTCATCGTGATCTTTTAGCTGCAGCTCAACGGCTAGCGCCACATTGAGCGCATAAATAGCAATCTCTTTGTCGACATGCTCTGCGGCCGATTCTACTGCTGCTTGAATGCGATCGCGGCTAAACGGAGCCCTTGAGCCATCACGCTTGATTACGATTGGTTTCACTTTTTTCTCCTTACCCTAAGCATACTCACAGAGTTATCCACAAACACACTATATAGGGTTACTTTTTATCCGACTGACACTATATGTTGTGGCGTATTAAACGAAAAGCACTCGGTAAAAGTATTGATTTCGATCAACAAAATTCAACGATGGATTAAGATCAAATCGATCTTATTGGCGCAGATCTCAGATAAAAATAAAACGATGAAAATTGCAAAAATGTGGCGGTTTCTACTTGAAATTTTTGCAGTGCTTGTGTGATAAAGGCTGCCAAATACGAAAAGGATTTTAACCAATGTTACTACGCGTTCATGCTCTCTTTTTATTCTTCGTCACCTCTTTGCTATTTCCAATGTCACCAGTTTCAGCTCAACCGATCACCGTCACAAGTTGGAATATGGAGTGGCTTTCATCTTCACCTTCCGCTCGTGTAAAAGAAAGTCAACGTGATGATGAAGATTTCAAAAAACTTGCATACTATTTTCAAACGACAGCCACCGATCTCCTCGCCTTCCAAGAAGTCAACGACATCAACGCACTGCGGAAAGTGGTGGGCAAGGAATATCAGATTCTTCTGTCTGATCGTGCTAACCCACGTTATCAACGCTTTCAGTTTGACGACATCAATCAGTACACAGGCTTTGCCATTAGAAAAGGCCTTCCTTATCGTGACGTGGGTGATGTCCAGTTGAACAAGGGCAACAGCAAGTTACGTTTCGCTTCTTATGTCGTAATCGGCGATGGGCCACACGAAATACATGTGCTCAATGTCCACTTGAAAGCGGGATGCAGCGGCACATATAAAAGCAGCGACGCCTGCAAAACACTCAAAAACGAGGGACAAGAACTGTCCAAGTGGATTGTTGAAAGGCAAAAACTCGAACAAAGGTATATGGTGCTCGGCGATTTTAATCACAACCTCGCCCACCCCAATGACTGGTTGATGGCAGAGTTAGCGAACAAGGGAGATCTGCTGCTATTGACGGCCAAAACGGCTGCAAAGTGTAAAGTACGTTCAAAGAAAAATCCTGACCGCATTCACTCATTTCGCTCTTTGATTGATCACATTGCGGTTAGCGACGGATTAAGTGCAACCCAAGCCAATCAAACCGTGTTTTCAAGCCAAGATGTTCTTCAGTATCAGTTAAGTGATCACTGTCCAGTCTCCACCACTCTTACTCTACCGTAACCTTCGTGATGTTTAGAAACGTATAATAGCGTTGCGAACTAAAAAGAATGAGCCCCTGTTTGGGGCTCAATATCTTAACTCAACACTTTACTTTGCTACTCGACAAATCGCTTCTTCATCACTGCAAAATAGAGCACCGGTATCACTATCAGCGTGAGAATCGTCGAGACGAAGATACCAAAGATCAAACTGATCGCGAGTCCATTGAAGATGGGGTCGTCTAGTATAAATACCGCACCAATCATCGCCGCGAGTGCTGTTAGCATAATGGGTTTTGCTCGAACCGCTGCCGATTGCATCACGGCTTCCGCAAATTCGACACCTTCACCGACCTGTTGATTAATAAAATCCACCAGCAGAATGGAGTTGCGCACAATGATGCCAGCAAGTGCAATCATGCCAATCATGGACGTGGCCGTAAACTGCGCCCCCAACAGAGCATGGCCAGGCATTACACCGATAATGGTCAGTGGAATCGGTGCCATGATAATCAGCGGAACTAGATAAGACTTAAACTGCGCCACCACCAGCAAGTAGATAAGCACCATACCAACGGCATAGGCGATCCCCATATCACGGAACGTTTCATAAGTGATGGTCCACTCCCCATCCCACATAATTGAAATGCCCTGCAAACCATCAGGTTGATGAATAAAGTACTGTTCAACCGGCATTTGTTGACCAAGAGTGCTAGACAACGAGGCCATTCCATACAACGGGCTGTCGGTTTCTCCAGTCATGTCGGCGACAACCATCACCATAGGAACGAGATTCTTGTGCACGATGTAATCTTCCATCTGGCTTTGACGAACGTTGACCAACTCCGACAGCGGATACTGGTTACCCGTTTGGCTTTGCACACGGAGATTAAGCACTTGTTCTAAGCGCACTTTTGCCGACTCAGCGGCTTGGATCATCACTGGAATCGGATATTTTCCGTGCTCGACATGCAGGTAGGAGAGCGGTTTTCCACCCACCGACGTCGCAAGAGCATCGACAATCTCACTGTACGGAATCATCAGGCGAGCTGCTTTGCTACGATCGATAGTGACTTGCCATTTTTGATGAATTTCTGGCAGATACATATCGACATCAACAATGTCATCGGTTTCGCGGAAAATCTCACGCACCTGACGGGCCGCTTCTGCTCTCAGCTCAGGTGTCGGTGCATACACTTCTGCCAAAATTGGCGACCAAACTGGTGGGCCGGGCGGCACCTCTACGACTTTGACTTTTCCGCCAAATGCCTTCGCAATCTCATTTAATATTGGACGTACCGCGCTAGCGATTTCATGACTATCACGATCTCGCTCACGACGATCCAACAAATTCACTTGGATGTCTCCTTGATGAGCTTGATTGCGCAAGAAATAGTGACGCACCAAACCGTTAAAGTTCATTGGCGCAGCACTGCCTACGTAAATCTGATAGTCACTTACTTCTGGCACTTCATTGAGCGAACGAGCCATTTCAAAAAGCACTCTCTGAGTCTTTTCGAGTGAGCTCCCTTCCGGCATATCGAGCACCACTTGGAACTCCGACTTATTGTCAAAAGGCAGCATTTTTAATACCACCGCCTGCATCACGGGCAACGCTACTGATGCAGCAATGAGTCCAACAATGCCAAACAACAACAAGAGTCGGTTACGGCTTTGTGCTTTCGCCGTGATAAACGGAGACATTAGACGATGGAAAATCGAGTCTGCTTTATGAGACTCCTCATGATGGGCCGACTTAAGTAATTTTCCGGATAACCAAGGAGAGACAACAAACGCCACCGCTAGTGAAATCAGCATGCCCATTGACGCGTTGATCGGAATTGGGCTCATGTAAGGCCCCATTAATCCGGAAACGAAGGCCATTGGCAGCAGTGCGGCGATCACGGTTAACGTCGCCAAGATCGTTGGCCCCCCAACCTCATCCACCGCGACAGGGATCAACTCGGCCAGTTTTTTCTTACCCATCGACATATGACGGTGAATATTCTCTACCACGACAATCGCGTCGTCGACCAAAATACCAATCGAGAAAATCAGTGCAAACAGCGAAACTCGGTTGAGCGTAAAACCCCATGCCCAAGAAGCAAACAGGGTGATCATCAAGGTGACGATAATGGCAATTCCCACCACTAATGACTCTCGCCAACCCATCGTCAGCAATACCAATAGCACAACAGCGGTGGTTGCAAAGGCCAGCTTGCCTATCAAAGTATTACTTTTGTCTGCCGCCGTTTTACCGTAGTCCCGTGTAATCGTGACGTCAACATCATGAGGGATGAGCTGGTTTTTCAGTACCTCGAGACGCTCTTCAATATTTTTTGCCACATTGACCGCGTTTTCGCCGCCCTTTTTCGCAATCGCCATCGTCACTGCTGGGTAAATACCCTGCTTGTCACTGGTCCAAACATTGTGCGTTGGCGTATTCACGCCCAATTCAATTTCGGCGATATCTGAAAAATAGACTGGGGCTCCATCAGCAACGCCAACTACTAACTGTTTAATTTGATCCACTTGGGTCAAAAACTCGCCGATCTGCAACGGAACTTGCTGATTATCATGAGTCAGACTTAATGTCATTGAACGTTGATTCGCAGAAGGGATCGCTTGGTTAAGATGGTTTATCGTTATTCCATACGCATTCATTTTCACCGGGTCAAGACGAACATCGACGATAGACGCGTGCCCCCCTACGGTATAAATGTCGCGTGTGCCATCAATGCGTTTGAGTTCGGTTTCTAATCCATGAGCAATTTGTGTGAGTTGCTGACCGCTATATTGGCCAGATTTATCCGATAAAGTAACCGTCACTATGGGCACATCTTCAATACCGCGGGGCTTAATGATGGGCTCTCCCACCCCAACGCCTTTCGGCATCCAATCTTTATTGGAATACAGCTTGTTATAGATTCGGACAACCGCATCGTTGCGAGTGACACCAACATCAAAGATCGCCACAATCATTGCCCCATCAGGCTGGGAAAATGAGTAGATTTTATCGATGCCCTGAATTTCAGAAATGATTTGTTCCGCTGGCGTTGTCACTAAGCTTGCGACTTCTTGTGGCGATGCACCCGGAAATGGGATGTAGACATCGGCAAATGTCACGTCGATTTGAGGTTCTTCTTCTTTGGGTGTGATGATCACAGCAAATAACCCCATCAATAAGCCCACAAGCGCGAGTAATGGTGTCATTGCTGAATTTTGAAAGGCCGCGGCAATGCGACCCGATATTCCGAGTCGTGTATCCATACTATTTACCTTTCACATTGATAAGATCAGTGGTGATGCGATCGCCAATCTCTAGCCCCGATAATACTTCGAAGCCCTGTTCAAACTCTTGCCCAAGACGAATAGGATTGAGCACTGGATTGCCGTTGTCATCCAAGCGATAAACTACGCTCAACTCAGCGCGGCGAATCACGGCTTGTTTAGGGATCAGCAACAACTGACGCTCGCCATAACGGAAAGAAGTCTTCACCCATGCACCGGGTATAAAGTCAGCTTGATTCTCGGGCAAATCGAGCCGAATGGGGTAACTGTGTGAATCGGCTTCAGCGTACTGGAATAGGTTGTAAGAAACAGGGACAACAGAGAGTTGATTGGCGTTTTCAATCGTAAATTGATCCGCTGACGTAACATAGCCACGATACCGTTGTGGAATTTGTGTCTCTACACGCAGTTGCTGTAATGAAAAGCCACTCAAAAGCGGTGTGCCCGGTGCGACGGTTTCACCTAGTTCAACAAAACGTTTTGTTACCACGCCATCATATGGCGCGGTAACGCTGGTGTATCCTAGGGATTCCTTCGCTTGAGCGACCGCTGCTTCGGCCGATTTAACCATAGCGGCACTGCTACGTGCGCGAGACTCCGCAGCATCCATCTGATCTTGCGAAATAGCCCCCTTCGGCATCAGTTGCCTAAAACGCTTTACTTGCGCCTGAGCTTCCGCGTTTTGCGCTTTAGCGCTGGCCAATTGAGCCGTCGCAGAATCGAGCGCTGCAGATTGCTGAACCGCACTGATCTCTAATAAAACCGTACCTTGAGTCACAAAGTCATTCACATCGACATTCAAAGCAACGACCGTACCCGATGTTTGAGCAGCCACCGTACCTTGATTGACAGGCTGAACCGTACCATCGAGAACAATCGTCTGCGGAACGGTTTGAAGAACCGCTGTATAAATTTCTGAATGAGCCACACTAGGCAGCGTTGCGGAAACCGCGATGACCAGTGCAGTGTACTTAAGTCGTTGCATAGAAAATCTCCTTATATTCCTTACGCCAGCATAATGGGATTAAGCAAGCTCCGTTTTGACTTCTCGCTCATTTTTAAAACAAATCAGTAAGTTGGTTACACCTAACCCAAACATCATTGCGGCAAAAAACAGCACGATTTGCACATTGCCCAAGCCTAAGCTCGCAACCGCTGGCCCTGGGCAGATACCGGCTAATCCCCAACCGATACCAAAAACTGCGGCACCAGAGACAAGTCGGCCATCAATCGTTTTTTTCGTTGCTAGGCAAAATACTTCAGCATTGAGTGGTTTTTGCTGCTTTTTCACCAACAGAAAATAACCCGGCATGAAGACGGAAAGCGCACCACCCATCACAAACATCAAACTAGGATCCCAATCTCCTGCCACATCAAGAAAACCAATGACTTTGTTTGGATCTGTCATGCCAGATATGGCCATACCTAGGCCAAAAAGCAGACCTGCCAGTAGCGATGTCACTCGAAAAACAAAATTGTTCATTGTTGTACCCTAGCCAATTAAATGAGATGAAGTCTGATGAATACGGTGATCGCCGCCACCGCCATGAAAATGCATGTAGCCACGATGGATCGCTTAGATAAACGACCAATGCCACATATGCCGTGACCACTCGTACAACCATTACCAAGGCGAGTACCAATCCCCACCAATAAGCCCGCCACGATAATCAACGCACTAGAAACCTCGATGACTGGACTTACCTGAGTATTGGAGAGCGTGGCGGCCAGAACACCACCAGAAATCATGCCAATGACGAACATTAATCGCCATGCAAAATCCTTTGTCTTGGGGGTCAATAAACCCGTTAGAATGCCACTAATCCCTGCGACTTTGCCATTGAGTAACATCAAGGTTAACGCAGAGATGCCAAGTAAAATGCCTCCTGCCAACGACGTCCAAGGTACTGCAAATTCCATAAATTCCTCACTAATTAGGGGCAAAAAATAAACTGAAGGCTGCCAATTAAATGTTCAATTCTCGGGTCAGCCAAAGAGTAGAAAACTTGTTGTGATTCTTTTCTCGCCTTTACTAAGCCATGTTTACGCAGCACTGTTAGGTGTTGTGAAAATGCGGATTGACTTAAGGTTGAGCTTTGCTGTAACTGCCCTACACCAATCTCTCCTTTGGTTAACTGGCAAAGAACCATCAAACGCTCTGGGTGCGCGACTATCTTCAATAGTTCTGCCACACTTTCCGCACTGTTTCGCATCTGTTCAAGATCTATCGTTTTGTCGTGACTCATCGTTCACCCTCCGTTTCTGTATGACAAATCTTACCGTCACAATTTAATTAGTCAATTCTAATTTAGATTTTTTGAAATTAGATTAATTTCTATTAGACATTTCTAATTTAAGTGTTAAGGTATTACCAACAACAACGTGGAGAGTTCGTTATGACTGTAGAAAATGGAGTTCGCATTCTTGCGGGAAGTATGGTGCTTTTGTCATTGGCTTTAACACACTATGTGCATGAAAACTTTATCTGGTTAACGGTCTTCGTTGGGCTAAACCTCATTCAAAGCGCATTTACCGGTTTTTGCCCTGCGACATTCTTCCTAAAAAAACTTGGCCTCAAGTAACAAATTTTCACTTTCAGAGCTGATACATTTACATCACTAAATCGGTTGGCTCGAAAGTTCATAAAGTTAAGGTTTTGTAGATATGACTAAGATTGTAATTGTTGGTGGTGTCGCGGGAGGTGCTTCTGCTGCTGCTCGTGCTCGTCGTTTAAGTGAAGATGCACAAATTATCATGTTTGAACGTGGTCCTTTCGTTTCATTTGCCAACTGTGGTTTGCCTTACCATATCGGTGGCGATATCAAAGAGCGCAGTAAACTGTTGTTGCAAACCCCCGAGAGCTTTCTTGCTCGATTTAACGTTGATGTGCGCGTTATGAACGAAATTACTGCTATCAATCGTCTGGATAAAAGTGTCACAGTGAAAAACTTGATCGATGGTAGCGAATACCAAGAGAGTTATGATTTTTTACTGCTTAGCCCAGGCGCAGGCCCAGTAGTGCCACCGATTCCTGGTGTGAACAACCCACTCACACACTCCCTGCGCAATATTCCAGATATGGATAAGATCATCCAAACAATCCAACATAACAATGTTGAACATGCAACAGTTGTTGGCGGAGGCTTTATCGGCTTAGAGATGATGGAAGCCTTCCATCAGCTTGGCATTAAAACCACTCTGCTTGAGCTTGCAGACCAAGTGATGACGCCGGTAGACCGCGAAATGGCGGGGTTCGCCCATGCCGAGATTCGGGCTAAAGGCATTGACTTACGCCTAGGTACCGCTCTCTCAAGTGTCGAATACATCTCTACTGATGAGCAAGATACATCTGGACATCTGGAACTAAGCCTAAGTACCGGCGATAAACTCAACACCGATATTCTGATCATGGCGATTGGTGTGCGTCCTGAGACTAAATTAGCAAAAGAAGCAGGACTTCAAATTGGTGAATTAGGTGGTATTTACACCAACGAAATGATGCAAACCAGCGATCCTAGTATCTATGCCGTCGGTGATGCGGTCGAAGAAAAAGATTTTGTCACAGGTACACAAACTTTGGTTCCGCTTGCTGGGCCTGCTAACCGTCAAGGCCGCATGGCGGCAGACAATATGCTTGGTCGCAATGCAACCTATCAAGGTACGCAGGGAACGGCCATCTGTAAGATCTTCGACCTCGCCGTTGCCTCAACGGGTAAAAATGAGAAACAACTGAAGCGCGATGGTATTGATTACGAAAAAGTGTATGTCCACACTGCCAGCCACGCGAGCTACTATCCAGGTGCTGAGATTGTCTCGTTCAAAATGTTATTCGATCCTAAAACAGGAAAGATCTTTGGGGCGCAAGCGGTGGGTAAAGATGGTGTGGATAAACGCATTGATGTGATGGCGGTTGCCCAACGTGCTGGCATGACTGTCGAGCAGTTGCAGCATCTTGAACTTACTTACGCTCCGCCATTTGGCAGCGCCAAAGATGTGATCAACCAAGCTGCCTTCGTTGCAAATAACATCATTAAGGGTGATGCCACTCCGATTCACTTTGAGGAGATGGACTCACTCACTGATAACCAAGTACTGCTGGACGTGCGTAATCCTGGTGAGCTTGAAAACGTCGGTTTTATTAAGGATGCGATCAACATTCCTGTAGACCAATTACGCCATCGTATGAACGAACTACCAAAAGACAAAGAGATCATCATTTACTGCCAAGTCGGGTTACGCGGTAACGTAGCATATCGTCAGCTGGTGAATAATGGTTTTAAAGCGCGAAATCTCATTGGTGGTTACCGCACCTATCAGTTCGCGAAAGCATAACAACACTGCATTTTTGTTTTGGAGCACTTAACGTGCTCCTTTTTTCTATCTAGACAATATCATCGAATCGACCTGAGCCTAATGGACTTTAGCAAACTTTACGCAGTCGCTGTCCCATAAACCCTGCTCTTGAAACACGCGACAGGCACTCACCGTGTGGCTTTTGGCTCGTTAACTTAGTTGCTGAGTTCAAGCAATAACACGGCGCTTAATATTGGTCACTCTTTCTAAACGATGCTTGTGCTAGCATCTCTACTAAACGATTATTTGGGGTAAACATATGTCTTCTGATCGCAACGGATCCAGTTCAAACTATGCACGCAAAGAAGCGGGTTATAGAGAAAAAGCACTAAAACTCTATCCTTGGGTATGCGGCCGGTGCGCAAGAGAATTTGTTTACTCAAATTTACGCGAACTTACCGTTCACCACAAAGACCACGACCATACAAATAACCCCGAAGATGGCAGCAACTGGGAGTTGTTATGTCTCTATTGCCACGATCATGAGCATAGCAAATACCTAGAACATGAACGCTATGGCAGTGAAGTAACGCCTAGTGAAGATGAACACAAAGTCGCCACATACAACCCGTTTGCTGATTTAGCGAAGATGATAAAAAAGTGAACGGAAAGCACTGTTCTCAGCCGTTTTAAGCTCATTCAGTGAGATAGGTGGGTTCTTGATACATATAGGTATATCTATATTTCGACCTCCATTAAGTAAAAGGCCTAACCCGATGGCTAGACCTTTATCTCATCTTAAATCGAACAACGGCTGTCGCTGTTAAGTACCTAGCGCTTAATCTCGTGTACGTTGACGAGAGTGGCAGTGTTCAATCGCTTTTTGCAACATCTCTAAAGCACTGTGAGGACATTCCGGTAGTGCAGCATCGCTCTCACCGATTGGTTCAACTCGCTTGCCCCACTTCACAAGGCCTGCCCCCCAAGTTAAGCCAGCGCCAAACGCCGCCAACAGAATATTGTCACCCGGCTTAATATGGCCTTGTTCTACCGCCTCACAGATGGCAATAGGCACGGTCGCTGCAGAGGTGTTGCCGTATTTTTGAATGTTGACGAATGCTTTGCTCTGGTCGATGCCAGAAAGATCACACAAGGTTTGGATGATACGAATGTTAGCCTGATGAGGGATGACTACATCAATGTCATCTTTGCTTAGCCCAGCGTGGCCAAGCACGTGTGCAGCCGCACTACCCATGCCTTTTACCGCACGCTTAAAAATCTCTTTACCAACAAAGTTAAAATCCCAGTGGCCATTATCAGCAGCGAAACGATCCATCGAAGTACCGAACTTCGGTACAGAAAGGATATCGCGTCCCTGAGCGTCACAGCTAATTTTCGCCGATTGTAGTCCAACGGGTTCTTCTGAACGCGAAAGAACGACGGCACCAGCACCATCACCAAACAACACCGCGGTATCGCGCATTGCCCAGTCGATGTAGAAAGAAAGACGCTCTGCACCAATCACCAAAGCATGACGATAGGCACCGGACTGAATAAGACGCGTACCCGTTTCTAAGCCGTAAACAAACCCTGTACACGCAGCATTTAAGTCGAAAGCTGCCGCTGACTCGATCTCCAAATTCTTTTGTACTAAAGACGCGATATTCGGAATCAAAGAATCTGGAGAACAAGTCGCAACAATAATTAAATCAATATCTTTCGCTTCAACACCCGCTCTCGCTAAGGCTTGTTTTGCTGCAACGGTAGCAAGTTCAGACGTGTTCACATGGCTGATTCGACGATTCTCGATACCCGTGCGAGTGCGGATCCATTCATCCGAAGTTTCTAGAAATGTGCTGAGATCGTCATTTGACAGGATTGCTGGTGGTAGACATTTTCCCCACCCGGTAATTTCCGCGTAATAAGTTGTCATCTTAGACCTATTTATTGTTGTTTTTGAGTATTGTGACCATGTTATCTGGTCAATGAATGACGAAAGTATACGCCTAATCGGCGGATCTGGTAAGTCCAGTTTTCCATTCGGTATTGAACTGCAGGTCTTTCACCCTCATATAAGACGAAAGACAAAAAATAAGAGGAAGTTAAGCCATGTCGACCTTTCATTCTCGTTGCCCATCTTGTGGTGGTTTGAACCGTTTGCCGTCAGAGCGCGTTTCTGAACATCCTACCTGTGGCAAATGTAAAACAGAACTTTTAGATGGTGCACCTATTGAAGGTACCAATGATAATTTTACTCACTTGCTGCAAAGTAACGTGCCTGTCGTGGTTGATTTTTGGGCGCCGTGGTGCAATCCCTGCGTTGGGTTCGCTCCGGTGTTTCAAGATGTCGCTGCAGAACGCAAGGGGAAAGTTCGCTTTGTGAAAATTAATACTGAAGTCGAACAACAACTGGCCGCACAGTATCAGATCAGGAGCATTCCAACCGTGATGGTGTTTAAACAGGGAAAACGTGTTGATGTGGTCAACGGAGCACTGCCAAAAGGCCAATTTGATCAATGGCTTAATCAAGCACTGTTAAAATAACCCATTTGCCAGACAAATGTCGTGTTTGTCTGGCAACTCATTAGCCTACCCAATAGGTTCCTTTCGCTCATTACATCAACACATCAATAAAAATTCGAGTCCTTGACGACAAATATCTCTGATTTTACATGTCTGTTTTTTGGTCGCATAGTCGCGCCAAATCACTTTAACTGATATGCAAACTGGAGACAAAAAGGCGTGAACAAAGCAGCAGACAAATCACTCGGCATTGCCGTTCCTATTGTGGCGTTAACACTTTATTCCGTAGCGTCTGGGTATCTGATGAGTCTGATTCCGCTAGTCACCAACCAGTATCAACTTCCCGTTTCTCTTGTGAGTTGGCTTGCCAGCGTGTTTTATGCTGGACTCTTGGTCGGTTCTTTGTTTTTCGAGCCCATCGTTCAACGTATCGGTCACAAACTGGCGTTTATCACCTGTTTAGTCACTTTCATTGCTAGCATCGTCATTTTGCCAATGCTGCCTTCAAGTACCGTATGGCTTATCGCTCGATTCATCGCCGGCATTGCGGTTGCAGGAGTCTTTGTTGTGGTTGAGTCATGGCTGCTCGATGGCGATGAACGTTCTCGAGCAAAACGACTCAGCTTTTATATGATTTCTTTGTATGGCGGTACTGCGTTTGGTCAAATGGGCATAACGCTATTGGGCACAGAGGGGCTATTACCTTTCGCGATAATTTGCGTGACGCTGTCACTGGCTATTTTAACTCTCCTGTGCTTCAAGACAGCGCAACCCAACAGCACCGAATCTGAGAGTTTGTCATTTAAACAGATCATCAACTTAGATCATGCGGCCATCATTGGTTGTATCGTCTCTGGATTAACGTTGGGAGCGATTTACGGTTTGATGCCATTGGAGTTGGCTAACCGTCATATTGCCCACGGCGAAATCGGTACACTGATGGCTTTGATTATTTTGGGTGGTATGGTCGTTCAACCAACTGTGACATTACTCAGCAAGTGGACAGGCAAAACGCTGTTGATGGCGTTCTACGGTTTGGCGGGAGTATTTGCGATTGGCTTGACCTTATTAACCACATCAACTCTTGTTCTAGCAATTGCCCTGTTTGTTTTAGGTATGGCGGTATTTGCCCTTTACCCTGTTGCGATTACACTAGGCTGCCAGCAACTTGATAACCGTTTTATTGTTTCCGCTACGCAGGTCATGCTGTTTAGTTATAGTGTAGGTTCCGTTGTCGGCCCGGCACTGGCTGGTCATTTTATGCTACGCCCACACGGTTTGCTGGGTTACTTGTTCGCGATACTGGTTCCGACCACTATTTACATGCTGTTTGCCGCAATGAAGACTCGAAAAGTGGTCTCTTTGGGCGAGTAACACTAATGCTGAGTTTTGCGATATTGAGTCGGCGATAGACCAAAATATTTCTTAAAACGATGAGTGAAGTTATAAGGGTCTTTATAACCGAGTCGATTGGAAATCATGGTGATCGTCCACTCTCTATAGCGAAGGAGATCCGCCGCTTTCTCCATTCTAAGTTGAATTAAACGCGCGCGAGGTGAAAGGCCAAACAACTGCTTTGTTAGGCGGTTGAACTGTTCCTCACTAATAAAACAGTGCTCCGCCATTTCGGCAACGCTCCACGGCAAATGCAGTTGGCTTTCCACCTCATTAAATAGGGCTTGCACGCGTGAAAGTGAACCTGGAATACCGGGCTCAATGCGCGATAGCATTCTCACCACTTCGCTAACCAACATTCTTCGGTAACTTGTTCGCCCACCAATTTCGCCGTAAAGCAGACACATCAACGACCAAATCTGTTCTGACTCACGAAAGCTCACGACGGTTTGACCCATTTGAGCAATGTGTGCCCATTTGTCTGTTGGTTGCGGCAACAACCAAATCATATCCCAATGCGCAAGGTCAGGATTCATCTCAAAACGAAAAGGCGTTTTCGCTGGCAATATAGTTAAGGAGTAAGGCGGAATTTCCTTTACTGCCTCTTTCGTTATCAGAACCCCTCCACCTTTGAGAGTAAACAGCAACGTATGTACACCCACACCATACCGCTCAACGTAGTAGCCATCTTTTAGCTCAGCAATGCCTGCCATAAACACATCTGCGTTACGCCACTCCGGGATCTCCGTCAACGTTAAGAATCGCTCTTTACATCGATCGGCAAGATGGACTTCATCTATCCATTGCTGTTTTGGCAAATAACCATCAATGACGGATTTGCACAGCTTTTGTGATTTTTCAAACATGTTAACTCGCAAGCAATCCTTATATAGTCCCCTCAGAAACAGAGGAGACGAAATGAATACGCATCTAACGAACAATAGTGCTCAGAACACCTTACCAGAAGGGCTATTAAAGACAATCGCCAAACTTGGTTTTCCAGTCGCAATTCAAAGTGCACTGGTGGCTATTTTGGCATTGGCAGATGTTTTAATGGTCAGTGATTTTGGGAAAGAAGCGACTGCCGCTGTGGGAATCGCCTCAAAATGGCATTTCATTGCAATTATGATCATGGCAGGTCTTGCTTCCGCAAATGGTACGTTAGTTGCGCAATACTGGGGCAAAGACGATCGCCGCAGTGCAAAAGCCGTTTCTCTCATTGCCCTCAACTTTGGGTTGAAAGTGCTGATACCTGTCAGTTTACTGATCACCTTGGGTTCGCAGTTCATCATGATGCTGCAAACCAACGATAAAACCGTCATTGAACTTGGCTCCGTGTATCTCTGGTACGCGCTACCGGTTTTATTGCTGACCCATATCGTGATTGTGATTGAATCGAGCATGCGTTCTTCTGGCGATACCGTAACACCCTTATTCATTGGCTCCGTGACCATTTTCGTCAATATTGCTCTCAACTATTGGCTGATTAAAGGTGGGCTCGGCGTGCCTGCGATGGGCGTTGCAGGAGCCGCTTTGGCAACGTCAATTTCTCGCGCTCTGCAAGTCGTACTCATGCTTGGGTTTATGAAATACAAGCGCCATTGGTTGCTCGAAACAGAAGCATCCGCAGATCGCCCTTCCCTTTGGCTTTCCTACCGTCGCTTGGCGTTGCCGGTGACATTGGGCGCGGTTTTGTGGGGAATTGGCACCATGGCCTACCAAATTATATTTGGCCATATGGGTACCACAGAGCTTGCTGTTTTCAGTATGCTTGGCCCTTTTGAATCATTATGTTACGCAATCTTTTTTGGTATTTCGGTCGCTTGTTCTGTGCTTATTGGTCAGTCACTCGGGCGCAACGAGTTTGACCGTGCGCAAGCGATGGCCGCCTATTTTATCAAGGTCGTTTTCGTCGTTGGCGTGTCAGTCGGCGCATTTATGTTGTTGAACAGAGAGTGGATTTTATCTGGGCTCAATCTCAACAGTGAAGAACTGAAACCACTAGCAGCGCCTGCGGTGATCATCCTTTGCTGCGGGATCTGGATTCGCATGCTAAACATGACCATCATTAATGGCATCATTCGCGCAGGTGGCGACAACGTATTCTGTTTAAGAATGGACTTTATCGCCATGTGGATGACAGGTATTCCTTTGTGTGCTTTAGCAGCCTTTATTGCTGGCATGGAGTTTAAAGTCGTCTATGCGCTAATGTTGGCTGAAGAAATTGTGAAATTAGCGCTGTGCTACCGACGCTACACACAAAAATTTTGGATTAAAAACTTAACCGTTGTTACGGTTTCTTAGCGAGCCTTTTATGGCGGTTAGAGCTTTCCGGTGTTGGCTTGTCTGGCACCGGTTTTCGTTCATGTAGCAAATGACGAATCGCCAAAATAGGATGAACCAATAACATTCGTGGTCCTGAATAACGCATCACCAAACGCATCTGTTCTTTCTGTGCTTTTTTGTAACAATGGATGGGGCATTGATTGCAAGTTGGCTTATCTTCGCCATAAGGACATCTGTCCAACCTCACTTCGGCGTAGTCCATTAGTGCCCGACACTCCTCACACAAGGTATCGCCGTGGTGGTGATCCTTGCAATAGATGCGAATCATCGCTGCAACCGTTTTGAACTCAGTGGCCAATGCCCCCATCAGTATTTTTGACGCCATCGTAGAACCAATATTTATTAATCACTTTGTCAATTTTACGCTTTGTCGAGAACTATTTTCATTTATCTAAATCAAACTCACTTGTACTTTGTGCGACAAATGATTATTCTCAGCCACCTTTCACGGGGGCAACAACAATGAACCGCAAAAAGAAAATCAATCAAATTTTCAAATCGAAGCTGAAAAAGCAAAACGCGAAACTGCATAAAAGTAACAAACCACGTTACATTTCAAAAGCAGAACGTGCCAAACTGGAAGCCGCAGGCGAAGTGGTAGAAAACGAAAGTATCCCTTCACTTGATACTGACCTAGATAGCGAAACAAAGTAAGAACCTAAGTAACTTTTTCACCTTTCCACAGACGCGACAGTGATTACGTTCTTTTAACGAGAACGCACATCGGCAGCTTGGGTGTCATATAAGGGTACAAATACAATAAGGCGCACCTAGCAGTGCGCCTTTACCTCGTTACTCAATCGTGAGTCTGCGATTTGGGATTACTATAGATGCATCCCTAACAAAAAACGAGGAACTACAGTAGAGTTTTGATTCCATCCAAATTGTGTGTAAAACCTCACATCCCTCCTTATCGAGCAGCATGTTGCTTTACGATTTAAGTGTGGTACACATTGGTTAAATTGCAAGAAATTCCCTTTAAATAACGTGCCATCTATCACAATTTTTTGCTTTTACCACGCTGAATTATGAAAAACTAATTTGCATCTTTCGTAACTAAAGCACAACCCTAGCTTCGCTTATAATCTGAGCTCGAAATTTTGGCGTTGGAGATACACATGACCAAGCGTGAGAGAATCATTCAGTCCGTTCTAGTAAAAGTGCCCAAAGATGCAATCAATCAGTTTCTCTCACACGGTTCAACACCTATTTCTGTCCTTTTCTTAGCCGCATTGGTTGGCATATTGGCAGGACTGGTTGGAACCTATTTCGAAATCGCCGTACATTTTGTTTCCGAGACTCGGACGGAGTGGTTAAAGAGTGAAATTGGTCATTTGCTGCCGCTTTGGCTTGCGGCAATTTTGATCAGTGCAGCGCTTGCATTCGTGGGGTATTTTCTGGTTCACCGCTTTGCGCCAGAGGCCGCTGGCTCAGGTATCCCAGAAATCGAGGGGGCGATGGACAATATCCGCCCAGTCAGATGGTGGCGAGTCATCCCCGTGAAGTTTTTTGGCGGCATGGGGGCACTGGGTTCAGGAATGGTGCTGGGCCGAGAAGGGCCTACTGTTCAGATGGGCGGCGCCGTTGGTCGCATGGTCACGGATATTTTCCGAGTGAAAGATGACGACACTCGCCACTCTCTACTCGCGTCAGGGGCGGCAGGTGGTTTGGCCGCCGCGTTTAATGCTCCTCTTGCGGGGATCATGTTCGTGGTCGAAGAGATGCGCCCACAATTTCGTTACTCGCTGATCTCTATTCGAGCTGTGATTATTTCTGCTGTTATGGCCAATATCGTGTTTCGCGCCATCAACGGCCAAGATGCGGTCATTACCATGCCGCAATATCAACCACCCGAGCTAAAAGCTTTGTGGCTCTTTTTGTTATTGGGCGGACTATTTGGCGTTTTTGGTGTGCTGTTCAATAAACTGGTGACTGTTGCACAAGACGCCTTCGTTGCCTTGCACAAAAATGATCGCAAACGCTATTTGATCACCGGAACCTGTCTTGGTGGCATCTTTGGTTTGCTGTTGCTGTATGTTCCCGAGTTGACGGGCGGCGGCATTCATCTTATTCCAGACGTCACTAACGGCAACTACAGCGTTTCTCTGCTTGTGATGCTCTTTGTTGGACGAGTGTTGACCACTTTAATATGTTTTGGCTCAGGTGCACCCGGCGGGATTTTTGCGCCTATGTTGGCATTGGGCACGCTGTTTGGCTATGCCTTTGGTGCCACAGCGAAAATTCTACTTCCCGATCTTCCCATCGAGCCGGGCATGTTCGCCATCGCGGGTATGGGCGCTTTGTTCGCCGCCACGGTTCGCGCGCCGATTACGGGAATTCTGCTCGTGATTGAAATGACCAACAACTATTACCTCATTTTGCCACTGATCATTACCAGTCTCGGTGCGGTAATTTGTGCGCAAGTTTGTGGCGGTAAGCCCATCTACAGTCAGCTTCTACACAGAACCATCAAGAACGATAAGTTGCGTCAGCAAGATCTACCAGAGCAACAAAACCCACAGGCGTAAGACGCTAGTATGGATTCGGGATAAACCACTTTATCCCGATTTTTTTCTCACTGTTCGATTTTTTCCAAGCAAGTACACAGCAAAATTGATACCATCAGCGTCGCCTGAAGGTCACCGTTGTATGTTTCTGCTGTTCAAATCAGATGTCATGCTATGAATGATCTCCAGACACTCGAATCGAGTCAAAAGTGAACAAGGGAAATCACTTTTATCATCAATATCTAAAAATAATGCGTCGAATTGAGGTTAAATTCGTAAATGGAATTTTCGCTGAATTGGAGAAAATTGGTACAGGTTCAAAACGTGCCACCATCACAAGCCGCACTGGCATTGGGGGTCATTGGACTTGGGCAAGCATGGGCGCTTTACTTGCCTGAAGTTGGTGTTCCGATTCGTCCTTTTCTCGCGGCTTTTGGCGCGATATTGCTCTTACCTGTATTGGCCAAATACGCCACCAACGCTAAAACCTTTCTCAACGATATTCGTCATCCTTTGAGTGGAAGTTTGATGGCTCCGATGAGTATGGCGCTGTTGGTGTTGTGCGATTATTTGGCGGTCGTATCTCCATTGATCGCCTACCCTCTTTGGTTTATGGCGGTTTTGCTGCACTTTACCATGATGGTGCTGTTTTTCAGTTTCCAAATCATGAATTTCAAGATGTCCAATATTGTGCCAAGCTGGTTCCTCTATCCTGTTGGATTGATTAGCAGCTCATTGGCTGGTTCTCAATTTGGACACAATGTCTTTTCAGAAACACTGGCTATGGTCTGCATTGGGATCTATTTCTTCCTACTGCCTCTGGTTCTCTACCGATTGGTGTTTTTTGGCTCTCTGCCTAAACGAGCAAGGCCAACATTAGCCATCATGGCCGCTCCGGTTAACCTTTCGCTAGCCGCATATTTGGTGAACTTCAAAGAACCAGATCCTATCCTCACAGGCGCGTTAGCGGGCATTGCCATTACCATGACTCTGCTGATTTACCTATGCTACATTCGATTACTGAGATTGAAGTTCCAACCTTCCATCGCGGCCGTTACCTTCCCATCGGTGATCAGTGCCATTGCGATGCATCGCTTAACAGCATTTTTTGCCGAGTCCCACCCTCAATGGGCATGGCTGCATGATTTTGGCTTTCTTGAACTGAGCATTGCCACCGTGCTTGTTGTGTGGGTATCTGCTGGCTACGTTAAGATGTATTGGCCCGAAGTGTTCAAAGCCAAACCAGCGATTTAGCCTCCATTGACGCTTTGAAATAGCCGAAAAGAATGCGCAGACATAAAAACGCCCAACTCATGAGTTGGGCGTTTTTTTGTATTCAATAAACTTTCGATTAACGCAAACCGTGCAGAAACTCGGCTCGTGTCGCTGGGTTACTCTTAAAAATACCACCCAATGCGGTTGTGGTGGTTTCACTGGTCGCGTCCATCACGCCGCGAGACTTCACGCAATAGTGTGTTGCGTCGATGGTTACCGCAACGTCATCCGATTCGAGTAAGGTTTGCAACGCCACTAGAATCTGTTGTGTCATGCGCTCTTGCACCTGAGGGCGTTGCGCAAAGAAACGAACAATGCGGTTGATCTTAGATAAACCAATGATTTTTCCGCGAGGAATATAGGCCACTGCCGCTTTGCCATCAATGGTCACCAAATGATGCTCGCAGGTGCTGGTTAAGGTGATCTCTTTCACTCGAACCATCTCGCTGACGTTCATCTTGTTTTCAATCACAGTGATCTTAGGGAAGTTCTGATAATCTAGGCCGGAAAAAACTTCGTCGACGTACATTTTAGCAATGCGTCTTGGCGTTTCTTCCAAGCTATCGTCGGTCAGATCCAGTTCAAGCAAAGAAAGGATCTCACGCATGTGGTGTTCGATTTTCTCTTTCTTTTCTTCACGACTGAATTGGTTCGGCACCATCGGCGTTTCCAAACCGCGCTTTTCTAACGCTTGTTTAACCAGTTGGGCGGATTCGCTAAGACCTGACATTCCACTTCCTCTTACATCTCAAGACTCTCATAAAGGGAAGAATACCCCTTTAGGATGGCTGACAAGGATACTCGGATTTTTGAATAATTACACCCATATTTTACTGAGGGTCATTCGTGCCACTCATCGATTTGTGCTAAAGTGCGCTAAAACCATAATTCAACGGAAATTCAATATGGGCTGTTGTGATGCACCTGGCTTAATGCCAATTGAAGATGCGATGGAAAAAATGCTTTCCCGCATTAAACCGATTCAAACAACGTTAAAACTACCGCTTGCTGAAGCGCTTGGTTATGTCTTAGCTGAAGATATTCTTTCCCCTATTAACGTGCCTCCTTTTGATAACTCTGCAATGGATGGATACGCGATTCGCATTGCCGATTTAGAGCACAACCAACCACTACCGCTTGCGGGCAAGTCATTTGCAGGCCAGCCTTTTGACGGGGAATGGCCGCAAAATAGCTGCATTCGCATCATGACAGGCGCAAAAATCCCGGCAGGCTGTGACGCCGTCATCATGCAGGAAAACACCGAAGTAAGCGACGAAGGTATTGTCATCCAACAGTGCCAGATTAAGCCGAACGAAAACATTCGACCAACAGGCGACGATATCCAAGCGGGTGACTTAGTCTTGGCCCAAGGGGCTCGCCTCACGCCTCGTGATATTCCCATGATTGCTTCTTTAGGCATCAGCCACGTCACAGTGGTCAGAAAACCACGTGTTGCTTTCTTTTCTACTGGTGACGAGCTCAAATCACTCGGTGAACCACTACTGGAAGGTCAGATCTACGATAGCAACCGCTACGGTATTAAGCCGCTGATTGAGAACTTTGGCTGCGAAGCCATCGACCTCGGCATCATTCCTGATTGTCCTGAAACATTAAAAGCCACCTTCGAAAAAGCCCAATCACTAGCGGATGTGGTGGTCACTTCTGGTGGCGTAAGCGTGGGCGAAGCCGACTACACCAAAGACATTTTGGAACAGCTAGGCGAAATCGGTTTTTGGAAACTGGCGATCAAGCCGGGTAAACCCTTTGCTTTTGGCAAACTCAGCACCGCGTGGTTCTGCGGCCTGCCAGGTAACCCCGTTTCAGCCGTTTTGACTATGTATGTTTTGGTTCAGCCGATGCTGGCCAAATTGGCAGGCCATTCGCAATGGAAAGTTCCGGAGTCTATCCCCGCCACAACGCGTACGGCATTTAAAAAGGCTCCCGGCCGCACCGACTACCAACGCGGTATTTACACCATTGAAAATGGTCAGTTCTTTGTCGAAACAACAGGAAATCAAAGCTCCGGCGCGTTTCGTTCAATGAGCTTGGCAAATTGTTTTGTGGTTTTAGAGCGAGAGCGTGGACGTGTTGAAGTGGGTGAAACCGTCAATATCGAATTGTTTAACTCAACCCTGTTTTAGGAGCTGAAGGTGGAGATTCTTTCCGATCAGGAAATGCTGCGCTATAACCGCCAAATCATCCTACGTCAGTTTGATTTTGAAGGCCAAGAAGCTCTCAAACAAAGTTCCATCTTAATTTTGGGTGCTGGTGGTCTTGGCTGCGCTGCGAGTCAATATCTGGCGACAGCGGGTGTCGGCAAGCTGACATTGATTGACGACGATATTGTTGAGTTGTCCAATTTGCAGCGCCAAGTCTTGCATCACGATGTTGATATTGGGCGTAAAAAAGTCGAGTCCGCCGCTCAGTCGCTACGAGAGCTGAATCCTCACATTGAAGTGGTAACGGTGGCGCAGCGTCTTAACGATTCTGAGCTTAAAGCTTTGATTAAAAATCACAGCTTAGTGTTGGATGCCAGTGACAACGTAGAGACACGCAATCAATTGAATCGCCTCTGCTTTGCGACCAAAACGCCATTGGTATCCGGCGCTGCGATTCGCATGGAAGGTCAGGTGAGTGTTTTTACCTATCAAAACGCCAACGAGCCTTGCTATCAATGTCTTAGCGCACTGTTTGGCTCAAATGCGCTGAGTTGTGTCGAAGCTGGGGTCATGGCACCTGTCGTTGGCATCATAGGCGCCGTACAAGCCATGGAAGCGATCAAAGTGTTGGCTCACTTTGGTACCCCAAAAAGCGGTAAAATTTTGATCCTTGACGCCATGACGATGTCTTGGCGAGAAATGAATCTCATGAAACTGCCCGCTTGCCCAGTGTGCGACGATGATTCACAACGCAACTCTGATTCACAACACACCAACCAGAGTTGATTGAAAGGCCCTCTTCTATTGTCGAGGGCTTTTTTTAACGCTCCACTTATGCCGTGGTTGCGATGGAAGGAAATGGTTACAACGGAAGGAAATTGTTTTATCTTGGCCCTAAACGCTAATAACCAATTGTTTTGACGAGCATTCGATGAGACCACTCATAAAAGGATTTGGATTACTGTTGTCAGGCATCGTTTTGCTTCTGTTGCTGCAACACCTGCTAAGAGATAAGCCGGACAATGAGAGGCTTCACGCAATACTGCTTAGCAATACGTTAACTCAATCTTTAGATGGGCATCGACGTTATTTAACGGTCAAACTCCCCGACTCCAGCGTGCTGAGATTAACGGTCAAACCCGACAATGATTGTCAGCCACCTGCGCAAGTGCTTTTAGCAAAAGGATCAAATGCGCTCACCGAGCAACCTAGCTATCACTTTATCGAATGCCAGAAACCATAAGGAAATCACTCTATGTCCCCGCTTATTTCTGCCAGTGAACTGAATGAGATTAAACATCAAAAAAATTTGGTCATTTTAGATGCCAGCATGGAGTTCACGATTCCCAATGCTGAACCTAAGATTTTCGGCAAGGTCATCCCTGGTGCTCGTCGATTCGATTACGACCACGAGTTCTGCGATCTTTCCAGTACTTTGCCTCATATGATGCCCAATCAAGCAACCTTCAATACTAAAGCACAACAGATCGGTCTAAACAATGATAGCCATATCGTGGTCTACGATAACGCGGGAACTTACGCTTCGCCAAGAGCTTGGTGGATGCTAAAAGCGATAGGACATCATAACGTTCAAGTGCTCAATGGTGGCCTGAAAGCGTGGATTGACGCAGGCTTTGAAACCCAAGACAACTTTGAAGCAGTATCACAGATTGGCACATTCAACGGACAAATCGATCCAGATTATTTCTTAAATGCCGATATTGTTCTGAAGCACAGTAATTTGCGCTCCGCCTCAATTGTCGATGCACGATCTATGGAACGGTTTTTAGCTCAGGTCCCAGAGCCCAGAGAAGGTATACGCAGTGGCCACATTCCGGGTTCCCTGTGTTTGCCGTTTTCACAACTCTTAGACAAAGGCCATATTAAACCTTTGTCTGGTTTGCAAGAGGCTTTCGAGTCGCTACCATTAGACCAGAGTAAACCGATCGTTTTCAGTTGTGGCTCGGGGGTCACTGCATGCATTTTGTTATTAGGCGCATACCTAATCGGTTACAAAAATTTGTCTGTCTACGACGGTTCATGGACGGAATGGGGAGCCAACCCTCAACTACCTATTGAACCTTAACCAAGACAGCGTCAAACAGAAGGCAAAGAATGGCTGGAATGAAGAACAATATTTGGCTGCTTTATTGGGTCCTCGTGGTGGTTACCATGGGGCTTTTTATCCTTTTTGGCCATAATTTCTATCATTCCAATCTACAGAAATACCAAGATAAGCAACTGCTGCAGCTCGAACTTTTTTCGTCTTCCGTCGACTCTCTGTTTAAGAGCCAAGAGTCGTTACTGGAAGTCGTTGGACAGCGGCTGGTTGATCAAAGTGATTTCACTCGTACTGCATCACTACAAATTCGGCCAATTTTAGACAATCTGATGCAGATTCACCCCATTATTGCCGGATTTGGTTTGGCAAATCCAAATGGAGATTTTATTGCTGTTACCAGCAACATCGATTTAGCCCGCGCAGAAAATCTAATGGATAATCCTGTGACAAAAGCAGGTTTCATAGAAGCACTCGAGTCCAGCCGCATGATCTTAGGCCGAACCTATTATTTTGACGCCATCGACTCTTTGATCATTCCTGTTCGCAAATCGATCCGCAACAGCCAGGGCGAGGTCGAGGCCGTTATGACGGCTGGACTAAAAGTTGAGTCTACTCTGGTCTTTAGAAACAACATTCACGCAAATCCATTTAATATCGTTAGCCTCGTCCGTCACGATCGCTATCGCACTTTTGTGTCAGCAGATGAATCGCTCGTTAACCGCTATGATCGGCCAATAGAAGATCATCGTTATAAAGAAGTGATCGCAGCCGCCGCATCACAACACTCCATTTCTGAAGATGAGCTAAAAGCCTCGCAAGAAGCTGTCACCGTGATGACTCAGGGCCATCAGATGTCTTACTTGATGACAGTGAAATACTTGGCCGACTATCGTGTTTGGGCAGTATCCGCAACTGAAATGCACTACATTCGTCAGCTGTTTTACTCTCAGTTTGGCTTTTACTTACTGATTTTTGCCATACTACAGCTGGCCTTCTATGGTCTAGTGCGCTCGATCGCGAACAACGAAAAAGAGACCATTGAACGCCTACACCACCAAGCCACACATGATACTTTGACTCAGTTACCCAACCGTCGATACCTCAGAGATAACATTCATTTATGGTTAAAAAACAAGACGTCACCTTTTGCTTTGTTGTTCATCGACATGGACAACTTTAAGAGTGTCAATGACACACATGGCCACGATTTCGGTGACCAAGTTTTAAAACAAATCACACAACGATTAGGGTCATTCAGCAACGAGAAGCGCCTGCTCGTTCGTGAAGCTAGTGATGAGTTTATTTTATTGGTTAAAGAAAGCGATCCCGTTTTGCTTAAGTCATTGGCTACAAACATGATCGCCAAAATGGCCGAGCCTTATGTGATTAACGACGTTCAGTTCTTATTAAGCTGTAGCGTGGGTATCGCCATTTATCCAACTCATGGTCACGACCTCGATGCGCTTCTTCGCGCCGCCGATATCTCAATGTATCGAGCCAAACAAGAGCGTAACTCGTTCAATATTTTCACGACTGAAATGCAAGAGCAGCATTTATACAAGATGAAAGTTGAACAACGTTTACGGTTTGCCATCGAGCAGCAGAAGTTGTTTATGGTATACCAACCTCAGGTCGATATGGATGGCAAGCTGCATGGTGTCGAAGCCTTAGTTCGTTGGCAGGATTCTGAGCTCGGTTTTGTCCCGCCCGATCTGTTTATTCCTGTTGCTGAAAGCTCTGGACTTATGGTTAAGCTGGGTAAATTCATCATTGAACGCAGTGTCAGTGATATCGCAACGTATGTGATACCACAGCGTCAAGACTTAAACCTCTCAATCAACATTTCTGTCAAACAGTTTATTCAGCAGGATTTTGCCGAACACCTTATCACCACCATCGACTCAGCAAGGCTTGATAGAAAGCGCATTACTCTCGAAATAACGGAAAACTTGTTTATTGAAGATCTTGATCAGTTCAAACCCATTTGCAACGAGATGAACCAACAAGGGCTCAAAATCTCTCTGGATGATTTTGGTACCGGTTATTCTTCGTTAAGCATGCTAAAAGATCTGCCCATTGATGAGTTGAAAATCGACAAGAGCTTTGTCGATAATATTGAGAATGACGCAAAGTCTTTCAACATGGTTAAAAATATCATTGCTATTGGGAAAAACTTTGGCATGGCAGTGTTAGCTGAAGGAGTAGAAACAGAGTTGCAGGCGAACAAACTCGCAGAATCTGGTTGTGACTTGCTGCAAGGCTATTACTACGCAAAACCACTCAATGTCGAGCAACTGCAAGTCTATATGGACGAACACTCGGAAAAATAGACGCTCACTGTCCTGTTGCGTGTAAACAAAAACCCGCTAAAACAGCGGGTTTTTATATCAAAGCCAATGACTGAACTTTACTTGCCTGTCATTTCAGCATGCATGGTATCAACCAACTTACCGCTTGGATCGCCAGAAAGTTCCCACGTAAAGATTCCCCCTAGATTGGCTTGCTTAGCCCACTGAGCTTTCGCTTTAATCGAGCGCTGATCTTCAAATGAGATGAAGACTTTTTTCTCTGGGTTCCACAAGTAAGGTGCTTGAGACTGTTCGTCGTAGTTGTACTGATAGCCTTGTTTCTCTCCATAGTTCTTCACCAGATCCCAGAACATGAAGTAGCCATTCTCGCCAGTGCCAAATTGCGCGCCTTGTTCAGAGAGCAGATCCCCTTTCGGCGCTTGACCGTCATAGTCTTTTGTTCCCTGCCATCCACGACCATAGAACGCCGCGCCAATCACCAGCTTTTCACTAGGAATGCCAAGTTCAATCATCTGATTGATGAAAACATCTGCGCCCATGCCCCACCAACTGCGTTCTGTGGCATGTAAGTTGGTGGTGTGTCCGGTCTGCTGCCCCCACCCACCGAGGAAGTCATAGGTCATCGCAAACATGTTGGTTAGGTATGGCTGTGCGGCTTTCCAATCGATTTGTGCCGCTTTCGATCCAACACCGACTGCTGTAGATAGCTCATATTGACGTTTGGTTTGCTTCTCTAACAAATCCAGATCTGCTCGCATTGTTTTCACCAAGTAGGTGAATGCATCGCGCTCTGCCGCTTTCTGTTCATCAGACAGTTTCGTCGCAGGATTCCAAGGGGACGTGGTTAAGCCACCACCGCCCGGGTATTCCCAGTCCAAGTCAATTCCGTCAAAGAAGTCATATTGTTTGATAAGTTCAACGGCGGTTTTTGAGAACTGCGCCATCGCTTTAGGATCTTTAGCCATTGCATGGAAAGGCTCAGACATAGTCCAGCCACCAAAAGAAGGAAGGATTTTAAGATCTGGGTGCTGTTTTTTCAGTTCTGCAAGCTGGGCGAAATGGCCTTTGAAAGGCACCTTTACCGATACCTTGCCGAAGTCTTTTTCAAGTGCAGCTTCGGTATCAACGACAATCGCACTAAATGGCTCTTTGCCTTCACACTGTTTGGCTACCAGCTTTTGCACCGTCTCTGATGCACCAGTATGAGGACCACACATGCTTAAAAAGGCGTAGATAACATGAGTCAGCTTTTCTGCAGGAATATCTTTAACCGTGTAAGGATTTGAAGCGTTCGCGTATTGCCAATCAGCAAAGTAACCCGCAACCACTTTTTCTTGTGCCATAACGCTGCCAGCAAACGTGCTGAGTAGAGCGGCGGTGATCAGTGTTTTTTTCATAAGTCCCTCCAAGTAACTGTTTTAAAAGTACTCCTCGGGATTATTTTCAGCTTAGAAATCAAATCAGGCTGCGAGTCATTTATAAACTCTCACAGCCTTATTGCATAAATTGCATAAAAATATGCAACCCGAACAGCTATTGCGCTTTTCCTTGCATCTGCTCGTCAAGGTTCAGCACGGTAAGTGCGTTACTCACGCTTGTGGCGACAACATCAATGGCTCCCGTTCTTAGCGCGCCAAGCAGTGCCAAGGGCTTGCTGTTTTCTGCCGCGATGGCGATGACTTGGGAGATCGGCCTAAACTCTTCAATACCTAAACCAATAACACGGTCGCTCATTACGGTATTAGCGACGTTGCCATAAATATCGAAAAAGTCATAACCTGCGAAATCCCCCACAACCCCTTGCTGTAAGCGAGACTGCACCACTTCATCGGGTGTAAACCACCCCAGATCGACCATATAGCTGTTTTCGCTCATGTCGCCGATCCCAATCAGAGCAATGTCGGCTTTGCGTGCGAGATCGAGGGTCTGCTTCACGGTCGCGTTTTGCATGAATGCCATTTTCTGCTCACGGTTTTCTGCGTACGCAGGCGCATAGAGTGTTTCTGATGTGCCACCATATTTTTTTGCCAACTGACGGCAAATATGGTCAGCGTTAAACATACCGCCGCGAGGATGAATTCCACCAATCCCACAGACAAATTTGCAGTCACGCGGGGTTATGACACCAACATGGTGCGCAACCGCAGAGACATTTCGCCCTTGCCCAACCGAAACCACCATGCCGTTTTTTAATGTGCTCGTCAGGTAGTTCGAGACCAAACCTGCCACCTGCTGGCGCTGTGCTTCTTCCTGTGGTTGGTCAAGCGCGACTAATGCTCGCTTCACACCAAAACGTTCAATTAGGCGCTGCTCAATTTTGGCACTGAACACCGGGTGATACTTCACGGTGATTTCGACGATCCCTTCGTCTCTTGCTTGCTTAAGCATCCGGCCCACTTTGGCGCGAGAAACCGAAAACTTCTTTGAAATCTCTTCCTGAGTAGCGCCATCCTGATAGTAAGCGACCGAAATCTCCGTGAGAAGATCCGTGCTTTCAATCGATATATCTTGGTTTGAACTGCTCATATTTACTCTCACCCTCATTTCAGAGTGCTATTTTAATCTGCCATTGAGCATATGCTCATTGACTTAGCATATGTTACACACGATTCTAACCGCAACTTTTGCTCATTGAAATGACATTTTCTCAGTAAATGATTTGTTAAATCGTTTTGACCGCGAAACCTTGCCAAGTAAGGGCAAACGTTTAATTGTCATTCGTTCGATTTTGTACAAAAAAAACGTTGATGAGCATCACCTTAAAGGCCACTCAACCATTGACTTTCCTACACGTTAGGATAAATATGAATACATCATTTACTCAGCCATCGAGCAAATGTTCAAAACAAATGTTCGGCTGCTAAATTTTTTCTGATGAATAGAGCGTGCATTGCAAAAATCGCACTAAACTATTCGCTAGTCAGTTTACAAATGTATTGGCTTAGGTGTGTACACCGAGCGATAGCCCGTTATATAGGATGATCGATTATGAGCAACAAGTTAGAGCAACTTCGCAAGCTAACAACTGTCGTAGCAGACACTGGTGAAATTGATGCAATCAAGAAATACCAACCAGAAGATGCCACCACAAACCCTTCTCTGATTCTTAAAGCTGCTCAAATCGCTGAGTATGCGCCTCTGATCGATGCGTCTATCGAATATGCAAAAACTCAAAGCAATGACAAAGCACAGCAGATCCAAGACACTTGCGACATGCTTGCAGTAAATATCGGTAAAGAAATCCTAAAAACAATCCCAGGTCGTATCTCTACAGAAGTGGACGCTCGTCTATCTTACGATATGGAAGGCAGCGTAGCGAAAGCTCGCCAACTAGTGAAAATGTACAACGATGCGGGCATCACTAACGATCGCATTCTGATCAAACTGGCGTCTACTTGGGAAGGTATTCGCGCAGCGGAAATCCTAGAGAAAGAAGGCATCAACTGTAACCTGACTCTTCTATTCTCATTCGCTCAAGCGCGTGCTTGTGCAGAAGCGGGCGTATTCCTGATCTCTCCATTCGTTGGTCGTATCATGGACTGGTACAAGGCGAAAGAAGGTCGTGATTTTGAAGCTCAGGAAGATCCAGGCGTATTGTCTGTTACTAAGATCTACAACTACTACAAAGAGTACGGCTACAAAACCGTCGTTATGGGTGCAAGCTTCCGTAACATCGGTGAGATCCTAGAACTGGCTGGTTGTGACCGTCTGACTATCGCGCCTGCTCTACTTGCAGAACTTGAAGCGGCTGAAGGTGAAGTGGTTGAGAAACTGGTTGACTCTAAAGGCGCAGCAGAGCGTCCAGCACCAATGACGCACGCGGAATTCCTATGGGAGCACAACCAAGACCCAATGGCGGTTGAGAAGCTAGCTGAAGGTATCCGTAACTTCGCCGTTGACCAAGGCAAACTAGAAGCGATGATTGCAGCGAAACTGTAATCACACAGAATCAAACTAGGGGAACGCAAACGTTCCCCTACTTATTTCCTCTTTAGACTCAAATAATATTCGGTATTTATTATGGATCGTAAACATTTAGCTAATGCAATCCGCGCACTCAGCATGGACGGCGTACAAAAAGCAAACTCTGGCCACCCAGGCGCACCTATGGGTATGGCGGACATCGCTGAAGTTCTTTGGCGTTCTCACCTAAACCACAACCCATCAAACCCTGAATGGGCTGACCGCGACCGTTTCGTACTCTCTAACGGCCACGGCTCGATGCTGATTTACTCGCTACTGCACTTGAGCGGTTACGAGCTTTCTATCGATGATCTGAAAAACTTCCGTCAATTGCATTCTAAGACTCCGGGCCACCCAGAATACGGCTACGCACCGGGCATCGAAACAACGACGGGCCCGCTAGGTCAAGGCATCACCAACGCGGTTGGTATGGCAATGGCTGAGAAAGCGCTAGCAGCGCAATTCAACAAAGAAGGCCACGACATCGTTGACCACTTCACTTACGTGTTCATGGGTGATGGCTGTCTAATGGAAGGTATCTCGCATGA
>NZ_SZTO01000013.1 GCF_013369385.1 Vibrio sp. 05-20-BW147 | reverse complement strand
TTTTTTGAAGCTTTCGCTTCGGCTCAATGAATACTGAATAAATTGACTGTGCCGATACTTAGTATCGTTTTGGTCACTCAGTTCATTGATAAATCTTTTGGATTATCATCAACGAGTGCCCACACAGATTGATAGGTTTAAATTGTTAAAGAGCTTGCTTCTCAAGAAGTTTTTCTCTCAAAGCGGAGGTGAATTCTAGCGAGTTAATTTGAAGAGTCAAACACTTTTTCAAATTTATTTTCTCAGAAGCTTTTGCCTCACCCGACCTTGCTGAAGCCTTACGCTGTCTGCCGTGTCGGTGGATGCGCATTATAGGGAAGACGTTTTTCTTAGCAAGCAAAAAAATAGTTTTTTTATTAAAAAAACGCTCAAGTGAACACATTTCACTCAAGCGCTTATTTGCTTGTATTTTATATTCAGGCTATACAGAAGATATTCACAAAATCCTGTGGATAACTAATCATCGCTATCGAAGAAATAAGAAATTCGTGAGCGAGGGTTTAAGTACTCTCTCACTTTGTCAGGTAACTTATTAGGATGAATTGCGCTGACTATCTTTATATCTTTGTCCGCCAAATCGATGATGGGCGCCTGAGTTCTTGGTACTGCTGGGTCGTACATCAAAACATTGGGATACAGTAGATGTGCCGCATTAACGGAAATGACCAGCCCGACCATATTATTGGAAAGTTGTACAACCGTTCCTGGAGGAAAAACCCCCATAAACTTGATCAGTATATTGAGGTTTTCTACGTTATAGAGATGCTTACAGTTCTTGTATAGATGAGAGAGAGCGGTATAAGGGATCTTTTGTTCCGCAGGAATATTATGATGACATAAGTTATCAAACGCGTTTGCAACCGCAATAACTTGAGTTAACTCATCTATTTGATCACCTTTAAGACCTTCAGGGTATCCTGAGCCGTCATTAAGCTCGTGATGCTGCAGAATTACTTTCTTCGCACTTTCTGGGAATCCTTCCACAGTATTGGCTAGGTCCAGCCCATATTTCGTGTGTAGCTTAAGATAGTTAAACTCAGGTTCGGTTAAAGGCGTCTGCTTACGAACAATCGCTGAGGGTATTTTTATTTTACCAATATCGTGGAATAGAGCGGCAAAAGACAGCTCTTTCAACTGCTCAGCCTTATAGCCTTTCGCCTTTCCTATCATCATGGCGATGACGGAGACGTTTAACGAATGAAAGTAGATATCTTCAAACTCACTTTTTCCATTCATAAGATGAAGAGTGACATTATCATCGCTCATCAGCTTTTCAACAATGTCGTCGATGAGTTGTTTAGCTTCCTCTACCGCATCGGTTGGTCGATTGCGAATTTTTGTCATCACAGAGCGCATTCTAGCCAAAGAACGTTCAAACTCTTTCTCGCACTGAATCACACGTCGGCGATAAGAACTGAGCTTTTCTATACGCTTTTGCTTTTCATCCCAAAGCTTTTTGGTTTCACCATCCAATTTCTCTGACTGAGCGTCAAGTTCACTAACGCTTCTCTGATTGGCAGGCAGGGGCTGTGTGTCACTTTGATTGACATTAAGAAACACATATTTAACGCCCAAGTGGCGGATCATTTCCACTTGTTCCTGGTCTTTAATCTTAAAGCTATTAAAAAGAAAAGGATGCTCGTTCCACTTCAACGGCAGACGTATATGTAATCCAGGCTGAATACGATCTACTGTAATTTTGATAGTTGCCACTTCTCGTAAATACCAAAATTTCCAAAACAAAGGCGAAATTTTAGTGCATTTTGTCAATTAATTCATCAATAACAATTCACATTTTCAATCACAATCAATTTGTGAGTTTACAGTGAATCATCCAGCGAATCCCAAACTTGTCTTCTACTTTTCCAAACCGAGTGCCCATAAATGAATCCGCGAGAGGTAACATGACGCGGCCATCTTGAGCAAGGCGATCAAACAGTTTTAACTGCGTGTCCAGTTTATTTACCACGATAGATAAGGCTATATTGTTCCCATGCAACTCCTTTGCAACGACGCCATCGGATAACATGAGTTTCAACCCCGGAGCTTCAAACTCAGCATGCATAATCCAATCTGGCACAACGCCATCCATCTGCTGAGGTGCATCTTTAAATAGACGAATATTGGTTATCTTTCCGTCAAAACACTGATGATAGAAATCGAGAGCTTCGGCGCAACGCCCAGCAAAGAATAAATAAGGGGTAAGTTGATACATTGGCCATCTCCTGTTATTTCTATTAAAAGATAGCCGACAAATCAACTTACTGCAGGTTGATTAGTTACGATATCACTCGATCTGCGTTACGTTTTTTCAGAACTGGACTGAAACTTGCGGGGGTGGTAATGATCTGCCCTTTGGTCAGACTCACTAGGGTTTGAACTGCCACTTCCGCCATTTCACTAATGGGGAAATGAACAGCTGTGACCGTCGGATAAAGGCTTTCACAGAGGTCGACACTATCAAAGCTAACTAACGAAATAGATTCTGGAACGGAAATACGTTTTTCATGCAAGTATTGCATCGCCCCTATGGTCATTTCTTCACTGCATGAAAAGACTGCCGTTAAATCGGCGTGATGCGCTAGCAGGGTATCCATCGCTTTGTAGCCACTTTTTCTTCCGTAGTCGCCTTCTGCACATAAGAGTTCCAAGTCACCTACTCCCAATGAACTCATGGCGTCTAGATAACCTTGTTTTCTTAACTGGCTGTTATAGCGTTGCGCCGGACCAGTAATGCACCCAATCTTTCGATGTCCTTGCTCTATGAGATGATTGACGGCAAGCACACTCGCACCTCGATGATCAAACGTAATGCATCGTTCTTCCAGCCCTTCTACATATCTATCTAACAGCACAAATGGCGTATCTTGCTGTGCTAGTGCGCGTAAATCATCATCCGAAAGATAGCGACTGTGCAGCACGTAGCCATCACAACGTAGATCATGAAAACGTTGAATCGCATTCTTCTCCCCTTGCGCAGAATGATGACCTTGAGCAGTAATTAAGAACTTATTGTGAAGATCTAATTCGGTTTGAACGCGATCCATCATTTCGCCAAAGAAACCACCTGTATAGTAAGTGACAAGCAACCCCATCATGTTTGACGAGGAGGTGGCCAGAGAGCGCGCAATGGCACTTGGGCGGTAGTTAAGTTGCGCCATCGCCCATTCCACTTTTTGTCTGGTCTCTTCCTTGAATTTTCCTTCACCATTGATGATTCTCGAAACCGTTGAACGGTTAACGCCAGCAAGTTCTGCTACGTCTTTTATTCTTGCCATTTCTCTGCCTATCTATAATGCGATTTAGCGCTTTCTATAAAGTGACTGCCAGCAACTCGTAAGGTGACTAAGGGGACGTTGCTGACAGTCTTAATCATACACAGCTATGCAACGGTGCAAAAATTAACTCAGAATAATCCGTGATTTCGATATCATGCTTTTGCAGACTTAGACGTAATTCTTTACTGGTTAACACAGCAAGCTCTTCCTCTCTTTGCTTTGCATAACCACTACAGCGCTCCAACGCACTATCAACCAATGCAGGGTGACACATCACTTCAACGAGATCGTATTTGCCTTTTAAGGAAACCAGATGTTCCACCAGCGAATCGTGCTCAACACGTTCATCGTAAAAATGGTCCGTAAAGTAATAGCGACAGCCAAACTCTTCCTCACCTGCCATTCCTGTGCTGCGCAAAGGTACATGATAGGCTTTGGCGATATCATAGATGACCGATTCAAACTGCGGATGCGTGTGTGCATGATGATGACTGTCTATGTGACTAAGAGTTAGACCTAAAGCAAGGAAATGTTCTACTTGAGCCATCGCCTCATCATGTATTGCAATGGGATCGTAATCTCGTCTCTGCCAAAAATTGCTGTAACGAGTAAACTCGCCATTAGGATCACACAAGTTGGCTTCTTCTGTTAATGGCCTACCAGCTGTGAATCTAAGATGAAGGCCAACTTTTAACTCTGGCAACTGATTGGCCAGTTCAACCGCATGTTTTTCTGCTGGCATACCAACCATCATGGTCGTGGACCGGACGACGCCTTCCAAATGCGCTTTCGCGATGCCATCATTGACACCCTGCGTCAAACCGAAATCATCAGCGTTAAAAATAACTTTCATCTTAGGATTCACCTTTTGTTTGAGAGCCTTTCGTTTAAGTGCCTAAAGCGACGTTAACTTAAACTGCGGGAGATATTGCGCGTTTTCACGAAGAATGTCGTCCAAAATTGCCTTAGCTCGACCAATATCAGGCACTAATGGGTTGTTTGCTAACGCCATCAATGCTTGGTGGTAATCGCCATGCACCGCTGCTTCAATCGCCAGTTGTTCGTAGGCTTTCACTTGATGTAGCAACCCACTTACTTTAGGCGATAGGGTTCCTACTGCAATCGGTTTGGCTCCCCAGCTACCAACAACGGCACTACATTCAATCACAGCATCATCTGGCAATGTACTGATAGCGCCACGATTAAGAACGTTAACCACGTGAATACCATTTCGATTGTTGTAGATAGCATCAACCAAGTTGAGAGACGCATCTGAATAGTACGCACCACCCCGCAGCTCTAACTCTTGCGGTTTTTGATCAAGCGTTGGATCTTGATAGAGATTAAATAACGCCTTTTCTGTTTCCATCACCTGCTCTGCGCGAGTGCCTTTTTCTTCAGAGCTTTGTTTTTCTTCCGCTAGCATTGCGTCGGTTTGATAAAAATAACGATGATAAGGACAAGGAATCGCACCCAATGCTTTCAAAAAGTCCGGGTCCCAGGGTTCTTCCCAGATATTTTTCATGCTGAAGTTCGCGCCATCGCCAACCTTTTCTAGAACGACATCCGTAATATCTTGACCATCCAACCACGCTTTATGCACCCAGACCAAATGGTTCAATCCCGCGAACTCTAACTGCAACTCTTTGGGTTCGCATTCCATAATCTCGGCAATCATCATTTGCATTGAAACCGGGACGTTACACAGGCCAATGCTCTTCACTTTAGAGTATTTGCTGACGGCTTCCGACACCAAACCGGCTGGGTTGGTAAAGTTGAGCATCCACGCATTGGGAGAGAGCTCCTCAATATCTTTACAGATGTCCAATATAACCGGAATCGTGCGCAGTGCTTTCGCAAAACCACCAGGTCCCGTCGTTTCTTGGCCAATGACATCATATTTCAGCGGGATCCGCTCATCACTTGCACGAGCGGCAAGACCACCCACACGAAATTGCGTCATCACAAAATCCGCACCCGCGATAGCTTCTCTGCGATCAAACCCTGCTTTGATTTCGATATCCGCACCTACCTTGTCGACCATACGCTGTGCAAGACGACGAATAATATCTAATTTCTCGGCGCCCGATTCAATGTCAACAAAATGCATTTGCTTAACCGGTAAATAGTCCAGTCGCTTTAAGACCCCTTCCACCAACTCAGGCGTGTAACTGCTTCCACCACCAATAATGGCCAGTTTTATTCCATCTCTAGACATGATGAATCCTTACTTATCCAGCCAATTGTTTGTGCAATGCAACCATTTCTGATGCCAGTTCCTGAGCGAGGATGGTAGTCATTAAGTGATCTTGCGCGTGAACCATAACCAGCGTCATCGGCACTTTACCCTCACCTTGGTCCTCTTCTATCAGTTGCGTTTGTACTAAATGGGCTTTGTTCAAACATTCTTTGGCTTGCTGCAGCTTTTCTTCAGCCACGCTAAAGTTCTTTTCTCGAGATTGGCGCAACGCTTCAAAACAAAGGCTTCTCGCCTCACCTGCATTGCAAATAATTTCCATAACAACCAGTTCTTGTTCCATTTCTCTCTCCTCGGGAAGAGGCTGCCCGCAGACAGCCTCAATAATGTCAATTAAGCTGTTACACCTTGACCACTCACCTGCTGTTGTTCAGGGGCCACATCAACCGATTTCTCTTGCTCAAGAATTTGTTTTTCAAACATCTTGAAGAAAGGCAGGTAGATGAAGAGATCGAGAATTAACAAGCCGACCACGAGTAAAATTGGCGTAAACGTCCAGCCACTCCCCCAGGAGGCACCGATGATGGCTGGCGTTGTCCATGGTGTGGTCGCAACCCCCATACCAACAAAGCCAAGTTGCACAGCGAAATAAGCGATAGTGGCGTTAATCACTGGTGCAAAAACAAAGGGTAGGAAGAGGATTGGGTTCATTACCACAGGGCTACCAAAGATGACAGGTTCGTTGATCTGGAATAACCCAGGAACTGCACTCATACGGCCGATACTCTTTAAGTGTGCAGAGCGACTAAAAGACATCAGCATCACCAGCGCCAATGTGGCACCAGACCCACCAATAAAGATGTAGAAATCCCAGAACGGTTGCGTAAATACGTTCGGAATCGGTTGTCCTGCCACAAATGCATCAATGTTGGCACTGATGTTGGTTAGGAAGATTGGCGACAACAAGCCCACCACGATGGCTGCTCCATGAATACCTGCGAACCAAAGTAACTGGCACACTAACAACGCCCCGATAATGGCTGGTAGTGTATTGGATGCACTGATTAATGGTTTAAACATGGCCATAACCGCATCAGGGATGAGCATGTCATATTGCGCTTGCACAAACAGGCTTAACGGATAGAGTGTGATAAAAATAGCCAACACAGGAAGTAACACTTCAAAAGAGCGTGCAATCGCTGGCGGTACCTGCTCAGGCATACGAATCGTAATATTGTGCTTTTTCATAAAGCGGTAGAGCTCGACCGAGAAGAATGCACACATCACTGCGGTGAAAATGCCAGTGCCCCCCATATGCGACATTGAGAGCGCCCCTTCTTTTGCTGGCGCAGCCACCAGTAGAAACGACATGAGCGACAGCACCGCGCTGGTGATCCCATCCATCTTATACGCTTTGGCTAAGCTATAGGCCACGCCAAGCGATACAAAGATCGTCATAATGCCCATCGACATATTGAATGGCATCATAATGGTATCAAAATGCGTGGTGGCAAAATCAAGCCAAACACGACCAAATGCGTTGGTGGTATCTTCTGAGAATGGGGGAAAAGCAAAGATGAGAATAAAACTCCCCACAATAATAAAAGGCATTGCGACAATAAAACCGTCGCGCATTGCTCGTACATGGGGTTGATTACCAACCTTTGCCGCAATTGGTGCTATGTATTTTTCTACAACACCTATTATTGCATCATAAAGCTTCATAGATTCCTTCCTTATTTTTAGATAAAGCAATCCTTGGCCATATATAAAATACACAGCTTGAATTACTCACATTTTAATCTTAGAAAAAACTAGTTAATTAGATCGAGTGCTTGCTGAAGAACTTCATCACCCTTCATCATTCCATAAGCTTGAGGAGAGATTGCCGCAATGTTTTTACCATACTCGTTTGCGGTTTTACGTAGCTCTTCCAACTGAAATCTCACTTGTGGGCCAAGCAGGCAAACATCGTAGTCTTTGATCGCCTCATCAAATGCATTCACCGAAAGTGCGTCAATCTTACACTCAATCCCTTTAATAACAGCAGCTTGCTCCATTTTCTTCACGAGCATGCTGGTTGACATACCAGCACTGCAACATAACAAAATCTTTTTCATCGCCAATTTCACCCTGTTCAAAATCCGACCTAAAAACTGTAGCAAAATATACGCGCACAAAAAAGCGCAACCGGTTGCATTGTTCGTGAACAAAATCTCATTTTAGACAATTAACCCTATTTTAACTTTGTTTATTTGGAGCGAATATTAAAGTAACAACTAGGTAATAAGACAAAGCAAAATTACGACCATAAGATAGATAAAAACCTTTCTATCAATATAACCAACGACATCATAATTAAATATCATTTAGCATGGATTGAAATTATTTCCATTGCTTTTTTGAGCGTTACTGACCAACGACATAAATAGAAAAAATTATCAAAGCGATATGGTGAGCATGTATTACAACGGCAATGTTTCACATGCCTCATGGGCAACGGGGACATCTGAAACGCAGAACACTTTATTGATCGTTCTAATCACTGTTCCAGCGATCACCATATAGATAGTTTGCGTAGTGGCACTTCCCCGCAGCTTTGTATCAACCTGAGACATTTCATTTTTTTGATAGCCCAGAGAGCCAAAAGATGAACGCAATCGTCACAACATCAGCTTGATTGAACACTGAACGTTACACACGAGAGAATAATAGTATAGAGAGAATGCAGTACGGATGAAGGAGAGATGGAAAAAGGAATCGTTATTTAAAGCCCCAAAACGACGAAAGGCCGCTATAAAAGCGACCTTTCTATGTATGGTACCGGTGGGCGGACTTGAACCGCCACTCCCGAAGGAAACGGATTTTGAATCCGTCGTGTATACCAATTTCACCACACCGGCATCTTTAGGCTATTGCCTTTCGATGCTTGGCATTATACGTAAGCTTTTCGGTTGTGCAAGAGCAAAAGATTGAAATAATTACCGTTTGCCTAAGTTTTCGCCACAAATGAACACAGTGTGCTCTAGCTCTCTTTTCTTCATACGGTTGAATCTATATCCTGACGCACAATTTGAATGGTAAGTGATCGATTTATGACTACAACAACACTACCGCCAGCTGGCCTATTTCGCCGTCTGGCTGCACTTTTTTATGATTCTCTAATTATTATCGCGTTAGAAATGATGGCAGCGGGTGTCGTAATGGCCATACTGTTTGCCCTTAATGGCACAGGGCTGATTAGCTATGGTGAATATGTCGACGCAGCGGATTTGCTAAGCCGTCATCCTGTCATTAGCCCTCTCTTTACTCTTTATTTAGCCGGCGTTTGGGTGTACTTCTTGGTGTTCTTTTGGACCAAAGCAGGACAAACACTTGGAATGCGTGCGTGGAAGATTCAAGTTCGTAACCACGATGGCTCCATGATATCCGCCACTCAGGCGTTGATTCGTATTGCTACTTCTGCGTTTGGCTTAGCAAACTTCACCGTGCCAATCGATCCGAAGAAAAGAGGCTTTCACGACATCTGGGCCAAAACGGAAGTCGTTTTACTCCCTAAAGTGAGATAACCCCAAGTCGAACAATTTTAGCGCTCATATTAAAGAGACCATAAAAAATGGAAGGCATTTTGCCTTCCATTTTCTTTCGTGCGTCTATCACGTTACTTATTGCAGTTTTCGGTTCAACAACATCACTGCGACAATAAAAAACACAATGCTTGGGGCCACTGCGCCAAACACTGGTGGAATACCATACACCAACGTCAAAGGACCAAAGAACTCGCTGGAGATGTAAAAAGCAAAGCCAGCAATCACACCCGAGATCACTCTCGCTCCCATAGTGACACTGCGAAGCGGACCAAACACAAATGACAGCGCCATCAACATCATCACCGCAATTGAAATCGGTTGAGTCAGTTTACGCCAAAACGCCAGTTCATAGCGTGACGCATCTTGTTCAGAGGCCTTTAAATAAGACACATAGTCATACAAGCCACTTAACGAGAGTTCTTCTGGTTTAACAGTCACCACGGCTAGCTTATCGGGCGCCAATGACGTTTCCCATACCATCTGTTCTAGTGCATGTTTTCGGATGATTTTTTCATCTTGCATGTCGGTGACTTGGACATAACGCATTAACCAGCGATTGTCTTGTTGGTAATCCACCTCTTCGGCAAAAATCACTGACTGTAGCTTCTTATTCTGGTCAAACTTCCACATGTTCAGTCCATAGAGCCTATCTTCATCGACCTTGCCGATAAAGATAAAGTCATTAGCATCTTTGGCCCAGACCCCACTGCGCACGGAAACGATGCTACCGCCAGATAAGGCAAATGAACGCAAATCGCGGGCCATTTTCTGCGCTTCTGGCGCTCCCCATTGTCCTAGAGCCATGACAACGAGCATCAAAGGAACCGCGGTTTTAAGTACCGATATGCCGATATCCAATTTTGAGAAACCCGCGGCTTGCATCACCACAAGTTCAGAACTGGAGGCCAGCATCCCAAGCCCGATCAATGCCCCTAAAAGCGCCGCCATCGGGAAAAACATTTCGATATCGCGAGGAATGCTCAATAAAACAAAGTACAGCGCATGCAAGAGGTCATACGCACCTCTGCCCACTTTACGTAATTGCTCAACATACTTAATAATTCCAGAAAGCCCAACAAAGGTAACCAGTACCAATGAAGTCGTCGCTACTATCGTTCTACCGATGTAAAGGTCTAAAATTTTAAACACGATTTACGCTAGCCTCTTCTTTCTAAAATTATCTTTGATTCGTCTAACGGCAACGCTGTCCATAAAGTTCGCCATAATCGCCACCAGCAATAGCAAACCGTTAATTGGCCACATGCCGATGGAGACCGAGATATCCCCCTCTTCCAACGCAGATTTCGTCGCACTAATCGACAAGAAGTAAGCAAGGTAGATGAGAATCGCAGGTCCCATTTTGGCGAACCGTCCCTGACGTGGGTTCACGGCAGATAATGGAATCACCAGCATAGTGAGTAGAGGAATACAGACAAACAACGACACTCGCCATTGAAGTTCTGCTTGCGCTTCACGATCCGGATGACCAATCAGCTCCAAGGTCGGTATCGCATCCCAATCCCTTCCCTTTTGTTTCACTGATCGTTGGCCAATTAAGCCGTCATACTGCTCAAACTCGGTCACCATATACTCAACTCGCGTTGGTACCCCCTCGTAGCGCGTACCTTGCTTCATTGAGATAATCTGGCGGCCATCCGACAGTTCTTTTACCTCACCAGAATTGGCAAACATCACACTCGGCAAAATTGAATCTCTAGGTATGAGCTGAGCGATAAACACGTTGGAGAGTTGCTTGTCTTTGATATCGTCGATGAACACCACCGAAGAGCGATCAGGCGTGAACTGAAATTGGCCTTTTTTCAATAAATCCACACTATTTTCTGCCGCCACCTGTTCGGTAAGTTGCTCAACACGGTCCATTGACCACGGAGAAAGCCACAACGAGTTAAAGGCGGCAATTCCTGAAGTCATCACCGCGAGATACAAGGCAGCTTGAACGAGGAACTTATTGCCAATACCCGTGGCATTCATCACCACGATTTCACTTTCCGCGTAGAGACGACCAAAGGTAATCAAAATACCAATATAGAGGCTTAGAGGTAACATCAATAAGCCCATTGACGGCATATTCAGTGCAACAATGGACATGATCAAACTGGCCGGAATATCGCCATCCGACGCATCCGCTAACACACTGATGAACTGCTGGCTGAGAAACACCAAAAAAAGTACGAAAAAGATCGCAAATTGGCTCTTGAGTGTTTCGCGGATCAAATATCTAACAATAATCACGCTGAAATTACCTATACAAAACTTGTTTTTTTGGTCGAATCACTATAATTTCCCGTTGAACCTTTTATTTTTCAAAAAAACTGACTAAATGTTAATCTGTAACTTACAGAGTAGACCGAGAATAGAATTCAACAAGTAAGCGGTCATTATCTAACATTTAGAACTATTTGTCTTCAGGATGTAGGAGTACGCATGGAGTTCAGTGTAAAAAGTGGCAGTCCAGAGAAACAACGCAGTGCATGTATCGTTGTTGGTGTGTTTGAACCACGTCGCCTTTCTCCAGTAGCCGAACAGCTCGATAAAATCAGTGACGGTTACATCAGTTCATTACTTCGCCGTGGTGATCTAGAAGGTAAACCAGGTCAGATGCTACTGCTGCATCAAGTTCCAGGTGTACTTTCAGAACGTGTTCTTTTGGTTGGTTGTGGTAAAGAGCGTGAGCTTGGTGAACGCCAATATAAAGAGATCATTCAAAAAACCATCAATACTCTTAACGAAACAGGCTCTATGGAAGCGGTATGCTTCTTAACTGAACTGCACGTTAAAGGTCGCGACACGTATTGGAAAGTACGCCAAGCGGTTGAAGCGACGAAAGACGGTCTTTACACCTTTGATCAGTTTAAGAGCGTGAAGCCAGAAACGCGTCGCCCACTGCGTAAGCTTGTCTTCAACGTTCCAACACGCCGTGAACTTAACCTTGGCGAAAAAGCGATCACTCATGGCCTTGCTATCGCATCTGGTGTTAAAGCCTCTAAAGACCTTGGCAATATGCCACCAAACATTGCAAACCCAGCTTACCTTGCCTCTCAAGCACGTCGCTTAGCGGATGACTACGACACCATCACCACCAAAATCATTGGTGAGCAAGAGATGGAAAAACTGGGTATGCACTCCTACCTAGCAGTAGGGCGCGGTTCAAAAAATGAATCGATGATGTCGGTGATCGAGTATAAAGGTAACCCAGACTCGACCGCGAAACCTATCGTTCTGGTGGGTAAAGGTCTCACATTTGATTCAGGCGGTATTTCACTGAAACCAGGCGAAGGCATGGATGAGATGAAGTATGACATGTGTGGCGCAGCCTCTGTTTTCGGCACGATGAAAGCGCTGGCAAAACTGAACCTCCCTATCAACGTGATTGGCGTGCTTGCTGGTTGTGAAAACATGCCTGGCAGCAACGCTTACCGTCCAGGTGATATCCTAACGACCATGTCAGGTCAAACCGTAGAAGTACTCAATACCGATGCAGAAGGTCGTTTGGTACTGTGTGATGCACTGACTTACGTTGAGCGTTTTGAACCAGACTGCGTGGTTGACGTTGCGACGCTCACTGGCGCTTGTGTTATTGCACTGGGTCACCACATTACTGGTGTTCTGTCTAACCACAACCCTCTTGCTCATGAGCTCGTCAATGCTTCTGAACAATCTAGCGATCGTGCTTGGCGCCTACCAATGGCGGATGAATACCATGAACAGCTAAAGAGCCCATTTGCCGACATGGCAAACATTGGTGGCCGTCCTGGTGGTACCATCACTGCAGCATGCTTCTTGTCTAAATTTGCTAAGAAATACAACTGGGCACACCTAGACATCGCAGGCACAGCATGGAAGTCTGGCGCAGCCAAAGGGTCAACAGGTCGTCCTGTCTCTATGCTGGTCCAATTCCTGCTAAATCGCAGTGGCCAAGAGACTGAAGAATAATTCAAGTCAATGTAAAAAGGGCCGCTAGGCCCTTTTTTTCATCGCCAAAGAGACTAATAAGCCATGCAAAGAGCTACATTTTACATTGTCCGAGAAAACACCCCGCAAGCAACGCCAGAAGGTTTTGCTCACTATGTGGTGTTCCTTGCCCACCATTTTGCCAAGCAAGGCGCAAAGGTGTATCTCAACGGAGAAAGTAAACGTCACGCAGAGCAAATTGCAGAATACTTTTGGCAAGTCGAACCCGCTCAATTTGTCGCGCATAATTTGGTCGGTGAAGGTCCAAAATACGCCACCAATATTGAGATAGGCCATCAAGGCGTAAAACCTAGCTGGAATCGCCAACTGGTGATAAATTTGGCGAAAAATGAGACAACCTTTGCGAACAAGTTTGCTGAGGTGGTAGACTTCGTCCCTTGCGAAGAAAAAGCTAAACAGCTCGCACGAGAAAGGTATAAAATCTACCGTCAAGCCGGTTACCAACTGCACACCGTCGAAATTGAACACAACTAGCGGTCAATCCTTATAGTTAAGCTCTCCTACTAGAGAGTTCACTTATAGAGATTGACCTAGATTTACCATTAACCAGATTAAGCTCCCATGGAAAAAACATACAACCCAACTTCAATCGAACAAGATCTGTATCAGACTTGGGAAGAGCAAGGCTACTTTAAGCCACACGGCGACACGACTAAAGAAGCCTACAGCATCATGATCCCACCACCGAACGTCACTGGTAGCCTACATATGGGCCACGCGTTCCAAGACACGATCATGGATACACTTATCCGTTGTGAGCGTATGAAGGGTAAAAATACCCTTTGGCAAGTCGGTACTGACCACGCAGGTATCGCTACTCAGATGGTTGTTGAGCGTAAGATCGCCGCAGAAGAAGGCAAAACTAAACACGATTACGGTCGTGAAGCCTTCATCGACAAAATCTGGGAATGGAAAGGCGAATCTGGTGGCACCATCACTAAACAGCTACGTCGCCTTGGCGCATCAGTAGACTGGGATCGTGAACGCTTCACCATGGATGATGGTCTGTCTAATGCCGTTCAAGAAGTCTTCGTGCGCCTATACGAAGATGACCTCATCTACCGCGGTAAGCGCCTAGTTAACTGGGATCCAAAGCTACACACAGCAATTTCTGATCTAGAAGTTGAAAACAAAGACACCAAAGGCCACATGTGGCACTTCCGCTACCCGCTAGCTGATGGCGTGAAAACAGCGGATGGCAAAGACTACATCGTTGTTGCGACGACTCGTCCTGAAACCATGCTAGGCGATACTGGTGTGGCGGTGAACCCAGAAGATCCACGTTACCAAGATCTGATCGGTAAAGACATCATCCTTCCACTAGTTGACCGTCGCATCCCAATCGTGGGCGATGAACACGCAGACATGGAAAAAGGGACTGGTTGTGTGAAAATCACCCCAGCGCACGACTTCAACGACTATGAAGTGGGTAAGCGCCACCAGCTACCAATGATCAACATTCTGACGTTTGACGCCAACATCCGTGACGCGGCTGAAGTATTCAACACCAACGGCGAAGCAAGTGATGCTTACAGCACAGAGCTACCCGCTAAATACCGCGGTATGGAGCGTTTTGCTGCGCGTAAAGCGATCGTGGCGGAATTCGATGAGCTAGGTCTGCTTGAAGAAGTCAAAGATCACGATCTACAAGTGCCTTACGGCGACCGCGGTGGCGTGGTTATCGAACCAATGCTGACTGACCAATGGTACGTGCGTACTGCACCGCTAGCGAAAACCGCGGTTGAAGCCGTAGAAAACGGCGACATCCAGTTCGTACCTAAGCAATACGAAAACATGTACTTCTCTTGGATGCGTGACGTTCAAGATTGGTGTATCTCTCGTCAACTTTGGTGGGGTCACCGTATCCCTGCTTGGTACGACAACCAAGGCAATGTTTACGTCGGTCGCAGCGAAGAAGAGGTTCGCAAGAACAACAACCTAGAGTCTGTGATTGAACTGCACCAAGACGAAGACGTACTGGATACCTGGTTCTCTTCAGCACTATGGACCTTCGGCACACAAGGTTGGCCAGAGCAAACGGACGATCTGAAAGTCTTCCACCCTTCAGATGTACTAGTCACTGGTTTCGACATCATCTTCTTCTGGGTTGCACGCATGATCATGATGACCATGCACTTCGTCAAAGACGAAAACGGCAAGCCACAAGTCCCATTCAAAACCGTTTACGTTACTGGCTTAATCCGTGATGAAAACGGCGACAAGATGTCTAAGTCGAAAGGTAACGTCCTTGACCCAATCGACATGATCGATGGTATCGACCTAGAGTCTCTAGTAGAGAAGCGTTGTGGCAACATGATGCAGCCTCAGCTAGCAGCGAAGATCGAGAAGAACACGCGTAAAACGTTTGAAAACGGTATCGAAGCCTACGGTACTGACGCGCTACGCTTTACACTTGCTGCAATGGCATCAACAGGTCGCGATATCAACTGGGATATGAAGCGTCTTGAAGGTTACCGTAACTTCTGTAACAAGCTATGGAACGCAAGCCGTTACGTAATGATGAACACAGAAGAGCAAGATTGTGGCTTTGGCGCAGGTGAGATCGAATACTCACTGGCGGACAAGTGGATCGAGTCTCAGTTTGAACTGGCAGCGAAAGCATTCAACAACCATATCGACAACTTCCGTCTCGATATGGCGGCAAACACGCTTTACGAGTTCATCTGGAACCAATTCTGTGACTGGTACCTAGAGCTGACTAAACCCGTTCTATGGAAAGGCACTGAAGCGCAACAACGCGGGACTCGTCGTACCCTAATCACTGTGCTTGAGAAGACGCTACGTCTCGCTCACCCAGTGATTCCTTACATCACCGAAACGATCTGGCAAAGCATCAAGCCACTAGTAGACGGTGTGGAAGGCGAGACCATCATGCTGCAAGCACTGCCTCAATACGATGAAGCCAACTTCAACCAAGAAGCGCTAGACGACATCGAATGGGTGAAAGCGTTCATCACTAGCATCCGTAACCTACGTGCTGAATACGACATCAACCCAGGTAAACCGCTGGAAGTGATGCTAAAAGCGGACGAAAAAGATGCAGCGCGCCTAGAAGCGAACAAGCAAGTACTGATTTCTCTAGCCAAACTTGAGTCGGTTCGTGTGTTGGCGGCAGGCGAAGAAACGCCAGCCTGCGCAACAGCACTTGTGGCGAAATCTGAGCTGATGATCCCAATGGCGGGACTGATCGACAAAGATGCTGAGCTTGCTCGTTTGGATAAAGAAGTGGCGAAGACGCAAGGTGAAATCAAGCGTATCGAAGGTAAGCTGGGTAACGAAGGTTTCGTCGCCAAAGCCCCTGAAGCGGTTATTGCAAAAGAGCGTGAGAAGCTGGAAGGCTACCAAGAAACCTTGGCAAAACTTGAAGAGCAAAAAGCGACCATCGCTGCACTGTAATTCCAGTTAGCTTCATAAAACGAAAGGCAGCGTTATCGCTGCCTTTTTTAATAGCTAAAAACTATTGTAGTTATACGATTAATCGATTTTAACTTTCGTAATTTTCCCATGATACTGTCACCAGTGGCAAAACGAGCCAAACGCATCATGAGAGATAAGATTATGAAAAAGACCATTACCTTTGCAGCGCTTCATTTTACGGTCGCTTTCACTGTTGCCTACGTCTTAACGGGCGATATCCTCATCGGCAGTTTGATTGCGCTGATTGAACCTGCAGTCAATACCATTGCGTTTTACTTCCATGAAAAAGCATGGTCTACCGTGCCTGCGCTCAAAGCGCGTCAGTGGATGACGAAAATCAAGACCGCCAGTTTTGCTACTGTGCATTTCAGCGTGGCGTTTAGCGTGGTTTACTTGTTAACAGGTGATGCGTTTGTCGGTGGGGTGATGGCATTACTCGAACCGTCTATTAACACCGTAGTGTACTACTTCCATGAGAAGGTTTGGTTGCGCCACAGCGCGGCAAAACAAACCCTCGATTCGCACAGTTTTTGTTTGCACCCAACCGTGTAATGACTCTATAGTTTTGACCATCATAATTTGAAATACGAATGGTCTTATGTCAGAAAAAATGGACTTTGTCTTGCGCCCTATCACCGTTGAAGACAACGCCTCAATCGCCAATGTGATTCGTCAAGTCTCGGCGGAGTATGGGTTAACCGCCGATAAAGGCTACAGTGTTGCCGACCCAACCCTAGACGATCTTTTTAGCATCTACTCACAAGCAAATGCCGCCTATTGGGTGGTGGAACATCAAGGGAAGATCGTCGGTGGCGGTGGCTTTTCTGCGCTAGCAGGGGTCGAAGGTGTCTGCGAGTTACAAAAAATGTACTTCCTACCCATTTGCCGTGGGCAGGGTCTAGCCAAACAGATCGTATCGTTCAGCCGCAGCACCGCGAAAAAGATGGGTTATCAACGCTGTTACCTAGAAACGACCGCCTGCTTGAAAGAAGCCATTGCTCTGTATGAAAAGCTCGGATTTGAACATCTGCAAGCGCCACTCGGGCAAACCGGACATGACGCTTGTGAAGTGGTGATGATTTGCCATTTATAAGGTAACTAGCGGATAAAGTGGGTAACCGAAATCGCCTCATCGAGCACAACGGGGGCGCTCAGCGTTTGACCATCAAGCTCAATCTCTAATTGATATGGTGTTGCTGGGCTGGGGGCGTCAATTTGAAATAAAGCACTGGCATGATCGCTGCGCAGATCCAGAGGAATATTGTAGCGGCGGCCATCAAACTTGACTGAAGCTGAAATCAAACCCGATGCGTAGGTTTGATAGTAGAGATCCACTTTAAATTCACACCCACCACCATGGTGCCAGATTTGCTCGGTCGTCACGCGATCAAGACGAACGTGGCGGATAAACTGCAAATACGGCTCTCGCCAGATCCCCATTCTTTCGTCACTTGGTTGATAGGCATTTGCCCCTAACTCGCACAATGCCAGTCTGTCTTCCTCAAACAGCAATTCTTCTTCCTCTTCGAGAAAAAGAATTTCAAAGCGATTGCGTCCATGTTGCAGATAAGGACGAATATCTTTGCGATACTCAAACTGACTTTTATCACAATCAAACACAGCAATGCCGTTTAAGCGCACTTCGGCATGGTAATCCACTCCAGCAAGCACCATCTCAACCGCAGGATAAGCCAGCAAACTGTCATCCACTTCGATGTCGTGCATCAAGTGCCATTCTTGCCCCGCAATGGCTTGCTCAGAGAGGGAAGCAGGCAAAATCTCGCTCAGTGGCGCGGGAAAGCAGAGATCATCTTGTGGAATAGAGAGATCGGTAAGCGGGGAAAGTTGCCAATAACCAGTGAGTGAGAGTTGCATATCATAATTGAGCTAGATCAAGTTTGCCGCATTATATACACAACCCTGCTAATGAGCGAGCGCTGTTCTCCGTATGAGTGTAACAGGATGAATAGCAACGCTATGCGAGCAAACGGAACACAAACAAGAGCCGGCAATCGCCGGCTCTTGTTTTATTAGTCTTCGAAGTCTTCGTCTTCGTCGTCATCTTGGTATAGCGCATCTTCACCTTCGTAGTAAGTGCCCCAACCATCATAGATGATGTCGTATTTTTCAGCGAGATGAACCAACTTCTCTACTTGAGCGTCAATGGTTTCAGCGTCCAAGGTCGACTGCATGGTTGCATCACAACAAAGCAGCTTGTTGCCATCTTCATCTTCAGTTTCTTCAGCTTCCAGCACTTCAAAGCCCATCTTAAATGCTTCAACAACCGCTTTTTCTAGGGTGTCGAAATCTTCAGCAAATAGGTGGTGCTCGATTTCATACAGTGCTTCAGGATCGCTGCCATCTTCAAGCAGAGCAGCGATAATATCGCGAGTCTCTTCCTTTTGAATCTCAATTAACTCTTCTACTGATAGATATTCATCTTCGTGAGACATGTTTTAACTCCGGAATCGTTACTCTAAATTGGATCAACTTGTTGCGGTGAAATATGGCATGGATCGCCCAGAAAAGCCACCGACAAAGCGCTCTGTATCTCATCTTTTATCGCTGAATCAGCCAAAGCGATTCATTAGATGGAGAAAAGTAAGTCGGCCACAGAAAAGAACAACAGCTTATTAACAATTTGGCCTTTTTTTTAATATTCAGAACATCCTAAGGGCTAGAAGAAGAAAAAAGAGTACATAGAATAGTTCAATTTTCGATACTTCATTCACTCAGTTCAGAGCAATTTCTTCACTATTTCGAGTAACACCACGACAAAAATGCATTTTTCTGAATAAAAAATCACATTTTATTCAAATGAAATCAAAGTAAGCAAAGCTTCATTTATGCATAAAAAATCAATACTGCCGTAGTTTTTCCACACCCTATAACACAAAACAATAGTCCGAATTTTATTAAACACTCAAACTTAAACGCTATAAATTTAAGTATAAATGGAATTTTAACGAAGTTGAGTAATTTGCATCTTATACAAAAGGTTGTCATAAATAGCGCCAGAATAAACTGAAAGGATGCAAAATGAGTAAGTTGTATGTAGGTTCTGAAGTCGGCCAGTTACGCCGAGTCCTTCTTAATCGGCCGGAAAGAGCCCTAACCCACCTTACCCCTTCCAATTGCCACGAACTCTTGTTTGACGACGTATTATTGGTTGAAGCTGCAGGCAAGGAGCATGATGCGTTTGCCGATACGTTGCGCCGGCAAGGTGTCGAGGTGCTACTTCTGCACGATTTGATGGTGGATACCCTCGCCATGCCAGAAGCTAAGCAGTGGCTGTTAGAGGTTCAAATCTCCGATTTTCGCTACGGCCCAATTTTTGCGCGCGATTTACGTCGTTACCTTTCAGAAATGGACAACGAACACCTTGCCACCATTTTGCTTGGCGGTTTGGCCTACTCTGAGTTGCCGATTCAATCCGCCTCTATGCTGCCACGCATGAAACAGCCATTAGACTTCGTGATTGAACCGCTCCCGAACCATCTCTTTACCCGTGATACTTCATGTTGGGTTTATGGCGGCGTCTCGCTCAATCCAATGATGAAACCCGCACGTCAACGTGAGACCAACCATTTGCGGGCGATTTATCAGTGGCACCCCATCTTCGCCGGACAAGATTTCATCAAATACTTTGGCAACGAAGATCTTCATTATGACAACGCCAATATTGAGGGTGGTGATGTGCTAGTCATTGGCAAAGGCGCCGTGCTGATTGGCATGTCAGAACGCACCACCCCACAAGGAGTGGAAAACTTAGCCGCTAATCTGTTTAAACATGACCAAGCAAAAGAAGTGATTGCCATTGAACTGCCCAAACATCGTTCGTGCATGCACTTAGATACGGTGATGACACACATGGATGTTGATACTTTTTCTGTTTATCCAGAGATCATGCGTAAAGATCTGCATACTTGGCGCTTAACGCCAAAAGGCAATGGTGAAATGCAAGTAGAAGCTTTGCATAACTATTTGCACGCCATTGAACGTGCTTTGGGCTTCAATCATCTCAATATCATTACTACTGGCGGTGACAGCTATGAAGCTGAACGTGAACAGTGGAACGATGCCAATAACGTGTTAACGGTGAAGCCAGGCGTGGTGATTGGTTATGAACGAAACGTCTACACCAATGAGAAATACGATAAAGCGGGTATTGAGGTTCTCACCATTCCAGGGAACGAGTTAGGCCGTGGCCGTGGTGGTGCGCGCTGTATGAGTTGCCCAATTGAACGTGATGATATCTAACAGCCATCCAGCATGCAGAGACTAAAGCCAACTTCTTTGAGTTGGCTTTTTTATCATTAAAACAAAATAATTATTCACAAATACAGCATTTATATGTTTAACTATTGCCATAATGATAGAAAAAGGGACGAGTCATGGCATTTAATCTCCGCAATCGCAACTTCCTCAAGTTGCTGGACTTCTCTACAAAAGAGATCCAGTTTTTGATCGATCTTGCTGCTGATCTAAAAAAAGCCAAATACGCTGGCACTGAGCAGAAGAAACTGGTGGGTAAAAACATCGCATTGATCTTTGAGAAAGCGTCAACTCGTACCCGATGTGCTTTTGAAGTCGCCGCCTTTGATCAAGGCGCACAAGTTACTTACCTCGGCCCTTCCGGCTCACAAATCGGTGACAAAGAGTCGATGAAAGACACTGCGCGAGTGTTGGGTCGCATGTACGATGGCATTCAATACCGTGGCTTTGGCCAAGCGATCGTCGAAGAACTTGGCGCTTATGCTGGCGTCCCGGTATGGAATGGCTTAACCGACGAATTTCATCCCACACAAATTCTTGCAGACTTCCTCACCATGCTTGAGCACAGTCAAGGCAAACCCCTCGCTGAGATCAAGTTTGCTTACCTAGGTGATGCACGCAATAACGTCGGCAACTCGCTGATGGTGGGCGCTGCCAAAATGGGCATGGATATTCGCCTTGTAGGTCCGCAAGCTTACTGGCCCGATGAAGAACTCGTAGCCACCTGCCAAGCCATTGCCAAACAAACCGGTGGCAAGATCACCCTGACTGAAAGTGTCGCTGAGGGGGTACAAGGCTGTGATTTCCTTTATACCGATGTCTGGGTCTCCATGGGTGAATCACCAGAGGCTTGGGATGAACGTGTCGCACTGATGAAACCTTATCAAGTCAACATGAACGTCCTCAAGCAAACTGGCAATCCAATAGTAAAGTTCATGCACTGTTTGCCTGCATTTCATAATGACGAAACTCAGATCGGTAAGCAAGTAGCCCAAAAGTTTGGTATGAAAGGCCTAGAAGTTACCGAAGAGGTGTTTGAATCGGAACATTCGATTGTGTTTGATGAAGCCGAGAATCGCATGCACACCATCAAAGCTGTTATGGTGGCCACCTTAGGCAGTTAATCGATTACATTATACGCTTAAACAGTGATGTAATCGCTTGCGCTCACTTTGCTTAGGCGTATAATGCTCGGCAATTTGTCCGAGGGTTGGTAGATAACAATGGATCATCGCAGTAGCAAAACACGACGCGCAGGTGAAGTATTCAGCCTGTGTAGTGTTGTTTGTTCTGCCCTTGTATTTAATCAACCCATAGATTTTTGAAGCCTCCCGTCATGGGGGGCTTTTTTATGCCTGAAACGTTCAGATAGGGAAGACGATTATGACAAACTCGCTTTATAAGAAGCACATTATCTCCATTCCAGAGCTTAGCCGCGCTGAGCTGGAATTGATTGTCAAAACGGCAGGTCAGTTAAAAGCAGAGCCAAACCCAGAGCTGATAAAGAACAAGGTCGTCGCGAGTTGTTTCTTCGAGCCCTCTACCCGCACTCGCTTGTCGTTTGAAACGGCCATCCAACGTATTGGTGGCGATGTCATTGGTTTTGACGATGGTGGCAATACCTCACTGGCAAAAAAAGGCGAAACGCTGTCTGACTCGGTACAAGTCATCTCGAACTATGTGGATGCTTTTGTCATGCGTCACCCACAAGAAGGTGCTGCGCGTCTGGCTTCTGAATTTTCTAACGGCGTACCGGTGATCAACGCCGGTGATGGTGCTAACCAGCATCCAACCCAAACGCTGCTTGATCTGTTCACCATCTCCGAGACGCAAGGTCGTTTGGACAACTTGAATGTGGCGTTTGTCGGCGACTTAAAATATGGCCGCACCGTACACTCGTTGACGCAAGCCTTGGCAAAATTCAACAACATCCGCTTCTTCTTTGTTGCGCCAGACGCATTGGCAATGCCAGATTACATTCTTGAAGATCTGGATGAAGCTGGCATCAGCTACAGCCTGCACACAGACATGGAAACCGTAATCCCTGAGCTGGATATTCTCTACATGACACGCGTACAAAAAGAGCGTTTCGATGAATCAGAATACGCGCACATTAAATCCGCCTACATCCTGACTGCATCGCTATTGGAAGGCGCACGTGAGAACCTCAAAGTGCTGCATCCACTGCCACGTGTGGATGAGATCACCACTGACGTCGACAAAACACCGCACGCTTACTACTTCCAGCAAGCAGGCAACGGCGTTTACGCTCGTGAAGCCTTGTTGGCACTGGTACTGAACGAATCACTGTAAGTAGGAGAATCAAGATGAACAAAGAGACAAAATTGCAGGTTGAAGCGATTAAAAACGGTACAGTGATCGACCATATCCCAGCGCAAGTGGGCATCAAGGTGCTTAAATTGTTTGATATGCACAACTCATCGCAGCGCGTCACCATTGGCCTAAATTTGCCTTCATCCGCTCTGGGTAACAAAGATTTGCTCAAGATTGAAAACGTGTTTATCAACGAGGAACAAGCAAGCAAATTGGCCCTTTATGCGCCTCACGCCACCGTCAATCAAATTGAAGATTACCAAGTGGTGAAGAAGCTCGCGTTGGAGCTGCCTGAGTTTGTCAGTGATGTGTTTGAATGCCCAAACAGCAACTGCATTACACACAACGAGCCAGTAGCGAGTAGCTTCCGCGTGTTTGAGAAAAAAGGCGATGTACGTTTGAAGTGTAAATATTGTGAAAAAGTCTTCTCCCGTGAGATCGTCACTGAGCGTTAATCAATATGATCCCCGCCTACCTTGCGGGGATTTTTCCTTTACCAATCATGTCTTTCGCGGCACACTGAACGCTCTTTTGTTTTCCTTTCAATCAAGATGGAATATAACAATGACTAAAGTACTTCACACAGATTCAGCCCCTGCAGCAATAGGCCCATACATCCAAGGCGTAGACCTCGGTAATATGGTACTGACCTCTGGTCAAATCCCAGTAAATCCAGCAACAGGCGAAGTGCCAGCAGACATCGCCGCGCAAGCTCGCCAATCGCTCGACAACGTCAAAGCGGTGGTAGAAGCCTCTGGCCTGACTGTAGGCGACATCGTGAAAATGACGGTATTCGTTAAAGATCTCAACGATTTTGGCACAGTAAATGAAGTGTATGGTAACTTCTTCGACGAGCACAACGTCGCGCACTACCCAGCACGTTCATGTGTGGAAGTGGCTCGTCTACCAAAAGACGTAGGCATCGAAATCGAAGCGATCGCGGTTCGCAAATAATCGCCAATCCAACCGATTTTAAAGGGTGACATCAGGTCACCCTTTTTCATTGCTGCTCGCTACACCAAACGGTTGAGCGTTTCGCCTCGCCAATAGGCGTTGATGTTTTCCAGCAAAATCTCACACAACTGAGTAATCGCAGAATCACTGCCCCACGCCACATGCGGCGTGAGCAACAAGTTTGGCAAATGCATATTCGCGAGCAGCGGATTGCTTTCATCGGCAGGCTCTGCGCTAAACACATCCACGCCAGCCGCCGCAATGTCGCCCTTTTTCAACGCCTCGACCAAAGCCTGCTCATCAACTAAGCCACCACGCCCAGTATTGAGTAAAATCGCGTTGCTTTTCATGCTGGCCAGCTCCGCTGCGCCAATTAAATGGTGTGTTTGCTCGGAAAGCGGGCAATGAAGGGAAATCGCATCCGCTTGCGACAACACCTCTTCAAAACGGTGGTAGCCCTGACGACAATCGCTTTGCCCTTTTCGCTCAGCAAACAGCACCTTCACACCTAATGCTTGCGCCAATTGCGCCGTGGCTTGCCCTAATGCGCCAGAGCCAATAATGCCCAACGTCGAGCCTGCCACATCACCAATGGGATGACTAAAAAAGCAAAACTGCTTGTCCTGTTGCCATACACCGGCAGCAATGTCTTGATGATAACCAAACAGGTTACGACGCAGCGCAAACAGCATAGCAATCACGTGTTCAGGCACCGATCGCGTCGCGTAGCCTCGCACATTCGCGACGGCAATGCCTTTTTCCGCGCAAAAATCCACATCGACATTGTTAAATCCGGTTGCAGCGACCGCAATCATCCGTAAGTTCGGCAACTGCGCTAACACTGCTTGATCGAGCAGCACCTTATTGGTGATGACAATATCAGCCGCTTGCAGACGTTCAATCACCTGTTCTGGCGACGTGAAATCGTATTCAACCCAGCGATGCTCAAACGCCAAGGTCGGCAGGGTGATGTGGGCAGGAATGGTGGCGCGATCGAGAAAAACCACAACAGGCAGCGACATAAAAACTCCTTACGCACTGCCAGTGAAAAGAAATCGAAAACGTGAAAGGCGAGAGCCTAGCTCTTGGGCAGCGACTTGTAATCCGGTAATTTACGCGCAGGATCGAAATATGAAAAGATCATCTCTTCGGCATCCGGATAGAAGTCACAAGGAACGAATAAGCTGCGTAGCCAATGGCTCTTAGGATGATAAAAGCTCAGCTCTGCGGCATGCAATTCGAGGCGTTCGGAGAAGGTAAACGCGTCACCTTGGGCGTAAAATTCATCGCCGACAATCGGATGCCCCAATGCCTGCATGTGCACACGCAGCTGGTGCGAACGCCCCGTCACAGGAAGCAAACGCATAATCGTGGTTTGTGCTCCATTGGCATGCACTTCGCGTTTGGCGACTTGGAACTCCGTTTGCGATGGCTTGCCATGTTCGTGACACACCTTCTGCATCGGGCGGTTTGGCCAATCACAAATCAGTGGCAAATCAATCATGCCTGAGTCTGTTTCTACATGGCCCCACACGCGTGCGTAGTAAATCTTGTGCGTTAAACGGTATTGAAACTGCTTCTTTAATGCCGCTTCTGCGCGCTTGTTCTTGGCAAACACCATCAAGCCAGAGGTCGACATATCCAGGCGATGCACCACTTGGATCTCAGGATACTGCTCTTGCAAGCGGCTCCACATACTGTCGTGATGCTCTGGCAAGCGCCCTGGAACCGAAAGCAATCCCGAAGGTTTGTTGACCGCCAAAATATGGTCATCTTCGAAAATAATCTCCGTCCAAGGATCGGTCGGTGGAAGGTACTCAAGCATTGCCATAGCAAAGTCTCACTGCAAAATTAACGGGCATATTGTCATAACCCAACGGCTCCAGTAAAGGAGCCGATGGTCGTTTAACGAATCACTCAAGATCAGTTATGGCTCACCACAATCAGACGCAGTGAATCCAATTGGAATTGCGCCTTCGCGATGTAACCGTTCAACTCTTTGATTTGCGCGTCAATCGCCTCAATCTCTTCATCACGAATGTTCGGGTTGACCGCTTTCAATGCTTGCAGACGCTCAAGTTCACTATTGAGGCTCTGCTGCATCTCTTGCTGCGCTTGCTGACGAATTGCTTCGACATTCTCCACCACCAACTGGTCACCAGCTTCAATCAAACGATGGATATCGTTTTGTACCGACGAAACCAATTTGCTCGCCAAATGGCGATTCACTGGGCTCAATTGACGGTTAAAGCTTTCAAACTCCACTTGGGCAGAGAGATCGTTGCCACGGGCGTCCATCATCAAACGAATTGGCGTGCGAGGTAAGAAGCGGCCAATACCACTGCGTTTCGGCGCTTGCGCGTCCACCGCGTAAATCAACTCTAGCAGCAAAGTGCCAACTGGCAATGCTTTATTCTTGAGCAGAGAAACGGCACAGGTGCCCACCCCTTCACTCATCAGCAAATCAATGCCGCCTTGGATCATTGGGTGTTCCCAACTGATAAAGTGCATGTCTTCGCGTGACAACGCCGTATCGCGATCGAAGGTAATCGTCGCGCCTTCATACGGCAAGCCTGGGTAGCTCGGCACCATCATGTGCTCCGACGGCGTCACCACGATGGCATTTTCACCTTTGTCATCTTGGTTCAAACCAATGGTGTCAAACAAGCTAAGCGCAAAACTCACTAGGTTGGTATCGCCATCTTTAGCAGCAATTTCCGCCACGATTTGCTGCGCTTTCTCACCACCGTTGGAGTGCATTTCCAACAGACGGTCACGCCCTTGCTCAAGATCGGCTTTCAACGCTTGATTCAGTTTGGCCGATTCCGCAATCACGTCATTCAACGCCTCATTGGAACCCGATGCCAACATCTCGATCAGTTGATCAGAGACTTGGTCATAGACAGTGCGGCCTGTTGGGCAAGTTTCAGCAAATGCATTGAGGCCTTCATCAAACCAACGCGCCAAGACTTCTTGCGCGGTTCCTTGCAGGTAAGGCACATGAATATCGATATCGCGTTTTTGACCAATACGGTCCAAACGACCAATACGCTGTTCAAGCAAATCTGGGTTGAATGGCAGGTCAAACATCACCAACTGGTTAGCGAATTGGAAGTTACGACCTTCAGAGCCGATTTCACTACAAATCAGCACCTGTGCGCCCCCCTCTTCTTGCGCGAAGTAAGCCGCGGCTTTGTCGCGCTCAAGGATGGACATACCTTCATGGAAAACGGTGGCACGAATGCCTTCACGCTCACGCAACGCTTGTTCAAGCTGCAATGCCGTGCTGGCACGCGAAGCGATCACTAAAACTTTCTCACTGCGTTGCGCTTTCAGCTTTTCCAGCAACCAGTTTACCCGGCAGTCAAACTGCCACCAGCTCGACTCTTCCCCTTCAAACTCTTGGAAGATCTCTTCTGGGTAGAGGTTTTTCATCGCACGCGCTTCTGGGGCCAACTTGCCACCGATCATGCCTGAAACACGCATCGAGGTGGTGTATTGGGTTGGGATCGGCATCGGCAACAGGTGCACATTACGCACAGGGAAGCCTTTGATCGCCGCGCGGGTGTTACGGAACAAAACACGCCCAGTACCATGGCGGTCCATCAAGTTATCAATCAACTCTTGGCGAGCGATCGCTTTGCTCTCTTCATCCGCATTACTTTCGATGATGCGGAACAGCGGCTCAACGTCCTGCTCAGAAAGCAGTTCCGTAATTTGGTTTTTCGCCTCATCCGCCAGCTTCACGCCGGAGAATAACGCGGTAATTGCATCCGCAACTGGCGCGTATTGCGCTTCTTCTTCAACAAACGCAGCGTAGTCGTAGAAACGGTCTGAATCGAGAAGGCGTAAGCGGGCAAAGTGGCTCTCACGGCCAAGCTGCTCTGGGGTTGCGGTCAGCAGCAACACACCGGGTGTGCGTTCTGCTAAGCCTTCTACCACTTGGTAGCCACGGCTGGGTTTGTCTTGGCTCCACTCAAGGTGGTGCGCTTCGTCCACCACCAGCAGATCCCAGTCGGCTTCAAGTGCTTGCTCAAAACGCTTGCGACTTTTACGCAAGAAATCGAGTGAACACAGTACATACTGCTGGGTATCAAATGGGTTATCTGACTCGGCGAACGCTTCGACACAGCGTTCTTCATCAAAGATAGAGAAATGCAGATTGAAACGACGCATCATCTCCACCAACCACTGGTGTTGCAGCGTTTCAGGCACCACAATCAGAATGCGTTCAGCACGACCAAGCAGCACTTGCTGGTGAATGATCATGCCCGCTTCAATGGTTTTACCCAAACCCACTTCATCCGCCAGCAACACACGTGGCGCATGACGACGCCCCACTTCGTGGGCAATGTAGAGCTGATGAGGGATCAAGCCAGCACGCATACCACAGAGGCCGCGCATTGGACTGCGGTGTTGTTCGTATTGATTTTTGAGTGCGCGGTAACGCAACACAAAGTTGTCCATGCGGTCGATTTGACCGGCGTACATTTTGTCTTGCGGTTTATTAAAACGAATTTGGTTGCTAAGGAAGATTTCACGCAGTGCAACACCGGTTTCTTCGGTGTCTTCACGCGTGCCAAGATAGGTGTATAACCCGTTCTCTTCCACCACTTGTTCCACTTTGAGTGACCAACCTTCTTGACACTCAACCACATCACCGACATTAAAAACTACTCGGGTTACCGGCGCATCGTTACTGGCGTAAACTCGGTTCTCTTCTGATGCTGCAAACATCAGTGTCACGGTGCGAGCATCTAACGCCACTACCGTACCTAAACCCAAATCGCTCTCCGTATCGCTGATCCAGCGCTGCCCCAAAGCAAATGCCATGAATAGACTACCTCGTTTTAATTGTGAATCTTAAAAGCTTAGTTCTGCTTTTTGTCACCGCCAAACGGGACAAATTAATTATCAATCGATGAAGAAATCGCCGCAGAAAAAGGCCGCTAATCTTACTTGATGGCGTGATGGAGGTCACGCTCAAACACTCAGAATCTCAATATTTTTTTCAAGCCGTGACGATGAAATCAAAATGTAAACAAAGCGTGTCATTTGTGAGTTCTGGTGTTCCAAAAATGACGTATACTCGAACTAAGCCAGTATGAACGCGTCAGAAAAATAACTCGGTACAGTTCATGCTAGCTTTAAAAGGTCAATAGACCGTTATTCAGTCGATTTGGATCAACACGGGTTTGCAGTAAGTCGTCTCGCTACTCGGTTGACATGCCATAAGCGCCCCAATTGGTGCCTCTGTCGGTATATTACGCCGTATGCTCACGACCTCTTCTGCAGGCAAGATGCTAAGCAGGAAGTAAGCTCTTCCGCTTAGTGTACTTTGAGCAAAGCCGGTTTACGGCAAGGAGACGCTATGGGCGATACCGATCGGAAACTGTTTGTACTTGATACCAACATACTGCTGCACGAACCCTTCGCAATTTATTCCTTTAAAGAGCATGACGTCGTCATCCCTATGACGGTGCTTGAAGAACTCGACAGAATCAAAGACAGTAAACGAGATGTGGCCCGTGATGCGCGCGTGGCCATTCGTGCGTTGGAAGCGCTTTTCAAAGACGCGACGCCTGATGAAATTTCAGAAGGTATTCCTGTTTCGAAAGAGAGCGAAGGCCACGGCACTATTTCTATTCTGGCCGATTTTGAACTGCAAGAAACCGTCAAAGCGTTCGCCGATAAAGCGGGCGACAATCGCATCCTCAACGCCGTGCTCTATCTGCAAAACAAGCGTGCTCCACGCGAAGTGGTGTTGGTCACCAAAGACATCAACATGCGTCTCCGTGCCAAAGGGGCGGGTGTGCGTTTTGTGGAAGATTACCGCACCGACCAATTGATTGATGATATTCAATACCTAACCAAAGGCTACCAAGTACGAGAAGGTAATTTCTGGAGCCAAGTCGATCAAGTCGAAAGCTACGCCATCTCTGGGCGCACTTTTCATAAGTTGGATCGTGCGCCGTTTGATCCGACGTTTATCAATCAATACGTGGTGGATGAGGAAGAGAGTGATTTCGTTGGCCGCGTCGAAACCATTGATGATGACAAACTGACATTACTCGATCTCAGTCGTGATCGCCTGATGCACCGTAAAGCATGGGACATCACACCAAAAAATATCTACCAAGCGATGGCATTGGACGCCTTGCTCGATCCCGATATTGATCTCGTGATCCTCACCGGCGCGGCGGGCAGCGGTAAAACTTTACTGGCACTTGCGGCTGCGCTTGAACAAACCATTGAAAAAGGCATGTTCGATAAGATCATCGTCACGCGAAACACCCCAGACATTGGCGAGTCCATCGGTTTCTTACCGGGCACGGAAGAAGAAAAAATGATGCCTTGGCTGGCGGCGGTCACCGATACCTTAGAAGCACTGCACAAGCACGATCACTGCACCGAAGGATCCTTGAAGTACATTGTCGACAAAGCCAACATTCAGTTTAAGTCGATCAACTTTATGCGCGGTAGATCGATCCAAAATGCGTTTGTTCTGCTCGATGAGTGTCAAAACCTCACCGCCTCGCAGATCAAAACCATTATTACTCGCTGCGGCGAAGGAACGAAGATCGTCTGTTCCGGCAACCTTGCACAGATCGATTCTCACTACCTCACCCCTGTTACTTCGGGGTTAACTTACATGGTTGAGCGCTTTAAGAACTTTGAAGGCAGCGCCAACATTCACCTCAATGGCGTGGTGCGCAGCCGCTTGGCTAAATTCGCCGAAGAGAATTTGTAGTAGAGAAAGAGAGGGGCTAGGAGCTAGGAACTAGGAAATAGGAACTAGGAAATAGGAAATAGGAACTAGGAAATAGGAAATAGGAACTAGGAAATAGGAACTAGGAGCCAGGAGCCAGGAGCTAGGAGCTAGGGGCTAGGGGCTAGGGTACTGAAGAGAGTCGCAATGAGTAAACAAGTTGACTCGCAAAGAAAAAGGGGCGAACACGTCGCCCCTTTGATTTCATGAAATTACTCAGTACCACCTACGGTGATCGAGTCCAGCTTGAGGGTTGGCTGACCAACGCCAACAGGAATGCTCTGCCCGGCTTTACCACACACGCCGACACCGCGATCGATGCTGAGATCGTTACCCACCATCGAGACTTGCTGCATCGCTTCGATTCCCGAGCCGATCAAGGTCGCCCCTTTCACTGGACGGGTGATCTTGCCGTCTTCAATCAAATACGCTTCTGAGGTCGAGAACACAAATTTACCGGAAGTAATGTCCACCTGACCGCCACCAAAGTTTGGCGCGTACAAGCCTTTCTTCACCGTCGATATGATCTCTTCTGGGGTATGCTGACCTGGCAACATATAGGTATTGGTCATGCGCGGCATCGGTAAATGCGCGTACGATTCACGGCGGCCATTACCCGTTGGGTTAACCCCCATCAAACGCGCGTTGAGCTTATCTTGCATGTAACCTTTCAACACACCATTTTCGATCAGCGTGTTGTACTGGCCATTCACCCCTTCGTCATCGACGTTGAGCGAACCACGTAAATCTTTCAAGGTGCCATCATCAACAATGGTACACAACGAAGAAGTCACTTGCTGACCCACTTTGCCAGAGAAGACCGAAGATCCTTTACGGTTGAAATCGCCTTCCAAACCATGACCAACCGCTTCATGCAGCAGAACGCCCGGCCAACCAGAACCGAGAACCACTGGCATACTGCCCGCAGGCGCGGCATCGGCTTCCAAGTTAACCAACGCCATGCGAATTGCTTCATCGGCAAAATGGAACGCGCGCTGTGCTCCATTTTCATCGCCAAGGAAAAAATCATAGCCAAAACGGCCACCACCGCCCGCACTGCCACGCTCACGTCGCTCACCTTTTTCCGCCAATACGCTGATTGAAAGACGAACCAAAGGACGAATATCTCCCGCGTACGTACCATCGGTCGCGGCCACCAGCATTTGCTCGTGCACACCACTGAGGCTAATCGACACCTCTTTAATCAGCGGCTCTTTAGTACGGATATAAGCATCCAGTGATTTAAGCAGTTCAGTCTTTTGCTGTTTCTCCCAGACGGCCAGCGGATTAATCGCCGCATAGTAACTCTGGTTATCGCTGCATTTAAACGCTTGAACTTGAGCATTTTTCCCTTGCTGAGCAATACCACGCGCGGCAATGGCACTTTGTTTCAATCCTTCCAATTGGATTTGGTCAGAGTAGGCGAAACCGGTTTTTTCACCCGTTACAGCGCGCACGCCGACACCACAATCGATGTTAAACGAGCCGTCTTTAATAATGCTGTCTTCTAGTACCAGTGACTCATGCCAACTGGATTGAAAATAGATATCGGCATAGTCAATTTGGCGCGTTGCAATACTGCCTAACGTGGCGGCAATATCGTCTGCCGTCAGACCCCCAGGTGCTAATAGCGCTTCTTCAATCTGATTTATGCTCATAAGCTTGGCTCTGCCTTGTTATCTTATCTTTCGTTATCTAATAATGGGGTAAAGCGACTGTGTTGCGCCACTGGCATTTTGCCACGAATCGACTCGCAAGCACTTAAGTCGATATCCGCAATCAGAAGATCGCCCTGTTGCGGTAATTGTGCGACCACTTTTCCCCAAGGATCAATCACCATCGAGTGACCCCATGTTTCTCGTTGTGCTGAGTGATGTCCACCTTGCCCAGCTGCGAGCACCCACGATTGTGTTTCTATCGCTCTAGCACGCAGCAATACTTCCCAATGCGCCAGCCCAGTGACCGCCGTAAAGGCAGCTGGAACTAAGAGGATCTCTGCACCTCGTTGACGCAACTGCTGGTACAACGCAGGAAAACGCAGATCATAGCAGATACTGAGTCCTAAACACCCTACAGAGCTCTCGACTAAGCAAACTTGGTTACCCGCTTTGAAACTGTCAGATTCTCGGTAGCGACCATGACCATCGGCCACATCAACATCAAACATATGTAGCTTGCTGTACTCCCCGATCCTGACGCCATCGGGGCCAAACACCACTAAAGTCGTGGTGACCGATTCACCATCACGAATCGGCATACTGCCGACTACTAAGGTAAGCCCAAGTCGTTTGGCAAGGTTACTCATCGCGTGTTGCAACGGCCCCTCACCTAAACGCTCTGCATGGCGGTGATAATCATCACGTCCACCAAACACCAAGGCATTTTCTGGCGTAACAACCAACTCTGCACCCTGTCGCGAGGCTTGCTCCGCCCAATGTTCAATATAGGCCACATTCTCATCAGGGTTGGCCGAGGATGTCATTTGAATAATGGCGATCCTTTCCATCATTCGCTCCTTATTCTTGCGCTTCTTTACGCAGTTTTTCCGGTAACTCGAACTCACCGCGACTACGCGAAATTTCACTGACCGTTGGCGAGTCAAGCGGCCCTTTAACCGAATAGTTAACTTGGGTAAACACTTCCACAACTGGCGAAATCACGGTGGAAATCGCCAACACGTAGAGTGCCGTTTGTGGCGCGACCGCAAACGCCGTCAACATCGGGATACCAGAGGTAATATCTGGGGTAAACTGCACTTCCGCGTCAACTGTACGTGTCACCATGTTGGCAAGCCCGCGAATTTTCATCGCCCCAGCCAACGCATCCATTTCAATATCGTTGGTGACAAACACGCCATCTTGGATCTTGCCCGTGCCTTTGATGGAGTTAAAGGCCATACCTTTATCAAACACATCGGTAAAATCGAGCTGCATTTTACGAATGATGGAATCGAGACTAAATAGCCCCAACAAACGAGCCGCGCCGCTCACGTCAGTAATGATGCCTTTGCCAAATTCGGTTTGCACATCACCATCAAGCGTATTTACCCGCATCGACCAAGGCGCCCCATCCCAAGTCACTTGTGAGGTAATTTCAAACGGCGCTTTTTGGATCCCTGACGTGATACCAAAACGCTCCATCAAGTCACTGTTGTTGTCACTCTTAATTTTTAGGTTCATCTTCGACTGGCTAGTTTCTCTGTCCAGCTTCCAACTCCCATTAACATCAACGCGGTTTGAACCACTGACCAGCGAAATATTTTTCCACACCAAAGCTTTACCTTGGCGTTGCAAATCGATGTTCACATGACCCACTTTGTAGCCCTGAAGCCAAAAATCATCAATGTTCAAGGTGAGATTTGGCATCAGCTGATGAAAATCGCGATCAAACTGACTGATCAATGGCGCTTCAGCGCTTTCGGCAGTTAACAAAGACTCACCTTGCGCTTTCTTCTCATCCAAACCCGGGACATAGAGATGCAAGCGCTCTAATGATACCGCTAAGTCGTAAGGTTCAAGGTAGTTAGCCTGTCCTACGGCTTCTTGGCTTTTAAGGTTGAACTGCCAATTGAGATTTTTCTTCCGTGCCGAGAAATCCACATCATGAAACTCGATACCGGCCAACACCAAGGTTGGCGTTTCCACTTTGACACGCGTTGGAAGCGGAACCTCTGGTGTATTCATTTGCGCCAGAGTCGACTTTTCCGCAACTTTTGGCGCGCTCAAAACCGAGAGCCATTGGTCAAGATCGAAATAATCAGTGCGAATTAAAGCATGATGCCCCACCACCGGACTGATTTTAAACCCACCACTACCCAGCACGAGATTGGTTGCACTTAATACGGGCACTTTACCCGTAATATCAATTTCTGTTTGATACTTGGCATTGGGCATTTGCAGACGTGCCGTGATCGACTCTTGATTTCCTGATGCTTGCATACGCGCCTGCCACGCTTCACCAACACGCTTATCAAGTGGGTAAGGGTACTGGCTGGCAATGTCGTTTAACTTAGCGTTCAGATCGACTTGATAGGTGAAACCGACATCATTCAACTGCAGATCGATATCCATACTCCAAGGGGCATGTCCCGATAAGCGACCAAGCCATTGCTCGCCCACATAAGGAACCAAAGGTTTCACATCCCAATCCGCCAGAGTATTGATCACCACGTTATAACCGTTTGCCGCGCTTTCCCCAGCAAAATCGATGGCAATCGGCTGTTTTAACAGGCGAGCAGAGAGTCCAGAGGCTTTCACCACATCATTATCGAACTCAATTCGTCCTGTCACTTTTTCCAGCCTCATCGGCGGCGCATCAATGTCAACTCGGTTGCCCTTTAACTCCGCATATCCCCACGCTCGCGGCTCTTTGTCACTGGTAAACGGAATATTGAGCTGAAACTCTGACTTCACTGGCCCACGAACTTGCAAAGCCGTTAACGCGGCGCCAACTGAATCCACCAGCGGCGTGGCGGTCATGTAGTCACGCACGGCATTGCCCGCAGCCGTCGCCTTAGCTTCGATTTCGATGTGCCCCCCTTCTGCCAGTTCGGGGATTCGCCCTGTAATTCGGCTCGCTTTGACGTCTTTTAAGGTGGCGGACTTGGAATCCAAATACATAGCATCGTTTTGGAACAAAAGATCCAACTGCAAATCGGTAATCGGAGGCCAAGCGGTATCAAAGCTGAACTTACCTTGTTTTAAACCTACCCACGCTTGGAACATGCCATCATTTTTTCCATAAGGAAATTGCGCTAATTCGCCATACCACAGCAGCTTTGCTGTGTTGACTTTACCACCTTGAATGGCCGTCGAAAGGTAATCGGTCAGTTCTCGTCCGAGCGCCAAGGTTGGCAGATAGCGCCACGTTTCCCCTACGTTGTAAGCATCAGCTTCGGCATAGAAAGACAAAAATGGGCTCTTATCTTTCGGGAAATCGAGACGAAACGCCCCCAGCACCTGCAGATCGGGCGTCGCTGCGGTGATTTTATCAGACCACAATCGCCAGCCATTTTGATCGTTCTGCCAAACAATATCCACCAGCCCTTGCTTGATGTTAAGCGGGGCCTGAAACACCTCTCCATAAGGAAATTCATCATCAATCACAGAAATAGAGGCTTTCGCTTGATTGAGACTACCAAAGAGTGAACCCGACACATGATGAAAACCCGGTAGCAACTCCCACTGCTGCATGGCTAAGGCATCAATGTCTGCTGAATAACGTAATGTCCCTAGGTCGCTACCAGACATCGCAACACGAATATCTTCAATCACACCATTCGGGCGCAGTTGCTGCAGCACATCACTTGTTTGATTCGATTCCGGAAGCAATTTGACCAACGGCATCAATGCCTCGAGACTTAACTGGGAAAGATTCAACTTCCAACCCTGTGGTTGCCAATCAAAAGCCACATCCAGTTCAGGCCAATCCATGTCATCGGTGCGCAACGTCAGTGAATGCCCACTGACTTTCCAACCTTCGGCATCAGGGGAGAGTTTTAAAACGCCCGATTCCAATGTTAGCTCATGACGCCCATTTTCCGTCCAAATGAGCTCAGATGGTAAAAGCTCCACAAAGGCGTAACGAGGTTGTGAGTGCTGTAAGGTCAACCAAGACTTTAGGCTGATTTTTCCTGACTCGATGCCAGTCTCTTTCTTCACATAGCGAGTGAGCCATTGTCTGACGGCAATTTCTTCCGCATTGACGTAAAATTCGCCACTCACATCCAAAAGTGAGCCATGGTCAACAAAGTTAGCGCTCACTAACAGCGCATTAAGATTGGTGCCCGCGACACTCACCACCCCTTCCGCTAAATGATGAGCACCTTGATTACGCCAACGTAAACGATCGATATCAAGGCGGCGATTTTCTCCCGAAACGGACTGATACCATATCTTCGATTGAGTAATAGAGAACTCGTCCAACTGACGCAGCAACAAGTTATCGAGTTGCTTAATCAGGTTCGAGGATTCTTGCGATTCAGAAGCGGTTTCGCGAGTCGGAGGCCCTTCAGTAGAGACCCATTCAATGGCGCGGACATCCAAAGCCAAGCCGCGCATGTCGAGATTGGCAATGACCGGTTGCAGACGAAAAATAGATTCTAGTAAATCAAATTCAATCTGAACTTCGTCCACCGAAATATTGATTTTTTTATCCCCAGGCAAATACGCTTCAAAGCCCTGCAAAGCGACAGAAGGATGGCTATTTCGCCATGATCCCGCCACGCTAGAGATAGAGACATCCAACCCGGTGCCTTGCTTGACCCAGGTTTTGATTTCATTTTGAAAATGGTTCATCTGCGGCAACGCAATGCGTAGCCCAGTGACCAAGATGGCGAGCAATAATAACAGGGTCACTAACAACCACAGCACCGCCCGCCAAAATAGGGTAAAACCAGAAATCACAAACTATCCATTACATCATCACGACATCAAACTGCTCTTGAATGTAAAGATGCTCAGCTTGAATACGCACTTGCTTACCAATAAAAACTTCCAACTCTGCCAAAGCATGTGATTCATCGCCATGCAACGCATCTGCCACCGCTGGCGAAGCATACACAACAAACTTATCCGCATCGTAAGCTCGGTTGACTCGGGTGATTTCACGCAGAATTTCATAGCACACGGTTTCCACCGTTTTGACGCTACCACGCCCTTCACACGTTGGACAACTCGAGCAGAGAATGTGTTCAATGCTTTCGCGGGTGCGTTTACGCGTCATCTCCACTAGCCCCAGCTGAGTAAAGCCGTTGATGTTGGTTTTCACACGATCTTTGCTCAGCGCATTGTCCAATGAAGTGAGTACACGCTTACGGTGCTCATCTGACGACATATCAATAAAGTCGATAATGATGATACCGCCTAAGTTGCGTAAACGTAGCTGACGAGCAATCGCTTGAGTGGCTTCAATATTGGTATTGAAGATGGTTTCTTCCAAGTTACGACGACCAACGAATGCGCCGGTATTAATGTCCACCGTGGTCATCGCTTCGGTTTGATCAATGATCAGGTAACCGCCCGATTTGAGTTCCACTTTGCGCTCTAACGAACGTTGAATTTCATTCTCGGTGTCGTACATATCGAAAATTGGTTTGTCTCCTTCATAGAGTTCCAATTTTGCCGTTAGCTCAGGTACATACTCAGAGGTAAACTCTTTCAGATTTTCAAACTCTTGACGAGAGTCGACCAAAATCTTATCCAGCTCAGTCCCAACGAAATCACGAAGAATACGCTGCGCTAATCCCAATTCACCGTACAAGGTTGAACGCGTTTTGTACTTAGCCCTGCGCTCCATCACTTTAAGCCATAAACGTTTTAAAAACGCGGCATCTTGAGAGAGCTCCTTCGCATCAGCCCCTTCCGCGGCAGTGCGAATAATAAAACCACCGTGCTCGTCACAGTAGTGAGAAACGATCTTCTTGAGGCGTTCACGCTCCGATTCACTTTCAATTCGTTGCGAAACCCCGACATGGCTCGCGCCCGGCATGAAAACGAGATATCGAGAAGGCAGTGTAATGTCGGTCGTCAGGCGCGCACCTTTGGTGCCCAGTGGATCTTTAACCACTTGCACTACAATGTCTTGGCCTTGGCGGACTAATTCTGAAATATCGCGAACTTGAAACTGCTGTTTCTCGTTTTCTGCAACACATTCTGTGTGAGGAACAATATCGGATGCATGGAGGAAGGCGGCTTTATCCAAACCAATATCCACAAAAGCAGCCTGCATACCTGGCAGTACTCGGCTCACTTTGCCTTTGTAAATATTTCCGACAATACCACGACGGGCTTCACGTTCAATATGGACTTCTTGTAAGACTCCACCTTCTATCATGGCCACACGAGTTTCACTCGGGGTCACGTTCAGCAGCAACTCTGCACTCATGTGCACACCTCAATCTTTAAAATTATATAAATTCGTGCAGCAGTTGGTCTGTTTCATACAAAGGGAGTCCTACGACAGCAAAATAGCTGCCCTCAATACGGGTAACAAAACGTCCACCCAAACCTTGAATTCCATAACTGCCAGCTTTATCGCATGGCTCGCCTGACTGCCAATATAGTTCGATTTCTTTATCAGTCAGCTCTTTGAACCACACATCCGTCGTAACGACGATAGAACGTTGTTTTTCTGCACTGACCACCGTCACTGCGGTCATCACTTGGTGACGACGGTTAGAAAGCTGCTTCAGCATTCGCTGTGCATCGGCAAAATTGTGCGGCTTTTCCAGTACATGCTCATCGCACACAACAACAGTGTCAGAACCAACAACAACGGCTTCTGCCGTTGTTAGTTGCAAACCTGCTTGTGCTTTTTGTTGAGAAAGGCGCAGCACATATTGTTGCGCAGATTCATGCTGCGCTTTGCACTCTTCAATATCAGGCAACACGACATCAAATACAAAACCGAGTTGGCCGAGCAACTCTTTCCGCCTCGGTGAACCTGAGGCCAAGACTAGCTTGTACATCGTTTACCTTACATGCCAGTGACGACGGACACGTCGTAACAGTAAAAACACCCATGGCCAAAGTATACAGTTAATTACCGCGGTCCATAGCGATAATGGGTTGAATACTACGTCCTGGATCAAATATTCACCACAGAAAATAAACACTTCAAGCAGTGCGCTCAAGAAGGCAATCAATAAGGCCTGCTGCCAAAGCGCCATATTTCGGATGACCAGAAAATTGAGGGCAACCAAATAGATGACGATGGACATCATCATACCTCGAATACCTAGTGTTGAGCCGATCAAGAGATCCCACAACAGGCCCACCACCAACGCGCTGCCCACGTTGACTCGATGAGGCAAAGCCAGCACCCAATAGCAAGTGACCAACAGTAGCCAAGCCGGACGGAAAAGATCTAACGCCCCCGGCCAAGGAATGGTTTGTAGCACCAGAGCAATAAAAAAACTTACCCCGATGACAATCTTGCTACGCAATACGCTATTCGCCATCCTTCACCTCTTGCGTCGCCTCTTCTTCTACGTTGGCATTCAGCACTTTATGTTGTCTATCTTCGTTTGGCCATACCAATAAGAGGTAACGTAAGCGATCAAACTCCACTACGGGTTTGGCTTTAATCGCGGCAAACTCGCGTCGGGTATCGTGCTCTACCGAAGTAACATAGGCAACAGGATACCCTTCTGGGTAAACACCACCCAAGCCAGAAGTCACCAGCAGATCATCGACCTGAATATCGGTACTGGTTGGGATATGCTCTAACTGGATCTCATCAATGCTGCCATTGCCAGAGGCGATCACACGAATATCATTGCGCACCACTTGCACTGGAATCGCGTTTTTCGCATCACTCAATAGTAATACTCGGCTATTGTGCGCCGCGACGAAGGTAATCTGGCCCACAATGCCTTTCTCATTGAGCACCGGTTGGCCAATGTAGACACCGTCAATGCCACCTTTATCGATCACGACTTGATGACGATAAGGTGAGGTGTCGACCGCCATCACTTCGGCAACCATTTTCTTTTCATCACGCACAAACGAAGAGCCAAGGAGCTTGCGCAGGCGCTGGTTTTCTTCTTTGTACTGTTCCAGTAGCAGCAGATCGCTTCTCAGCCTCAATACTTCTCGCTTGAGATTTTGGTTCCCCTCGAGCAGAGACTGACGGGTACTAAAACGCTCATAGACGCCATCAAACATGCTGCGTGGTAAATTAGCAGTATATTGAATCGGGGCGACTAAGCTATTGAGGAAATATCGAACACCAGAGAAAGCATCTAAGCGACCATCAGCCAGCATAAGGCTGGCTGATGCTATGACAGCAAAAAAAAGACGCAACTGTAGAGAAGGGCCTCTACCAAAAATTGGCTTCATTTTGTTTTAGAACCTTAGGTTTGAAGGCTAAGTGATCACTCACTTAGCCATCACCATTATTCTTCAGAGAATAGATCGCCACCATGCATGTCGATCATTTCAAGTGCTTTACCGCCGCCACGAGCCACACACGTTAGTGGATCTTCTGCGATCACCACAGGAATGCCGGTTTCTTCGGTCAGTAGACGGTCAAGATCTTTCAGTAGTGCGCCACCACCAGTGAGTACCATGCCATTCTCTGAGATGTCAGAAGCCAGCTCTGGCGGACACTGTTCTAGCGCAACCATCACTGCTGAGACAATGCCTGATAGCGGCTCTTGCAACGCTTCTAGAATCTCATTCGAGTTGAGCGTAAAGCTACGTGGCACACCTTCAGCAAGGTTACGACCACGAACTTCAATCTCATGTACTTCATCACCTGGGTAAGCAGAACCAATTTCATGCTTGATTTTCTCTGCCGTCGCTTCACCAATTAAGCTGCCGTAGTTACGACGCACGTAGTTGATGATCGCTTCATCGAAACGGTCGCCGCCGATACGCACAGAAGAAGAATAAACGACACCGTTTAGCGAGATGACCGCCACTTCTGTAGTACCACCACCGATGTCGACCACCATCGAACCGGTTGGTTCTGAAACACGCAGACCCGCACCGATTGCCGCCGCCATTGGTTCATCAATCAGAAAGACTTCACGAGCACCTGCGCCCAACGCAGATTCACGAATTGCGCGACGCTCAACTTGCGTTGAACCGCAAGGCACACACACTAGAACACGTGGGCTTGGCTTGAGAATGCTGTTGTCGTGCACTTGCTTAATAAAGTGCTGAAGCATTTTTTCAGTCACGTTGAAATCGGCGATCACACCATCTTTCATTGGACGAATAGCCGAAATATTACCTGGAGTACGACCAAGCATTTGTTTTGCTGCGTGACCAACAGCTGCGACGCTTTTCGCTGAACCCGCACGATCCTGACGGATTGCAACCACTGAAGGCTCATCAAGCACAATGCCTTGGCCTTTCACATAAATAAGAGTATTGGCGGTACCTAAATCGATCGATAGGTCGTTGGAAAACATGCCACGAAGTTTTTTAAACATATTCTTCGCTCATCCTGCAAGAAAATAGAAGATAAAAATTGTCCTAAATGTACCAACGCCTTGCTGTGACAGCAAGGCATTGGAGTATAAACATGGGCTCAAAGCCCCAATTTCTGACAGATTCCTTACTTAGCGCAAAAAATCCACACTGTTTATTGGCCCGTTAAGCCAGATTCACCTTTGTAAATAACCCGGTCGTTGCCACGGTTAATCCCGAAAGTAACGACTGCGGAAGGATCTTCATCACCTTTGTTGCGCCAATTGAAGCGTAACCAAGGGCGAGCACCCACTCCATTACATTGAATATTGTTGTCGTTAATATCATCAACCTTTTGTAAGGCGGTGTCACTGACACGTAACCAAAAACGCACTTGTTCACGTATTTCATTATTGATGTCGGTTGGCGATTGTTGCGCAAAAAGTTGCTCAGCAGTGCCTGCCGAGACCGTCCCGCTGCCACTGAGCGAAGCATTGCTGGTGGTTTGCGCTGTACTGTGCCAAATCACCTGACGACAGAACTTCACGCCATCGAAGTCACTGCCAGAATCGTCCCCGTTGGTGACAAACTGGTTGCCATCCCAGAATTCAACCTTCAGTGGTACGTTAATCTTGTTACCAGTATGGCCACCCACGTCTTGCAAGCGCATGCGTCCATAGCGGAAGACTGGCTGATTGATGAATGCTTTGCCCGACTTGACGATGACACCACTGTCATGCACTTCCAACTCTTTGCTCTCGAAATCAACGCCATCCACCACTGTACTGCTCCACAAGCCAAAACCTTGCGTAAAGGGCCCATCAGGCTCTGAGGTGTAAGGCACAGATGAAGTGGCTTTTTTTACAAACGCAAAGTCAGGCAAAGTAACGTTTAAGCCAACTAAAGACCAAGCAGGTTGCTGCCAAGTTAACGTCGAGTAATCTTTCACGCGATCATCGATTTCATTGTGCAACTCATCAACATTGAAATAAGAGACGGTTGAGACATACGCTGCATCGAACAAGCCATAATTCTGCGTCACTTGATCTGAGGCATTGTGTGCCTCAACACGAAAAGCATGTTCAATGGGTTGGTTCATGTACGCGAATGCCGAATGTCCGGTGGCATACGTCCAACTATTGCTCGCTAATACCAATTTCTCAGGCACAAAACGGCCGATATTACGATAGCCCAAGTTAATATCCCTTTGCAGATAATCGGCCTGTGCATCTGCCGTCACTTTCAAGCTACCCACTTCGTCCCAATAGAGCTGAGTGAAATCATAGTGTTGATTTGTACCACTGCCGCTGCCACTGTTGTGCGTTTTGGTGAGAGTACCTCTAAGTAATACACTAGTGCTCCCCCCTGAAGGAGAGTGCAAAGCACTGCTCATCTCAACGACAGCGCTAGGGGCCGTGCTGGCAAAGAAATTTTGGGTAATAGCAACCGTAGGAGTACAGTAACCACTTGTTTCTATTGCGCCCGTTACCGCGCCGCCGCTCTGCCAAACAATGGGTTTTACGTGAAGGTCAAATGGCTCAGAAGCCACTTTGAATTTAGTCCCAGAGGATGAAGTGCCATCCATGGGCAACGCTGGATTTTCACCGCTGCAGATGGCAAACGTCCACGGACGGGAATAGACATGGAACTGGCCTTTGAGGATCCCTGAACCTTCTATTGGACACCCTTGCACGCCCGTGCAATCAAAGTTCCCATCCTCCAGTTGTACCCGCATCACACCAGAATCACTAAAGGTTAAATCAGTATTACTGACACCTGCGGCAAATATTGGTGTGTAATCCAGTGCCCCTACACCGGGGTTGGGCTGTTCAAGAGTAGAGGTAGGATTGATTGTACCGTTATAGCCAATATCAACGACCTCTCCAGCATTGCAAGCTAAGACTTTCGCGTTGACAGGTTGGGGTTTAGCCGCAATCACATATTGATCGTCTATGGCAAACTTAAAGGGGACAAACTGATATTGTCCTGTTACCGTTGTATTAGCCTGGTCACCATTAATGTAGGCTTCAACCGAAACGGTTTTCGTTTGCATTGCACTTAGGGCGAGTGTTTGTGATAAAACGCCATTAGTGGGTTCTAATTGCTGGTCTACACCATCGATACGCACCGTTACTGAACCAGTGAAATCGGTGGCTAAAACACCATTGTTAAGCACACGTACCGTTGGGGTTAGGGTTTCGCAGGTCAACCCTATATCACTGCTTGGCGTAAGTTCTAGGGTGTAATTATTCGTCGGTTGTGTACAATCATTACCACCCGGTCTGTTTATTACCACGCCATTTTTCATCGTTAAAGTATGAGCCGTAACAGAGCCGAGAATAGTAATGGGGTTTTCAAAAGAGACCGTTTTTCCCAAAATGCTTCCTGGAAACGTGGCATTATTGGTTAGGAAGACAAACTCCGCTTCTGGGCCGTAAAAAATAACGTCTTGAGCTCCTGGCTGAAACTCAAATGCAAATGGATTGTTTAACTCAAACTTAGTTTTAACATTTATGAGCGATTGATGCCCAAAAATAAGTTTTAAATTTCCATCACTGTAGGTGACTGTTCCAAAAGTCACTAGAGAGCTCGGCCGGAAATAAGTTGAGATAGGAATTGAACCGCCTATCGTCATCGACTCTATATGAATATTATTAGCAAATGTCACTACAAGCTCAGAAGTTGCTCCTCCATACATAGAAACATTGAGAGATTTCAAATTGCCTACTATTTCTATATTGGTTTTGTTACCAGACACAGAGTGTTTACACAGAGTAGGGTTGGAAGTACAAACGGATGAAAAGTTTGAACCATTAATATCCAATATTGCATTTGATTTTTTAAAAATCACAACATTAGGTTCCTTTGCTTTTCTTTCTCTAATTAGTCCATCCGCATTCCCCACTTCACATCCTGCTGAATCACAAACGTTATGGGTATAGATTTGCCAAGGATCTGTTGCTGAATCAAACCCTGTTTTCAATAACGTTTTATTTCCCCAGTCTGTTGGTTTCGTAATTAAGTTTTGTTGTCGATAGGCATTTGACCAACCACGTATACGCGCAGTGTCTCCATTGTTAACATTAAGAAAACTAGCACCGTATGCAGCATAAGGACCTGTTGAAGAAATGCTCCAACTTTGTGCGGGCTCAGGGAACAAATCACAGATTTCTGGGAACTGAGGCTGGATGTCTGGAGGGGTAATATTACCACTACAAGCCACATCAACAACACCGCCTGCCACCAGTAACACCTGAGTCGGGTGAATCCCTTTTAAGTCAGCAGGATAATTACCAATGAATTGAAAATTATTTCCTGAGTAATCACTGAGGTAATAGGCTAGATTGCCAGATTTGTTACCTTGGCCTGGCGTAAAGATCAACTCAACTTTATAGTTCTCTCCAAGAGCGATGTTATTTAGGTCCTGAATAAAAGCACCATTAACTTGAATATTGTCCGTCCAAATGGGAACTAAATCATCGGAATCTGAAGGACTTTTCGAACCAAATAATGTTTCTTTTCCCGTCGCATTCACAATCGAAAAAGTCATTTTTATTGGTTCACTTGGATCAACAATACATGCCGATGAGAAGTGAGAAAATAACGCGAATAACAAAACCATCAGAAAAGACAGAAGTTCATTTAGTTTTATCATCTGCTACTCCTTCACCCACACTTCTTGCCGACGTTCAACTTCCACTATACCGCTACCACAAACCGCGATCGCTTCCACCCGATAGAAAGTTTCGCCTTGTAACTGTCCTATCGACTGGCAAGTCATTTGTGGACGACGACAAGGGCTATTGACGCTGACACTTGGCGTGTCACCTTGAATGGTAGCGCACGCGCTTGATACCGAGGCTGATTCGCCAGGCGGGTAGAGCTTAGTTAACGCCCATTCATTGGCGGAATGCGCCATTAACCATGCCTGTGTGCCCAACTGTTCTCGGGTTAAATTGTCGCTGTTAGACCAGTTAATCCGTGTCAATGACGAGGCGAGAAAACCCATCACCACAATGACGAAGATGGTGACCACCAGCATGTTTCCTTGTTGCTTACGTCGATTAGGGAACATTGAGCACCTGCACATCTTGTTGGTAATGACTGGTTTCACCATTTTGCGTAAACGTCAGTTTGATATGCACTAACCCACCCCGCTGCAGAGTCGGTTCCAGATATTGAAACGTGGCAGCTGAAACATTGTCGGCCACTTGCACACCATTTCGTGTAATTCGCTCTGCACTAAAACAGTACTCCACTGGCTCTACTGCATTATAAATATAGTGTCGATGGTTTATGGAGTTACTCTTCAAGTTAGCAACTTGATTCGTTAGTGAGTAATAACTAGCACTGGTCTCTACCGCAGACAAATCAAAAGCATCGGAGAGCAGGTCTTGCTGACGACTAGGATTTATCGTCAACTTTAACGTGGACAGCAACTGAGCAGAGACATTTGGGTTACCAATCAAAAAACGAATATCGTTTCCTTCCACCGCATAAAAACCCGAATAGACAATTGGATAAAAGGATAAGCAGCCATTTTCGTTGCTGAAACTGTTTGGCACAGCATGACGGAACTCGCGTGAAATTTTCTCTAGGACAAATTGCGCTTGGGTCTGAATGCGCTGCCTGTCTACAGAATCCGCATAGCCTTTGGTTCCCAACTCAACAAAGCCCGCAATGCCAAGCACCAGAATACTACCGACAATTAAAGTCAGCACCATTTCGACTAAGGTAAAACCCCGAGATTTCATCAATAGTTCCCCTTATAAGCCACAAGAGGATATGGACCATATTGCCCGGCATAGATCTGCATTTCGATACGTTTTAATGTGCTGATCGAACCATCATCTACACCATCCATGTCTGCATCGTAGAAGACATTCACTTCCACTCGGAAATTGGGGTACTCACTATCAATGGCGCTGCCAAACACATCCGCGAGTGATTTCTGAATGGTGCCAACTGGGCACTGAGATTGGGTGTTAGCGGTGTACCAACAGCCGATATAATCATCGACATCATTATACTCTGCAACCTGGATCTCTTCGGCACCCAAGCTACCGGCGGCGGTACAAGAGGAGCCATTCTCACCACAACGAGAACCTCCCCCATCAAAATTACTATTGTGATCAAAGCCTCGAGCCAAAATCTGGCTCATAAAGCCTTGCCCTAAGGCAATGGCGCGCGTTTGGTAGTGAGGGGCGGCAGAGTTTTTGACATTGGGGAACAACAAGCTCGTGAGAGTGACCATGGCAACCGCGATCAGCACCATGGCAACGATGCTTTCTATCAGAGTCATGCCTAGGTGTTTTTTCATCAGCAGCTCCCGCCACTGACATAGCCTTGGCTATTGATACAAACCGATGCACTTTCCCCGGAAGCGGAAAAAGTAATAGTGACACTATTAAGAGCAGAACCGTCTGTTTGCAATGGATTACCACGCAAATCGAAGCGGATAGGAGAGATTGTTGAGGAGACGGAAACACCTTCAAGTCGCATCACATCGCTGCGAGATTGCGCAGCTTGAGGCGTGGTGGCAACATCACAACCTGCACTGGAGCCTAAACAGCCACCGCTGGCGGTAAGTTCAAAACTCAAGTTGTAAGTGCCTGTGGTATTGGATTGCATACGATAGACTTGCAGCTGGCGAATGATCGAAATCGCCTGCTCTTGCGCGGCATACGCAGAAAAACTGCCGGTACCAATATAGCGACTGGCAGCGTATGCGGAGACGATACTGATCAACACGATCACGACGATTAGTTCGATCATAGTAAAGCCCCTGCAGTTCTTGTTCCACGGAGCTATAAGCATACTTGAGTCTCTACCCTTAATATCGACAAAAAGAGCCAGTCATTTTACCGGCCCCTTGATTAATACTAACGCAGATTAACACTTATCGGTATTAACAATCGTCGGTAGTAACAATTGTCGATGGCGCTTCAGACACAGCAGTGCCTGATGCCTCTGTATAAGATACGTAGCACTTTGTGGCAACAATCTGTGCTGCAGTAGTTAAGTTAGCATTCTTAAATGTGATCAGAGTTTGAGAACCAGATACTTGATTTGTCCAATCAGAACTAAAGCCGACAACGGCTTGATCAATACCGCCTGCTTTCGCCATAGGATAACCATAGATAGTAGCAATACCATCTACAGATGTTTCGACTTCCTTAGTTTCAAGACCGAGAATAGCCGCACGACCATATACGATACCCGCAGCGCCATCTATTGCCCCTTTTAGACCCTGTAGCGATGCTTTTCTTGCATCGTTTTGCAGATTTAGAAAACGCGGAGCTGCTGTTACTGCCAAAATACCGAGAATTACAATCACCACAACTAACTCAATCAGGGTGAAACCGCCTTGTCTTTTCATAGTCTTCTCTCTCTATGTTTCAATCGTGCAGGGTTACTGCAAAGTTACGGTCACACGACCATTTTTCGCTTCATATTCAAACTGATGCTGAGTATTGCCGTCAAGTTGAATATACGTACATTTGGCATTTGCTGAGTCAGCAGATGCTGAATATTTGAAGCCACTAGCACTTGTGGTGTCCGAACCTGCAATGCCAACCTTCGGTGGGTTTTGCAACAAGTTCTCCATTAAGTCTACACACATTTGACTCGTTAGCTCAGGAGGATAACTGGAAAAGCCGCCAGCTAAGCCCCACGGATAGCCATCACGGAAACCAGTATCTGTGTTAGCGTCATCTTTTGAACGCGTCAGCCAAAAGTCGACGCCATCATAGTTTACGGTGTTTTGCTCTTGGCTACTGATGCTTCGTGAAGGACGTGCTTCCGCTTCCCACTGGGCACGCGCAGACAACACGCCAGTCGCATACCCACCCGCGACACCTTCAATACTGGCTTTTTTGGCTGCATCGGTCACATCCAAAAATCGAGGAAGCGCGGCAACCGCCAATAAACCAACGACGACGATCACCACCACCAGTTCAACCAAAGAAAAACCATCTTGCTTTTGTTTCATACACAACCTTTTACTTATAGGTTTTGGGTATTATACCCATCTTTGCATTTCAAAATAGAACAACACGTCAAAAAACATTACTCTGTCATCTTTTCGACACTAATTTTCAAAACCTTACGTTGTTGGGTTACCACAACCAACAAATCAGCTTGATAATTAAATCGACACTGATAAGCACCGTTTATCTCTTGTTCATCAATACTGAGTAACTGAGACTCCAGAATTCGACGCTCAGGAAAGTGCAAATCAAGCCAGTTCTGGCATTGAAACTGACCATGTTCATCTTTTAGTGGTACCCATCCGTAAGCCGACATGGGAATCCGCTGCCCGTCCATTTCTAATCGTTTCGGTTTTCCCTGCAAGAGCCATTCCTGTTTATAGAGGTTTGCTCTTTCCAGCATGCGTTTAACCGACACTTCCGAGGCGGCTTTTGACGCTTCGTTTTCTACCGGCTGCCAAATCTGCGCAAACACCGCAAACAGTGTGACGACCAACAGCAGCCAAAACACCAAACTTGCACGATTTGTCTCTCGCCCCATCCTTTTTAACCCTTGATAACGTCAAGCATCCCCCACATAGGAAGGAAGATACCCAGTGCAAGCACCAGAACCATCCCCGCTACAATCACCAACAATATTGGCTCAATACGAGCAGTGAGGGTTTTGAGATCGTAATCCACCTCACGATCATAGAAATCCGCCACTTCCATCAAGAGCTCATCAATACGACCCGTTTCTTCACCCACGGAGATCATTTGAATCACTAACGGCGTAAAAATGCCACTATTGATCGCCGTGACCGACACTTGGCTACCCGCCTCGATATCGGCTTTCATTTTGAGGATCTTAAGTTCCAAATAGCGATTTCCCATTGCCTCTGCAGATAACGACAGCGATTGGTTCAATGGAACGCCCGCTTGAAGCATCAACGCAAAGGTACGAGAGAAACGAGACAACTGAGCACGGTTAACCACCCCACCCACCACCGGTAATTTTAGACGCCATCGATCCCAACGCTCGCGCCCATCCGCCGTGGCAACCCATGCTTTAAAGCCAAAGATAAGGCCAACAATGAGCCCCGCCAACAGCATCCAGTAGTTAACAAAAAACTCTGACATACCAATCAGAATTTTCGTTGGCAAGGGTAAGTCTACGCCAAACCGGCTAAACATAGAGGCAAACTGCGGGATCACTTTCACATTGAGGATAAACATCGCCACAACAATAAAACTGATCACGAATGTAGGGTAGCGCATCGCAGTTTTAATCCGTTTGCGCGTTTCCAGCTCTTGCTCGTAATAATTGGCCAGCTGCAACAAGGCCTGATCAAGACGACCGGTGTTTTCGCCGACATGGATCATCGATACAAACAGCGAGCTAAATACTTTTGAATGCAGCTGCATCGAGGCCGACAAACTGCGACCATTGGTCAGCTCGCCCACCACTTCTTCAAGAGCGGTTTTCAGTTGCTTGTTTTCACAGTTTTGCACTAAACCACGCATTGCACGCAGTAACGGAACGCCCGCTTTAGTCAAGCTGTATAGCTGTCGACAAAACAGTACCAAGATCTCTAACGGGATCGCAGGCGAAAATAACGCATTGAGATCAAAGCTCTGCTCGGTACTCGTTTTACCTTTGGTGATCGAGACCGGAATAATGCCTCGATTCATCAACTGCTCGGCAGCTGCTTCTGACGTCACGGCATCAATTTTCCCGTTCGTTTTGTTGCCATCAAGGGTTCTGCCTTGGTAGTGAAAGGTGGCCATTGCTTCACCTTACATCAGAATGGCGTCAGCAACCCCGGAGGAGTCACCTTCACCTAAAGTCATCACTTCATCCAAACTCACTACCCCTTTAAGTGCGAGTTCCATCGCTGACGCTAACAGAGGTTTGTAGTTTGGAGAGCGACGAGCAGCGTGCGCAAAACCGACCGCATCGTTTGCTCGCAGTGCGTCCATCATCTCGTGCTCTAACTCAAGCATCTCAAAGACACCGATACGACCACGATACCCAGTCAGGTTACAATTTTGGCAACCGCGTCCTTTCACAAAGCCCGCTTCCACTTGATTTGGGAAACGCTGAGCCAACCACGCTTTGCGCGACTCGCCCACATGATCTTCCGTTTTGCAATCCGGACACACTCGGCGAACTAATCGCTGTGCCACCACTGCACGCACAGCACTAGCAACCAGATATCCAGGCGCACCCATGTCAATCATACGCAGCGCACTATCGACCGCATCGTTGGTGTGTAAGGTACTTAACACTAAGTGCCCCGTTAACGCGGCACGTAAACCAATTTCGACGGTTTCATGGTCACGCATCTCACCGATCAAAATAATATCAGGATCCTGACGAAGAAAAGTTCGTAACACAGTCGAGAAGTCGAGATTGATCTTGGGATTGATCTGCACTTGGTTGACTCGAGATAAGCGGTATTCAACCGGATCTTCGGCGGTAATGATCTTCTTGCCCGGTTGATTGAGTTCTGTTAACGCGCCATACAGTGTGGTGGTTTTTCCCGATCCTGTTGGACCCGTTACCAAGATCATGCCATGGGGACGCTTAAGCTGACGACGCAAGCGAAGTAGAAGATCCTCCGGCAAACCAGATTCTTCCAATTTTCTCACCCCTGATGACTGGTTTAACAAACGCATCACCACCGATTCACCATACTGAACTGGCATGGTCGACATACGGATATCAACCGACTGACCTTTAGAGCGGATGTTAAAACGACCATCTTGCGGCAAGCGTTTTTCAGATATATCGAGGTTCGCCATCAACTTCAAACGCAACACGAGCGCTGGCGCAATGTTGACTTCATTGAGCAAGGTTTCATGCAATACGCCATCAATACGCTGGCGTAAACGCAGTACTTTCGCATCGGGTTCAATGTGGATATCCGACGCACCAACTTGAATGGCATCTTCAAACATAGAGTTGATCAGTTTTACAACCGTCACTTCGTCGCTGTCATTGTCTTCGATGTTGAAATCAAATGCATCGTTGACTTGGTGCTCCGCTTGCAGCTGCTCTGCGAAAGTGGCGATTTCTTTGGTTCGACGATAGTAGCGGTCAAAACCTTCCACCAACTGTCGCTCTGGCGCAATAACAAATTCAATGCCGTATTGGCCCAACTGGCCAATCAGTGCTTCTTGTGCAAACAAATCGGCTGGATCACTCATCGCAATACGCAATGTGTCACCATTTCGTCCGATGACGAGGGCACGTAAGCGACGAGCATGTACTTCGGATAACAGCTGTACCGCCTCAGTATCTACAGTCGCACGATTCAAATCAATCAGCGGTAAATCCAGCTGTTGAGAAAGGAAAGCCAGCATCTGTTGCTCGCTGAGGAAACCCAAATCAATCAGTGTATCGCCAAGCTTACGACCACTACTACGCTGTGCGCCGAGCGCCTGATCAAGTTGAGCTTCGTTGATAATGCCCTCTTCAACAAGCAGGTCACCAAGGCGCTTCCTTAATCTTACTTTCATTGTGCACTCTCCAAATTCTGCAACAGCGCGAGCCGATCTTTAATAAAACGTTGAGATTGGTTGGAAATACCCACTTTCGACAGGGCCGCTTGGTAGGAGTTTTGAGCCGATTTGAAGTCCAAAGCGCGCTCTTGCTGGATGGCAAGTCCAAGCCACCATCGAGCATTCTCACTGTCCATTTGACTGAGCCGCTGATAACTTTCCAGTGCAATATCGTCTTTCTTCAGTTTTTGCGCTAAAGCCGCTCGCATCGCGAGATACTCTTTTCCAGAATGATCGTAAATCGCCACTAGAGGAGAAAGTGCGGCTTCATTTTGATTGGCTTTAATCAACATTTTGCTCAAAGCAATGCGCAACGTTTCACCTTCAGGATCAAGTGCAATGCCAGCCTGAAGCAGTTCATACGCTTTGCGGCTATCCCCTTTGCCAAAATAGAGCGCGGCAAGTTTTTGTCTCACCACTTCATTATTCGGTGTATGGCGTAGTGCTTCACTGTAAGCAGAAAGCGCATTTTGTAAGTTATTGGCATCCAGCGCTTTCTCTGCACGGCCAATGGCTTTCTCTGCCAATTGTTCTTTGCTCAGTTCAACCTGCTCAATCACCATACCTTCAGACTCAGAAGAAACAGGGGCAGATACTTGGTTTCCCGAAGTCACAGCCGATGAAGAATGAGTATGGGATTCTGTCGTTTGACGCTTGGCTGGTACATCCGTTTTAGCGACCACGATCGATTCTTTAGTCGAAGTCGTTGTCACTTTAGTTGGCACTGGGCGTATGACGCTTTTCTCGGCAGCCATTTTCGGCGAGTTCGTGGTTACATCGGTGAAGACTGCAGGCTGCGATACCACAACACTTTCAGAGGTCGCAGAAAGGACTTTTTGAGTTGGAGAAGCAAGGGGCACTTCGTTTGCTTGCTCCGTGGTTACCGTCGTGATGGGCGCACGCACGATCTGCACCTCAGGTTGAGATTGCGTGATCGCCCAGCCGCCTACCGCCAAACTGAGAGCAAAACCCGTTGCTATCCACAAAATGGGTTTTGCCGATGAGACTTTCGGCAAGACTGCTCTTTGCAATTGAGTAGGCTGTTTTTTTTGACTTGCTAACTCCGCAAGTGCTTTGTTTATCTCACTCAAGATGCTCTCCATCCCCAAAGTACTGGTTTTTTAAACAACGGTTTACAAGCGTCATAAGTGTCATGAATCGCGGTAAACAAATGATGATTGGTCACCTGATGTTGCTTTTGCATGTAGGCCAACAAAAATGCCTTATGACACAACTGATTAATTAAGCGAGGAATGCCACCCGCGCCACGCCAAAGTGCTTTCTTTTGTTCCAACGTGAGGTATTCACGCTCGCTTCCAGCTTTACTTAGGCGGCTATCAATAAACGCGACGCCCTCTTCCAAGGTTAACGCCCTAAGTTGACAGCTGAAGGTGATTCGCTGGCGAAACTGTCTCAATTCATGTTGCGCGATACGCTCGTCGAGCTCCGGCTGTCCAAATAAAACCATCTGTAACAGCTTTTCCTGTTCCGTTTCTAAATTACCAAACAAACGTAGTGCTTCCATCGCTTCAAGTGGTAAGGCTTGAGCTTCATCCACCAGCAATACTGTTTTGACGCCACGCTGTCGCATGCCAATGAGTGATTCTTGAATCAGCGGCACCAAGCTAACGGAGTCATACACCTTTAAACCCATTTCTCGTGCAATTGCCATTTGCAACTCGTGACCACTCAAGACGGGATTGGGTAAATAAACCAAGTTCACTTTGTCACTCAACTGGTCGATCAACATGCGACACACCATGGTTTTCCCTGTGCCGACTTCACCCGTCACTTTGACGATCCCTTCTCCCATTTCTAGCGCAGCCATCACTGTTTGAATAGCTTCAAAATGGGGCCCTAACCCCAAAAAAAGTTCCGTATTTGGGGTTTGTGAAAAAGGCTGAGTATGAAAACCAAAATGCTGTAAATACATGGTTTATCTACTATTGGTCAGGAAACCACTCCTGAAGTAAGTCACGTGAACGTTCCAATTCTTTTTGCCAAGTATTCACCCCAACAACCGTCGGCTTGAGTAAAATCACTAACTCAGTTTTCTGAGTTAAATTCGAGGTATTACGGAATAAATGACCTAAGGCCGGAATATCACCGAAAAACGGCACTTTCGAAACACGTTCAACGGTGTTCGATTTCATCAAACCGCCAATCACCACCACATCGCCATCACGAGCACGAATCACAGAATCCGATTCACGAATCGAGCTTTTCGCCAATGGCAGAGTGATATTTTGGAAATCACCACCTAAGTTCAACTGTTTGGTTTCCTCCTCCACCTCAATCACCGCAGGGTGTACATGCAGGAAGACGTTCCCTTTGTCGTCTATTTGTGGCGTCACATCTAACGAAATTCCAGAGAAGAATGGTGTTAACGTCACTTCAGGCACCGCATTGGAGTTCTCCCCGTTGCCCGCATTGCTAGACAATGACGTTACGTAGTATTGGTCACTACCCACTTTGATCACCGCTTTCTGGTTGTTCGAAGCGGTCACTCGTGGGCTGGAAAGCACATTAAGATCGCCTTGCGTCGACATAAAACTCAGCACAGCCTCAAAACTACCGTCAGAAATGGTAACGTTCGTTTGACCACCGAGCAGTGAACCAATGGCATCTAAACCAGGTAAAACGGTTGAGCCCGGTCTATTCACCACAATACTGCCTGAGTTACCAATTGAAGCCGAGATATTGGACCAGTTGATGCCCTGCTGATAGCCGTCACTCAAGGTCACTTCAAGGATCTTGGCTTCGAGAATCACTTGGCGCTGCATACGCTCCTGAGAAATGCCAAGGAACTGTCTTACTTCACGAATCTCATCAGGGAAAGCTCGAACGGTAATCACACCTGCTTGCGGCGTGACCACTACACTTTGCCCCTTGCCAGAACCAATCAGATTTGCGACCGCCTGTTGCAAGAGCGGCCAAAAATCGCTTTCAGTGATGGTTTCAATACGAGTACCACCACTGGAAGTCGTTGTGGTATCTCCATTGTTGGAACTGTTATTACTGGAACTATTATTGGAATCAGAATCACCACCAGAACTGGTTGAACCGGTTGAGGTCACTGAACCCGTGACAATACTGGTCAACGAGCGGCCTGAACGTTGGAACTGAATGTAATCAACAGGAATGGTCACCGTGCGTAAACCTGCTGGATACACTTGAATCACTTTACCTGTTTTCATCACATCATAACCGTACATATCTTGCACAATCATCAAGATGTCATCCAAGGTTACATCACTGACATTCAAGGTGATTCGGCCGGTTACATCGGGATGAACCGCGACACTAAACTCAGTTCCCTTAATTAATGAGGTAAAGAACTGCCTTGCTTCAACACCACTGGCTTTAATTCTAAAGCGCTTTACCGTGTTGCTCGTATTGGCATTACTCGTTTCTAGCTCTGGCATCAAATCTTCTTCAACAGAGGGAGGAAGGTCATCTAGTGCACGGCTATTCGCCTCATTGATGGACTGATTTAAGGTCTGTTTGACTTCAACGGGATCCCTGTGCCCCATCGAGCACCCCATCAGCGAGGCAATGATAATTCCTACTACAATCTTGCGCATTTGATTCAAACCCTATTATTCTTTTATATCCAGATTAAAAAGCTCTAATTTCCATACCTTTGAGCCTCTCTTCAACGTCACCACTTCTGAATCAATTTGAGTGACTTTATAACCTCGAATCGTTTCTCCGACACTGACCACATCATCATTTAAAATCGCAACACACTCTTTGGGTGACTGGCAAACGATGCTTTGCAATGTTGGCAAACGATACTGAACTTGCCCCGCACTTTTGGTTTGAGAAGGCTTTGTCCAACCTAACGGCGCGGTGGGGTCCTGAGTCGCATAGGATGGACTGCAGAACAACATTAGAGATAGCACAAGATACCTAACCACCGATAAACTCCTGTCTTGTCCCTAGGGTGTAAACCTCCAGCACGACTCTCGCCTGAGGGTATTTTTCCACTTGATAGTGAAAGCTTCGCCAATAATATCTCACTGGCAAGTTTTCCAATTTGTTCAAATAGGCTTGAATGGCGAAGAAGTCACCGGTCATTTCAAGCCGAACCGGGTGCAAGTAATACCCCGAATATTCGGAATTTTCTGGATTGCCCTCAATCGGTTCTGCACGCAGCGATTCCAATGCAATAAGCTTAATGCCTTTCGTCCCATCCAAGACGCTTTCCAGTAGCTCCGCCATCTGGCTAGGTGATAACAGATTACCAATTAACTCAGACAGCTGCAGCCCAAGATCTTGACTACGAGCCAGCAAGCTTTTCATCTCAATCTCGATATCTCTATTTGGATCTTTATTGAGCTTAGCTTGAATAACGAGCAAGTCACCCTGAAGCTTTTGGTTACTTTGTTGGACACTCACAAGTTGTGCTTTTTTCGATGACAACTCTTTCCAAGCGGGCTCTACCACCAAAGTAAACAGCACCAAAATCACAACCACAAAACCACACAAGGTAATAAGCCACTTCTCACGCCCACTTAACGCGAGAAACTTGGCGTTCAAATCATTCCATTGTTGCTTCATTTGCCGTTCCCTTCAGCTCGAGTTTTGAGTTCAAATGTGATCACATCATCCTCATTACGGCTAATGCTAACCTTATCGAAGTTGCGCCCCACTAAAGGGGTCTCCAGTTTAAATTGGTTGACCCAATTGGGTACTGCATTTGCGCTGATCGCCAACCCTTTAATATCGAGGTTCGTCCCGACAACATGAATATCGGTCAGCGAGATGTCGTTGCGCCCCAACTTCGCCAACGACTGCATCATACTCGAGTAGCCCGTTTGCAAAGAGGCATCATATTGACTGATTGCAGCGAGAGAAGCTTCTTGTGCACGCACTTTGACTTTTAGCCGCTCAACAGCCGCCATTTTTTCAGAAGATGGCTTATGTTTTTCAAGCTTCGATTGCTGCTCTGCCACCTGCTGACGCAATTGTTGAGTTTGCGCATTCAGTTCAGCCAACTGGTTATCTACCCCCATTTTTTGCCATAAGGTTAGAGCAAAAATAAGCAGCAGCATTAAAGAAGTTGCCCCCAAAGAAGCAACAACAGTATTTAGAGAAAAGAGCTCTTTTTTAGGCTTGAGATATTCTGGGTAAAGATTGACTGAAAATGTGGTTTGTAGCGCAGCACACTGTACCGCGAGACTCCCTGAGGGAGCCATAGATTCATTTAACAACGAGGCGTTAGCACTCAAGCGTTCATTCAATGCCGCTACTAGTGTCTCTTGATCTTCATCGTCACAACAAATTTTCAGTTGATTAAGAGAAATGCCTTTCACCTGAGAGGAAAGGTAATCCAGTGAGCGCTGAAGCTCGAGAGCCAAACCATCAAGCTGTAACTCACTGGCGGACTCCCCAGTCAACGGCGGAAAGACTGAGCGCATTGTACGTTGAAACATAGGGGTATGTTCCACAAACGCCCCTAGCTTAAACTGGCCTTTAACACTACGCTGCAGCAATAGAAAATTGGCCAACTCCCCTGCACTCTGCGCCCAAATTTCATCCTCAGGGACGATCGAACCCAGTTCACATTGATTTTGTGCAACAACAACCAGAAGCTTGTCTAGGATTTTTTTAGACAAGACATAGACTTGAAGCTTGTTGCTATTTGGCAATAGCTGAGCATCGGCAACAATCTCTGTCGGACGCTCGGAGATAAGGTCTTTGACTAAAAAAGGCAGCGCTTCAGGCCACTCTTCACGAGGCACCGCAGGCTTGTCAATTTGAAAAACTTGGTAATGATGACTGGCAAGAACAACGGTGATTGTCTCATTTGGCGTAAATTGCGTCTGCAATACTTTATCCAGCGCTTTTTCCCAGCTCTCTTCTATTGCCTCATAAGGAGAAGAATTCTGTTCATCATGAGAGACAAAATAGACGGCATCGGGTTGAAGCATCACATACCGTTGACGCCCCACCGATTTTTGTCCTTTTAATTTTTCTAGAAATGACTTCACATTCATCAATTTTTCTTCTTATTTTCGACGCCAGCGATTACGCCTCACTGTCTTTGTCTGTTTTTCTTCCGTGGCTAACGCTGGAGGCAACCACTGACTTTCTATCGAGAAATAACGCCCTTGACCACCATGTATTCCCAACTCCACAAGAGTGGCCCACTCTTGTTTGCTCTCAACGCCCACCGCAATAACTTTCACTTTCGTTCCGTCTCCGGCACCCAGCATACTACGAACAAACAACTGGTTTTCATGGCGTTGTTCTATTTTTTTTGTCAGGCTTCGATGCAGTTTTAAGTAGTCCACATTCAGATCTTTCAGATAGTGGGTACTGACTATGGTTCTTCCCGCCTGCCCAACCACCAATTGGCATCCTAGCCCCGACAGCATTTTGGCCACAGGTCTCATATAATCCAAATGTCGAACTAAATGACTTTCTACAAACTCAAAGCTCAACTTTGTTCGGTACTCACTAGGTAACTGTAGCAGTTCATCACGGAACCATTTGAAATAATGACGATTAGCAAATGGTATGACGTGAAGATTCAATGATACAGGTTCGACTTTCTCAGCATTAGAGCGTAAATGAGCGAAGACTTTGCGAATGACCGCTCGGTCCATCTGACTCTCAAATCCTACTTGTTTCAAAGCCGACATGTAGCGAGAAGCTTTCACGATGCCATTCTCTGGGTCCACAATTCGGCAGGTTAACTCAGTATGCAATGGATTTAACTGCTGTCCGTCTAATAAATAAGACAACTGTCCGAAGACTAACACATTTTCAGCTGACAGAGCCGTCTCAAAAATGGTACGCCACTTAACACTACCTCTTGCCTCATCAATATGATTCCACTTCTTAAATCGGCTCCAGTTATTATTGTTCTGTAATTGGGCGCTCCTCAATGCCGTTTCGGCTTCATCCATGATTTGGCTATGCCGCTCTCCCTCTTGGTACATGGTGATACCAATATGACACCAGTTTTCTTTATCAAGAGGATAAGGCGGGGTGAGTTTTTCCATTTGCCTAACACATTGAGCGGCAAGATTCGCGACATCTTTAGCGCCTAAGTGAGGAATAAATAAGGCAAAATCTGCTTGATAATATCGAGAAAAGACCACTTCTGGATAACGCTGCACTAGATTTGAAATCAGGCTCCCCACTTCAATAATAAAGTCGTCTGCAACCTGTTTATCATTTTCCTCAGAAACACTTTTCCAGTCCGCAATACGAAGCAAAAGAACCGCACCCTGAGCTGCGCTTTCGTGTAGAGCAGATTCCAACTTGTTGTCAAACAATACGCGGTTGGCGGTGCCAGTTAATTTATCAAGGAAAGTTTGCGTTCGAATAAAGGTATCGAAACGGCTGCGCTCTTGGCGAGCATCCTGCAACTCTTCGATTAGGACATCAAGCGCTTCGCTCGCTGTATACGGCCATTCTCTCTCATCACCTTTGGCATACTGTTCAACTCGCCCTGCCAAAATCATACGGCCACGCTCTTCAAGCAGCTCAGAACCATACAGCTGCTCTTTGAGCCATTTCACGCCGCGCATCAAACAAAAAACGATTAACCCAACAGCGAGCGTAATTGACCATAGCGCCTGAAACGAATATCCAAAGCCAACGTAGGGAGGCGTTGCTTTAAACTCCACTCGATAGCCAGGATTGCGTTGCAACACATAACTTTGTTCGTAAAGTCGATTTACATCAATTTGAGGGGACGTATCTTTGAAGCGATAAACAACACCAGCATCGGTGAAAAGCTTCATTTCAACAATGTTAGATGCTTGCAGCATCTTAGGCATCCACCGTTGCATCGAATACGCAGCGTCAGGATCCTCCATCTCTTTATCAAGCACTTCAACGATGCCTGCGAGATAATGGTTAAGATACTCTTGTCCAAGCTTCTTAAATGACAGGGTGCCGCCCACAAACAAAATGAACATGGCACTGATTACGATCATAGTGACAAAAGCCACCAATCGAGTACTGAGTTTTAGAGTCGGGGTATACCTCATGAACACCGAATTCCTTTTCCATTCATCATATACCGTTTGTGTCTATATACTTGATAAGTGAATGGTTAACAATCTGCTCTCAGTAGATGTGAGAAGTGTCATTGAAAAAGCCGCGGAAATCGCGGCTTTCGTCTATGTTTAGCGACGGCTTAAAATGGAATGTCGTCGTCAAAGTCCATTGGAGGCTCATTATACTGAGGCTGAGACTGCATTGGCTGTTGTTGCGCTGGAGCCTGTTTTTGGTAAGACGGCTGTGCGGCTGGCTGTTGAGGCTGACCCCAACCACCTTGTTGCTGCTGCGGAGCACCACCCATCGCTGGAGCGCCACCTTGCTGCTGACGGCCACCCAACATTTGCATAATGCCATTGTAGCCTTGTACAACCACTTCGGTTGAGTAACGGTCTTGACCACTCTGGTCTTGCCATTTACGCGTTTGCAATTGTCCTTCAATGTATACTTGAGAACCTTTGCGGAGGTATTCCCCAGCAACTTCTGCCAACTTTCCGTATAAAGTGACACGGTGCCATTCGGTTTTCTCACGCGGTTCGCCAGTCGCTTTATCGCGCCAAGTTTCTGAAGTGGCAATCGTAATGTTCGCAACTGCACCGCCACTTGGCATGTAACGAATTTCAGGGTCGTTACCTAAGTTCCCCACCAAGATTACTTTGTTAATTCCACGGCTGGCCATGATGTGCTCCGTTAAGCTTTCGGTATTAATTAAATTTAGCGCACTAGCATAGCATGCTTTTATCCACGGTAAAAATAGTCCTCATAGAGCGAGTTCAACGTCAACGAACCAGATTAAAAATTGTTTATTTTAGGAGCCAGCATACGTTTTGCTCATACTAACAGAAATCTCATTTACTTTCTGATTTGAAATTCAACGCATTTCATATAGAGAGCTGTAGCCTTAAAGCAATAATGGTGACAACTTTTAACCCGCTTATTCGATTGTTAACTAGAAAAGGGGATTGTTATGAGAAAATCGTCTTATGCACGCAAGCCATTCTTTATCAGTCTGCAGAACGAACAAACGCCAGATTTTATCGAAAAACTCTCCAAAAAAATCGAGATGGAGATACCGACCATAACACCTGCGACTCTCATGCAAGCGGATCCTAATCATCGTAATCGCATTCTGCTTATCGACTACCAACAGCACAAAGCGCTGTTGAAAGAGATAAAGAACTTGCCTCTTATCTGGAAAAGCTTCGAGATTGTGCTGCTCAATGTCCCAAACCGTTTAACAACGGAAGAACTGGTGAGCTTTGGTCAATGTAAAGCCATTTTTTATCGTGACAGCGGATTAGAAAAAATGGCCGAAGGCATTTGTTCAGTCATCAATGGAAAAAACTGGTTGCCTAGGGATGTCAGCGCACAGTTGCTTCACTATTATCGCAATATGGTTTCGTCACATACTTCACCAGTGAATGTCGATCTTACCATTCGCGAAATCCAAGTACTGAGATGTGTTCAATCCGGGAAATCTAACACTCAAATAGCCGAAGATTTGTTCATCAGCGAATTTACGGTTAAGTCGCATCTCTATCAAACCTTTAGAAAGCTCTCCGTGAAGAATCGTGTCCAAGCTGCCGCGTGGGCTGACCAAAATTTGATCTCATAAGTAAGAAGATCGCGAATTTTCCTTTAGAGTGTAACGTATGACAAAATAACAGGTTAGAATCGCCCCTAATGATAACTAACTGTTTATGGAACAACACACCACAAAGGAAATGCTGCGCGCTCGGCTTTAATTTTTACATGCGTATTGTTTCGGTGAGGAGTTCGATTTGATAAGGACACTATTCAATGATTAAAAAATGCCTTTTCCCTGCCGCTGGCTACGGCACTCGCTTCTTACCTGCGACCAAATCGATGCCAAAAGAAATGATGCCAGTGGTGAACAAACCTCTGATCGAATACGGTGTGGAGGAAGCCATCCAAGCGGGTATGGACGGAATGTGCATTGTGACTGGTCGTGGTAAGCATTCAATCATGGATCACTTCGATAAAAACTACGAACTAGAACATCAGATTAGTGGTACCAACAAAGAAGCCCTATTGGAAGATGTACGTGCTTTGATCGACTCCGCGAACTTTACCTACATTCGCCAGCGTGAGATGAAGGGCTTAGGGCACGCCATCTTAACGGGCCGTGAACTCGTTGGGGATCAACCTTTTGCCGTCGTACTGGCTGATGACCTTTGTGTGAATGAAGAACAAGGTGTCTTGGCACAAATGGTCGCGCTGTTTAAGCAGTTCCGCTGTTCGATCGTTGCTGTTCAGGAAGTACCTGAAAATGAAACTCATAAATACGGCGTTATCTCTGGCGAAATGATCAAAGACGATCTCTTCCGCGTAGACAACATGGTGGAGAAGCCAGAACCTGGTACCGCGCCAAGTAATCTTGCGATTATTGGTCGTTACATTCTTACCCCAGATATTTTTGATCTGATTGAACAAACTGAGCCAGGTAAAGGCGGCGAAATTCAAATCACCGACGCACTACTCAAACAAGCAAAGGCAGGTTGTGTATTGGCATACAAGTTTAAAGGCCGTCGTTTTGATTGCGGCAGCGTTGAAGGCTATATCGAAGCAACCAACTATTGCTACCAAAACCTTTATCTGAAAGATGAGAAGACGTCTGAATTGGGTAAATTCAGTACGCAAAAAGAGAAGTAATCAACTTCCTCTAAATCGAAACGTATAAGGCGCTTTGAATAAAGCGCCTTATTTTTAACTGTTTTTTTATCCAGTATTTTATTGCACATTTCTCACACTATGTAATACTTGCTCAACTTGTTGGTATTACACAGAGCATCAAAGATGGACAAGATAGAAGTTCGCGGAGCACGTACCCATAATCTCAAAAACATAAATCTCACCATTCCCCGAGATAAACTGATCGTTATTACGGGCTTATCCGGATCAGGTAAGTCTTCTTTGGCCTTTGATACCCTTTACGCTGAAGGCCAACGACGTTATGTAGAATCCCTGTCAGCCTACGCTCGCCAGTTTCTCTCTTTGATGGAAAAGCCCGATGTTGACCACATTGAAGGCCTCTCGCCAGCCATTTCTATCGAGCAAAAATCCACCTCACACAACCCGCGTTCAACCGTAGGGACCATCACGGAAGTGTATGACTACCTTCGCCTACTGTATGCCCGCGTTGGTGAGCCTCGCTGTCCTGACCACAAAGTCCCTTTAGCGGCTCAAACCATTAGCCAAATGGTCGACAAAGTGCTGGAGCTGCCTGAAGGTGCCAAAATGATGTTGCTCGCCCCCATCGTGAAAGAGCGCAAAGGCGAGCACGTTAAAACATTAGAGAATCTTGCTGCTCAAGGTTTTATCCGTGCGCGTATTGACGGAGAGACCTGTGACCTCACCGATCCACCAACGCTAGAGTTACACAAAAAGCACACCATTGAAGTGGTGGTTGACCGCTTTAAAGTGCGTGGCGATTTACAACAAAGGCTCGCAGAATCCTTTGAAACGGCACTGGAACTCTCAGGCGGCATCGCTGTGATTGCCCCTATGGAGGGGGACGGTGAAGAGATCGTTTTTTCCGCCAATTTTGCGTGTCCCCACTGTGGTTATAGTATGCAAGAGCTTGAGCCACGTTTGTTCTCGTTCAATAACCCAGCAGGGGCTTGTGGCACCTGTGATGGCCTCGGGGTTCAGCAATATTTTGATCCTGACCGAGTGATTCAAGATGCCAATTTAAGTCTTGCGCAAGGGGCGATTCGTGGTTGGGATCAGAAAAACTATTACTATTTCCAAATGCTCACCTCGCTGGCTGAGCATTACGATTTCGATTTACATGTCCCTTTTAGTTCGCTTTCAAAACGCATCCAAGAGGTCATTTTAAAAGGCTCAGGGCGCACTGAAATCGAATTTAAGTACATCAACGATCGAGGCGACATTCGTCTTAAACGCCATCCATTTGAAGGTATTCTCAATACACTCGAGCGTCGTTATCGCGACACCGAATCTAACTCGGTACGAGAAGAGTTGGTGAAATATATCTCCACCAAACCTTGCACCAGTTGTGGTGGAACGCGTCTGCGCCTAGAAGCACGCAACGTGTTTATTAATGACACGACATTGCCACAAATCGTCGAGTTGAGTATCGCTGATGCATTGACCTTTTTCGCCACCTTAAAACTCGAAGGGCAGCGAGCTCAAATTGCGGAGAAGGTCATGAAAGAGATCAACGATCGACTGCAGTTTTTAGTCAACGTTGGCCTCAATTATTTGAACCTGTCTCGCAGCGCTGAAACCTTGTCTGGTGGCGAAGCACAGCGTATTCGTCTGGCTAGTCAGATCGGTGCCGGTTTGGTTGGCGTGATGTACGTGCTTGATGAACCGTCAATAGGCCTTCACCAGCGTGACAATGAGCGCTTACTCAAAACACTGACGCACTTACGCGATCTCGGCAATACCGTATTAGTCGTAGAGCATGATGAAGATGCGATTCGTTGTGCCGACCATGTGATTGACATTGGTCCTGGTGCAGGCGTACATGGTGGCCAAGTGGTTGCCGAAGGAACAATGGCCGAGATTCTCGCCAATCCTGATTCCTTGACCGGACAATACTTGAGCGGAGCCAAGCAGATTATTGTGCCGACTCAACGCACACCAAGAGATAAGAACAAAACGGTTGAGCTCATTGGAGCCAGTGGCAACAACCTTAAAGAGGTCAATCTTTCGCTGCCTGTCGGGCTATTCAGTTGTATCACAGGGGTTTCTGGTTCAGGTAAATCAACACTGATTAACGACACCTTTTTCAAAATTGCTCATACCCAACTCAATGGAGCGACCACAGCTCAACCAGCGCCTTATAAGTCTATTAAAGGCTTAGAGCATTTTGATAAGGTCATCGATATCGACCAGAGCCCCATCGGTCGCACACCGCGTTCAAATCCAGCGACCTATACGGGGATTTTCACTCCGATTCGAGAGCTGTTCTCCGGCACCCAAGAGTCTCGTTCACGCGGCTACAAGCCAGGGCGTTTCAGCTTTAACGTTCGTGGTGGTCGCTGTGAAGCTTGCCAAGGTGATGGTGTGATCAAAGTTGAAATGCACTTTTTACCTGATGTTTATGTCCCTTGTGATGTGTGTAAAGGCAAGCGCTACAACCGAGAAACGTTAGAAGTACACTACAAAGGGAAGAGCATCGATGAAGTGCTAGAGATGACCGTAGAAGACGCTCATGAGTTTTTCGCTCCTGTCCCTGTCATCGCGCGTAAACTGCAAACCTTAATGGATGTTGGTCTTTCTTATATCCGTTTAGGTCAAGCGGCCACCACCCTCTCTGGCGGTGAAGCACAACGGGTAAAACTGGCTCGTGAGTTGTCCAAACGCGATACGGGCAAAACCCTTTATATTTTGGATGAACCAACGACGGGCCTACACTTCCACGATATCCAGCAACTGTTGACCGTATTGCATCGTTTACGTGATCATGGCAACACCGTTGTCGTGATCGAACATAATTTAGATGTGATCAAAACGGCCGACTGGATCATCGATTTAGGTCCAGAAGGCGGCCAAGGTGGAGGGGAAATCATTGCGCAGGGCACTCCTGAAGATGTGGCGCAGATCGAAGGTTCGCACACCGCTCGTTTCCTTAAGCCTATGTTGAAATAGAAAAAACAGGTAAAGTGATGAAACCAGCGGAATGCTGGTTTCTTTTTTCAGATGAAGAACAACGTCATGGCAACAATACACGTAAGCGGAACTCAACTAGAACAGCCTAAAGCCAAAGTGCCACTGAATAAACTATTTCTCATTGCACTGGCGAGTCTATTTCTTGTGGCAATGCACTTTTTTATGGCGAATCCCGGCGGTGCTGGTTTAGCACTCTCTTTCAATCCGACCACTTGGATTGCCTTTTCCGTCTCGTGCGCCATTGGCTGTTACCAACTCGCCACCCAGCACCACTTACGCTACTCCAAACTGACGATTGGCCTGTTTATTTGTTGTCTCATCCTAACGCTGCCGTTGTTTTACGCCAATAGCGATTATAGCCAGTCCATCACTCGCCTCATCGGCTTATGGGCGGGTTTCGCCTTTTTCGTTTTACTGCAGCAGTTTCGTTTCAGTAACAAACATAAGCAGAGACTTTTGTGGCTGATTGTCCTCGCGGTCGTGCTCGAAGCGCTCTTAGGCTACTACCAAATGTTATGGCTCAAACCGGGCAATTGGATGGGTTACAACACCATGTCGAATCGTCCGTATGGTATTTTCCAGCAGCCTAATGTCATGGCCAGCTTTCTTGCCACCGGATTCGTCCTGTCTGGTTATTTACTCGCAAGACAACCACATAAATACAACAAGCGTCTGAGCGAAATCTCTTTGCTCTATTGTGTGCCACTACTGACCGTGCCCCTTCTAGTCGTGCTCGCCTCGCGCACTGGTTGGCTTGCCTCAATTATCGCCCTGCTGCTTGTGCTTCCCTATCTCTATCGCTTCGGTACCAAGATTCGCTTTTGGGGATGGTTAGGTTCGGCCATTCTCGGTTTGTCTCTCTCCGTAGCGTTGCTGCAAGTTGAAGAAACGAACCTTGTTAGCCAGAAGACTCACCTTAACGATGTTCGCTCCTATACCTTCCCACAAGCACTCGACATGCTGATAGAGAAGCCTTTCACTGGTTACGGTTACGGCAATTTTGAGTCTGCTTACACCTTGTACACGGCAAGGCAGCACTTACTCAACAAGCAATATCCACCAGCGCTTCCAGCGATGGATCATCCACATAACGAGCTGCTCTATTGGGGCGTAGAAGGAGGGCTTGTTCCGCTATTGGGGATTTTTCTCGCGGCCATCTTGGTATTAAACCGAATCCACAGTGCCAAGAAAGGCACACGTTTAGCCATGTTTGCCTTGTTTGTACCGATCGTATTGCACAGTCAACTGGAGTACCCTTTTTATCACTCTGCGGCACACTGGTTGATTTTCATCATACTCATCTATTGGGTTGATCAACGCGTTGCCAAAGTGAAAACGGTTGAATTTTCTGTCGTCAGTAAAACATTGCTACGAGTGGCCAGTTTGGTAACGCCAATTTTGACCACTTTTTATATGTTGAGTGCATTACACACTAACTACATTCTGACCAAGTTTGAAACCACTCGCCCAGTCAATCCAGATCTCTTACAACGCGTCACCAATCCCGTGGTGTGGAAAGATCGTTTCGATTGGGATGTCTACAGCACCTACCTCAACATTGGCTTAGCAACACAAGATGCCAAATTGATTCAGCCCTATATTGATTGGTCCCTTGACATTATTAAGACCAAGCCAAGACCAGCGTTTTATTCCAATTTAATCTTAGCCTACCAAGGGCTTGGCGATTTGAGTAAGGCAGAACAAGTAAAGACGGAAGCTGAATTTCTCTTCCCTAAAAACGACTTCAGCAACATTCACTATCAACCACCGTCAGCGGCATTGTCTCACTCCGTGTCGTCCGGTCAGTAGTTTGTCATGTAATACAAAAGCGAAGCTCACCAGCTTCGCTTTTTTATTGTTAACTGACCAAAGATTATTGAGTGAGCGACTCTTCAAGCGCTCTTAAACATAACGCGACATTTTCCTCTCTCGCACCGTAACCCATCAAGCCTATACGCCACGCTTTACCAGCTAACGCTCCCAGACCGGCGCCAATTTCCAAGTTATAGGTTTCAAGCAAATGGCTACGCACTTTCGCTTCATCGATACCTTCAGGCACATAGATCGCGTTGAGTTGAGGCAAACGGTACTCTTCATCGACCACAAATTGGAACCCCAATTTTTCGAGACCCACTTTCAGCTTGTTGTGCATCTTTTCGTGCCGCGCCCAAGCGTTCTCCAGACCTTCATTTTTCAGCATCAACAACGCTTCGTGCAGTGAATACAAACTGTTGACGGGTGCGGTATGATGATAACTGCGTTTTCCTTCCCCACTCCAATAACCTAACACTAAGCTTTGGTCTAAGAACCAGCTTTGCACGGGTGTTTTACGTGACTGAATTTTCTCAATGGCGGCAGAAGAAAACGTCACAGGAGCAAGACCCGGGACACAAGAGAGACATTTTTGGCTACCGGAATAAACCGCATCAAGTTGCCATTCATCGACTTTAAGCGGAATGCCTCCCAGCGAAGTGACCGTATCAACGATCGTCAGCACTCCATATTGTTTTGCTAATTTCCCCAGTGTCTCCGCATCACTTCTTGCGCCTGTCGATGTTTCTGCATGAACAAAAGCCAGAATTTTGGTATCCGGATGTTGCGTTAAGGCCTGCTCGACCTTCTCAATCGAGACTGGTGTTCCCCACTCATCATCCACTAATATCGCCTCACCACCAGCGCGAATGACATTTTCACGCATGCGCTCACCAAACACGCCATTGCGGCAGACGATGACTTTATCTCCCGGTTCAATCAGGTTCACAAAGCACGCTTCCATTCCCGCACTGCCTGGCGCTGAGACCGCAATGGTAAAGTCATTCTTAGTTTGAAAGGCGTATTTAAGCAATTGTTTGAGCTCATCCATCATCTGAATAAACAGCGGGTCCAAGTGCCCCACGGTTGGGCGGCTAAGTGCTTGTAATACTTGCGGGGAAATATCAGATGGTCCTGGCCCCATTAATATACGGCGTGGTGGAATAAAGCTTTGAATTGACATACCGGCTCCTTGCTAAGCGTGAAAAAGGTTAACGGACAGCGAAATCGTTTTAATGCAAATTATGTTTCTCCACACTAAAGCAAACGAGCAACGACAGCAATTAGCCGACAGTCTTAGAGGTCAAACCAGTGTCACAAATTTGTTAATAAAAACTTTCAATCACGATCGAATTAAGCGTTGACATTGGGGTGCGAAAAACGTTCAATGTTTAAGCTTTTTGCAGAAGAGGAGCACTGCCCAGGCAGATGTTTTGTGGAGCCGCAACTCCAACACAGAACATTCAGGGGGAGTAGTGCCGAGGTAGATCAAAATTGCAGGATTTGATCTGTCGGTTGACTTGGGTTGAGTCCCATCAACTGTCATCAGCTCAGCCTGATGAAGAGCTTCTGAGATGGATTTTCTGATTATTCAAACTGACCTCTCTAAACTGCTCTGCCCCTTTCCTCACCAAAACAAACATCGGATGTTGGATTACCAACGGTTAATATTTTTCGGAAGTTGTGGGAGAAATGCCGTGAGCGCATTAAATGTAGCAAAATTTGGTGGAACTAGTGTTGCAAACTTTGAGGCAATGAGCCGTTGCTCTGCCATTATTGAAAATAATCCAGACACGCGTTTGGTTGTGAGCAGCGCGTGTTCAGGTGTAACGAACTTGTTGGTTGAGTTGGCCAATGGGGTTCAATCACAGGATCGCCGAGCTGAGCTTTTAGCTCAGCTCGCGGGGATTCATGAAGCGATCCTGAATGAACTCAACGATGCTACCGCTGCCGCGACAGAGGTCTATGCCATTCTCGATACCATCGCAAGCCTTGCCGAGGCCGCCTCAATCCAAGCAAGCAATAAACTGACCGATCACTTAGTCGCGTGTGGTGAGCTGATGTCCACTCACATTCTTGCGCAACTGATGCGTGAACGTGGCGTCAATGCAATCCGTTTTGATATCCGTGACGTATTGCGCACAGATGATAATTTTGGCCGTGCAGAGCCCGATGTAGCGAAGATTTCACAACTCGCGCAAGAGAAACTGCTGCCACTTTGTAGTGACTACGTCGTCGTTACACAAGGATTTATCGGCTCTGATGAAGAAGGCAATACCACAACGTTAGGCCGCGGTGGCAGTGACTATAGTGCCGCTCTGATTGCCGAAGGCGTCAAAGCCACTGGCTTAGAAATATGGACGGACGTCCCGGGGATCTACACCACCGATCCACGTATTGCAGCGAAAGCGGCACCAATTCCAGAAATCAGCTTTGCAGAAGCATCTGAAATGGCCAATTTTGGCGCTAAAATTCTCCACCCATCGACCTTAGTGCCAGCGCTTCGTCACGACATCCCTGTTTTTGTTGGTTCCTCTAAAGAACCAGAGAAAGGTGGAACTTGGATTCGCCACGAAGCTCAGAGCTCACCACTTTTCCGCGCACTGGCGCTGCGCTGCAATCAGACTATGGTCACCTTACGCAGTGCGAAGATGTTCCATGCGTACGGCTTCTTAGCCAAAGTGTTTGAAATTCTCGCTAAACATAAAATCTCCGTGGATTTGATCACAACCTCAGAGATCAGTGTTTCCCTAACTCTAGACAAAACGGACACATCTGGTGGTGCACCAGAGCTACCACAAGCTGCTCGTAAAGAACTGGAAGAGCTATGCACGGTCGAAGTTGAACACAATCTGTGTTTGGTGGCATTGATTGGTAACCATATGGAAACCAAGGGCTACGCAAAAGAAGTGTTCAGCACCTTAGGTGACTTTAACCTGCGAATGATCTGTTACGGAGCAAGTGATCACAACCTCTGTTTCTTGGTCGATGCTCACGACTCGAAGAGCGTGATCCAGAAACTTCATCAAGATCTTTTTGAGCGATAAACGCAACGACATACGACCCACGAAGAACAAAAATCCCTCGTCATTGCGAGGGATTTTTCTCATGTTGATGTTGTCAATGAGTCACACTGACACTAGCAAACACAAGCACTCATTAAATACCTGAGCCATCTTGTTCCTTGTCTTCTTCATGTAGACCACACTCCCTTTTTAAACCAAAGAAGCGAGTTTCTTCCTCTGTCATTCCTGGTTCCCATTTTTTGGTCGTGTGTGTATCTCCTACCGATAGATACCCCTGCTCCCACAGAGGATGGTAAGAAAGACCATGCTCCTGTAGGTAGTAGTGAACATCTTTGTTCGTCCAATCAACCACTGGCAAGAACTTAAACACACCGTTTTGAAGCGATAGTATAGGTAAGCCCGCACGTGATTGTGACTGTTCACGTCTTAGTCCTGAAAACCAAGTGCCGACTTGTAGCTCATTCAATGCTCGGCGCATGGGCTCAACTTTGTTGAGTTTGTTATAACGCTCTATGCCTTCAACCCCTTGCTCCCAAAGTTTGCCGTAGCGAGCTTCTTGCCAATTGGCACTTTCTAAAGCTCGATATACTTTGAGATTGAGGTTCAACGATGTCGTTAGCTCATCAATGAACTGGTATGTTTCCGGAAACAAATAGCCCGTGTCCGTTAAGATGATCGGAATGTCGGCTTTTTGTTGCGAAACCAAGTGCAGCATCACCGCCGCTTGAATGCCAAAGCTGGAAGATACAGCAAATGTACCTTCTAAGTGAGTAAGCGCCCAAGCCACCCGCTCTTGCGCTGACAACTGTTCAAGCTCAACGTTAATTTCCGCCAAGCGGAGACTTTGCTCCGCTTTCGTTAACGTTTTTAGCTCTGATAGCTGCAGCTTTGAAGCAACAGAATCAAGCATAAAAATCCCTCTTAGAAATGATGACTTCTTCGACAATACCTGCACGTATCGTGAAATCACCAAAACACTCGCCATCCAAACGCTCTTTCGCCCAGCGGCCAACAAGCGCATCAATTTCTTCTAATATTTGCGTGTCGGTGATGTTCTCTTTATACATCTTCGGCACTCGTGTGCCACCACGGTTGCCACCAAGATGGAGATTGTAGCGACCAGGCGCTTTACCGACTAAGCCAATTTCCGCCAACATTGCACGGCCACAACCATTCGGACATCCCGTGACACGCAAAATAATGTTGTCTTCTTTCTCAAGGCCATGTTTTTCAAGAATGCCTTCCACATCAGTAACGAACTGAGGAAGAAAGCGCTCTGCTTCCGCCATGGCTAGCGGACAGGTAGGGAATGCCACACACGCCATCGAGTTCTTGCGCTGCTCGCTGACACCCTCATCCATCAAACCATGCTCTCGTGCCAACTTCTCAATCTTGGCTTTGTTGCTCTTAGAGACACCTGCCACAATTAAGTTTTGGTTGGCCGTCATACGGAAATCACCTTTATGAATTTTTGCGATTTCTGCCACACCAGTTTTTAGCGGCTTGCCGGGATAATCGAGTAAGCGACCATTTTCAATAAACAGGGTGAGATGGTGCTTACCATCAATTCCTTCAACCCAGCCAATGCGATCGCCACGCTCAGTGAACTCATAAGGGCGGCTAACCTCAAACTTAATGCCTGCACGCTTTTCCACTTCCGCTTTGAATACATCGGTACCCACACGATCCAAGGTGTACTTGGTTTTGGCATTTTTACGATTCGAGCGATTACCCCAATCACGTTGAGTCGTCACAACAGCCGCGGCCACATCCAGCGTTTTCTCTAGTGGAATGTAACCGAAATCATCGGCACGACGTGGGTAAGTCGATGTATCACCATGTGTCATCGCCAAACCGCCGCCCACTAGCACGTTAAAGCCAATCAATTTGCCCTTTTCAGCAATCGCCACAAAATTGAGGTCGTTCGCATGAACGTCCACGTCATTTTGCGGAGGGATCACAACGGTCGTTTTAAACTTACGCGGTAAGTAAGTTTTACCTAGGATCGGCTCATCGTCTTCCGTGGTTTCTACTTTTTCACCGTCTAACCAAATTTCGGCATACGCTTTGGTCTTAGGCAGTAAATGCTCACTGATTTTTTTCGCCCACTCGTACGCTTCTTGATGCAGCTCAGATTCAACCGGATTGGTGGTACACAAGACATTACGGTTAACGTCACCAGCGGTAGCGATTGAATCAATACCAATACTGTTTAACGTTTGGTGCATTAGCTTAATGTTCGGCTTTAGCACACCGTGAAACTGGAACGTTTGACGCGTGGTCAGGCGAATGCTTCCATACAGAGAGTGCTCTGTCGCAAACTTATCAATCGCTAACCACTGTTTGGGCGTAATGATGCCGCCTGGCATACGAGCGCGCAGCATAACATTATGTAATGGCTCTAGTTTTTGTTTGGCACGCTCGTTACGAATGTCACGGTCATCCTGCTGGTACATGCCATGAAAACGAATCAACTGAAAGTTATCTGCGGTAAACCCACCGGTAATTCTGTCTTGCAGATCTTGCTCAATTGTTCCGCGTAGGAAATTGCTCTGGATTTTTAAACGCTCGTTATCAGACAGTTTTCCTAACTCTTCGCCTAATACAACCTGCTTATTATTTTCAGTAGAAAAAGTCATTAGTACACATCCCTTTGATAACGTTTTGCTTTACGTAAGTCGTTGATAAACTCTTCTGCATCATCTCGCGACATCTTACCTTCTTGTTCTGCCACAGCGACGAATGCCTGGTGGACATCTTTCGCCATTCGATTAGCATCACCACACACGTAGAGGTAAGCGCCCTCTTGAATCCACTGCCATACTTGCGCTGCGTTTTCCAAAATACGTTGTTGCACGTAGACTTTTTCTGCTTGGTCACGACTAAACGCCACATCAAGTTTCGTCAGCAAACCGGATTTCAAGTACTTCTGCCATTCAACTTGGTAGAGGAAATCTTGGGTAAACGTTCTGTCACCAAAGAACAGCCAGTTTTTACCTTCTGCACCACGGTTGTCGCGCTCTTGAATAAAGCTGCGGAATGGAGCAATACCAGTTCCAGGGCCAACCATGATGACAGGAACATGGTCATCCGCAGGCAGCTTGAAGTTATTATTGTTTTCAACAAACACTTTGACGGATTCGCCTTCTTCAAGACGCTGAGCCAAATAACCAGAAGCGCCGCCAAAACGTTTCTCGCCTTTAACATCGTATTCGACTAAACCGACGGTGAGATGCACTTCTTCATCCACTTCCGTTTGGCTCGATGCGATAGAATACAAGCGTGGAGTCAGGCGACGCAGTAAGCCGAGCAGTTCATCCGCACTCAACTTGGTTTGTTTTTCTGCGAGCAAATCCACCAACTGAGTATTGCTCGCGTACTCGCGAAGCTTATCTTTCTCTTCCACCAGCTTTAGCAGTTTTTTACTACCTGAAAGCGTGGCAAACTTTTCCACTTGTTGCGGGTTAGAAGAGGTAATTTCAAACTTACTCACCAAGGCACTGTGAATCGACAGACTCTCACCATCCACATCCACGCTTTCAACGCCAGATAGGCCTACTTTGGCAAGAATTTGATTGGCTAACTCACCACTGTTTTCAAACCAAACGCCAAGCGCATCTCCTGGTTGATAAGTGATGCCTGAACCAGCAAGATCAATTTCTACATGGCGAACATCTTTGCCCGAATCACGACCTGTAATTTTTTGGCTCGAAAGCAATGTTGCTGCATAAGGATTTTGCTTGTTGTACAACGAAGGCGTATGGGATGCTTGTGCTACCGGTAATTGCACAACCTCAGCTTCAACACCAGAAGAAAGTGCCTCTTTGATTTTCTCTAACGCTTGCTTACGCCACTGCGCTGCCGGAAGATCATAATCAACGTCACAATCGACACGTTCGATGAATGATTTTGCCCCCAATTTCGACAAGTAAGCATCAAAGTCTTTACCCGTCTGGCAGAAGAACTCGTAACTTGAGTCACCTAGACCAATCACAGCGTATTGTAGGTTTGGCAACTTCGGTGCTTTCTTAGATTGTAAGAACTCATGCAATTCGATGGCATTGTCTGGCGCTTCGCCTTCACCATTGGTTGAAGCCACGATGATAACGTGCGTTTCGTTCGCTAAGTTTTTGCCTTTGTAATCACTCGCATCAAACAATTGAACAGCGATACCTTCTGCTTTGGCCTCATGCTCGAGCGCTTCAGCGACCCCTTTCGCATTCCCTGTTTGAGATGCAAAAATAATCGTTAGTTTACCCGCAGGTTTAGCTGCCACGGCCGTCACTGCTTGAGCAATAGGCGAGACCGAAGACGGAACTGCGCTTTGTGATAATCCCCAAAAATAGCCGCTAACCCAAGCTAGCTGTTGAGGAGACAAATCTGAAATCTGTTGTAGTAGGTTGATCTGCTGATCATTAAGTGGGCTAGTTAAACCAGCCAATCCTGATGGAGTAGTGTTTCCTGATGACACTTTCTTTTGAGAAGACATAGTCACGACATCCCTATTCATTGCGTGACGATAGATTAACCACTCTTTTTAATAACAAGAAAGAATAGAAGTGAATGTTTTATAACTTTTTGGAAGTAAGCAATCATGCGTACTTAACGTGTTTCCACTCGGACTTGCTGAAAACCCACTGCCATCGCCGATTTGGACGCTTCATCCAAGTCCTGATATTGGCACTCCTCACCGTGGCTGTCGGTCAGTAACACAAATCCTCCTCTTGCATGACGAAATTCGACAACCCAAGCCCCCTCTTGAATGGATGGTTCGATGATGGCTTCAATCAACTGTTTTTCACGGTACAGATTTCGTAGTTCAGTAATAGTCATACCCTGCCCTTTCTGACTTTTGATGATGACATCAATAAGCATGGACGAAATTGCCACTAATGCGAAAAATTACCGATTTTTATAGACAACAAATATAAAAAAAGGCCGCTTATAACAAAGCGACCTTTTAGGATTCTCATTTATGCTTAGAAGCGATATTGCGCTCCTAAGAACCATCCGTGAGCAAAGATGAACGATTTACCCAAAGGGGACGTAAAGGTATCCGCCTCTAAATCAATCACTCGGTAGCCCGCACGAACAGCCACTTCAGAGTCTTCAAACGGCAATCGATACTGCATGCCTGCCATCAAATCTGTACTCTTGATGCCTTTGTTGTTACCAAAATTCATCTCACCAATCACATCAAAATTGGTCTTGGGTACGTTAATTTCACCATAGCCATACCATGCCCAAATCATTTCATCAAACGAGCGCGCACCCGCAGCTTCATTTGCACCGTTGAGGTATTTGGTATTGCCCAAATCACTAAAGGTAATCCCTGCGTCAAAATGCATCAGTTCATGCTCTAATAAGTTGAAGTAAAGGGTAAAATCAAGCTTATCAAATGCCATGTAATCGGCATCCACGGAAGAGTGACGAACTCGGAGATCTGGCAGATATTTTACGTCATGCTCAATAGAGGCGTAATAAACACCAGTGGCAGCGCGGTCACGCTCGACCTCATTGACTTTGGTTTTCGCATTCCAAAATTCGGCGCCTACCGTCGTCTTTACACCCGCTTGGCAAGTAGCAGAAAAAAAACCAGTTGATGCCAATAGCGCACAAACGGTAGCAATTTTATTACGCATAAGAGTAATACTCCGATTTTACTGAATTAACCTAGTATGAGCTGAGCGGTGATCCTATCACAATCTCAGCTCACACATTCAACAAAATCTCTATTCTCTAGGTTTAATACCTAGGCTGCGCAACGATGTGTTTAAAAAACCAAATCGCTAATGCGATAACAATTAACCAAGGCAATAATTTTAAAACGAAACCAAGCATACCCAGCAAGACCATCACAACCAACGCGATACCCGTTGCCGCCAACACCGTCATCATAGTGATCCCTGTAACTAGAAGAGTTGCAGCAAACACCAAAATAAAAATCAGCTCTAACATCATCTATCTCCTTAATGTTTTTCTTATACAGAGCAGATTTTGTACCAACTTTTCACACAGATATAACTATCTAATAAATAAAGAAAAAGCCCTAAACTAAAAAAGCAAAGGGCTTCACTATAAATGTATATAGGTAATTTTTACCACCTAGTGGTGAAAATTACACATCAAGATCTTGGGGAATTTTCGCTAACGCTTGCTGTAGCACTTCAATACCAGAGCCTGGTTTATGGGCATTTTCACTAATATGACGACGCCATTGACGCGCCCCAGGCATGTTTTGGAATAGCCCTAGCATGTGACGAGTCATATGACCAAGGTAAGCACCATTGGCAAGCTGCTGTTCGATGTAAGGATACATTTCTTCCACGATCTGACGTCGCTTCTTAATTGGTGCTTGGCTGCCAAACAACTCTTGATCCACTGACGCGAGTAAGTAAGGACTTTGATATGCTTCGCGACCGATCATCACACCATCTAGATGTTGTAGGTGTTCTTTCGCTTCTTCTAAGGATTTGACACCACCGTTAATCGCAATCGTTAAATGCGAAAAGTCTTTCTTTAGCTGGTAGGCACGCGGGTAATCCAATGGAGGGATCTCACGATTCTCTTTCGGACTTAGACCACTTAGCCAAGCTTTGCGCGCATGGATCGTAAACTGCTCACAGCCACCTTTCTCTGACACAATCGAAATAAAGTCGGTGAGAAATTCGTAAGAGTCTTGATCATCGATACCAATACGGGTTTTTACCGTCACCGGAATATCCACAACCGCTTTCATTGCAGCGACACAATCGGCGACCAACTGAGGCTCAGCCATTAGACATGCGCCAAAACGTCCATTCTGAACTCGATCCGACGGGCAACCCACATTCAGGTTAACTTCATCATAGCCTCGCTCTGCAGCCAACTTGGCACTGGTCGCGAGATCTTGGGGATTCGAGCCGCCTAATTGCAACGCGACAGGATGCTCTTCTTGGTTATACGCGAGGAAGTCCCCTTTTCCATGAATAATCGCCCCAGTCGTAATCATTTCGGTATAGAGCAAGGTTTCTTTCGTCATCAACCGATGAAAATAGCGACAATGGCGATCGGTCCAATCGAGCATTGGAGCCACCGAAAGGCGACAAGAGTGAGTCATAAGCATTTACCTTAACAACAAAGGAGCAAAACCAGTTCGCATAAGTAACGGCGCAAAAACCCAGTTTTTGCACGGTTAATTATTCGAGTTAGCTTTATATCAAAAATTTGGTCCGATATTGTAATGGTTCATGTAAGGATGCGCTACACTCGCTTTACCTGAGCTAGGTTTCGTTTTATTGTGGAGCGAACACTGACCGTTTGTGACAAAGATAAAAGCTTATTTGGATTTTTATCGGTTTCTCAACGATCTTCGTATAGAAATAGTTTATTATTAAGAAAGTCCAATAAGTATGGTGAAAGATTTGGACCAGACACTAGTTGAGCAAATAGAAGGCATATGTTCGGCACGAGGAGTCCGACTGACTCCGCAACGTAAACGCGTTTTTGAACTAATTTGTTCAAACTCAAGAGCTTCCAGTGCATATGAGTTATTGGAGCAGCTCAAGGAGAGCGAACCTCAAGCCAAACCTCCTACCGTCTATCGCGCTTTAGAATTTTTAATGGAGCAGGGCTTTATTCATCGAGTTGAATCGAACAACAGTTTTATCTCCTGCTGCTCTTGCAACACTAACCAACATTTTTTCCAATTGCTGATTTGTGATAAATGTGGGGATGTCGTTGAACTTCAGGATGATACACTGATATCCTTGTTGGCCAATAATGCTGAGAAATACGGCTTTAAGTTGACCAATCAAGTGATCGAAACTCACGGTACCTGTAAAACTTGTCTCTCAGAGTGAAAGAATCAAGATATAGAAGAACGTTATGCGCGCTGAATTTGTAAACCCGTTTTTGGCTTCTTTAATGAATGTTCTAAAAACGATGGCTTCACTGGAATTGAAGCCTCAGAAACCACGAATCAAAAAAGATGAGATCGCCCGTGGTGATGTTTCTGGCCTTATTGGTATGATCGGCCCGCAGACGCGTGGCTCGATGTCGATTACCTTTGATGAAGCGCTTGCGCTTGAAATCATGCAAAACATGCTGGGTGAACGACCAAATGGATTGAACGAAGAAGTGACTGATATGGTGGGTGAAATCACCAATATGGTAACGGGTGGAGCAAAACGTATTTTGGCGGAAAGCGGATTTGATTTTGATATGGCCACGCCTGTAGTCGTTTCTGGTAAAGGGCATACCATTCGTCATAAATGTGAAGGTTCGATCATCATCATGCCTTTCTCTTCTCAATGGGGTAACGCCTTTATCGAGATCTGTTTCGAATAGTTTAAAGGCGCTGACTGACGTCAGCGCCTTTTCTTTTCACTGAAGAATTATCCGATATTGAAGCATTCAATATCGGATTTTTTCTTTAGCCGTTGATATTCGGTCCCAACCATTTTTCGGCTTCCAAGAGATCCCAACCTTTACGCTTAGCGTAGCTTTCCACTTGGTCTTGCTGAATTTGTGCGATGGCAAAATAACGAGAATCGGGATGAGAGAAATACCATCCTGATACCGAAGCTCCCGGCCACATCGCGTAACTGCTGGTGAGTGACATACCAATGGTCTCTTCTACGTTAAGCAGTTCCCATAACGGCCCTTTCTCGGTGTGCTCTGGACAGGCAGGGTAACCTGGCGCAGGACGGATCCCCTGGTATTTCTCACGGATCAGTTCTTCGTTTGAAAGATTTTCATCGGCAGCATAGCCCCAAATTTCTTTACGGACACGTTCATGCAGATACTCGGCAAAAGCTTCCGCTAGACGATCGGCAACCGCTTGAATCATGATCGCGTTGTAGTCATCACCTTGCGCTTTGAACTGATCTGCGAGCTCACGCTCGTTCACCCCACCAGTCACAGCAAAAGCGCCGATCCAATCTTTTTTACCACTCTCTTTTGGCGCAACGTAATCTGACAAACAGTAGTTCGCCCCTTTGGGTTTCTCCGTCTGTTGACGAAGATTGTGCAACACTTTCGCCACTTGAGTGCGGGACTCATCGGTATAGACTTCAATGTCATCACCAACACTTGCCGCTGGGAACAAACCACACATGCCACTCGCCTTGAGTAACCCTTCTTGTTCGATACGATCTAGCCACTCATTGGCATCTTCAAATAGACGCTTCGCCTCTTCGCCTACCTCTTCATGCTCAAAAATCGTGGGGTATTTGCCTACCAATGACCAAGTGAGGAAGAATGGTGTCCAGTCGATGTATTGGCGTAACGTCGCCACATCAAAGTCATCAAACACGTGCACACCAGGCTGACTCGGTGCAGGAGGCGTGTAGCTTTGCCAATCAATTGCCACCTTGTTCGCACGTGCCGCTTCTAACGTCACCGGCTTAGTACGCGGCTTCTTGCGATTATGCTGATCGCGAACCAACTCATAATCGGCCTGTAAGCGTTCAACAAACGCAGGACGCAGTTCATCAGAAAGTAACGAGGTACAAACACCAACTGCGCGAGAGGCGTTATTTACGTATACCACCGGATGTGAGTAGTTTTGTTCAATCTTCACCGCAGTGTGCGCTTTTGATGTGGTCGCGCCGCCAATCAACAATGGCAAATCAAAACCAAGACGCTCCATCTCTTTGGCTACATGCACCATTTCATCGAGTGATGGGGTAATCAGACCAGAAAGACCGATGATATCGACTTGCTGCTCTTTCGCAACTTTCAAAATCTGCTCACACGGCACCATCACACCGAGATCGATGATCTCGTAGTTGTTACATTGCAGTACCACGCCAACAATGTTTTTGCCGATGTCGTGTACATCCCCTTTCACCGTCGCCAATAGGATCTTGCCGTTCGAAGAACCCGCTTGTTTGGACGCATTGATGAAGGGTTCCAAGTGAGCCACCGCCTGCTTCATTACGCGTGCTGATTTCACCACTTGTGGTAAGAACATTTTGCCCTCACCAAACAGATCGCCCACCACGTTCATGCCGTCCATCAGAGGACCTTCAATCACTTCCAGTGGTTTAGTGGCATTTAAGCGCGCTTCTTCGGTGTCCTCGACGATGAATTCGGTGATCCCCTTAACCAAAGCATGCTCAAGACGTTTCTCGACAGACCAAGTACGCCACTCCAGTGCCGATGCGTCTTCTTGCTTGCCCACGGCATTTTCACGGTACTCTTCGGCAATCTCCAACAAACGCTCAGTGGCATCGTCGCGGCGGTTCAGTACGACATCTTCGACCGCTTCACGTAACTTTTCAGGCACGTTGTCATAAATTTCGAGCTGGCCGGCATTCACGATGCCCATGTCCATCCCGTTCTTAAAGCAGTGGTAAAGGAATACAGCGTGTATCGCTTCACGGACGTAATTGTTGCCGCGGAATGAGAAGGAAACGTTCGATACCCCGCCAGAAATCATTGCATGCGGAAGATCACGTTTGATGTCCGCCACCGCTTCAATAAAGTCGACCGCGTAGTTGTTGTGCTCATCAATGCCCGTTGCAACAGCGAAAATGTTGGGATCGAAGATGACATCTTCCGGTGGGAAACCGACTTCATCAACCAAAATACGATAGGCTTTGGTACAAATCTCCAGTTTACGTTCACGCGTATCCGCTTGGCCGACTTCATCAAATGCCATCACGATCACCGCAGCGCCATAACGACGAATCAGCTTCGCCTGTTCGACAAACTTCTCTTTCCCCTCTTTGAGAGAAATGGAGTTCACGATGCCCTTGCCTTGAATGCACTTCAGGCCAGCTTCGATCACTTCCCACTTAGAGGAGTCGACCATGATCGGCACTTTGGAGATTTCTGGCTCAGATGCACATAGGTTAAGGAAACGCACCATGCACGCTTCTGCATCGAGCATGCCTTCATCCATGTTGATGTCGATGATTTGCGCACCGTTTTCAACTTGCTCACGCGCAACGTCCAACGCTTCATCATACAGCTCTTCTTTGATCAAGCGTTTAAAGCGTGCAGAACCAGTAACGTTAGTGCGCTCACCCACGTTAACAAAAAGGGTATCTTTGGCAATCGTCAGCGGTTCTAAGCCCGATAAGCGACAGGCAACTGGAATCTCAGGCAACACGCGAGGACTCACCCCTTCCACCGCCATTGCCATATGGCGAATATGTTCTGGCGTGGTGCCACAACAACCACCAATCAGGTTGAGAAAACCACTTTGCGCCCACTCTTTGACGTGTTCGGCCATCTCTTCTGGAGATAGGTCGTACTCACCAAAGGCATTCGGCAAGCCTGCGTTCGGGTGAGTGGAAACAAACGTTTCAGAAATTCGAGAAAGCTCTTCAACATAAGGGCGCAGTTCATCGGGCCCAAGTGCACAGTTTAAGCCGAAAGAGATCGGACGTACGTGACGAAGAGAGTTGTAAAAGGCTTCCGTCGTCTGACCGGACAGCGTTCGACCTGAAGCGTCGGTGATGGTGCCCGAAATCATAACAGGGAGTGCGAAGCCTAGTTCTTCAAACACCGAATCCACCGCAAAAGCACACGCTTTCGAGTTCAAGGTATCAAAAATAGTTTCAATGAGGATGAGATCAGAACCACCGCGGATCAGTGCACGAGTCGATTCAGAATAGGCCTCTACTAGTTCATCAAAGCTGACGTTACGATACCCCGGATCGTTTACATCTGGCGAAATGGAACAAGTACGGTTGGTTGGGCCAAGTACCCCCGCAACATAGCGTGGTTTCGCGGGATTTTTGGCTGTCCACTCATCCGCGGCTTCACGTGCTAACTTCGCGGCAGCAAAGTTGATCTCTTCGCTCAGGCTTTCCATATCGTAGTCGGCCATTGCGATGGTGGTGGCGTTAAAGGTGTTGGTTTCAAGAATATCGGCACCCGCTTCTAGATAGGCATGATGAATTTCTTTAATCAACTGTGGCTGAGTTAGCACCAGTAAGTCGTTATTGCCTTTTAAATCGCTATGCCAATCAGCAAAACGCTCACCACGATAATCTTGCTCCTGCAACTTATAGCCCTGGATCATGGTGCCCATACCACCATCAATCAACAAGATTCTCTGTTTTAGTTGCGCTTCAATCTGCGCTCTGATTTGACTTCCCACAGTACCGCCTCATTCCTTTTTCTAATGTTGACATCCTATCACACAACACTCAGGAGTCTAGACGTCTAAAAATACTAATTTTGACTATTTTGCCTGCAATCCTCTTGGACTATTTTACTAGGAAAAAGAGATTGCTATTTACTCATCAAACGAGGAGAATTTCGTTCACAAATTGTTACAAATAGAGAACTGTATGTCGGTCTACTATACTCTCTGCTTTCTATCCGCTGCAGCAATGTTGATTGCTTTTGTAAACAGCAAGATAGGCAAAATGCAGACTACCATCGCGATTACCGCGGGCTCAATGGTGCTCTCATTACTTATTTTAATTGCAGGTCAAAATAACTGGTTCCACTTAACCGAAATCGCCACACAAACCATGTCGAGCATCGACTTTGAAGATTTCCTCCTCAAAGGTATTTTGGGCTTCTTATTGTTTGCTGGCGGTTTAGGTATCAAACTACCCAACCTTAAAGACCAAAAATGGGAAATTACCGTGTTGGCGCTAGGTGCGACACTTTTCTCTACTTTCTTTATTGGTTTTGCTCTGTATGGCATTTGCCAGCTCATTGGTATTCAGTTTGACCTGATTTACTGCCTGCTTTTCGGTGCACTCATTTCACCGACCGACCCGATCGCTGTTTTGGCTATCGTGAAAAAACTCAAGGCACCTCGTAGAATCTCAACGCAAATTGAAGGGGAATCACTGTTCAATGATGGCTTTGGTCTGGTGATTTTTGTGACCTTGTTTACCATCGCATTTGGCCACGAAACGCCTACGGTAGGTAGCGTTACTTTGCTGTTCATCCAAGAAGCCATTGGTGGCATCTTGTATGGTTTTGCTCTCGGTTTGCTGTTCCATTATCTGATCTGTGCCACCGACGACCACTCAATGGAGCTACTACTCACCATTGGCATCCCAACGGCAGGTTATGCTTTTGCAGAAGTGCTCCATGTTTCTGGTCCATTAGCAATGGTGGTCTCTGGCATTATGATTGGTAACTGGACACGCTTTATCGGCTTCTCTAAAGAGAGTGAAGATCATCTCGATCATTTCTGGGAGCTCGTCGATGAGTTTCTCAACGGTGTGCTTTTCCTTCTGATTGGTATGTCGATGTTGCTGTTTAAATTCCATCAAGAGGACTGGATTTTGATGGCCATCGCTATTCCACTGGTCTTAATCGCTCGTTACCTCAGCGTATTTTTGTCCTATATCGGCTTTAAACGCTTCCGCCAATACAATCCATGGTCAATTAAAATCCTCACTTGGGGCGGGTTGCGCGGTGGTTTAGCCTTAGCGATGGCACTCTCAATTCCATCGGGTATCTGGGTTATTCCAGATAAGCTCATCGACGTGAAAGAGATTATTCTGGTGATGACCTATGCGGTGGTGGTTTTTTCAATATTGGTTCAGGGTTCAACCATCACTCCAATGATTGAGAAAGCGAAAAAAGCACAAGTCGATTTTGAAGAACAACACAAAACAGAACCGGAAAGCAAAGTAAACCAACAATCGCTCTCCTCATAACAATAAAGGGCTGGTAACAGCCCTTTCCTTTATTACACGACCATCTTCACTGTGGCGCTATCACACAGTTTCGGCCATGGTTTTTAGCACTATATAGACCCTCATCGGCCATTTTCATTAAAATTTCAAATGGCGTATCCAGCTCACTTGAAGAGAGGCTTGCTAAACCAATGCTGATCGTCATGTTTAAGGCCTGTTGGTCATAGAAGATCTGCATACCTTCCACAACCTGCCGCAAACGATCGGCCACTTGGTAGGCTTCTTTACCGCCTAACCCTGGTAGTACAACAGCAAACTCTTCCCCGCCTAAACGTCCGACAAAATCAATTTCACGTATCGATTTCTGAATGAGTTTGACCAGCTCCACCAAAACAATATCGCCAGCCGCGTGGCCATAAGTATCGTTAAAACGTTTAAAGTAGTCGATATCCAGAATGAGGAGTGATAGAGCACACTCCCTACGCTTGCACGTTTTGATCGACTTCTCTGCTTGTTCCATAAAGCTGCGACGGTTTAATGCCCCTGTTAGCGGGTCCGTTGCTGCGAGGCTACGTAGCATCTCTTCCAACTGCTTCCGTTCACTAATGTCCGTAATCGAGATAATGACCATGGTTTTCCCTTCAAACACTATCTTGCTAAAGGCCATTTCTACCGGAATATCTCGACCATCAGGCAGCATCAGCATTAAATCTAAACGTTGGATGTCTGTCATGGTTTGGTCATAAAGTGCCTTATCAACAAACTGTTTAAACACTGCCCTATATTGAATAGAAATATACTCCATTGGATGCTGATTCATCAGCTCTTGCTTACTCATACCAAACAAATGACAAAGAAAGTCATTGCTCATCAACACATTGAGTCTGGGATTGCATATTAAGATACCAATCGGCGCAGAGTTGACGAGTTGTTGCAGCTGCTTCTCAGAGCGTTTTGATTGTTGCAGACGTTGATTCTGCATCTCTTCTAATTTCTTACGTAAGTAGATGTCTTGTAAGACCAGCAGCCAGCGCTGTTGACTAATGGCCGTCAGATTGGCCTTGACCAAGTATTGGTGACCATTGAAATGCAGAGCGACATCCCTGCTTCGTTTGGTTGTGTGTTGGTGGTCTTGTAAAAAAGCGTACAGTTCAGGAGATTGCTGGACAAACGGAAGTTCAAAAAGCTGATCGGTTTTACATTCTGCGCTAATCAGTGGGGGGTCGAAAGAGCCAACTCGGATATCCCGTACAACACCCTCTTTGTCAATCCACAAGCTCATGTCGGGCAGAGAGTCCAAAATGGTGTTTAAGGTACGGTTACGATGGTTTAATTCTTCACTGCTGATGTCTAGTGAACGCTCTAAAATGGTTAATTGCTCGGAAAATGCATCATAACCAGACTCCACCAAACCAATCAGTTGCTGCAACTTAGGGTCATCGGGAAGCCCGTTGGGAAACACTTTCCTAAGTTGTCTTTGCAGCAAACGATGCATACTAAAACTCCCTAAAAGTCGTGATCGTCATCGTTTGGTTATGCAATTCAGACTTTCCGTTTTTATCAACGGGGGCAATTTCACCATACGAATAGAAGCCACAGATGACCGCATTCTCGCCCAACTCATCATGGACCGCTTCCACCTCATCTTCGGCTAGCTGCCTGAGAAGTAATTTTCGCCCGACACAACTAATCAAAATCGCGACAATTGGCGCTTGGCTCTCTTCGTCATGGCATAAGCTCGCCGCTAAACGTGCCCCATCGATCAAAGAATCCGAACTGGCTCTCATCAGTTTCGCCGATACACCTTTAGGGATATTACCCGCAAATGTGATGGTTCCATCATGCTCATTGGTGGCAAGTAATGTTCTGACCAGTTTCAAGTTTTTCTCAGGCAAGGTGATTTCTAGAGGAAAACGTAACCCACTCGCGGGCAACTCATCAGCAAGGTCACCAAGATAGGCCTTATAAATGTCTAATGCATTTTGGTCATCGAGTTCATAAAGCACATTATCTTTCGCCCTTGTGACCTTCCTTTCCATACCAAATGGGCACCAGCCACCTCTCGAGCCGAAACGAATGTCTAGAGATTCACCATATAAGCCTAGTGCGGCCACAACCCCAGATTCCGTCTTGACTCCTGAAGTGACAAAAGTCTGCGAAAAATGCTCACCATCGCCCGCTAGCCCCCCTGTCACCTGCACATATGATGGCAAAACACTACGGAATCCTTCGACTAAATAACCGCCATTAACTAACAGGCCATCGCTCAAAACAAAAACATGCTTAAGATCATCCCCTCGAGAAACCAATTGCTCACTGAGACTTTTACCAAGCACAAAACTATCCCCAGAAAATGTTGCGATAGACTCACAGACCTGCTCTATTCTTGATTTTTCAAAAGCGACAATGGTCGCGACCAAAGAGCCATCCAAGATTGTGTTGTCTAACATTTCCCCAGCGGTTGAACAACCAAGGATTTTCGAGTGCGGCATGGCTTGATGAAGTAGATTGATCGCTTGAGAATGCTGAGTACCAAAGGCCAGAACGAGCGTTGAATCGGAATCTAATCGTGTGACAGTAGAAAGGTTTTGCCAAGAGTCCTCCCGCCAAATGATCTGTGCACTTTTCATAATCCCGCGCTCCTTAGCCTACTTACTTAAAGTTAGTTGCTTTTAAGGAGCATTCAAGACCAGTTGATGTGGTGAACATTTTTTAATCAAGATTATGCTCAGTGTGACGAACACATCTTGTGGTGCCACATACTCTCTTTTCGTGATAACTCACTGTACATCGGCCTTCGTATAGAACAAGTTCAAATAATTATTGACCAATACCAAGCGGCTAAGGGGGCTCATTGTTTCTTTGAAGCAGGGTTGATTCGCTATGCGTGATGATGACTGAACAAAAGGTCGGTTTTCATTGGATGATAGAAAAACAGCGACTGATGCGATTACTCCGAAATAATATCAAAGAAAACCCATCTGATATGAAACAACACACCCAAGTGAAAATTTCTTCTTATAGTGAACGTAAATTTATTTTCCACCTTAAAATAAATTCATGAAAAATAAATCAGAGAAAAATATTCGCTTTGATGAAAATATTGTTAACTTGCCATTTTCAATTTAAACACCAAATAAAAACAATTAACCAAAAAAACAGCAACGATAAATAATACAAGTCATCATTTAATCCCATAATTTAAACCAAAAAATAGAGGTGTAAATATAAATTTACACCAATTTTAAATTTTAAATGCGAGAGCTAAATCACAAGGCGAGCTTAATTAACAGATCCTAAGTGGAAATTCAACTAACAAATTTTGAAATTTAAGTTGCTCAATTCTCAAAATAATAATTTTCACCGCTGTTCCTTTTTTTATACGCAACTCCAAATTAAATCCAATCGCAAAACATTTTATTTTTTAAACAAACAATATTTAATACTCCCAACATTAAACACCCAATAACGAAGAAACTTTGGAGTATTATTCTTATGAAAAAATATCCTGCCGAACCATTTAAAATTAAAGCTGTAGAACCAATGGCGATGATCACTCGTGAAGAACGCGAAGTGAAAATGCGTGAAGCTGGCTACAATACTTTCCTACTCCGCTCAGAAGATGTTTATATCGATTTCTTAACCGATTCTGGAACTTCTGCCCTATCTGACAAACAGTGGGCCGCTCTAATGACAGGTGATGAAGCCTATGCTGGCTCAAAAGACTTTTATCGATTAGAGTCCGCGATTCAGCGCTTATATGGTTTCCCATACGTAGTCCCTACCCATCAGGGTCGCGGCGCTGAAAACATCCTGTCGACCATCGCCATTCCAAAAAATAAAGGACAGCAGTACGTCCTAGGAAACATGTATTTCACAACGACGCGTTTCCACCAAGAGTTCAATGGCGCCAAGTTCATCGACATCATCCGTGATGAAGCGCATAACGCTGAGTTAGATATCCCATTCAAAGGTGATATTGACTTAAACAAACTGCAAGCAGCGATCCATGAAAAAGGCGCGGAAAATATTGCTTACGTTTGTTTGGCGATCACGGTCAACTTAGCGGGTGGGCAACCTGTTTCTATGGCGAACATGCGTGCAGTGGCCGAAGTTTGTCGCGCTCATGGTATTAAAGTCATGGGGGATGCGACACGTTGTGCAGAAAACGCATACTACATCAAAGAGCAAGAAGAAGGTTACGCCAATAAATCCATTCACGAAATCATGTTGGAGCAGTTCTCATACATGGATGGCGCGACATGTTCTGCGAAAAAAGATGGCCTGCAAAACTGTGGTGGCTTCCTAGCTCTCCGTGATGAAGAGTTGTTTAACGAAGCGAAAGAGTGGGTTGTTGTGTACGAAGGCATGCCATCTTACGGCGGCATGACAGGCCGTGATATGTCTGCCTTGGCCCTTGGTATCGAAGAAGCGATGGATTTCCATTACTTGGATCACCGCATCAAACAAATTCGTTACCTCGCTGACCGTTTGCGTGAAGCAGGCGTCCCAATGATTGAACCAACTGGTGGACACGCGGTATTCGTCGATGCACGTCGTTTCTTACCACATTTAACGCAAGAACAATTACCAGCTCAAACACTTGCAGCCGCGGTGTATGTCGAAACCGGCTGTCGCACCATGGAGCGTGGTATTGTGTCTGCAGGTCGAAATGTTGAAACCGGCGAACACCACCGCCCTGCTCTAGAGACGATTCGTTTAACAATTCCTCGTCGAGTGTACACCTACGCTCACATGGATGAAGTCGCGGATGGCATCATTGAGCTGTATAAAAACCGAGATCAAATCAAAGGTCTGAAGTTTGTGTACGAGCCGAAGCAACTGCGCTTCTTTACATCGCGATTTGAATACATAACTGAGTAAACTTCTGAGCCCCTAACTGACTTGGTCAGCTAGGGGCTTTTTTAATGGAGAAGAAAAAACTATGGAAGTAACAACCACAAGCAAAACTCCCTCACCCAGTAGTTCAAAAACGATCGGTGGTGGACTCATTATTGCGGGCACATCGATCGGCGCTGGGATGCTATCAATACCCTTAGTGACTGCGGGCATTGGATTTGGTCTCTCGACAGTGATTTTGTTCGCCTACTGGGCTTTGATGACTTATACCGCTTTATTAATGTTAGAAGCCCATCAACATGCAGATAGCAAAGCCACGCTCCATACCCTTGCAAAACAGTTTCTTGGCGATAAAGGCAAATACATTGCGGCTATCGCCATGTTTTTCTTGTTTTATTCACTATGTGCGGCGTATACGGCTGGAGGGGGCGCTAACTTAACCATTCGGTTAGATGAACTCTTCGGTATTCAAATACCTTCCGCGCTAGGGTCTATTATATTTGTCATCTTGGTCGCCATGATGGTGACTGCGGGGACACAACTGGTAGACAAAGTAAATCGAGTCCTTTTCGGCCTGATGATGCTGTCTATGATATTAGTTCTTATGTTCCTCTCACCGAACATTACTGGAACTTATCTGGCAAGCGCACCAGTGGGATACGGTTTAATCTTTGCGGCTCTACCAGTTGTGTTTACTTCGTTTGGCTTCCACGGCTCAATTCCGGCTATTGTGTCATATCTTGATGGAAATACCAATCATCTGAAAAAAGCGATGTATATCGGTTCGTGTATTCCTCTTGCCGTCTACATTATTTGGTTAATGTGTACGCTTGGTGTCGTCTCACAAGATGAATTAATTCATAGTTCCGATTTAGGAAAGATGATAGCGGTGTTATCGCAAGCATTAACCAATTCAAAGCTCGCGTTATTAATTGGTCTTTTTGCTGATATTGCATTAATTACCTCATTTTTAGGCGTTGCTTTGGGCCTGTTTGAATTTCTACGTGATACTACGAAAAAATCGGTTAAAGGTAATCGTATTTACGTTGCACTCATTACGTTTTTACCCCCTCTAGCCTTCGCGCTCTTTTATCCTCAAGGCTTCATTATGGCTTTAGGATATGCATCGATTGCTCTGGTCGTCCTTGCTATTTTCCTTCCTGCAGCGATGGTCTACAAAGCGCGTAAAATATATAACGCACCAAATCTTTACCGAGTTAAAGGCGGCAATTTATCGATCGCCATCAGCGTGTTATTTGGTGTGGTCATTATTATTTCCCAGCTATTTCTAAGTTAATAAAGGAGCTTGTATGAGGGGTGTGATTTCTATTCAGAGCCATGTGGTTTATGGGCATGCTGGTAACAGTTCCGCTGTTTTTCCATTACAACGGATGGGACTAGAAGTGTTCCCCATTCACACTGTGCAATTTTCAAATCACACCCAGTACTCAGAGGGCTGGACAGGTCGAGCTTTTCCAGCCAATGATGTTTATCAATTGCTCGATGGCATGAAGTCGATTGGCGTTCTTGATAAGTGTGATGCGATATTATCGGGCTATCAAGGAAGCGCTGAACAATGCTGCGCGATTGCTGAGTTTGTGAAACAAGTTAAGTTAGCGAATCCTAAAGCACTCTATATTTGCGATCCCGTCATGGGCGATCCAGCCAAAGGCTGTATTGTGGGTGAAGGCATTGCGGAAAAGTTAATCCACACTCTCATTCCGATGGCGGATATCATTGTTCCTAATCAATTTGAACTGTCGCAGTTTACCAACACGCCCATCCGTGATCTCGATGATGCGGTTTCTGCGTGTAAGAAAGCCATGGCGATGGGTATCAAAATCGTTTTAGTTAAACATTTGCACGCCATCTCTGATGATAAGTTCACGATGATGCTCGGTTATGAGGGAGAATGCTATATCGCCCAACGTCCGAATCTGGCGTTTGCCAAACCGCTAGTTGGTGTCGGGGATTTAATCTCTTCCCTATTTACTGCTGGCTTGCTAAACGGGTTGTCGCCACTTGATGCCTTTAGCTATTGTAATGCAGCATCTTATGCGGTGGTCAAAAAAACCTTTGATTTAAACGAATGGGAACTGCAAATCATCGCAGCTCAAGAAGAGATGGCCACGCCTAACGAGGTCTTTCCTGTCGGTCGATGCGTTTTAGACAACGCAATCAACTACTATTCTTTGTAATCCTCTCGCCCATTCCCCATTTTATTCTCTGACTTCGCCGAGTCACACACGCTCGGCGAAAACTCAACCCCACATTAATAAAAACGCATGTATCATGCCGACTTGGGATTGAGACAATGGCAATTAACCTCTACGTCGCATCATCTGTACCAAAATGACTTGGCGTTGCAGTTAGGACGGCGATAATAGATATACTCCGTTATTTCAACGACCAGAATATGGGATCACCTAGATAGCCATTTTCTTTTAAACGACGGAAATTGATTTCTACTTTATACGGTCTACTGGACAAATGACCCGTTAAGCCTCTAAAGGAAGCCCTGTTCATGCAACGATTTTTACTGTTTCTTGTGACACTCATTGCCACGCTAATTTCCACTTCCAGTTACGCTGCACCTAAGGCCAATCTTTGGCCTTACTGGCAAACCTTCGATGAGAGCAGCACGATCCAGATTTCTCATCAACCTTGGCAATCGCTGTTGGACAGTTATCTGATTCGTCGTGATGAACACACACTTTTTCGCTATGCTGCGGTATCTAACGAGGACAAACAAAGGTTAAAGCAATATCTCGCCAAGCTGGCAGAATACGATCCAAGAACCTTAAATCGGTCTGAGCAGTATGCCTATTGGGTAAACTTATACAATGCGATTACGGTAGACCTTATCCTTGATAACTACCCAATCAAGTCGATCACCAAGTTAGGCGGCTTGTTTTCTTTTGGTCCGTGGGATGAAAAGGTGGTGACCATCAATGGGTATGACATCACGCTCAATGATATTGAACATCGAGTTTTGCGCCCGATTTGGAATGATCCGAGAACCCACTATGCTGTGAATTGTGCCAGCTTAGGTTGCCCAAATCTTCAACCGCAAGCGTTCACCGCCAGCAATAGTGAGGCCTTACTTGAGCAAGCGGCAAGAGAGTTTATCGCTAGTCGTAAAGGAGTCACATTGCAAGGGAACAAAGCACAACTCTCATCCATTTACGATTGGTTTGCGGAAGATTTTGGTGGTAAAGCGCGATTGTTTGAGCACATTGGCCGGTACTCATCGCAGTATCGTGATTTTTCGGGAAAAGTACACTTTGAATATGATTGGCGCTTGAACGGCGCTGACTGAACTTGATCTCCGAGCAAATGCCCACTTTCTCTCGTGAGAGAATTAACAAGAAAAAGGGGTATTGAAGGCAAAAATGGCGCTTAAAGCGCCATTTTCATTTGAGGGAGAGTCGAGAACTGTTATGCCTTTTGAGGGCGCACGCCAAGTGTGTGGCACAGGGCGTAAGTCATTTCTGCACGGTTTAAGGTATAGAAGTGGAAATCTTTCACACCTTCACGGCTTAAGATCCTCACCATATCAATAGCTTGGCTAGCACCAACAAGCTGACGCGTCACTGGATCATCGTCTAATCCTTCAAACTGCTTTGCCATCCAGCCAGGGACTTTGACGTTATTCTGCGCAGCAAAGCGAGAAGCCTGTTTGAAGTTAGAAACCGGAAGGATCCCAGGAACAATCTCAACATCAATGCCCGCAGCTACACAGCGATCACGGAAACGTAAGTAGCTTTCGACATCAAAGAAAAACTGAGTGATCGCGCGATTGGCTCCCGCGTCTACTTTACGTTTTAGATTGAGCAGATCCGCTTGAGCACTTTTTGCTTCTGGATGCACTTCTGGAAACGCAGCGACGGAAATATCAAAATCGTGTAGCGATTTCAGTAGTGTCACCAAGTCCGATGCATACATATCTGGCGCACCGCCACCAGGAGGAATATCACCACGCAACGCGACGATATTTTTGATGCCATTCGCCCAATAATCGTTGGCTATATTGACCAACTCATCACGGCTCGCATCGATACAGGTTAAATGTGGTGCGGCCACTAAGCCTGTTTGCGCTTTGATCTCTTTAATGATGGAATGAGTACGGTCACGCTCGCCGGAGTTGGCTCCGTAAGTCACGGAAACAAACTTCGGTTGTAACGTTTTCAAACGATGAACAGAGCCCCAAAGTGTCTCTTCCATTTGTGGTGTACTTGGTGGAAAAAACTCAAACGAAACATTGATGTTGTCTGACAACTCCGCAATGTTCTGGTTTAAAGCGTCAATATGACTTGCGTGTGTGTATCCCATCTTACTCTCCCTGTGACTGTCTGCCACGAAACCATCTCAATCCTCAAACTGACGTTTAGACGTCTATATGGCTACAGAATGTATTGAATACGATTTAATGTCAACCTTGTGATTATGAATTTTTTTCAAGTTCATAATGAGCATAGTTCAAGTAGAAAAAAGGGACCGCTTGGGTCCCTATCAAATCATCTATCTTCTGTTAGAACAAGCCAGCTAAGCGATTGAGATCAGACTGAATTGCGCCAGCAGTCACTTCACGCCCAGCGCCGGGACCACGGATGACCAGTGGGTTGTCCCTATACCATTTACTTTCGATGGCGAAGATGTTGTCACAAGGCAGCAAATTGGCCAACGCATGCTCACGCGACAACGCTTCAACACTGACTCGCGCCTTGCCAGTTTTTTCTAAACGGGCGACATAACGCAAAACTTGCCCCTGACGTTGTGCTTTCGCTAAACGTTCCTGCAGACGCTCGCTGAGCAAGTGCGCTTTGTCAAAGAACTCATCTAACGATAAATCTTTGAGCTCGTCAGGCACCAAAGACTCAACTTTGACATTTTCAGGTTCAATTTCCAGACCCGACTCACGCGCCAAAATAACCAGCTTACGCATCACGTCAGAGCCATCCAAATCGCTGCGTGGATCAGGTTCGGTGAGACCTTGCTGCCACGCTAAGTCGACCAACTCAGCAAACGGCACTGAGCCATCAAACTGCTGGAACAGCCAAGAGAGCGTACCGGAGAAAATGCCCGACAGCGCGACAATATCGTCACCACTTTCACGCAGATCACGCACGGTATGATTGATCGGCAAACCAGCACCAACGGTGGCGTTGTATAGCCAGTGACGTCCAATCTTGCTGAAGGCATCTTGCACTTGGTAGTAGTAGTCGCTACTCGCCGAGCCCGCAATCTTATTAGCCGAGATCAAATGCATCCCTTGATGAGCGATATCGAGATACTGAGCGGACAAATCGCGGCTAGCGGTCACGTCTAGCACCACCACCTCATCGTAATCTTGGACGGAACTAAGTTTTTGCAACCAGTTCTTACCATCATTGGGCACAGAATCATCATCAAAATGCGCATGTACCGCCGCCGCATCAAGCCCTTGCTCATTAAACAAGTAAGTTTGACTATCGACCACTGCGACAAGCTCAAAGTTCATACCATGGCGTTTTTCGAGCTCTCCTTTCTGCTGTGCAAACAAAGACAACCAGCTCGACCCGATGTTACCTTTACCACAAAGCGCAATCGCCACGCGCTTTTGCGCCTGAAAGAGTTGAGTGTGAATGGACTTCACCAACACTGGAATATCGACACGGCGCATAACCGCGACCAGACTCAACCCTGATTCGGTTTCAGAAATAAACTCAACCGGAGAGTGTTTTAACTGCTGATAGAAACCAAAACAGTGACTGGCATTGTTTGTCACCCCAGCACCAACAGCAGCAATCAAAGAAAAACCTTCTTTTAACTTGATTTCTGCGGCAAGCGCGAGTTCTTGCAAATAAGCCAACGCGCCACCAGCAATCTCATTGGTATACGCTAAACGTAACTTGTGCTGATCCGGTTGCGCTTCAAAGGCCAGTGGCTCAAGCTGTGCTCTCTTGAGTGCTCGTAACACATCTTGTTGCACTCGCTCAAAATCATGACCAGCGGAGAAGTTAAGTTGCACCAGCATGACATCCTCAAGTGAGGTGATGATTTTGGCACCCCGCCCTGAGGCCAACACCCGTTCAATGCGCGTAGAACCAGACTCAGGTGTGTAACTGCAACGCAGATTAAGTTCCGTGGCACTTTGCGCCACGGGTTGTAGCGTCCGACTATGAAGCACTGGAGCCGCGAGGCGTGCAAGTTCACTGGCTTCATCCAGGCGCAACAAAGGTAGTAAACAGGCGTCATTGACTAATCGTGGATCGGCACTGTACACGCCAGCTACGTCACTCCAGATTGTGACTTTGTTTACTTCTGCTAAAGCGCCAATCACCGTAGCGGAATAATCAGAACCATTGCGACCTAACAGTACCGTTTCACCAGCATTATTTTGTGCCATAAAGCCAGTGATCACCACTCGGCGGTGGGAATGCTGAGCCAACACTTCTTTGAGTAAGGGGTAAGAGCGAGCGCGATCCACTTCTGGTTGTGTGCCCGTTTCCGCACGCAGAAACGCACGCGCATCCTGGGCAACCGCGGGTAGTGAAGATTGGTTGAGCAACGCCGCCAACAGACGCGATGACCATACTTCACCATGACCCCAAATCGCAGCTTTTTGCGCTGCGTTCAACGGGGCCGTCTGCTCTGCCAACGTACTGAACTCGTCGACCAACTGGTCTAACAACGTCTTTCTCAGATCGGATTGAATCAGAGCTTCCACCAAACCAGTTTGATATTGGCGCAAAGCCTGCAACGTTTCGTGTGCCAATCGACCATCTTTCTCAAGTGCATCGGTAAACTCAATTAAACGATTGGTGGTCTTCCCTGCTGCAGACACAACCACGAGATCATTCTCACCAGAATACTCTTTAAGTATGCCTGCCACTCGGCGATAGCAATCCGGATCAGCAAGGCTACTTCCACCAAATTTGTGCAGTTGTCGAACCTGACTCATTAACGGCTCTCCTTCGCTTGTTGAAAGGCTTGCTTAAGGTCGGCAATCAAATCTTGCGCATCTTCAAGACCCACCGATAGACGGATGAGTTGCTGTGTTACCCCAGCTTCAGCCAATGCTTCCTCACCCATAGCGCGATGAGTCATGGATGCAGGATGGCAGACCAAGCTTTCAACGCCACCAAGCGACTCCGCCAATGAGAACAGTTCAAGTACTTTAACAAACACTTTTAGCTGCTCGAAACTGCCCGCGAACTCAAAACTGAGCATAGAGCCAAATCCAGATTGCTGTTTTTTCGCTATCTCGTGCCCTGGATGATTTGGCAAGCTTGGATGATAAATCGTACCAACCAAATCTTGGGTTTGTAGATAAGCAAGGATTTGCTGTGAACTCTCTTCATGCACACGCATGCGAGCGCCTAAAGTACGAATGCCGCGCAGCGTCATATAGCTGTCAAATGGCGTGCCGGTTGCACCAAGGCAATTCCCCCACCACGCTAGCTCTGTTGCGTGCTCTTCGGTTTTGGTGATCACCACACCGCCAATCACATCAGAATGCCCATTGATGTACTTGGTTGTCGAGTGAATCACAAAATCAGCCCCGAGCTCCAAAGGCTTTTGGTACACGGGTGTCAAAAAGGTGTTATCGACCGCCACCAACGCGCCCACTTTATGCGCTTTCTCACACACTTCCGCGATGTCCACCACACGCACCAGCGGGTTGGAAGGCGTTTCAAGCAACACCAGTTTAGGCTTAAGCGCCAACGCCGCATCCAGTGCAGCACTGTCGGATTGATCAACAAAACGGACCTTAAAATCGCCTTTTTTCGCTCGAGTATTGAACAGACGATAAGTACCGCCATAGCAGTCGTGAGGAGCCACAATAAGATCATCTGGGCTTAAGAAAGCAGAGACCCACAAGTTGAGTGCAGAGGTGCCACAGTTGGTGACCACTGCTCCTTTGCCAGATTCCAATTGGAACAGTGCTTGTTCTAACAAACCTCGATTGGGGTTGCCTGAACGAGTGTAATCATATTTAGGAACTTCACCGAAGGAAGAGAAACCATAGTTTGTTGAGAGATAAATGGGTGGTACAACGGCACGGTATTGAGTATCGGATTCGATGCCGGTTCTCACGGCTATCGTGGCTGGCTTGTGAGTGCTCATCATGTTTCCTTTCAGCGAAGATGAATTCTTAATAAGAATGCGCTAATGTTGTTGCAGCGCCTTCCTCTCCTTTAATAGCTGTCACTTTAACCATCAAACATTAAGACGTCAACACTTCTAGACGTCTATATGTCTTTGCTTATGGCAGTAAATCCAGCTAAAATCTCCGCTTACAATTTTAATTCACCAATTATTACTCTGAAGGTGCGCAATGGCTGACTGGAATGGCGAATACATAAGTCCATACGCAGAGCATGGAAAGAAAAACGAGCAAGTCAAAAAAATTACCGTTTCTATCCCGCTTAAAGTACTAAAAGTTCTGACGGATGAACGTACTCGTCGTCAAATTAACAACCTGCGCCACGCGACAAACAGCGAGTTGTTGTGTGAAGCATTTTTGCATGCCTATACAGGTCAGCCCCTGCCGACGGATGAAGATCTTAGAAAAGATCGCCCTGACGACATTCCTACTGAAGCCAAAGAGTTGATGACGGCGATGGGTATCGAGTTTGAAGCCTACGATGATTAAATCATCGGGCAGGGTCACATCGGGGATAAGTGACACACGATCAAAACGGGACGCTTAAAGCGTCCCGTTTGTTTAGGCTGTGATTTACTCGGCCATGTAGTTTTCAGGCATTGGAATACGAGCAACGCCGGTATCAACGGCCGCTTGGGCCACCGCTTTCGCTACGCGAGGCAACAAACGCGAGTCCATTGGTTTTGGAATAATGTATTGTGGGCCAAAGCTCAGCGATTCCACACCCGCCGCTTTAAGCACGGCCTCTGGAACTGGTTCTTTCGCCAATTGACGAATCGCGTCAACCGCAGCCAGCTTCATTTCATCGTTAATCACACTCGCGCGCACATCCAGCGCACCACGGAAAATGAATGGGAAACAAAGCACGTTGTTGACTTGGTTTGGATAGTCACTGCGGCCAGTGCCCATGATAAGATCGCTGCGCACTTCATGCGCCAATTCCGGCTTGATCTCTGGATCAGGGTTTGAACACGCAAACACAACTGGTTTGTCCGCCATCAGCTTCAGCGCTTCTGCAGGCATTAGGTTTGGACCAGAGACGCCAAGGAAGAGATCCGCACCGCTGATCACATCTTCTAGTGTGCGCTTGTCTGTATTGTTGGCGAACAGTTGCTTGTACTCGTTGAGGTCATCACGACGAGTGTGAATCACACCTTTACGATCCAGCATGTAGATCTTTTCGCGCATCGCGCCACATTTGATCAACAGCTCCATACACGCCACAGCAGCCGCACCCGCACCAAGACAAACGATAATACATTCGTTTAGCTTCTTACCCTGCAGTTCGATCGCATTCAGCATGCCAGCAGCGGTGACAATGGCCGTACCGTGTTGGTCATCATGGAACACCGGCACATCACAGCGTTCAATCAGACGTTTTTCAATTTCAAAACAATCTGGAGCTTTGATGTCTTCTAGATTGATGCCGCCAAAGGTATCTGCAATGTTCGCGACCGTATCCACGAATTCGTCAATGGTACGATGCTTCACTTCAATATCGATAGAATCAAGACCAGCAAAACGCTTAAACAGCAGCGCCTTACCTTCCATTACTGGCTTTGATGCCAAAGGACCTAAGTTACCTAGGCCCAAAATTGCCGTACCGTTAGAGATAACGGCCACCATATTTCCCTTTGAGGTGTACTTGTAAACGTTGTCTGGGTTCTGTGCGATTTCGCGCACCGGCTCTGCGACACCTGGGCTGTAAGCTAAAGCAAGATCTTTAGCGGTTTCCGCAGGTTTAGTTAGAGCGACGGCAATTTTACCCGCCGTTGGCAAAGCATGATAATCAAGAGCTTGTTGGCGAAGTACTTCTTCAGGGGTCATTTGCTGGCTATTGTCATCGGACATAAATGGTTATTCTCTTTTTGCGTGTACGGTAAAGGGGGGAACACTTTAGGTTGAACAAAAACTCTGCTTTTTTGTTCAATTTAGAGAGAAATTCTAATTGATATAAGTCAATCTTCCTAGCCAAGAATGCGAGGCAAATCTATATAAATAGTGAATAAGATAGAAGTAAGACCAGATAACCAAAGGCGCGATTGCGGGGCAAGCTGAGATCGGTGCCAAACAAAAACAAAAAAGGCCGCAAATGCGACCTTTTTCTCAAGCAACAATAGCAAACGCTATTATTTTTTACCGCTTGATAGAGCACCGAAACGCTTGTTGAAGCGATCAACACGGCCGCCTGTATCAACGATACGTTGCTTACCAGTGTAGAATGGGTGACACTTGTCACATACGTCTAGGTGGATAGACTCTTTACCTAGAGTAGAGCTAAAAACGAAAGAGTTGCCGCAAGAACAAGTTGCGTTTACTGCTTTGTATTCTGGGTGGATACCAGCTTTCATGGGATAACCTCAAATAGTAGGCCGTGTCGCTATACGAGTCTTTGCCGCACACCACACGTAGTTAAAAATAAACTCAGATACCGCTTTTACTCGCGTTAAAGCCATATCTTAAGGCGCGATATAGTAATGAATCGTCCCTTTAGGATCAACTTATTTCCTCATTTTCCCGCTAGTTTTTTATACAACTTTTGTTCGCTCGCCAAGCGCAGCCGTTTTCTCGTATTTCTAGTTCGCTTCCATTAGACTGTAAACCATTATTTTTGCCAAGAATCACCACGTTATGCGTCCATCCATTGCTCGAGTTGCTTTGCCCGTACCACTGGACAAACAGTTTGATTACCTCGTTCCTAACCATCTGTTCCCTATTATTGGTGGCCGAGTCAGCGTACCTTTTGGACGACAAACACTGATTGGCATTGTCACCGCATTGGTGCAGGAGTCTGATTTTCCTCGAGAACAACTGAAACCAATCAAAGCGGTGTTGGATCATCGTCCTATTTGGCCCGATTCCGTCTACAGTTTATTACTTTGGTGTAGCCACTTTTACCAATATCCCCTAGGTGAAACACTGCATAACGCCCTCCCCGCAGCACTAAGAAAAGGCAAAGCGGCGGACTTTGCTACTCTACAAGAATGGCAACTGACCGAGTTAGGCAAAAACCAATTGATGCAAGGGTTAAACAGCCGTGCGATAAAGCAGGCTAAAGTATTGAATATGCTTGCTAATAGTCCTCTGCCTCACCAAGCCTTTTTGGATGAGGAAGTGGCATCCACAACCTTACGCACCTTGGAAGAAAAAGGCTGGATCAGCTGTGAAGAAAAAACACCACAGTTGGCTAGCTGGGGTAACCCGATTGAACATCCCGTCGATAAGCCGAAACTCAACCAAGAGCAAGCCATTGCCATTGCAACTGTGAATAGCCAAACTGGCTTTGCTTGCTACTTACTTGAAGGGGTAACGGGATCTGGGAAAACCGAGGTTTACCTCAACCTCATCAAACCAGTCTTGGAACAAGGGAAACAAGCACTGGTGCTGGTACCAGAAATAGGCCTAACACCTCAAACCATTAATCGTTTTCGCCAGCGCTTTGATGTGCCCGTGTCGGTGATACATTCCGGACTCAACGATACTGAGCGCCTCAACGCATGGCTTTCTGCTCGAGATAAGGCAGCAGGTATTGTGATAGGAACTCGCTCTGCACTACTGATCCCATTTGCCCAGCTAGGGATCATCATTGTCGATGAAGAACATGATGCCTCGTATAAGCAGCAAGATAGCTTGCGTTACCATGCTCGCGATGTGGCGGTGATGCGAGCGGCAAAAGAAGGCATTCCAATTGTGCTCGGATCAGCCACGCCCGCGTTAGAAACCTTACACAACGCACTTACGGGCAAATATCATCATCTCTCGCTGACTCAACGAGCTGGAGTGGCCGTACCAACCACCAACAAAGTACTCGATGTCAAAGGGCTCTATCTGGAAAGCGGCCTCTCAGCGCCACTCATTGCTGAAATGCGTCGTCATTTAAAAGCGGGCAATCAGGTGATGCTGTTTCTCAACCGTCGAGGCTTCTCCCCTGCGTTGATGTGTCATGAATGTGGTTGGATTGCCGAATGCAAACGCTGCGATGCCTATTACACCTATCACCAGTACAGCAATGAAATACGCTGTCACCACTGCGGTTCTCAACAACCAATTATCCACCAGTGCCAAGGCTGCGGTTCAACCCAACTGGTAACGGTTGGAGTCGGCACTGAGCAACTGGAAAACCAGTTAACAACTCTGTTTCCCGACTACAAAGCGATTCGCATCGACCGCGATAGTACACGACGCAAAGGCAGTCTCGAAAGCGCTTTAGAAGCCATTCGCAAAGGGGAATACCAAATTTTAATTGGCACGCAAATGCTGGCTAAAGGCCATCACTTCCCAGACGTGACATTAGTGGCACTATTAGATGTCGATGGTTCTCTTTACAGCAGCGATTTTCGCGCCTCTGAACGATTAGCCCAGCTGTTTATTCAAGTGGCAGGACGGGCCGGACGCGCCAGCAAACCAGGTGAGGTGATCCTTCAGACCCACCATCCAGAGCACACTCTTCTAAAAGCACTCTTGACGAAAGATTACCGTCATTTTGCAGACTCGGCACTTACCGAACGCAGAATCGCCCAACTTCCTCCTTTTAGCTTCTTGACCCTATTTCGTGCTGAAGCAAACCAAAGTGAGGTCGTCGAAACCTTCTTACGACAAGTTCGCCTAACACTCGAGTCTCATCCTCTATTCGATAACAGCTGCTTAGTGCTGGGACCCACCCCTGCCCCTTTGGCCAAGCGAGCAGGAAAATATCGCTGGCAACTGTTGCTACAAACCCAACAGCGTTCACTGATGCAAAAAATACTCTCGAGCACCAAACCAGCGATAGACCTGTTACCAAATGCTAAAAAAGTTCGCTGGAACTTAGACATCGAACCGCAAGATTTGAGCTAGCAAACGTTTACTAAAGGAAAGTTTAGGTTTAAATTGCAAGACTTTGCTTACTTCCGTGATGAGAATCACAAGTAAAATGCGGATTTTGTTAATTCAGCCGTAACTTTAAACAAAGAATTGAATAGACTATCCAAATCAGCTTTAGGTTATCGATAACTCAGCTTTATTTTATAAAACAATACAATAACTATACGTCATAATTGGCGCAATTTTTGAGAGGGTTAGTATATGGCGACAATGAAGGATGTTGCCCAGCTTGCAGGGGTATCAACAGCAACAGTTTCAAGAGCGCTGATGAACCCAGATAAGGTGTCTGCCACGACAAGAAAACGTGTGGAAGAGGCCGTATTGGAAGCTGGTTATTCCCCCAATTCGCTCGCACGCAATTTACGCCGAAACGAATCGCGTACCATCGTGGCCATTGTGCCTGATATCTGTGATCCTTATTTCACAGAAATCATTCGTGGCATTGAAGATGCGGCTCTCGAACAAGGTTACTTAGTCCTATTAGGAGACAGTAGCCACAAGAAACGTCGCGAAAATTCATTGGTCAACCTTGTGTTTACCAAGCAAGCCGATGGAATGCTGCTACTCGGTACCGATTTACCTTTCGATGTCAGCAAACCCGAACAGAAAAATCTACCGCCGATGGTAATGGCCTGTGAATTTGCACCCGATCTCGAACTCCCAACCGTGCATATCGACAATCTTACCTCCGCCTTTGAAGCGGTTAACTATCTAACTCAGCTTGGTCACAAACGCATAGCCCAAATATCCGGTCCTAGCTCCGCTGCTCTTTGTCAATTTAGACAGCAGGGGTACCAACAGGCTTTACGTCGCGCTGGCATTACTATGAATCCACAGTATTGTGTAGAGTCAGAGTTTTCTTTCGAAGGTGGAGCGAAAGCCATCCGCTATCTGTTAGAAATGAACGATGCTCCCACTGCGGTTTTTTGTCATTGTGACACCATGGCAATTGGTGCAATTCAAGAAGCGAAAAAATTGGGTTTTAGAGTGCCACAAGATCTGTCCATTGTCGGCTTTGATGACATCCAGTTTGCCCAGTATTGCGATCCTCCACTGACGACCATTTCACAGCCACGCTATGAAATTGGACGCCAAGCGATGCTGATGATGCTCGAACTACTTAAAGGGCATGACATCCATAGTGGCTCTCGTCTACTCGAAACAAAGTTGGTTGTCCGCGGTAGTGCTGCTCCTCCTGGATTACGCTAGAGACACCAAAACAACAAAGCGAGGTGATTTGTCGCCTCGCTTCCTTTTCTAGGACGTTTCCCTGTTAACGCTGCTCAATCTGCATTACCATAGCGGACTGACGTAACAATTGTTTATATTTTCCGTGGCTAAAGATTATGTAAGACGTGGTCGTAGTCCTAAAAAGCCGACCCAAAAAAACGCTCCTCGTAAAAACAAACCTTGGCTAGCTGGCTTTTTCGCCATCGTGCTACTAGGTGGCTTTGGTTTTGGCTTGTATACGCTCAGCAACGATCCTGAGCCCCCTCCACCAGCGGTAGAAAGTAAGCCCGCGAGCAAACCAAAGCCACAACCTAAAAAAGAACTGCCTCCTCCACCAGAAGAAAAATGGCAATACGTTGAAACATTGCCAAACCGTGAAATCGAAGTGGTGGCCAAAGAGCAGGAAGTGCCTAAGATTCCTTACATTATGCAATGTGGCGCTTATAAGAGTCGCGAACAAGCAGACAGTCGCAAACTCGATATTGCTTTTCAAGGCATCACCAGTACCGTAAAGAAAAAAGAAGGCAGTGATTGGTATCGCGTGGTACTTGGGCCTTACAAACTGAAGCGCGATGCTGAACGTGATCGCCACAAACTGCAACGCGCCAAAATTGAGCCCTGTGCTATTTGGCAAGAATCACCATAGCACTCTCATCCGTGAACAAAAAAAGGGGCATCATCGTATTGCCCCTTTTGCTTGCGCCACTAAAAATTCCGAGGCCCACGCTAATCACGCCATCATCCGCCTTGATTTCTTTTTTACCCTCCCCCATATAGGGATCAACTCCATAAAGAAAAGAATCAAGAGGCCTACTCGTGACTACCATCGTTTCTGTACGTCGTAACAACAAAGTCGTCATCGCCGGAGACGGACAAGTGTCTCTGGGCAACACGGTAATGAAAGGCAATGCGCGTAAAGTTCGCCGTTTGTACAACAACAAAGTACTCGCGGGTTTTGCAGGCGGTACGGCCGACGCCTTCACCTTATTTGAGCGCTTTGAGAGCAAGTTGCAAATGCATCAAGGCCACCTCACCAAAGCAGCCGTTGAGTTGGCCAAAGATTGGCGCAGCGATCGTGCGTTACGTAAACTCGAAGCCTTACTGGCTGTCGCCGATGAAACCGCTTCACTGATCATCACTGGTAATGGCGATGTGGTTCAGCCAGAAAATGACTTAATTGCCATCGGCTCTGGCGGTGCTTACGCTCAAGCCGCCGCAACAGCGCTGCTTGAAAACACGGAGCTGGACGCGCGTGACATTGCAGTCAAGGCCCTCAACATAGCAGGCGATATCTGTGTATTTACCAACCACAACCACACCATCGAAGAACTTGAGACGACGGTAGAATTACCTAATCTCAACAAAGCCTAACTCGTCCACAGATTGTAAGGAATAACTATGTCTGAAATGACTCCTCGCGAAATTGTCCATGAACTGAATCGACACATTATCGGTCAAGACAACGCTAAGCGCTCTGTGGCGATCGCATTGCGTAACCGTTGGCGCCGCATGCAGCTTGAAGAAAGTTTGCGTGCTGAGGTCACTCCAAAAAATATTCTGATGATTGGTCCTACGGGCGTGGGTAAGACAGAAATCGCTCGTCGCTTGGCAAAACTGGCAAATGCGCCATTCATCAAAGTGGAAGCGACTAAGTTCACCGAAGTGGGCTATGTTGGCAAAGAAGTAGAAAGCATTATTCGCGATCTCACTGATGTTGCGGTGAAACTGACACATCAGCAAGCGATGGAAAAAGTAAAATTTCGCGCAGAAGAGTTAGCCGAAGAGCGCATTCTGGACGCACTGCTGCCACCACCTCGTGACGCATGGGGTCAAAACGAGCAAACAGAAGACAGTTCCAACACACGCCAGATTTTCCGTAAGAAACTGCGTGAAGGAAAGCTCGACGACAAAGAAATCGAAATTAACGTCGCTGCGCCGCAGATGGGCGTTGAAATCATGGCACCTCCTGGCATGGAAGAGATGACCAATCAGCTACAAGGCATGTTCCAAAGCCTTGCCGGCAACACCAGTAAGAAACGCAAACTGAAAATCAAGGATGCGTTCAAATCGCTGATTGAAGAAGAAGCTGCGAAACTGGTCAATCAGGATGAACTTAAAGAGCAAGCGATCTACAGTGTTGAAAACAACGGCATCGTGTTTATCGATGAAATAGATAAAATTTGTAAGCGTGGAGAAAGCTCTGGTCCCGACGTGTCTCGCGAAGGAGTACAACGAGATCTGCTACCTTTGATCGAAGGCAGTACCGTATCAACCAAACATGGCATGGTGAAAACTGACCATATTCTGTTTATTGCTTCTGGTGCTTTCCAAGTCGCGAAGCCATCTGATTTAATTCCTGAGTTACAAGGTCGACTTCCGATCCGTGTAGAGCTTGAAGCACTTTCAAGCCACGACTTCAAACGCATTCTGACCGAGCCAAGAGCGTCCTTGACAGAACAATACGTGGCATTGATGAAGACAGAAGAAGTCGACATTGAGTTCACAGAAGATGGCATTACACAAATTGCTGAAGCGGCGTGGACGGTTAACGAAACCACCGAAAACATCGGCGCACGCCGTCTACATACCGTGATGGAGCGCCTGATGGATGAAATTTCATTTGATGCAACAGAGCAGTCAGGCAGCAAGTTTGTGATTGACGCTGCGTATGTTCAGAAACGACTTGGTGAGTTTATTGAAGATGAAGATTTGAGTCGCTTCATTCTTTAATCCATCGGCACGCGAGAAGGGAGCATCAGCTCCCTTCCTGTCTGTTCTTTTGTGCCGACCTTCTTGCATTATGCAGCGCTGCGCTTAATTTTCCGTATTTCGCTCCAATCAACCCAACCTTCCTTCACCCACGTTTTATTCGTATACTGACAACTCTGTTTACTAGCACGAAATTTTCATGAATCAGTCACTGCGTATCTGGCTGGATGCCGCTCGTCCCAAAACGCTTCCTCTAGCCCTTGTTTCTATTTTAACGGGGAGTGTACTCGCCTATTCATTCGGCCAGTTTTCACCTATGGTTGCACTGCTTTCCTTTGTGACCGCAACCCTACTACAAATACTGTCCAACTTAGCCAATGATTATGGAGATGCCATCAAAGGCACGGACAATGAACAGCGTTTAGGGCCAACGCGCGCAATGCAATCCGGCGCGGTCAGTGCAAAAGAGATGAAACGTGCCATCATCTTCAACATAGCGCTGACCATGATCGCAGGGTTAAGTTTGGTCTTATACGCACTGAACAGTCCTCAGAGCATTCTTGCCTTTATTGGCCTGGGTGTATTGGCCATCTTTGCCGCCATTGCCTATACCATGGGCAGCAAACCTTATGGCTATGTTGGTCTTGGGGATTTATCCGTCTTCATTTTTTTTGGCTTGCTCGGTGTTTCTGGCACTTACTTCTTACATACTGGACAGCTCGACAGCGCATTATTTCTGCCTTCACTCGGTTGCGGAATGCTTGCTGTAGCCGTTCTCAATATCAACAATATGCGCGATATTGAAAATGATGCGGCTTGCGGTAAGCGTACCGTTGCGGTCAGATTGGGCCAGAAAAAAGCCAAACAATATCACTTTGTTTTATTAGCGGGAGCGCTGCTCGCTTTTGCCAGTTATTTACTACTACAACCCAGCTCCGCTTGGCTCTGTTTGCCATTTTTGCTCAGCCTTATCGCGCTCTTCAGGCATGGTAAAGCCGTTTGGCTGACCAAACAACCCGCGCAAATCGCCCCAATGATGCCCGTGGTAGTCAAATGCTCCTTGGTCACCAATATTTTGTTTGCAACTGTTGTGATAGCTCAAACTCTTGTTAGTTAATCATTAATTGTCATTGCAATGACTTAATGGGCAGATATACTCAAGAGAAATCTCGTTGACCAAAGAAGGTATGCCATGGAATACAACACTTCTGCCCTTTGTGATATCTATCTGGACCAAGTGGATGTAGTCGAGCCTATGTTCAGCAACTTTGGTGGCCGTGCCTCGTTTGCTGGGCAAATCACCACCGTTAAGTGCTTTGAAGATAATACACTGATTCGAGAAACCTTGGAACAAGACGGCGTGGGACGTGTTCTCTTGGTGGATGGTGGAGGTTCTCTCCGTCGGGCTCTGGTGGATGGAGAGTTGGCTGCGATTGCCGAAGAAAACGAATGGGAAGGCATTGTTATTTACGGTTGCGTGCGTGAGGTCGATGAGCTTGAAGAGATGAACATTGGCATTCAAGCACTTGCATCCATTCCTGTTGGTGCGTCTTCACAAGGAGTGGGTGAAGTCGATGTGCCAGTCAACTTCGGTGGCGTCACTTTTTTGCCTGAAGATTACCTTTACGCAGACACGACTGGCATCCTTCTATCTCAAGAGCCACTCAGTGCCGATTTATCAGATGAAGAGCCCGTGCTCTAAGCTAACTCGGTAAAAAGCGTCATATTGACGCTTTTTTGCTGATTAGCGCTCACGATTTCTGGAGAAAAGTCAGCAACAAGTAAAGATGCGCTGTTTTTTTGACCGAATGATGCAAAATATGCAATATAGGGCGTGTTTCTCTGCGGCGTGCTGAGTAGAATGAGGCTAACAGACTTGAGTAGTAGCAAGGGCTGCACTCTTAACCGAATATAAATAGGTAGGCCAAGATGTCTTTTGAAGTATTAGAAAAACTAGAAGCTAAAATTCAGACCGCTGTCGATACTATCGCTTTGCTACAAATGGAAGTAGACGAGCTGAAAGAAGAAAAAGTAAAACTGGAAGCACAAGCCAATGACTTACGTGTACAACGCGAAGAACTAGAGCAGAAAGCACAGCAAACTCAGCAAGAGCATGCTCAATGGCAAGAACGTATTCGTGCCCTGCTTGGCAAGATGGAAGACGTAGAATAACCATTCTCTACTAGGAAGAGCAAAAGTCAGAACGAAAGTCACAAAGACGCATTTGCTCTTCCTTTGATCTGCACCTCGCACCTCGCACCTCGCACCTCGCACCTCGCACCTCGCACCTCGCACCTCGCACCTCGCACCTCGCACCTCGCACCTCGCACCTCGATTTTCAGCTCAAAACTCAATTTAGCAAACGTTTCCCCTACTTTTTATGCTAGAATCGCCGCAATTTTTCTCTTCCTTCGATTTGACACTTTTTGGAGACAACATGAAACGCGATTTAGCAATGGCCTTTTCCCGCGTAACTGAAGGCGCAGCGCTCGCTGGCTACAAATGGCTTGGCCGTGGTGATAAAAACGCGGCAGATGGCGCAGCCGTTGAAGTGATGCGTACCTTGCTGAACAAAACCGACATCTGTGGTGAAATCGTCATTGGTGAAGGTGAAATTGATGATGCACCTATGCTCTACATCGGCGAAAACGTTGGTCTAGGTGGTGACGAAGTCGACATCGCAGTCGATCCTATCGAAGGGACTCGCATGACCGCTATGGGCCAATCCAACGCCCTTGCGGTCTTAGCGGCTGGCGAAAAGGGCAGCTTTTTGAAAGCGCCGGATATGTACATGGAAAAACTGGTAGTTGGCCCTGGTGCAAAAGGCGTGATCGATCTCAACCAGCCACTTAAAGAAAACCTCGAGAACATCGCACAAGCGCTTGGAAAAACGCTTGATACCTTGGTGGTGATTACCCTTGCTAAGCCTCGTCATGATGAGGTGATCGCCGAGATGCAACGCATGGGCGTACGCGTCTTCGCAGTGCCTGATGGGGATGTTGCCGCTTCGATTCTCACCTGCATGCCGGATAGCGAAGTGGATGTGATGTACTGCATTGGTGGAGCCCCGGAAGGGGTCGTTTCTGCTGCAGTTATTCGTGCATTAGATGGTGACATGCACGGTCGCTTGCTGCCCCGCAATGAAGTGAAAGGGGATACAGAAGAGAATCGTAAGTTCGCGGCGTTTGAGCTTGAGCGATGTGCTGAAATGGGTGTTGAAGCAAACAAAGTGTTGAAGCTGGAAGATATGGCTCGTAGCGACAACGTTATTTTCTCGGCCACGGGCATTACCAAAGGCGATTTGCTAGAAGGGATCACCCGTACTGGTAACATTGCGACCACTGAAACACTGCTGATTCGTGGCCGCTGTCGCACCATTCGTCGTATCAAGTCGATTCATTATCTTGAGCGTAAAGACGACGAAGTGAAAGCGATCATTCTTTAATCCACTTTCGCACCAAGATACGAATAAGGCCGCTTCAAGCGGCCTTATTACTGATCATCAGTCTAACGTCGACGGATCCGATAAGCACAGCGACGTTCCCCTTGGATAATATGTTCACTGCGTTCAACATGACACTGCTCGCCAAGCAGTTTCTGAAATATACTCAATTCGGATTGGCACAAACTCGGACAACGAATTGCCGCTTTGCAAATTGGACAATGATTTTCAGTTAAGAGAAAACCTTCATCCGTTTTCTCCAGCTCCGCCATATACCCTTCTTCTTCACGCATCGCCGTTAGCTTTTCCAAGCGACTGGTTAGGTCTAAGCATGCCGCCAATGCTCTTTCATAGTGGAGAAATGTTTTCTGCTCTCGCTCAGCGGCCACTTTCGCCAAACCTTCAACACCAAACAGCGCCTCTACCGCATCAATCACTTGGATGGTGAGTTCCCCGTGGCGATCGGCAAACTGATCATGCCCTCTTTGTGTCAAAGACCAGTGACGAGTAGGGCGTCCGATTTTCACTTTCACATCGTGAAAGCTCACCATTCCATCCTCTTCAAGGCTTTGCAAATGTTGTCGGGCTCCCATGGTTGTCATACCAAGCTCCGTTGCAATCTGCTTTGCCGTTACCTCGCCATCACGTTTAATAGATTGAATAATCCTATCTATGGTCTTCATACATCCCTCTCACCCGATAGAGATATTATGCGCCATAGGGTTAGTAAAGAAAAGTCTTGATAATCTATTACCATACTTAGTGAAATAACAAGGGTGCCTCTTCACCACCACACTATGCTAGACCTCTAAATACAGAGAATGAGCGTCTTATTTTTAAGACAAATTAATTGCAACCTTTCCATTTTCAAAATCTGACATATGCTTTGTTTATAGCTACTGTTTATTTTATCAACAGCACCAGATAGGGAGAGGCGCTATGGGCAGTCTTCAAACGGAGCAACAATTACCATCGTTTGATGAAATGATGGCGCTCGCCGCAGAAAACCCAAATGCTTTTAATCAATTTAAACAAGAGATGTGTCACGAGATGATTCAATCTGCTTCGGAAGCCATGAGAGAGAGGTTAGTCGCACAGCAAAGCCACATTGATTTGGTCATTAGCCGTTGTAAGAACCCTGTTCACACTAACGTGGTGTTGATGAATGAGTTAACCAAACAGATGGTAAAATTTCGCGAAGCCCTTGATAGTGATGGCTCAGACACATTGAATCAAGACGCACAAATCATTCCTTTTACCCCAAAGACTTTCTACTAATGATTCACACCAACAAAAGAATTAAGGCCCAAAACGGGCCTTAATTCTTTTGTTGCTCGGAGGATGGAACATTTACTTTTCTGGTTCCCCATAACGGTTTGGTCCTTCCGTGCCTTTCAAAAAGCCACACTCAAGTAAAATCCATGCTCCACACAGTAACGCGATTGAACCTACGATGGTTTCCATGCCTGTTGGCTGCTGAGTCAACGTACCAGACATTGGCGTTGCTAAACGGCCAAAAACTAATGGGATATTAAGGAACAGCCAATAAACAGATTTGTTCCTGTCGTGCCAACGCTTGGTGGTCACTGCCAAATCGGGGATTAAAATTACCAACAAAAATATCGGCAGTAAGATGTGGCTGTAAGATGGGAACAGCTTAGAAACTCCACTTACAAAACCCAAAATACCCAAGTAATAACACAAATTCCAAAGCCAATATGTTTTACGACCGATACGACCTTGGAAAGAAAAAAGCAGTTCTTTTAACGACATCAAATTAAATCCCAAACAAAATACACCACCGTTACCGAAAAAAGTAACGTAATGGGGATCAGTTTACCACCTTCTGAAAACTATCCTTATCCATATCTCGAATATTCACCGTCAAACTGCGCACATGGCTAGCGGTTTCCTGAAGGGCCGACATCAATTGACGTGAGAGCTCTCGTTTTTGTTCTTCGGTTCGTCCTGATAATAAATCAAAGCTTACATGAATAAAGTCGACACTGTCCCCTTCTTCTCCGATCAACCAATGGTGGCAGCGCAGCGTGCGCGACTTAACCGATGGCGCATCGAACAAACCACTTTTGATGGCTATGTGGTGAAGATCCTCCAGTAAACCAGGAATATTAACGCGCTCTTCAACGGAATTTGAATACTCTAAGACTAGATTTGGCATGATACTTCCTTTTGTTGCCGATTTTTGATTGGTAACGCTGACATAGAGTAATACCAAGCTCACCGACAAATTCCGAGTAATTGGCTATGGTTATGCAGGATAGATCACCAATCGTTTTCGTCTGAGCGAAATATCAGTGAATTTGACGCGCTCTGACCAGCCAAAGAAAGCGACAAGAAATGACACGAGTCATGATCTATCCACATATTTCTGTTATATTCCTACGTAGATTTTTTACATAAATTGGCTTCATTGGTTCGCCTGTGAAGACTTCGATTCAATAAAGATATGGAGATATTCCTATGCGTCGTCCTGTAGTGATGGGTAACTGGAAACTTAACGGCAGCAAAACGATGGTTGCTGAACTGCTAACTGGTCTAAACGCTGAACTAGAAGGCGTTGAAGGTGTAGATGTAGCGGTAGCGCCGCCAGCACTTTACATCGACCTTGCAGAGCGCCTAATCGCTGAAGGTGGCAACAAGATCATTCTTGGTGCACAAAACACTGACATCAACAACAGCGGTGCATTCACTGGCGACATGTCTCCTGCAATGCTAAAAGACTTTGGTGCTACTCACATCATTATTGGTCACTCTGAGCGTCGTGAATACCACAATGAATCAGATGAGTTCGTAGCGAAGAAGTTTGCATTCCTAAAAGAGAACGGCCTAAAACCTGTTTTCTGTATCGGTGAAACTGAAGCGCAAAACGAAGCAGGCGAAACTGAAGCTGTTTGTGCACGTCAAATCAACGCAGTGATCGACGCATACGGTGTTGAAGCGCTAAACGGTGCCATCATCGCTTACGAACCAATCTGGGCAATCGGTACAGGCAAAGCTGCAACAGCAGAAGATGCACAGCGTATCCACGCCTCTATCCGTGCGATGATCGCAGTAAAAGATGCTGCAGTAGCAGAGCAAGTGATCATCCAATACGGTGGTTCTGTTAAGCCAGAAAACGCGGAAGCTTACTTCGCACAACCAGACATCGATGGTGCTCTTGTTGGTGGCGCATCTCTAGACGCTAAGAGCTTCGCAGCGATCGCGAAAGCAGCAGCGAAAATGAAAGCGTAATTCAACGCCATCCTATCTTTGTATTTAGGGCGTATTTCTTCGGGAATACGCCCTTTATTTTAGCCTCAACATTTCTCGAATTTGATTTTGCCCTATTCTGTTCATCGAGAATCTTTTCTAATAAACTCACAAAGTTAGTTTGGCTAGATAATTGGAAATATAATTTCAGAGGACAACTATGAACATACTGGTCACTGGTGGCAGCGGTTATATTGGCAGCCACACCTGTATTCAGATGATCGAAGCAGGAATGACGCCCATCATTTTGGACAATCTTTATAACAGCAAGTTGCTGGTGCTTGATCGCATTGAACAGGTCACTGGCGTGCGCCCCGCTTTCTATCAAGGTGACATTCGTGACAGCGAGATTCTGCAACACGTCTTTGCTCAGCATGATATCCAGGGCGTCATCCACTTTGCAGGCCTAAAGGCAGTAGGAGAATCGGTTGAAAAACCTCTGATGTATTATGATAACAATGTGTCAGGAACCCTAAATCTCGTACGTGAAATGGATAAAGCTGGTATTAAGAGCCTTATTTTCAGTTCATCCGCCACCGTCTATGGTGATCCCGCCTCCGTACCAATCCGTGAAGATTTCCCAACCTCAGCTACCAACCCTTATGGCCGCAGCAAATTGATGGTGGAAGAGTGTCTGACTGACTTCCACAAAGCCAATCCTGATTGGAGCATCACCCTGCTGCGTTATTTTAATCCCGTTGGCGCTCACGAGTCGGGTTTGCTCGGTGAAGATCCTCAAGGCATTCCAAATAACTTATTGCCCTTTGTGGCTCAAGTTGCGGTTGGTCGACGCGAAAAACTGGGCGTATTTGGTAACGACTATCCAACACCAGATGGCACTGGGGTTCGTGATTACATTCACGTTGTTGATCTTGCAGACGGTCATTTGGCGGCTTTGAATAAAGTGGGGCAGCAAGCAGGATTGCATATCTTTAACCTTGGCACTGGCCAAGGGAATAGCGTGCTTGAAATGGTCGCTGCTTTTGAAAAAGCGGCTCAGCGTCCTATTCCTTACGAAATCAAACCTCGCCGTGCAGGTGATATTGCTGAATGCTGGGCCGATCCTACCTATGCGGAACAAGTATTGGGGTGGAAAGCGACACGCTCGCTAGAGACCATGGTGGTAGATACTTGGCGTTGGCAGTCCAATAACCCAAATGGCTATGAGTAATCGCCATCACTGACACGTTTGATTGTGTTGGCAACACAATAAGGGCGAGTGAGAACTCGCCTTTTGCTTGTGGGTACGATAGAAATAGAGGTCAGATTAATCCTCATCAACAAACTGGGCCTGTAAGTAGTTTTCAATACCCGTCAATTGAATAAGGCCTAGTTGCGTCTCGAGCCAATCCACATGCTCTTCTTCATCTTCTAAGATATCTTGAAAAAGATCACGTGATACATAGTCGTGCACATCTTCTGCGTAAGCAATTGCTGCCTTTAGATCGGGAATCGCGGACATTTCAAGTTTTAAGTCGCATTCCAGCATCTCTTTAGTATCTTCACCGATCATCAACTTACCAAGGTCTTGCAGGTTTGGAATACCTTCAAGAAACAAAATGCGCTCAACAAGATGATCTGCATGCTTCATCTCATCGATCGATTCGTGATATTCCTTGTCCGCGAGGTGCTTAAGCCCCCAATCTTTGTACATGCGAGCATGGAGAAAGTATTGGTTAATGGCAATCAGTTCATTGCCTAATACTTTGTTGAGATGTTGAATAATTATTGGATCGCCTTTCATGACATAGCCCTCCTCTTTGGCTTCTATAACTGTAGAACCAATTGGGCAAGTGTCAAAAAGAAAGCCGATTAGGTTAACTGGCTTGCTTGAATAGTGCCGGAGCAGTCTCGTTGATAATCTCTTTCGCCATACGTATGCATTTGCCACATTGACTTCCCAATGCAGTGCACTTTTTGATTCCGCGAACATCCGCAACACCTTGCTCAATAACAAGCTTGCGAATCTTTTTATCAGAGACACCGTGGCATAAACAAACGTACATAAAAGAACCTAGCAATTGAAATCACAACAGCAAATATAATGGATAATCATTATCATTGCTATGTTTATTTGCTCTTCATTTAGACCAATTTGTTATTAGCTTTTGGTATTTTATATAAACGAAAAGAGGAAGCCAAAGCTTCCTCTTTTCTTGTGCGCTGTTCTTCAAATTGAAGAAGAGTGCAAGATTTCGTTTAATTCAAAGAATTAAGCGATGATCTTAGCAACAACACCAGCACCAACAGTACGGCCACCTTCACGGATCGCGAAACGTAGACCTTCGTCCATCGCGATTGGAGAGATTAGCTCAACAACCATTTGGATGTTGTCACCAGGCATTACCATTTCTACGCCTTCTGGTAGAGAGATATCACCAGTTACGTCAGTTGTACGGAAGTAGAACTGTGGACGGTAGCCTTTGAAGAACGGAGTATGACGGCCGCCTTCGTCTTTAGAAAGTACGTATACTTCTGACTCGAACTTAG
>NZ_SZTO01000012.1 GCF_013369385.1 Vibrio sp. 05-20-BW147 | reverse complement strand
CGGACGCGGGGTGGAGCAGCTTGGTAGCTCGTCGGGCTCATAACCCGAAGGTCGTCGGTTCAAATCCGGCCCCCGCAACCAATTTTAGATTGGATGCAAGTTTGGTAGTGCTAACCACACTACAAGTTAAATAAGTTAGTCATTTTAGTGACAAAGTTATTTAACGTATCAGGGTCCAGCAACAAAAAACCCCGACTTTCGGGGTTTTTTGTTATCTGAATTTCTCTCTGTATCAAACAGTCAGTGTTCAGATCTTGCTTGGTTTTTTTATTGGGCTCTGAGCCCTTTTTTTATTTCTGGAGTGGTTTGAATGACTGGTTTAGAAAGACAACTGACAGAGATGCTTGAAGCACCCGTTGTTGCATCAGGTTATGAGTTGGTTGGATTAGAATTTATTCGTGCTGGTGAGCACTCAACCTTGCGTATCTTTATTGACCACGAAAATGGCATCACTGTTGATGACTGTGCTGAAGTAAGTCACCAAGTGAGTGCGGTTTTGGACGTAGAAGATCCAATTTCAGTGGCTTATAGCCTAGAGGTTTCTTCACCAGGTTTAGACAGACCACTTTTTAAACCTGCACATTACGAGCAGTTCATTGGCCAAGAAGTCAATGTTGTACTGAAGATGGCTGTCGCCAACCGTCGTAAATGGAAAGGCGAAATTCATTCTGTTGATGGTGAGACGATCACGCTGACTGTTGATGGACAGCAAGAAGACTTTGCTTTGAGCAACATATCCAAAGCTAACCTTATCCCTAAATTTTAGTTCCTGAAAAAATTTTCAGATTAGAGGCTAATTAAATGAGTAAAGAAATTCTAGCGGTAGCAGAAGCGGTATCGAACGAGAAAGCGGTACCTCGTGAGCGTATCTTTGAAGCTTTGGAGATTGCTCTAGCGACTTCGACTAAGAAAAAATACGAAATCGAAATTGATGTTCGTGTTGCAATCGACCGTAAAACGGGCGAGTTCGTGACATTCCGTCGTTGGTTGGTGGTTGACGAAGTTGAAAACCCAACGAAAGAAATTTCGTTCGAAGCTGCAAACTACGACGACGAATCTGTCCAGCTTGGTGACTTTATTGAAGAAGAGATTGAGTCAGTCACGTTTGACCGCATCACCACACAAACCGCGAAACAGGTTATCGTGCAAAAAGTTCGCGAAGCGGAACGTGCACAAATCGTTGAGCAGTTTATTGACAACGAAGGTGACCTAGTTACTGGCGTTGTGAAAAAAGTAAACCGTGAAACAGTTGTTCTTGATCTAGGCAACAACGCGGAAGCGGTAATCCTACGTGACGATCAGCTACCTCGTGAAAACTTCCGTCCGGGTGACCGTGTACGTGGTCTTCTTTATAAAGTGGCGCCAGAAGCACGTGGCTTCCAACTATTCATCACGCGTTCTAAACCAGAAATGCTTGCTGAACTATTCCGAGTTGAAGTGCCTGAAATCGCAGAAGAGATCATTGAGCTTAAAGCGGCTGCACGCGATCCTGGTTCTCGCGCCAAAATTGCAGTGAAAACCAACGACAGACGTATCGATCCAGTGGGTGCGTGTGTTGGCATGCGTGGTGCTCGTGTTCAGGCGGTTTCTGGTGAGCTTGGCGGCGAGCGTATCGATATCGTGCTTTGGGACGATAACCCGGCTCAGTTCGTTATCAACGCGATGGCACCAGCGGATGTTGCATCCATCATCGTTGATGAAGATGCACACTCGATGGATATCGCAGTTGAGGCGGGTAACTTGGCTCAAGCTATCGGTCGTAATGGTCAAAACGTACGTCTTGCCTCTCAGCTAACTGGTTGGGAACTCAACGTAATGACGGTTGAAGATCTGCAAAAGAAACACGCAGAAGAGTCTCAAGCGTCAATCGAAAACTTCATGAAGTATCTGGATATTGAAGAAGACTTTGCACAACTTTTGGTTGAGGAAGGTTTCTCTACACTAGAAGAAGTCGCATACGTACCAGTTAATGAGCTATTAGAAGTTGAAGGTCTGGATGAAGACCTAATTGAAGAACTTCGTAGCCGCGCGAAAGACGCGCTAACGACAATTGCACTTGCTCGTGAAGAGTCATTTGAAGGCGTAGAGCCAGCAGAAGATCTGCTGAGCCTTGAAGGTCTTGAACGTGATATGGCCTTCAAACTGGCTGCTAAAGGTGTTTCGACACTGGAAGATCTAGCAGACCAAGGCATCGATGATTTAGAAGGTATCGACGGTCTAACAGAAGAGCGTGCCGGTCAGTTGATCATGGCAGCGCGTAATATCTGTTGGTTCGGAGAAGAAGCATAATATTCAGCAAGGGGAGGAAGCGGCATGACACAACTTACAGTTAAAGCACTGAGTGAAGAAATTGGTACGCCAGTTGACCGCTTATTGGAACAACTTGCTGATGCAGGCATGAAAAAATCGAGTTCAGATCAAGTATCAGATGAAGAGAAGCAGAAACTGTTGACTCATCTGAAAAAAGAGCACGGTGACACTTCAGGTGAGACCGAACCAACTCGTTTGACTCTACAGCGTAAAACACGCAGCACGCTAAGTGTTAATGCTGGCGGCGGTAAGAGTAAAGATGTTCAGATTGAAGTGCGCAAAAAACGTACCTACGTGAAACGTAGTGCAATCGAAGACGAAGCAAAACGCGAAGCTGAAGAAGCGGCGCAACGTGAAGCTGAAGAAGCAGCAAAACGTGCGGCCGAAGAAGCAGCGAAACGTGAAGCTGAAGAAAAAGCGAAACGTGAAGCTGAAGAAAAAGCAAAACGTGAAGCTGAAGAAGCCGCAAAACGTGAAGCTGAGAAATCGGTTGATCGTAATGCAGAAGAGAAAACGAAACGTGATGCTGAAGGTAAAGCAAAACGTGACGTTGAAGAAAAAGTTAAGCAAGAAGCAGCGCGAAAAGAGGCCGAAGAGCTAAAACGTCGTCAGGAAGAAGAAGCTAAGCGTAAGGCTGAAGAGGAAAGTCAGCGCAAGCTTGAAGAAGCTCGCGAGATGGCTGAAAAGAATAAAGAGCGTTGGTCTGCTGCAGAAGAGAATAAGGGTGATATGGAAGATACAGATTACCATGTAACGACTTCACAATATGCACGTGAAGCCGAAGATGAAGCAGATCGTAAAGAAGAAGAAGCTCGTCGCCGTAAGAAGAAGACTAAATCTTCTGCTAAAGCGAGCGAAAATGATGAGCGTGGTGGCCCACGTGTACAACGTGGCGGAAAGGGTGGCCGTAAAGGCAAACTTTCTAAGCCTAAATCAATGCAACACGGTTTTGATAAGAGCGCAGTTGTTGCGAAATCAGACGTTGTGATTGGTGAAACGATCATTGTTTCAGAACTTGCGAACAAGATGTCGGTAAAAGCGACAGAAGTTATCAAAGTGATGATGAAGATGGGTGCTATGGCAACCATCAACCAAGTTATCGACCAAGAAACAGCGCAGCTTGTTGCTGAAGAAATGGGTCATAAAGTTGTCCTACGCAAAGAAAACGAGCTTGAAGAAGCGGTACTTTCTGATCGTGACAACATGTTTGAAGCGGTACCACGTGCTCCTGTTGTAACCATCATGGGCCACGTTGACCATGGTAAAACGTCAACGCTTGACTACATTCGTCGTACTCACGTTGCATCTGGCGAAGCGGGCGGCATTACTCAGCACATCGGCGCATACCACGTTGAAACTGAAAACGGCATGATCACCTTCCTAGATACTCCTGGACACGCGGCGTTTACCGCAATGCGTGCTCGTGGTGCTCAAGCGACGGATATCGTTGTTCTTGTTGTTGCGGCAGACGATGGTGTAATGCCACAAACTGTAGAAGCAATTCAGCACGCGAAAGCGGCGGGTGTTCCACTGATTGTTGCAGTGAACAAGATCGATAAAGAAGAAGCAAACCCAGACAACGTTAAGAACGAGCTATCTCAGTACAACGTAATGCCTGAAGAGTGGGGCGGTGAGAACATGTTCGTTCACATCTCTGCGAAACAAGGTACTAACATTGATCAACTACTTGAGACAATCCTTCTTCAAGCTGAAGTTCTAGAACTAACAGCAGTGAAAGAAGGTATGGCTTCTGGTGTGGTTGTGGAATCTCGCCTTGATAAAGGTCGTGGTCCTGTTGCAACTGTACTTGTTCAATCTGGTACGCTACGTAAAGGCGATATCGTTCTATGTGGTCAAGAGTATGGCCGTGTACGTGCGATGCGTGACGAAATCGGTAACGAAGTTAACGAAGCTGGTCCATCAATCCCTGTAGAGATCTTAGGTCTTTCTGGCGTTCCAGCGGCAGGTGATGAAGCGACTGTGGTTCGTGATGAGCGTAAAGCACGTGAAGTTGCTAACTACCGCGCTGGTAAGTTCCGCGAAGTGAAACTGGCTCGTCAACAGAAGTCTAAACTAGAGAACATGTTCTCTAACATGGCGGCTGGTGATGTTGCAGAATTGAACATCGTACTGAAAGCGGACGTACAAGGCTCTGTTGAAGCTATCGCAGACTCACTAACAAAACTTTCAACTGAAGAAGTGAAAGTGAACATTGTGGGCTCTGGTGTTGGTGGTATCACTGAGACTGATGCGGTTCTGGCTGAAGCGTCTAACGCGATCATCTTGGGCTTTAACGTTCGTGCTGATGCCTCTGCGCGTCGTGCTATCGAAGCGGCAAGCATTGATCTACGTTACTACTCAATCATTTACCAATTGATTGACGAAGTGAAACAAGCGATGAGCGGTATGCTTGCGCCTGAATTCAAACAAGAGATCATTGGTCTGGCTGAAGTTCGTGACGTATTTAAGTCACCTAAGCTTGGCGCAATCGCTGGCTGTATGGTTACTGAAGGTCTGATCAAGCGTAACGCACCAATCCGTGTACTTCGTGATAACGTTGTAATTTACGAAGGTGAGCTTGAGTCACTACGTCGCTTTAAAGACGACGTTGCAGAAGTTAAGAATGGCTACGAGTGTGGTATCGGCGTTAAGAACTACAATGACGTTCGCGTTGGTGACCAAATCGAAGTATTCGAAACGATTGAGATCAAGCGTACTATCGATTAATTGACTAAAATTGCCGATAACGGGCAATAGTAGGTTGTTGAATACGCCATGGGGGGTTGGGATATCCACCCCCCATTCTTTCTATATAAGAGAAAAGATATGTCAAAAGATTTTAGCCGCACGCAGCGTGTTTCACAGCAGCTGCAAAAAGAACTTGCGATGATCCTTCAGCGTGAAGTTCGTGATTCTCGTTTGGGCATGGTGACGATTTCTGATGTGGAAGTCTCACGTGACCTCGCTTATGCGAAAGTGTTTGTTACCTTCCTGTGCATTGGCGAGCAAACCCCTGAATCTTGTCTTGCCGCGCTGCGTGAACACGAAGTGCATATTCGCATGATGTTGGGTAAACGTATCCGTCTTCGTCTAACGCCAGAAGTTCGCTTCTATTATGACAACACTTTGGTTGAAGGTATGCGCATGTCAAACCTAGTAACGGAAGTGGTTAACAAAGACAAACTCAAGCAAAAAGATGCAGGTCGTGAGGACGAAGAGTAATGGCTCGTCGTCGTAAAGGTCGCCCGATTGATGGTGTTATCTTATTAGATAAACCAACAGGAATGTCATCTAACGATGCTTTGCAAAAAGTAAAACGTCTTTACTTCGCTGAAAAAGCCGGCCATACAGGCGCGCTTGACCCTTTGGCGACGGGTATGTTGCCAATCTGCCTTGGTGAAGCGACAAAGTTTTCTCAGTTCTTGCTCGACTCAGACAAACGCTATCGAGTGATTGCCAAGCTAGGTGAGCGCACCGACACCTCAGATTCTGACGGTGACGTAGTGGAAACGCGCCCTGTTAACGTGACGCTTGAGACCCTAGAAGCGTGTATTGCGAAATTCCGTGGCGAATCTGATCAAGTACCCTCGATGTTCTCAGCATTGAAATATCAAGGTAAGCCTTTATATGAATATGCACGTAAAGGCATTGAGGTGCCACGTGAGTCTCGTAAGATAACCGTCTATGAGATCACTCTTCACCGCTTTGAAGGCGAGGAAGTGGAAATGGAAGTGCATTGCTCAAAAGGTACTTACATTCGCACAATCGTCGACGATCTAGGTGAAATGCTTGGCTGTGGTGCCCACGTAACCATGCTACGTCGTACAGGTGTTGCAAAATACCCTTATGAAAACATGGTGACCTTAGAGCAGCTTAATGAATTGGTTGATAACGCCAATCGTGATGGTGTTGCACCACGTGAGGTGTTGGATCCACTGCTGATGCCGATGGATACCGCAGTTGAAGATTTGCCAGAAGTGAATCTGATCGCGGATCTAGCCGATATGGTGATGCATGGCCAAGCTGTTCAAGTCTTGGGTGCGCCTACAGAAGGCCAACTCAGACTGACCATGGGTGAAGAAAGACGCTTTATCGGTGTCGGTGAAATGAATCGCGATGGGAAAATTGCACCAAAACGTTTGGTGGTTTTTCGCGACGAAGAGTAGCGAAGCAGAGCATAAATAAAAATACCGGCACAGAGGCCGGTATTTTTGTATTGCTCAAAGGGAGAATATTCCCTATAATTCGCGCTCCTCGTGTCGGCTGAATCAGAGATTGGCTGGCACAAATATTAACCTACTCTTATTAGGAGAGAATTATGTCTCTGAATGCAGAAACTAAAGCAGCAATCGTTGCTGATTACGCACGTGGCGAAGGCGACACTGGTTCACCAGAAGTACAAGTAGCACTACTAACTGCTTCTATCAACCACCTACAAGGTCACTTCCAAGCGCACAAAGGCGATCACCACAGCCGTCGTGGTCTTCTACGCATGGTTTCTCGTCGTCGTAAGCTTCTAGACTACCTAAAAGGTAAAGATCTAGCTCGCTACCAAGACCTAATCAAACGTCTAGGCCTACGTCGCTAATTAGTGACTGCATAGCACAGTTTGTTGAAAAAGGGGCTATATGCCCCTTTTTTGTACGCTAAATTTAGCCAAATCGTTTTCAAGCCGTTATACTACGGTCGGTCATTTCCTTAGTGGAAATGACGATATCGTTCATCGCATTACAGTCAACCTCGTCGACCTAAAGGTCGCGACTATTAAAAGTGGGTTTCTCTAACCTTGGGGACTGAAAGTGACTTCTGTTTCTATTCTCTGTAAGCCTGTTTTTACTAGTCGCGATTCGTAATGCATGGACATCTGATAACTCATCTAAGCCTCGCTTAGAACAAGGAATAACAATGTTCGAAAAACCAGTTGTTAAAACGTTCCAGTACGGTAACCACACGGTTACTCTAGAAACTGGCGTTATCGCACGTCAAGCAACCGCTGCTGTTATGGTTACTATGGATGACACTGCAGTATTTGTTTCTGTTGTCGGTAAGAAAGAAGCAGTTCCAGGTCAGGACTTCTTCCCTCTAACCGTAAACTACCAAGAGCGTACTTACGCTGCAGGTAAAATTCCTGGTGGTTTCTTCAAGCGTGAAGGCCGTCCTTCTGAAGGTGAAACGCTGACTGCACGTCTAATCGACCGCCCAATTCGTCCTCTATTCCCAGAGGGTTTTAATAACGAAGTACAAGTTATCGCCACGGTAGTGTCTGTTAACCCAGACGTACAACCAGATATCCCAACCATGATTGGTACCTCTGCAGCGCTTGCTATCTCTGGTATTCCATTCAACGGTCCTATCGGCGCAGCACGTGTTGGTCACATTGACGGTCAACTTGTACTAAACCCAAGCAACACTGAACTAAACGCATCTCGTCTAGATCTTGTTGTTGCGGGTACTGAATCTGCAGTGCTAATGGTTGAGTCAGAAGCTGACAACCTAACTGAAGAAGAAATGCTATCTGCAGTGGTATTTGGTCACGACCAACAACAAGCAGTGATCAAAGCGATCAACGAATTCGCAGCAGAAGTTGCGACGCCATCTTGGAATTGGGTTGCTCCTGAAGCGAACACAGCTCTTAACGAGAAAGTGGCGGATCTAGCAGAAGCGAAACTTGTTGAAGCTTACAAAATTACTGAAAAGATGGCTCGTTACGACCGTATCCATGAGATTGCGGCAGAAGTTAATGCAGTTATCCTTGCTGAAGATCCAGAAGCAGATGCAAAAGAAATTCACACTATCTTCCACGATCTTGAGAAGACGGTTGTGCGTCGTAGCATCATTGCTGGCAACCCACGTATCGATGGCCGTGAAAAAGACATGGTTCGTGCACTAGATGTACGTACTGGCGTTCTTCCACGTACTCACGGTTCTTCACTATTCACTCGTGGTGAGACTCAGGCGCTCGTAACGGCGACGCTAGGTACTCAACGTGATGCACAAATCATCGACGAGCTAACGGGTGAGAAGAAAGATTACTTCCTACTACACTACAACTTCCCTCCATACTGTGTAGGCGAAACGGGTTTTGTAGGTTCTCCGAAGCGTCGTGAAATCGGTCACGGTAAACTTGCGAAGCGTGGTATTGCTGCAGTAATGCCATCAATTGATGAGTTCCCATACACAGTACGTGTTGTTTCAGAAATCACAGAATCTAACGGTTCATCTTCAATGGCTTCTGTATGTGGTACTTCTCTAGCGCTTATGGACGCTGGTGTGCCAATCAAGGCTTCTGTTGCTGGTATCGCAATGGGTCTGGTTAAAGAAGGCGACGATTTTGTTGTTCTTTCAGATATCCTTGGTGACGAAGACCACCTAGGTGACATGGACTTTAAAGTTGCAGGTACTTCTACTGGTATCACTGCACTTCAAATGGACATCAAGATCGAAGGTATCACGAAAGAGATCATGCAGATTGCGCTTAACCAAGCTCAAGGCGCGCGTAAGCACATCCTATCTGTAATGGATCAAGCTATCTCTGGTGCTCGTGACGATATCTCTGAGTTCGCTCCTCGCATCCACACGATGAAGATCAGCGCAGACAAGATCAAAGACGTTATCGGTAAAGGTGGCGCAGTGATCCGTGCTCTAACTGAAGAGACAGGCACAACCATCGAAATCGAAGATGACGGTACTATCAAGATTGCAGCAACAGAAGGTGCGGCAGCGAAAGAAGCGATCCGTCGTATTCAAGAGATCACCGCTGAAGTTGAAGTGGGCGTAATCTACACAGGTAAAGTAGCTCGCCTAGCGGATTTTGGTGCGTTCGTAACGATTCTTCCAGGTAAAGATGGTCTTGTTCACATTTCTCAAATCGCTGACAAGCGTGTAGAGAAAGTGTCTGACTACCTAACTGAAGGTCAAGAAGTTCAAGTTAAAGTACTTGAAATCGACCGCCAAGGCCGCGTTCGTCTAAGCATGAAAGAAGCGGTAGAAAAGCCAGTTGAAGCAGAAGCGCCAGCGGCAGAAGAAGAGTAATCTTCACGTTGACACATACTTGTCTAGGGCTTTTCTCGCTTAAAAGCCTGAAAGCATGTTATAAAGGGGAGCATTGAGCTCCCCTTTTTATTTTCGCAGTCTTCACAGGAGTGCCTTTTAGTGAAATGGTTTCAAACCGTTAGTCTGTGTATCGCGTTGGCGACAACAGGCTGTGCATCAACCACCAGTGGCAACAAGAGTCAGTGGGTGTATCCGCCAATGGCAGTGCCATTGCAGGCGAGTGTCCAGCAAGAGGTGCAAATTGCGCGTTTGTCACAATTGCTGCAACGCACCGATCTCAGTGATGAAGTTCGTGCGAAAATGCATTACGAACGTGGCAACTACTATGACAGTGTCGGTTTGCGTGATTTAGCCAGACTCGATTTTAATCAGTCTCTGCAATTGAATCCTGCACAGCCAGATATCTTCAATTTATTGGGCGTCTATTTCACACAAGTGGGTGAATATGATGCCGCTTACGAAGCATTCGACTCAACGTTAGAGCTCGACCCAAGCAATAGTTATGCAGAGCGTAATCGCGCTATCGCACTCTATTACGGTGGCCGTTTGGATCTGGCAAAAGAAGAGATGCAGAAGCATTATCAAGATGATCCGCACGATCCGTTTCGTGTGCTTTGGCTGTACATCATTGAATCGGATCTCGATCCTGTTCAAGCCAAGGCGGATTTACTGAGTCGCTATCAACAGCGCAGTGAAGAGTGGGGATGGGTGCTGGTTGCGTTAATGGGTGAGCAAGTGTCTGAGGAACAAGCGTTCAAAGCGATCATTGATGCATCTCGTGAAAATGTGCTATTGGCGCAGCGTTTAACCGAAGTCTATTTCTATCTTGCCAAGCGCTATCAGCAGAAAGGCGACTTTGCCAATGCGATCTCATTGTATAAGTTAGCGATCTCTTTCAATGTTTATGAGTACGTTGAGCATCGCTACGCGTTTTTAGAACTTGGGCATATATATCAGCAACTTCAGTCGGAGCGACTGGCTAAGGCACAAGCAAAAAGTACGCCATAGGCATTGTCACTTCGCCAGTGAACCACCCTCGACATTGATGATGCTCGAGGGTTTCTTTTAGCGCCCGCCAAATCAAGTTCTAGTTTTCATTGTTCTGTTTGAGTTTTCCTAGATGAACGTCTCCATTTATCGCCAATTTTGGCGCTATACCATACCGACCATTGCCGCCATGCTTGTGAACGGCTTATATCAAGTGGTGGATGGTATTTTTATTGGCCATTACGTTGGTGCCGCAGGGCTTGCGGGGATTAATGTGGCGTGGCCACTGATTGGCTCTATTTTGGGTATCGGTTTAATGGTGGGAGTAGGAACAGGCGCGCTGGCTTCTATCCGACTTGGTGAGAAACAGCCGCAAAAAGCGCAAGCCGTGTTGTCGACGGGCTTGGTACTGTTGCTGCTGATGAGCCCTGTGGTGTCGATTTTGCTCTGGTGCTTTGCGGATGACTTTCTGCGTTTGCAAGGCGCGCAAGGAGAGGTGTTCCAACTCGGCTTACAGTATCTCGACGTATTGGTGTTTTCTTGCTTGTTCACCTTGGGCTCGATCGCCATGCCGATTTTGCTGCGCAATGATGGTAGTCCCAATTTGGCGACGATGCTGATGGTGTTGGGCGCGATCACCAATATCGTTCTCGACTACCTGTTTATCGGTCTATTGCAGTGGCAGTTAACGGGGGCGGCAATCGCCACAGCATTGGCTCAAATGGTGGTGCTGCTGGTGGGGCTCAGATACTTTTTTTCACGCAAAGCCAAACTGCGTTTGTCGAAGCACAATTTCTCGTTTCAATGGCGTTTGTTACCACAAATTTTCGCTATTGGGACGTCAAGCTTCTTTATGTACGCCTATGGCTCCATGATGGTGGCGCTGCACAATAGCTTGTTGTTGAGCTATGGTAGCCCAGTGTTGGTGGGGGCTTATGCGATCCTTGGTTACATCATCGTTGTCTATTATTTGATTGCAGAAGGAATTGCTAATGGTATGCAGCCATTGGCGAGTTTCTATCATGGGGCTGGCCACAGTGACAATATCAAAAAGTTACTCAAAATTGCGATGAGCTCTGCGGTGCTGACGGGCATGGTGTTTATTGGTTTATTGAATCTATTCCCTGAGCAAGTGGTGGCGGTATTTAATGCGAACGACGCTGAACTGACTCAGCACACCATTACGGGGATACGACTCCATATGTTTGCCATGTTCTTAGATGGCTTTCTGGTGGTGACAGCGGCCTACTATCAATCGGTGAACCGTGGTGGAAAGGCGTTATTTGTCAGTATTGGCAATATGATGGTGCAACTGCCGTTTCTCTTCATTATGCCTAAATTGCTCGGTATTACTGGGGTTTGGCTGGCTTTCCCATTGTCAAATATTGCACTGACCTTAGTGGTGGCGGTTATGCTATGGCGCGATATCAAGCGAATGCCTAAAAATCAGTGGGTTGAAGCGTAGGTATATGGAAGAACATCGAAGAGTAGGAAAATAGAACGGTAAGATAACAAAGAGGGTGCAAGCCCTCTTTGTTGTTTTAACAGGATAAAGCTAGAGATTTTTCACCTCTAGGCCTGCAATTTGGTGCCAGTAGCCATTGCATTGACGGTCTTCGATTTGACGCGGCTGTACGCCTTGTTCGTTGGCGCGAAATTGATCGACAGTCGTCAATGTCTCTAACCCTAATGGGCTGACACGCACCACATCCACCAATCCTTGCATGGCAGGGAGATCGTTAATCAGGTTGTAGCAGTAACCGGATTGCGTCTGTATGCCATTGAGATTGAATACCGCTTGGCCTTCTTGGCTGTGCACTTGAATGCCCGTTGGGTATTTGATGCAGCAGGTTTCACAGTCGTCTTTGGCTTTGTTTTCTGCTCGGGCGGTAAAGCAGCGTGCGGAATAGGCGAGCGGCAAATAGCCATGGCTAAAGACTTCTACTTCAAATTGGTTGCGAATGCCCACTTCATCGCATTGGGTTAATACGTTTTGCAGCCATTCACGAGACAACTCGACAGGCATGCACCAACGAATCATCCCTTGTTTAAGGAACAATTTAAGCGTGTGCGCATTGTATGTGTTGACTGCTGGGCCTACAACAAAGGGAACACGCTTTTCAAACGCCAACTGAATAGCCGATACGTCGTTCGCTTCAATGGCAAAGTCACCGTTATCGATGTACTTTTTCATCACGTTGACTTCGCTTGGGGCTTCGAGCAGTGCCATGGTGGAAAGCACCACTTGCTTGCCTGCACTGGAAAGCTCTTTCGCCAACTCAAACCAGTGTGCAGGTTTCATTTCACGGCGTTTGGAGCAGACCGATTCCCCCAAATAGATGATGTCGGCAGAGCTGTTTTTCGCTTGATGGTAAAAGTCTTCAACATTCTGCTTGGGCCAGAAGTAAAGTAGCGGACCGAGTGAGTATTTCATCTTGTTTCCTTGAATCCTTATTGCCATTGACGATGATAAGCGCCGAGCGTGGTTTGTGTCCCTTCGGAGACATTCGCCAGTGCGGCATTCCAAGCCTCTTCCACTTGATAGGCTTGTGGATTCGCTTGGTAACGATCAATCGCCGCGCGCCAAGTTCGAGTCACTTGCTCGACATAGGCAGGGCTACGCTGACGGCCTTCGATTTTTACCGAGGCGATATTGGCAGCAAACAGTTCCGGCAGCAACGACAGCGTGTTGAGACTGGTTGGCTCTTCTAGTGCGTGGTAGCGTTTGGATTCCCCCTCTATGTGAGCATCAAAGCGGCCTTTACAGAGAGTCGGATAGCCTGCGTTTTCACCATGACCGTATTTGTCGATCAATATGTTATTGAGACGTGACTCTAGCCCCGTTGGTGTTTCTTGCCAGCGTACATATTTGGCGGGTGAGCAAGCGCCGACGGTATTGGGAGACTCTCCCGTTAAATAGGAAGACAAGTAGCAGCGGCCTTCTGACATGATGCACAAGCTACCAAAGGCAAAAACCTCCAACTCTACCCCTTGTGGGATATTGCGTGACAGTTGCTTCACTTGATGAATCGACAATACGCGCGGCAGTACAACGCGTTTAACATTGAAATTCTGCTGATAGAACTCGACCGCTGCGACATTGGTGGCCGAGGCTTGAACCGATAAATGCAGTTCAAGGTGAGGGTATTTTCGTGCTGCATATTCTAACACAGCGATGTCGGCAACGATCAGAGCATCGATACCCAATGCCGCCGCCATATCGACCGCATTTGTCCAACGCTCAAAGCCATCTGGATGCGCAAACGTGTTCAAGGCGACGTGAATTTTTTTCTGGTGATCGTGGACGTATTGAACCGCTTTCTCGAGTTTTTTCCCGCTGAAGTTCAGTCCAGCGAAATGACGGGCATTTGTATCATCTTTAAAGCCGATATACACCGCATCGGCACCGCAGTCGATGGCGGTTTTCAGAGCAGGAAGATTACCTGCTGGACAAAGGAGTTCCATATGCTCACTACAAATTGAGACGAAAAGGGTGTGGGCATTTTATGAAGGAATATGAATAGCAGAATTGATGTAAGTTAGGTTTGGCGCAATAAATTGAGATTTACCTCTTTTGGAGAGGGGAGAAGGTCAGTTTTTATGGCGACGATTTTGCGCAAACAGTTCTTCTATCTCATGTTTAGGCTGAGGGCGATGGAAATGGAAACCCTGGATCGAGTGACAGCGCAAATTCGACAGGAGTGCCGCTTGCTGATGAGTTTCTACCCCTTCGGCCACCACGGTGAGATTGAGAGATTTGCCGAGATTAATGATGTTTTCAATCACCGTGACCTGCTTCGGTAAAACGTCAATGTCGTTGATAAACGCGCGGTCGATCTTCAGCTCATCAATCGGGAAGCGGGCTAAATACGCCAGTGAGGAATAACCGGTACCAAAGTCATCGATGGAGAGTGAGAAGCCCAGTTTCTTAATCGCGTTGAGCATCTGAATAGTGTGGTCACTGTCACTCATTACCGCACTTTCGGTCAGCTCGAAGGTGATGCAGTTAGGGTCTAACTCCGTAGTTCGCAGGAGTTTTTCCATAAAGTCGATCAATTTGGGATTACCAAACTGTTCTGGCGATAAGTTAATTGCAACACGCCCAGGCAGAATCCCCTGGAGTTTCCAGCGTTTGACTGTGTTGAACACATCGCGCATAACCACACGGCCGAGATGTTCAATCAATCCCGCCTTTTCGGCTACGGGAATAAAGGCCGCAGGGCTAATGTATCCTTCGACAGGGTGCTTCCAGCGTACTAACGCTTCGGCGCCATTAATGCTGAAGTCACGCGCATTCACTTTCGGTTGATACCACACTTCAAGGCCATTTTGCTGTAGTGCTTTTTGCAGTTCGATCTCCAACCAGAGGCGCATACGTGCTTCTTTGTTCATCTGGTCGTTAAACTTGATGAGTCGGTTGCGTCCGCGATCTTTGGCTTCGTACATCGCGGTATCGGCATTTTGCAACAGCACTCGCGCATCTTGGCCATCTTCAGGATAACGAACACTGCCGATAGAACAGGCAAGGCGTTTGCTGAAATGATGCAAATCAAAGGGTTGGTTGATCAAAGAGATAATCCGCTCGGAGAGGAGTTCCGCCATGCGATTGTTCTCAGGTTCAGGCAACACAATACCAAATTCATCACCGCCAAGATGGCCAATCACTGCGTGTTGTGGCAATAGGCGTTTGAGTCTAGCTGCGACCTCAAGTATGACTTTGTCCCCAATATGGTGACCAAGTGAGTCATTGATGTTTTTAAAGTTATCGATATCGAGATAAAACAACAACAAGGGGGTTTGGCTTTTAATCAACTGTTCCAAACGTTTGGTAAAACCAAAACGGTTGTAGAGTTTCGTGAGGGAGTCAATATGAATATCATCGCCGTTTTTCACCGAAAGATGTTTTGGCGTTTCATCGGCATCTTGGATCAAGATGATTTGCGATTGGCTACCCAGTATGGTGGTGAAATCCGCATGCAACTGAACGCGGCGCTCAAAGCCACAACGTGCACTTGTCATACAGATAAACGCTTTTTCTGAAAGCAGCGTTGAGAGCTTGTGGCTGAACACCATTTTGCTCTTTTCATCAATAAAAAGACGGCTTAGTTCTTCGCCCAGCAAATCATGCTGAGAATTAAAGCCCAGCAATCTCGCTGCCGAAGGGTTTGCGGACAGAATCATGTCGTCTTCAACCAACAGTAATCCATCAGGCAGCAGCTGGGTTAAGCGTGAAAATTTGGTCTCTGATTCTTCTAGGGATTTGACGAGCAGGTGCTTTTCTGAGGTGTCGATGGCTTGAAATAGCAAATGCGCAATCTCATTTCCCTCCAGAAGAGGCGATAAGCTGAAATGCAAACTGGTTTCAAGGTCGGTTTCGTCTAGGGTGATTTCCGCTTCAATGTGTTCACCAAGCAGAGCTCGCTCGTAATAGGGTTTGAGTTTAAGATAAAAATTATCCCCTAGTACTTCAGTGTCGCTCATACCGACCAGTTCTTCTTGGGTCAAACCCGCCACATCACAATAGCGTTCGTTAACCAAGCAATAGTGGTGATGTTGGTCAAGAATAGCAAAGAAAAAAGGGCTATTAGAAGTTAACTTATTAAACCAGTGGTGCATTTGCTTGGAAGGCATCAAGTACTACCCATCTCCAGAGAGCGTAATTATTCGTCCGTGTCATGAAATCGCTGAAACACAATCACTATAACTGCGATAATAGCGTTATTAAAGGCTTTATCAGTACAAGTGTGACAATATTTCATTCAAGGTCAAAAAAACGTCGCTGATTGTCATTATTTTAAACAACGCGATATGAAATCGTTTTTTGACGCACAACAGTAATTCATCACATCCTATCTACTAAGATAGACGCATTGATGACAAAGTAACGGAAAATAAGCGTGATAAACAAGATTCGCAGTCAACTAGTTCAAAATGCCGCATCAATTTTGCGATCTCCAGTCCAGTTATTGCCCCAAGTTGTACAGAAAAAAGCCTTGCTTGAAGGGCTCAAGTTGGTCTTCAAAGAAGCATTGGAAGATGGTGATTTTGAGTTTTTGGAAGGTAAGTGGTTGAAGGTAGAAGTTAAAGATCTCAACTTACGTTGGTACATCAGTTCTCAAAATGAGCAGCTCGTCGTGGCTGATAAAGAGCAAATGGAAGATGTTTGCTTTTCGGGCAATTTGAATGATTTGGTGCTGATAGCAGGTAGAAAGGAAGATCCGGACACGCTATTTTTCCAACGTCGTTTGACGATTGAAGGTGATACCGAGCTTGGATTAGAAGTAAAAAACTTAATGGACAGCGTCGATTTAGAACAGTTACCCAAAGCTGTGCAATTTAGTTTAAATCAGTTAGCAGATTTTGTTCATAAGGGAGTACAATCGCCTCAAACACATTCTGGGGTTCCAAATGCTTATTCGAACTGAAGCACCTGCCGACATACTGGTGATAGACAGCCTGCTTAAACAGGTTTTTCCAACGGATGCGGAAGCCAACTTAGTGATGGCGCTGCGCGAAAATGGCCGTTTAACCCTTTCATTAGTGGCTTGCACGGATGAGGGTGAGGTTGTGGGTCATGTTATGTTTACGCCGATGTATTTAAACGGCGAGGAAAACGGCTGGCAAGGGCTCGCACCGTTGGCGGTAAAAGCAGACTATCGACAGCAGGGCATTGCGAGCACCTTGGTCAATGAGGGGCTAACGACATTGCTGGAGTTTGGCTATCCTGCTTGCTTTGTATTAGGCGATCCCACTTTCTATCAGCGCTTTGGGTTTTCGGCGGCAAAAACATTGGGCTTCGATAGTCAATGGGAACTGCCTGAAGGGGCTTTCCAAGCGGTTGCAATGGCGGAAGGTGGGTTTGCTGGCCAGCATGGTCTAGTGAAATATAGCCCAGAGTTTGATGCTGTTTAAGCGTGACGGTTGTGTTTATATCCGAGATATCGGCCTGTTCAACAGGCCGATTTGTTTTTGGTGAGCTTTTACCTCAATGGATAAATGACGCAAAGGGCGCTTTTTTGTTAGTATGCCGTGATCTTTTTAGGTAGTAGAACAATGACAGAACACGAGAAGTTGTATTTACAAGAAATGGGGATATCCCTTTGGCAAGTGAGTCATCCTGAGCGCTTAATGGGGTATGAATCTCCGAGCATTGTGCTTCCCGATGATTGTCAGTTATTGCTTGTCGCGCCAAGTTGCCCTATTCAACACACCGCCGTGTTTTTCGAAAAAGTGCTAAAAAGTATGCAAATTGAGTTAGCGAAAGCTCGGCATATTACGCCTGAACAGCTGGGCTGGGTTAAGCCTTTAAAGGTCAATTGGGTGTGGTTTGCAGGTTGTGCGGTGAAGCCACTATCTGCAATGGAAAACGCTGCAACGGCAAATATTCTGCAATCGCCAGAGTTAAGCAAAATCGATGGTAATACAGAACATCGCCGAGAACTTTGGCAACAAATTCGTTCCTATGAGTAGTCCCAAGATGAGTTTCATTATTGTTCCTATGGCGTCAGAGCATTTGGATGCCGTTTTCCGCATTGAGCGACAAGCCCATAGCCATCCTTGGGCTGAGAGTTTGGTAAAAGATCTGTCTAGCCGTGGTGCAATGCACCATGTAATGCTACTCGGCGAGGAGGTCGTAGGTTACTTTTACGCACAAAACATCGTCGGTGAGCTGACGTTGCTTAATATTGCTGTTTCTCCTCAGCATCAGCGAAAGGGATACGGGCGTCAGCTGTTGGAAGCGTTTATCGATAAAGGTGAGGCGGCTAAGGCCGAAAGTGCCTGGCTGGAGGTGCGCGAAAGTAACCACGGCGCGATGAACCTTTATCAAGATATCGGATTTAACGAGGTAGACCGTCGTCGCAATTACTACCCAACACAATCAGGCAACGAAGACGCGATTATTATGAGTTACTTATTTGGTTGCTTTTGACTTTTGATAAGCTACTGGCCTCATGCTGGCAGCTCTCTTTTAGCCGTTGCGTAATCACGGCTACAGGGAGTGGTTTATCAAATAGATATCCTTGGAACTGCTTACAACCGAGTTCAATCAACGCATTGAGTTCCTCTTCTGTTTCTACTCCTTCTGCTATGACTTCTAAGTTCAAACGCTCCGCGATCATGATAATGGTATCGACAATGGCTTGATCACTTTGATCGAGGTGAAGTTGAGTGACAAAGGAGCGGTCAATTTTCAATACATCCACCGCAAGATGCTTAAGATAGCGTAGTGAGGAGTAACCGGTACCAAAATCATCGATCGAGATTTTGAGATCCAGCTCTTTCAACTCTGCCATTTTATTGATCGCACTTTCGACATTTTCCAATAGCAGGCTCTCGGTGATTTCCAACTCAATATGTTCGCCCGTGATATTGGCTTGTTTCAGTGCATGGGTAATGTGCTCGACAAAGGCATTTTTAGAAAACTGCAATGGACTGATGTTGATCGCTAATCGGTGAAAACTGGCGGGTAACACGTTCTCTTTCTTCCATTTGGCGTACTGGAAGCACGCTTGTTCAATGATCCAGTCCCCAATTTGCAGTATCTGCCCGGTTTCCTCTGCTATTGGCATGAATATACCAGGAGGTAGCACCCCTCTCTCTGGATGATTCCAACGAATGAGCGCTTCAACGCCAATGATTTGTTGTTGCGCGTTGACCTGAGGTTGATAATAAAGCTCCAGTTGCCCTTTATGCAGCGCTTCATGCAGCCCTTTCTCTATCTCTAAAAACGACTCCACTTGCGCCTGCATTTCAGGTTCATAAAAAACGTATTTATTGCGACCTGCGACTTTGGCTCGGTAGAGAGCGGTGTCGGCTTGGCGTAGAACGTCAATACTCGAGGCACCTTTGTCGGTGAAGCAGGATATGCCGATACTGACCGTGCAATAGAGCTGGTGGTCATCTATCGAATAGGGATTGGATATCAACGTTAATAGTTGTTGCGCCTTGTTGGCGGCGTTTTCTCTGTCAAGCGCGGGAATCAAAATGGCAAACTCATCTCCACCAATGCGTGCGGCAATTTCTCCAGTTTTCAGCCAAGCTTCTAATCGCTTAGCAATGGTTCGCATCAGCTTATCGCCAATCGTGTGACCAAGTGAATCATTAATGGTTTTAAAACGATCGAGATCGAGATAAAACAACACACCAGGCGTTTGTGATTCTTGGGACTCTTTCAGTGTCTCTGTGAGGCTTTTGAGCAGCAAGCTGCGATTGGCGAGTCCAGTGAGCGTGTCAAAATAGGCCAGCTGATTGAGTTGGCTCTCTGCGGCAGCCCTTGCTTGCCATAGATTGTGAAACGATAGCGCCAAGCGTCCCAATTCATCGTTGTTATTCCCTGGGGGGAGTTCAACGGCATTTTTCCGATTTTGTAGTGAGTTAACCCAATTGATCAGAGTAATGATTGGTTTCGACAGCTTGAAATAGAAAAAGAACAGCAATATCGACGTTAGCAGTACGTTGCGAAAGAGGTCAAACAACAGGATGCGAGACGATTTCTTGATAAAGGCTTCTGCGATACTTGAACCATCAACCGAAAAACTCAACTCACCTACCATCGTGTTGGTGTTCGGTTGATGTAATTCAGTCTTGTAAAAAGGCTGAGCAGGTGTCAGGAAGCTCGAAAGCAACTGTGTCGTAAAGTTCTGTGAGTCAACGGTGCGATGTTTCTGAGTGAGCACATCGCCAAAGTCATCAACAATTTTAACCCGATAAATCGCGCCATCCATCATCAAGGTCGAGGCGACCTGATCCGCTAATAAATGATTCAAATGATAAGCCGCTTGGCTGGCATTCGAATAATTTTGCAATAGCTTAAACTGGTAGTGCTCTTCGATACGACGTTGCTCTTGGTGTAGATCCGCCAGAATATGGTAAAGGCTAAAGCAAAGCCCCAATACAACGGATACCAGAAACACAGTTCTGGCTTGCTTAAAAGCTAACGAATGCACCTTTTTGTTTCTAAGCATACTGATGACCGCTGTGAGTTACTCTTTTAGTTATAGACGATATTTCCCGTTTGGTTAATTCTCAACTTGAAATTGCGCAACAAGGTTATTTCCCTAAGTTTCTGTTGAGTGCGTTGTACTATTGTTGAGACAAAATGTAATGGTTCACGTTATTTACTCGATAAAGCAAGATAACTACTCGTTATTAATGATAATCAGGCAAGTCTTAGCGACTGTTTATATATCGTTTTTTACTTAAGTGCTGGTCGACGTTTGGAGTAAACCGGTTAATTAAGGAAAAGGGTGAGGAAATGTAATTCGTCCCTCTAGCGCTGCGAGGAGGTGTTTGGGTACGCAAGCAGAATCGCCGTTTGATTCTGCTAAGATTGGCTATTTATCAGTACTCGCTTATTCTCATTGAAATGATGAGTTGATCGGATCAAAGTTGCCGATTGGCCGATAATAAGCGAGAATACCGCGCAAAATTGAATCTACTCAGGAATCTGGTTAGTCACCTCACATGAAGTGCACCGATTTCCGGCTCAGATAAAACACAGAAGACCAGTTTCATGTCAAATGCTCCTTTTTTAAGCGAAGTATCTAAACGTAGAACCTTCGCGATCATCTCGCACCCAGATGCGGGTAAAACAACTATCACAGAAAAAGTCCTGCTGTTCGGACGTGCGATTCAAACCGCAGGTACAGTAAAAGGTCGTGGTTCTAGCCAGCACGCTAAGTCTGACTGGATGGAAATGGAAAAAGAACGTGGTATCTCGGTGACAACATCGGTGATGCAGTTCCCGTACAACGATTGCTTAGTGAACCTACTCGATACTCCGGGGCACGAAGACTTCTCGGAAGATACTTACCGTACGTTAACAGCGGTTGACTCGTGTTTGATGGTGATTGACGCCGCGAAAGGTGTTGAGGATCGTACTCGCAAGCTTATGGAAGTTACCCGTCTGCGTGATACGCCGATCGTGACCTTCATGAACAAATTGGACCGTGATATTCGCGATCCGATGGAACTGCTTGATGAAGTCGAGAGCGAGCTGAATATTGCCTGTGCACCGGTATCTTGGCCAATTGGTTGTGGTAAGGAGTTCAAAGGCGTTTATCACATCCATCGTGATGAGACCATTTTGTACTCAACCGGTCAGGGCCACACGATTCAAGAAGAACGAATCATCAAAGGTCTCGACAATCCTGAACTGGATGAAGCCGTTGGTTCCGATCTCGCTGAGCAACTGCGTGAAGAGTTGGAACTGGTTCTTGGTGCGTCTCACGAGTTTGATCAAGAGATGTTCCTAAAGGGTGAATTGACTCCGGTATTCTTTGGTACCGCATTGGGTAACTTTGGTGTTGACCACATGCTTGATGGTCTGACGGACTGGGCGCCAGCGCCGCTACCGCGTCAAGCCAATGAGCGTGAAGTGGAAGCCACTGAAGACAAGTTCACCGGTTTCGTCTTTAAGATTCAGGCAAACATGGATCCTAAGCACCGCGACCGTATCGCGTTTATGCGTATTGTGTCGGGCACGTATACTCAAGGAATGAAGATGAATCACGTTCGCTTGGGTAAACAAGTGAACATTTCTGATGCCGTGACCTTCATGGCGGGCGATCGTTCTCGCGCGGAAGCTGCGTATGCCGGTGACATCATTGGTTTACATAACCATGGCACCATTCAGATTGGTGACACCTTTACCCAAGGTGAATCGCTGAAGTTCTCTGGTATTCCAAACTTTGCGCCTGAGCTATTCCGTCGTATTCGTCTGCGCGATCCTCTGAAGCAAAAACAACTACTAAAAGGCCTTGTTCAGCTTTCAGAAGAAGGGGCAGTACAGGTATTCCGTCCTTTGCAGAACAACGATTTGATCGTGGGCGCGGTCGGTGTGCTTCAGTTTGATGTTGTTGTGGCGCGTTTGAAATCTGAATACAACGTAGAAGCGATTTACGAGAGTGTGAACGTAGCGACGGCACGTTGGGTTGAATGTGGTGATGCGAAGAAGCTAGACGAGTTCCAGCGTAAGAACCAAACTAACCTAGCACTGGATGGTGGCGATAACTTAACGTACATTGCCCCAACCATGGTCAACCTCAATCTTGCCAAAGAGCGTTTCCCTGAAGTGGAATTCCGCGCTACGCGTGAGCACTGATCACCAGTCAACGCTAGTGAATGATTTAAGAGCCCTTGGTTGACCACCAAGGGCTTTTTATCTTGCAGCGTACGATCCAGTGGCTGGCTCATTGAGTGTGTTGAACCGAATGTTGGCAAGCGAAAGCATCGACAGCGCCTAGTGTTTGACACAACGCTCGAACGAAATACCATTAGATATTGCTCACAAAATTGTGCTAGAATCCGGCGATTCTCACTTGATGAACATAGTTAAAGGAAGGCTTATGAAAGTGATCGAGGGTGGCTTCCCTGCGCCAAACGCAAAAATTGCTATCGTTATTTCTCGTTTCAACAGTTTTATTAACGAAAGTCTATTGTCTGGTGCCATCGACACTTTGAAGCGTCACGGTCAAGTCAGTGAAGACAACATCACCGTTGTACGTTGTCCTGGTGCTGTTGAATTACCTTTAGTGGCTCAGCGCGTAGCAAAAACAGGTAAGTTCGACGCGATTGTATCTCTTGGCTCAGTGATCCGTGGTGGTACACCACACTTTGACTATGTTTGTAGTGAAATGAATAAAGGTCTAGCGCAAGTGTCTCTTGAATTTAGCATTCCAGTGGCGTTTGGTGTTTTGACCGTTGATACTATCGATCAAGCTATTGAACGCGCAGGAACCAAGGCTGGTAACAAAGGTGCAGAAGCTGCACTGAGCGCACTTGAGATGATAAACGTTCTTTCTGAAATTGATTCCTAATGGGGGCCAGTGTGAAACCAGCCGCACGTCGTAACGCACGTCAATTCGCTTTACAAGCAATCTATTCATGGCAAATTACTAAAGAAAATGTTGCCACTATCGAAGCTCAGTTTTTGGCTGGCGAAAAGTATGATGAAGAAGAGCATCGTGCTGCTGAGCCTGCACTAGCAGCTCCGGAGACTGACGTAGCATACTTCCGCGACTTGTTGACCGGTGTTGTTCTAAGTCACACCGAACTGGACAGTAAGATTCGCCCTTACGTTTCTCGTCCAATGCAAGATTTGGATATGATGGAGTTGGCGCTGCTACGTTTAGCGATGTACGAAATGACTCGCCGTGAAGACGTACCTTACAAAGTTGTGATTAACGAAGCGATCGAGCTAGCAAAAGTATTTGCAGCAGAAGATAGCCATAAGTTTGTTAACGGTGTGCTTGATAAAGCCGCACCGCACGTTCGCAAAAAATAAGCGTTAGTGAATAACAAAAGGTCAGCACAATGCTGGCCTTTTTTATAACAAAGGAAAGGATTTTGATGTCAGGCGAGTTTAATCTGATTGAAAAATACTTCGTTGGCCGTCAGGCACAACGTAAAGATGTACACCTAGCTGCTGGCGACGATTGCGCGCTAGTCAAAGCCCCAGCTAACGTGCAAATTGCCATTAGCACCGATACCCTAGTATGTGGCACTCATTTCTTAGCCGATGCCGATCCTGCTTGGGTGGCGCATAAGGCGCTAGCATCGAACATCAGCGATTTGGCGGCCATGGGGGCAACACCAGCGTGGGTCTCATTTGCTCTGACTATGCCGCAAGCCGATGAAGCCTGGTTGGCTCCCTTTTGTGATGGTTTTTTTAAGCTGGCGGATTACTTCGGCATACAGCTCATTGGTGGTGACACGACGAAAGGTCCACTGAGTTTGACCATGACGGTGCAAGGGTTTGTCCCTGAAGGGAAAGCGATCACGCGCAGTGGTGCTAAGCCGGGTGACTATGTGTTTGTTACGGGGACGCTAGGCGATGCAAAGGCGGGATTGGATGTGATTCTCGATAGCAACTTGCGTACTCGCCCAGCCGCACAAGCGCTAGAAAAAGCGCATTATATGAGTATGCCGCGGATTTTAGCAGGGCAAGCGTTGGTCGGATTAGCCTCGGCGGCGATTGATATCTCCGATGGCTTAATTGCGGATTTAGGGCACATCTTAAACCGTTCTCAGGTTGGTGTTAGCCTGGATGTCTCTAAGCTGCCGATTTCATCTGAACTGCTCTCTTTTTTGACCGAGCGCGAAACGGCACTTCAATATGCGCTGACCAGCGGCGAAGAATACGAGCTTTGTTTTACCGTGCCCGAAGAGGCAAGAGGAACAATCGAAAGTGCCTTGGCACACGTTGGTTGCAAAGTGACGTGTATCGGGCAAATTCGTCCACATGGCTTTTTTGAACTCCATGATGATGGCACAAAATTAAACTGGGATTTAAGTGGCTTTGACCACTTTAAGGCGTAATCACCATGAACAATCCACTTGATAAAATTTCTTTAAATAATCCTTGGCATTTATTGGCAACGGGGTTTGGCAGTGGCTTATCGCCGATTATCCCAGGCACCATGGGGACGTTGGCATCCATTCCTCTGTTTTTGGTTTTCGCTCCATTACCTCTTCCTGTCTATTTGGTGATTGTTCTCGTTGCCTGTCTAGTCGGTATTAAAATTTGCCAAGTGACGTCAGACGATATGGGCGTGCACGATCACGGCTCGATTGTCTGGGATGAGTTTGCTGGATTTTGGATCACCATGACCATCATGCCTGCGTTGCAAATCCCCATTTCTGAGTTGAAATGGGTAGGCGCAGGGTTCGTGTTGTTCCGCTTCTTCGATATGGTCAAACCTTGGCCGATTGGCTGGTTGGATAAGCGTGTGCATGGTGGGTTAGGTATTATGCTGGATGACATTGTCGCTGGGGTGATGTCTGCCATTTCTCTCTATGTGCTGGGGTATTTTGCTGGTTGGTTATAAGCGGAAAAGCGATTGATAAACCGCATACAAAGAAGGAGGACCTTGGTCCTCCTTCTTTCATTTAAGAGCAAACTTCGCGGTTACGCCTTTTCAGGAATCGCTTCCAGTAATGCCACCATTTGATCCCAGTAAAGTTGCACCGTGTCAATCTTCACTTTCTCATCTGGAGAGTGCGGGAACTTAATGGTTGGGCCAAATGACACCATGTCCATGTCAGGGTAAGGTTTCTTGAATAGGCCGCATTCTAGACCCGCGTGAATGACCATGATGTTCGGTTTGTGACCGTAAATGCCTTCGTACATATCACGGAAGATCGCCATGATTTCAGAATCAGCATCCGGTTTCCAACCTGGGTAAGCGCCAGAGAACACAATGTGTGCGCCAGCCAGTTCCGCTACTGATGTCAGCATGCTTTCCACTTGACTGCGACCTGAGTCGATCAGTGAGCGGATCAAACACAATACGGTGATTTTGTTCTCTTCAGTGGTGATGACACCCACGTTAAGCGACGTTTCAACCACACCTTCAATCTCATCGCTCATGCGAATGACACCGTTTGGACAAGCATTTAATGCAGCGACAAAGCGTTGTTGATCTGCATTCGTCAATACACCCACTTCTACATCGACCGCTTGGTTAAACGTGACAATATTGGTTTCCACTTTACCGAGTTCGGCTTTCAGAAGTTCAGTGTAGTAGTCAAACAGTTGAGCAAGCTTATCTTGGTTTTCTGCAGGCAGCGCCACTTTGACGAATGCTTCACGAGGAATCGCATTACGCAGGCTACCACCGCGGAACTCTACTAAACGCAGATCCAATTCTTGTGCATGGCCAGCAAGGAAACGTGCCATCAGTTTGTTTGCGTTACCACGGCCAGTGTGGATGTCACAACCTGAGTGACCGCCTTTTAAGCCTTTTAACGTTAACTGACGAGTAATAAAGCCTGCAGGAACCGCTTCGCGTTGAATATCAAACGTCATCGCGCCGTCGATACCGCCTGCGCAGCCCATGTAGACTTCACCCTCTTGCTCTGAATCGGTATTAAGAAGAATGTCGCCTTCTAGCCAGCCCGCTTCCAAACCGAAAGCGCCCGTCATGCCTGCTTCTTCATCAATGGTTAGCAGAACCTCAATTGGACCGTGCTTGATCTCTGTTGAGGCCAATACCGCAAGGCAGGAAGCCATGCCAATTCCATTATCCGCTCCGAGCGTTGTACCTTCTGCGGTTACCCACTCACCGTCAATGTATGGACGAATAGGATCGGTGGTGAAGTCGTGTTGAGTGTCTTCGTTTTTCTGAGGCACCATGTCGATGTGCGCTTGAAGAACAACCCCCTTTTTGTTTTCCATGCCTGGTGTCGCAGGCTTTTTAATAAACACATTGCCGGTTGGATCGCGACGGACGTCTAGACCTTGCTCTGTCGCCCAGTTGACGATGTACTGAGCAAGGGCTTCTTCATGCTTTGATGGGTGTGGGATAGAACAAATCTTATCAAAAAACTGCCAAAGTGGAGCAGGTGATAAGGTACTGATTTCAGAATGGAACTCAGACACAGATGACTCCTTTTTCTAGGTTTGCCGGATGATGGCACTGCTGTTAGCCCAGTAGATTAGATGGTTGTGGGTTCAGCAGATAATAAGTTGTGAGCAAGGATATCACTTGCAAGCAGAGCCGAGTAGTGCCAGTCACAGGCTGTTTACAAGTTCACTGTCACAGAATGTGAACATTGCTGTCAGCGCTTACTCAATTGGTTGGTTATGCTCTGTAACTTAACCTATTTTGAGTTTGACAATTCTGTAATTTAATTACCAAATTAACTTGATGTAGATCATTAAATGAAATTTATGTGATTTTAATCACTAAAAGTATTGTAATAAAATTTCTTGGTGGTATATTTGTAACCAACTTCTAAAGCGAAGAAAAAATGCTCAAAGGATGAGTCCGTTTATCGCCTCCAAGGAACCGAGAAATCAAACGTGTTTAATTGATTTAATAAGGTGATAGTTATGAAAGGTTTAGCATCTGCAATGTTTTGGACAAACAACTCTGTTTACACCAGCAACTTTGCGTACCCAACAAGCTTTGGTTACAAGTAACGTAAGTTAACCAAGTGCATGTGACCCCCGAACGATTTGTTCACCCCTAAATTGGAATTTTCTTTCAGTAATCGAACTGACATGATTCTACCGCCACTCAAATTGAGTGGCGTTTTTTTATTCTAGCTAGGGAAAATGTCTCACATTACCTTAAGTTTTCTTTCCTTTGATTTAGCGTGAGCGCTTATCTCGAATCTGCCGCATTTCTTACATGTAAACTCTGCAATTTTTCCTCGTTATTCCATGTAAGTTTGCGACATTGTTGATTTATTCTTCAGTTTATCTTCTAAAGCCCCTGTTTTTTCTAGTTGTTTCTTAAAGGAAAAATATTGGCGGCTGATTTTTCTTGCTGAATTGGTTTCATAATCTAGTTAGAAATCTTGATTAGAGTGATAAATCTATCTGGAATTTGTTATTTGATAACTTTATAATCTGTAGCCAATCGATTACGCAACCGTTTACTTTTACTATTTCAGGACTCGAACATGCTCGAAAGGCTATTTAAACTCAGCGAAAATGGCACAAATGTGCGCACTGAGATCATTGCAGGTGTAACGACCTTTCTGACGATGGCTTACATCATTTTTGTTAACCCCGCGATCTTAGCAGACGCAGGTATGGATCGTGGTGCGGTGTTTGTCGCCACCTGTCTTGCTGCGGCAATTGGCTGTTTCATCATGGGTCTACTTGCCAACTATCCTATTGCGCAGGCGCCAGGTATGGGGCTAAATGCCTTCTTTACTTATGCTGTTGTGCTGGGCATGGGCTATACGTGGCAAGTTGCATTGGCGGCGGTATTTGTGTCGGGTGTGCTTTTTATCCTGTTGAGCATCTTCAAAATTCGTGAGTGGATCATCAACTCGATTCCGCTCTCTTTGAGAACGGGGATCTCAGCGGGTATCGGCTTGTTCCTTGCGTTCATTGCACTGAAAAATGCAGGTATCGTTGTTGATAACCCAGCGACGTTTGTTTCTCTAGGCGATATTACTTCTCTCGCACCAGCTCTGGCGGCTTTTGGCTTCTTTTTGACTATTGCACTGGTTCACCGTGGTGTGAAAGGGGCAGTAATGATTGCGATCTTAGCTGTGACGGCACTTGGTTTGGTGTTTGGTGATGTCCAATGGGCGGGTGTGATGTCAACCCCACCAAGTATTGCGCCTACGTTCATGCAACTGGACTTCTCTGCGGTATTTGAAGTAGGCATGATTTCAGTGGTGTTTGCTTTCTTGTTTGTTGACTTGTTCGACACGGCGGGTACGCTCGTGGGTGTTGCAACCAAAGCGAATCTGATTGAGAAAGATGGCAAACTGCCACGTTTGAACAAGGCACTGCTTGCTGACTCAACAGCGACTTCTGTAGGTGCGCTATTGGGTACGTCGAACACCACTTCTTACATCGAAAGTGTTTCTGGTGTGGCGGCTGGTGGCCGTACTGGTTTAACGGCGGTTGTCGTGGGTGTGCTATTCCTATTGGCATTGTTCTTTTCACCACTGGCTGGCATGATTCCCGCGTACGCAACAGCGGGTGCTCTGTTCTACGTGGCAATTTTGATGCTTTCTGGATTGGTCAGCATTGATTGGCGCGACTTAACTGAGGCGGCTCCTGTTGTTGTGACATGCTTGCTGATGCCACTGACTTTCTCGATTGCAGAAGGGATTTCTTTAGGTTTCATCGCGTACGCTGCCATCAAATTGTTCAGCGGAAAAGGGCGTGATGTTTCGCTCAGCGTCTGGATTATGTCGGCTATTTTTATCATCAAGTATCTGGTGGCTTAAATAGCTTTTAGAGTTGCGTTCCGGTAGAATAATCGTTTGCGCAGCTCGATACCCAAACTTTCTGTTACGTTTCGGGCTCTCATCTTTATGAGAGCCTGTTGTCTGTTTGGGACAATAGATTTTTCAAATAATTAGGTTATTACAATGAGCAACAAATTCGTTATTACCTGGGACGCCATGCAAACTTACTGCCGTCAACTTGCTGAAAAACAGATGCCAGCAGACCAATGGAAAGGCATTTGGGCAGTGAGCCGTGGTGGTTTGGTTCCTGGGGCTATTCTGGCTCGTGAGCTAGGTATTCGCTATGTCGACACCATCTGTATTTCCAGCTATGACCACGATCATCAACGTGATATGACTGTACTGAAAGCACCGGAAGGTGACGGCGAAGGCTACCTAATCGTTGAAGATCTAGTTGATAGCGGTGACACCGCGCGTAAACTGCGTGAAATGTACCCTAAAGCGAAACTGATTGCGGTTTGTGCAAAACCTTCTGGTAAAGAGTTGTTGGATGATTATGTCGTCGACATCGCTCAAGATACTTGGATTGAGCAGCCATGGGATATGGCATTGTCTTACGCTGAACCCGTAAACCGAAAGCAGAAGTAAATCCTGATTTTGTTGAGAGAATGACCCTTTTACGGGTCATTTTTTTTTATACTGTTATACTGATTTGGCTTTTAGGCGCACACACTCTTGCATGGAAAGAGTATTAAGCCTCTGAGCTGTATTTTTTAGTCTTTTGGAATGTCACTCTGAGCCCGAATATGTCAGAAGAAGTCAGCAAAAACCTGTCAGAAACGCTATTTGTTAAACATAAGCAAGCCAAAGAAACCTCGGCATTGACTCAATACATGCCGACTAGCCAATCCTTACTTGATGAAATTAAAGAGAAGAATGGTTTTTCTTGGTATCGCAACCTTCGTCGCTTGCAATGGGTGTGGCAAGGTGTCGATCCTATTGAGCAAGAACAAGTGTTGGCTCGTATTGCCTCTTCCAAACATTCACGCACTGATGAGCAATGGCTCGATACGGTGATGGGGTATCACAGTGGTAACTGGGCGTATGAATGGACGAGGCTCGGTATGGAGCATCAAAAGCGTGCCGGTGAGATGACTAATGAAGCAGCATCGGAAGCGCTCTTCTCCGCATCCTTGTGTTACAGCATCGCAGGTTACCCACACCTCAAGAGCGATAATTTGGCCATTCAAGCACAAGTTTTGGCCAACAGTGCTTACCTTGAAGCCGCGAAAAAAAGCAAATACATCATCAAGCAGCTCGAGATCCCATTTGAGAAAGGGAAAATCACCGCGCACTTGCATCTGACCAATACGGACAAACCGCATCCTGTGGTTATTGTGAGTGCGGGATTAGACAGCCTGCAAACCGACATGTGGCGTCTATTTCGAGATCACCTTGCCAAGCACGATATTGCCATGTTGACGGTAGACATGCCATCGGTGGGGTACAGCTCAAAGTACCCATTGACGGAGGATTACAGTCGCCTTCACCAAGCGGTGTTGAACGAGCTTTTCTCTATTCCTTATGTCGATCATCATCGAGTGGGTTTGATCGGCTTTCGTTTTGGCGGTAACGCCATGGTGAGGCTCTCGTTCCTTGAGCAAGAAAAGATCAAAGCGTGCGTTATCTTGGGCGCGCCTATTCATGATATTTTTACTTCGCCGAAGAAACTACAACAAATGCCAAAGATGTACTTAGATGTACTTGCCTCTCGCTTAGGAAAAACATCGGTTGATATCTATAGCTTGTCTGGTCAAATGGCCGCGTGGTCGCTGAAAGTGCAAGGTTTTCTCACTAACCGTAAAACAAAAGTACCGATTCTTGCGATGAGTTTGGAAGGGGATCCGGTCTCACCGTATTCGGACAATCAAATGGTTGCTTGCTTTAGCACTTATGGCAAAGCGAAGAAAATCAGTTCCAAAACAATTACACAAGGATATGAGCAATCCCTCGATTTAGCGATAAAGTGGCTGGAAGATGAACTCTTAAGGTGACAAATCTCCTAATTTAGTCAAGAGTGATATATGAGACTTAAAATTTAAGCTCATGATAAATAAAAATTATTGTCATTCTTAACATTGAAGAAAATGGAGATTCACATGTCAGAAGTGACGAACAACCCTACCCACAATCGTTTATTGGCAAAGTTGCGAGCGATGGGGCCTTACTTGAGAGACCCTCAATCTAAGGAAGGGCTTTACTACTTTGATTGCTTGTCTGTTTGTATTGATGATCGAAAATCACCAGAGTTGCGCGAATTTTGGGGCTGGTGGATGGAGCTGGAAGCGGCAGAGGGAGGCTTTACAGCAAACTATCATATTGGAAAATATGATGTTGAAGGGAATTGGCTCGATTTGGCTATTCCCAAAAATCTACTTGAAGAAGTGAACAAAACCCAGAACTGTTTTCACCTCAAATTAGTCAAAACCTTGGAAGAGCATTTTCAGCTAAGCGTGGCGTATCACGAGCAGTCAGTGGAATTTGTCTGATTTCATCCTCTTGGAACTACCTAAATCAAAAAGGTGCGATTTTCGCACCTTTTCTGCTTGTGAATTCTTCATTTGATTGTTAAAACATCCTCTCTATTTTTGTGTTTCATTTCAGAAGACATCATGACAACGAATCAACAAAGCGTCGCAGCTTCTCAACCAAAAACTATCGTTGTGAAGCTTGGAACCAGTGTATTGACCGGTGGCACATTAGCGTTAGATCGCGCTCATATGGTTGAGCTTGCGCGCCAATGTGCAGAGTTAAAAAAACAAGGCCACTCTGTGGTGGTCGTCTCGTCAGGCGCGATTGCCGCTGGACGTGAGCACTTAGGTTACCCCGCGCTGCCCAATGCGATGGCAAGCAAACAGTTGCTTGCTGCGGTTGGGCAAAGTCAGTTGATTCAAACTTGGGAATCGTTATTTGCACTGTATGGCATCAAAATTGGCCAAATGTTGCTCACTCGAGCGGATCTCGAAGATCGCGAACGTTTTCTCAATGCTCGAGATACGATTAACGCGTTAGTGGATAACGGCATTATCCCTGTCGTTAATGAAAATGACGCCGTCGCCACGAGCGAAATCAAAGTGGGTGACAACGACAACCTCTCTGCCTTGGTGGGCATTTTATGTGGTGCAGATAAACTACTGTTGCTGACAGACCAAAAAGGCTTGTATACCGCCGATCCGCGTAAAGATCCCAATGCTGAGCTGATCAAAGAAGTTAAAGTCATTGACGATACTTTGCGTAAAATTGCTGGTGGCAGCGGTACAACACTAGGTACTGGTGGAATGGCAACTAAGCTCCAAGCTGCGGACATTGCGCGTCGTGCTGGCATTGAAGTCATCATTGCGGCAGGCCGTGGGCAAAATGTTATTTTTGATGCGTTGAGCCCAGCCCCTCAAGGAACTCGTTTCTTGCCTTGTGAAGAAGCGTTGGAAAATCGTAAGCGTTGGATTCTCGCTGGCCCTGCGGCCTCTGGTGATATTGTGATTGACCAAGGTGCGGTGAAAGCCGTGGTCGAAAAAGGGAGCAGTTTGTTGGCGAAAGGGGTGACCAAAGTACTTGGCGAGTTTTCTCGTGGCGAAGTGGTTCGTGTAACGGATGCACAAGGCCATTTGGTTGCGCGAGGTATTGCGAGTTATTCCAACCAAGATATGGCGAAAATTGCCGGTAAGCACAGCAAAGACATTATTTCGATTCTGGGCTATGACTATGGTTCAGAAGTGATTCACCGTGACGACATGGTTGTCATTCAAGAATAGTCGCTCACCAGAATCAAAGAGGACAACAAAGTGGATTTAATCACATTAGGCAAAGCGGCAAAAGACGCGGCTTTTCAGCTTGCCACCGCTTCTACGGCACAAAAGAACAAAGCATTGGCCATCATTGCAGATGAACTTGAAGCGAATGCGGCGGATATTTTGGCGGCAAACAACAAAGATATCGAACTCGGTCGACAAGCGGGTTTGAGCGAAGCGATGCTGGATCGTTTACTTTTGAATGAATCTCGCTTGAATGGCATCGCCAATGATGTACGTAACGTGATCAGCCTGACGGATCCGGTCGGTAGCGAAATCGACAGTAAAGTGTTGGAAAATGGCATGCAGTTGTCACGCCGTCGTGTGCCGCTTGGCGTGGTTGGTGTGATTTACGAAGCGCGCCCAAATGTCACTATCGACATCGCGGCATTGTGCCTAAAAACCGGCAACGCGAGCATCCTGCGTGGCGGAAAAGAGACCTTCTTCTCCAACATGGAGTTGGTGAAGGTGATTCAATCGGCGTTAGCGAAAGCAGGTCTGCCAGCGGCATCGGTGCAGTACATTGAAAAACCGGATCGTGAGCTGGTCACTCAATTGCTGAAACTGGACGATTACGTTGACATGATCATCCCTCGTGGTGGCGCGGGACTACACAAAATGTGTAAAGAGAACAGCACCATCCCTGTGATCATTGGTGGTTTCGGTATCAGCCATATTTTTGTTGATGAAACGGCCGATCTCGCGAAAAGCGTGGATGTGGTGGAGAATGCAAAAGCTCAGCGTCCTTCCGCTTGTAATGCGCTGGATACCTTACTTGTTCATGAGCGTATCGCAGAGCAGTTTCTTCCGATGCTGGCGGCAAAACTCAATGGCAAAGTGACTTTTGTTGTTGAGCCAAAAGCCAAAGCGTACATGACTAAAGCTGAGCAGATGCGTGATGCGAGTGATGGTGATTTTGATACCGAATGGTTGAGTTACACGCTGGGGGTTAAAGTGGTTGCGGATGTGCAAGAAGCGATCGACCACATGCGTGAACATAACGCGAGTCACTCTGATGCCATCATGACGAACCATCTGCAAAATGCTGAGTTGTTTATCAACTCGGTGGGCTCTGCGGCGGTGTATGTCAACGCATCGACACGCTTTACCGATGGCGCACAATTTGGTTTGGGCGCAGAAGTGGCGGTGTCTACTCAGAAATTGCACGCACGCGGTCCAATGGGATTGGAAGAGTTAACCAGTTACAAATGGGTTGGCAAGGCGAATTACCTTTCACGCGCGTAAGCGTAATCGAGTTTGAGTTAACATATCCGGTCTAAACCGTTTTGAAAAAGGGGCATCACGCCCCTTTTTGTTTTATTCGGCCTAGCAATTCCGCTAAACTAGCCGCAAGTTCTGCACCTGCTTTGCCGCCGTGATTCGCTGTATTACCACGGATATTCGCAATAGCGTGCAGATGGATTTATGCATCATTGGGAGGTGATATGCATTGTCCTTTCTGTTCAGAAAATGACACCAAAGTAATTGATTCGCGTTTGGTGGCCGATGGTCATCAAGTACGTCGCCGTCGTCAGTGCCTCGCCTGTAACGAACGTTTTACCACGTTTGAAACCGCGGAGTTGTTAATGCCAAAGGTGATCAAATCCAATGGCAACCGTGAGCCGTTCAATGAAGACAAGATGGTTGGTGGTATTCAGCGTGCTTTAGAGAAACGTCCTGTCAGTGCCGATGCAATTGAATTGGCAATCAGCATGATCAAATCCAAATTACGTGCCACTGGCGAGCGTGAAGTGCCGAGCAAAATGATCGGCAACTTGGTGATGGAACAGCTCAAACATTTAGACAAAGTGGCCTATATTCGCTTTGCTTCCGTATACCGTAGTTTTGAAGATATTCGTGAATTTGGTGAGGAAATCGCCAGATTGGAAGATTAACGCAAGGTAACGGTTCACCATGTCCGAATTTACTGCAATCGATAGACAAATGATGCTGCGTGCCATTGCTTTGGCGAAACGCGGCCTCTATACCACCGCACCTAACCCTAATGTTGGTTGTGTATTACTGCGCGACGGCGAAATTGTCGGAGAAGGTTTTCACTTTCGTGCTGGCGAGCCTCATGCGGAAGTGCACGCGATGCGCATGGCCGGCGACAAAGCCAAAGGTGCGACCGCTTATGTCACGCTAGAGCCTTGTTCACACTATGGTCGAACGCCCCCGTGTGCGGAAGGCTTAATCAAAGCTGGGGTAAGCCGAGTGGTATGTGCAATGGAAGACCCAAACCCCCAAGTCGCGGGGAGAGGTTTTGCCATGTTGCGAGAGGCAGGGATCGAGGTATCGGTGGGCCTACTTCAAGCAGAAGCAGAAGCACTGAATCCTGCTTTTATTAAGAGAATGAAAATGGGCATGCCGTTTGTTCAACTCAAAATGGCCGCGTCCCTCGATGGTCAAACGGCTTTAGCCAATGGCAAGAGTCAGTGGATCACCTCTCCACAAGCTCGCCGAGATGTGCAACGTTTTCGGGCGCAATCAGGGGCGATTTTGTCCACCAGTAAAACGGTGCTCGCTGACAATGCATCTCTCAATGTTCGCTGGTCAGAGTTACCTTCGTCTGTGCAACACGCTTTGCCGCAAGAACAGCTGCGCCAGCCAACTCGAGTTGTGTTAGACAGACAAGCCGAGCTTTCGCCGGAGCTAAAACTTTACCAAACCGAGGGTGAGCGACTCATTGTTGGTCCCAAAGGCGATCTCCCTGCACCTTTGGATGAGCAAGGACAGATCGATTTGCCCAAACTGTTCGCGCAACTGAGTCAAACACAGTCAATCAACCATCTTTGGGTTGAAGCGGGAGCAACGCTGGCCGCAGGACTGATAAAACACCAGTTGGTGGACGAACTGATTGTTTACCTCGCCCCCAAACTGATGGGCAGCGATGGACGTGGATTGATGGGTGCACTGGGTTTGCAAACCATGTCACACGTGATCGATTTAGACATTAAAGATGTGCGAATGGTTGGGCCGGATATCCGCATCATTGCGCACATCAAAGCAAAAGAAAGTTGATATGTTCACAGGAATTATCGAAGCAGTTGGAACATTGGCTGCGATTACCCCGAGAGGGGAAGACATTACCGTTACTGTTAACACAGGCAAGCTCGATATGTCGGACGTTAAGTTGGGCGACAGTATTGCCACGAATGGTGTTTGCCTGACGGTGATTGATTTTTCAGACCGTCATTACAGTGCCGATCTCTCGTTAGAGTCTTTAAAGAAAACGGGCTTTGCCAATTATCAAGTGGGTGACAAGGTGAACCTCGAGAAAGCGATGCTGCCTACCACCCGTTTTGGCGGACATATTGTTTCTGGCCATGTGGATGGCGTTGGTGAAATTGTTGAGCGTAATCAGGTTGGTCGTGCTATCGAGTTTTGGGTCGCAATGCCTGAGAGTTTGAGTAAATACGTCGCGGAAAAAGGCTCAATCACCGTTGATGGGATCAGCTTGACCGTAAATGATCTACGTAAGAACGCGTTTAAACTGACCATCGTTCCTCATACGGGAGACGAAACCACGATTAATGATTTCCAAGTGGGGCGCAAAGTCAACTTAGAAGTGGATGTTCTCGCTCGCTACATGGAACGTTTGTTACTTGGTCAACAAGCACAATCCAATGACGAGTCCCGCATCACCATGGAATTCTTGCAACAGAATGGTTTTGCTTAGTTCACAGAATGTTAGCCCACAGGTTGACACTCGGTAACGATGAATCAGACTAGTGTCTATCAGCGTTTTAGCGCTTAAATTGACAGGAAATATCGCTATGCCAATCAGTACACCCCAAGAGATCATTGAAGACATTCGTTTGGGCAAAATGGTCATCCTAATGGACGATGAAGACCGCGAAAACGAAGGTGATTTGATTATGGCGGCGGAGCACATTACGCCAGAAGCCATCAACTTTATGGCCAAATATGGTCGCGGTTTGATCTGCTTGACCATGACCAAAGAGCGTTGTCAGCGTCTTGGATTACCACCAATGGTGCAAGATAACAACGCGCAATACACCACCAACTTCACTGTTTCCATCGAAGCGGCGGAAGGCGTGACAACAGGCATTTCCGCAGCGGATCGTGCTCGTACCGTTCAAGCGGCAGTCGCAAAAGAAGCCAAAGCGGCAGACTTGGTGCAACCGGGGCACATTTTCCCATTAGCCGCGCAAGATGGTGGCGTGTTGACTCGCGCGGGTCATACTGAGGCGGGCTGCGACCTTGCTCGTTTGGCGGGTTTCGAACCAGCCTCTGTTATCGTTGAAATTCTGAATGACGATGGCACCATGGCGCGCCGCCCTGATTTGGAAGTGTTTGCTGAGCAGCATGGTCTCAAACTTGGCACCATTGCCGATTTGATTGAGTATCGAAACAACACGGAAACCACGATTGAGCGCGTTGCTGAGTGCAAGCTACCCACTGAGTTTGGTGAGTTTGATCTCGTGACCTACCGCGACACCATTGATAATCAAATTCACTTTGCTTTGCGTAAAGGTACGATGGGTGATCAAACACCACTGGTTCGTGTTCACTTACAAGACACCTTTACCGATTTACTGCGCAGCGATCGCAATGCTGAGCGCAGTTGGACGCTTGATAAAGCGATGAAGCGTATTGGCCAAGAAGGGGGCGTTTTGGTGATTCTGGGCAATGAAGAGTCGCCTGAGCTGCTGATCCACCGCGTCAAAATGTTTGAAGCTCAAGACAAAGAAGAGGCACCTAAATTGGCCAAGAAGCAGGGCACTTCACGTCGTGTTGGTGTTGGCTCGCAAATTCTTGCAGACTTAGGTGTGCACGACATGCGTCTACTTTCTTCCAGCAACAAGAAATACCATGCCCTTGGCGGTTTTGGTCTGAACGTTGTTGAGTATGTGTGTGAATAACACCACTTCTAAAAAAACGCAGCGAAAATAACGCTGCGTTTTTTTTAGGCAAAAGTGAAAGAAGAATCGACAGTTGGGCATGTTCAGCTGGATGCAGCTCGGAGGTAATCGATATGCAATGGTGGAAAAAGTGGTTAAAGCGCTACGATGACTGGTGCAAAGAGATGGGATTAACACCTGAACAAAAGCGCAGTTGTGTACCATACAAAAAAGATCCTGCGCGAGAAAAGAAAAGCGATGAAACTGTTTGATACGCATTGCCATCTCGATTTTGACGTTTTCGAACCAGCGCGCTCGCAGCATCTTCAAAGAGGGCTTGAGGTTGGTGTAGAGCGTTTGTTACTGCCATCCGTTGGTCCCGATAACTGGCAAAAAGTAAAAACACTGGCGCAATGGTCTGCAATGCCATCTGAACAGACTCGGCCAGCAATCTTTTATGCGTTGGGCTTTCATCCCTATTATCTGACGGCGGATTATCAGCAAAAACAAAGTGATCTCGTGGCTTTGTTGGACGAGCGTGACACTCGCTGTGTAGCCATTGGGGAATGCGGTTTGGATGATGGGGTTGAACAAGACACGGCATTGCAAGAGCAGGCGTTGAACTACCAGCTCGATTTGGCCAAGCAGTATCAACTGCCGGTTATTTTGCACAATCGACGATGTCACAATCGACTCATTCAATTAGTCAAAGCAGCCCGGCTGCCAAAAGGCGGCGTTATTCATGCCTTTTCGGGTAGCTATGAGCAGGGAATGGAGTGGATACGTTTGGGTTTTTATCTTGGGGTCGGCGGAACCATTACCTACCCCAGAGCGAACAAAACGCGCCAAGCGATCAGTCGACTCCCTTTAGAAAAACTGCTGCTTGAAACCGATGCGCCAGATATGCCCATCTTTGGCTTTCAAGGAAAGCTCAATACCCCCTCTCAGATTATTCATCCTCTCAATGAGTTGGGTTTGTTGCATAATCAAACAAGGCAAACGATTGCCTCTCAAATCTGGAAAAATAGCAATTCTCTGTTCTCTATCTGTGAATGAAATCTAATAAACGTGTTCAAATGAAATTCCATTCTGTATGTTATTGTGAATTTGCTCACAAATGGCAGTGAATTAGCGATGAATCTTATGGGAAAGTGTGAAGGTGGCATTACTTTAATTATTGGGGCATGAGTATAATGGCCCCGCTTAATAGCTCCATTTTGTAACACGCCAATAAATAACTTAATAAGGAAGTCATAAACTATGAGCCTGTTTATGAGCCTAATCGGTATGGCAGTATTGCTAGGAATTGCATTACTACTGTCAGATAACCGTAAAGCTATCAATCTTAGAACTGTGGCTGGCGCTTTTGCTATCCAATTCATCATCGGTGGTTTCGTTCTTTACGTACCATGGGGTCGTGATCTACTGGCGGGTTTCTCTGCTGGTGTTCAAAACGTGATCGACTACGGTAAAGACGGTACTGGTTTCTTGTTCGGCAGCCTAGTTAACTTCTCAGTTGACGGTATCGGCTTCATCTTTGCTTTCCAAGTACTACCAACACTGATTTTCTTCTCAGCACTTATCTCTGTACTTTACTACATTGGTGTGATGCAGTGGGTTATCAAGATCCTAGGTGGCGGTCTTCAGAAAGCACTAGGTACTTCTCGTGCCGAGTCAATGTCTGCAGCAGCTAACATCTTCGTTGGTCAAACTGAAGCACCACTAGTGGTTCGTCCGTTTGTACCAAAAATGACTCAATCTGAGCTATTTGCAGTAATGTGTGGTGGTCTAGCGTCTGTTGCTGGTGGTGTACTAGCAGGTTACGCATCTATGGGTGTACCTCTAGAGTACCTTGTAGCAGCATCATTCATGGCAGCACCTGGTGGTCTACTGTTCGCTAAAATCATCAAACCAGAAGTTGATACTCCAAATGAAAGCTTGGAAGACAACATTGATGGTGGTGACGACAAGCCAGCTAACGTTATCGACGCAGCAGCAGGCGGTGCATCAGTTGGTCTACAACTAGCACTAAACGTTGGTGCAATGCTACTCGCATTCGTTGGTCTAATCGCACTCGTTAACGGCATCCTAGGTGGTGTTGGTGGTTGGTTTGGCATGGAAAACCTAACTCTAGAACTTATTCTAGGTTGGTTGTTCGCGCCGCTAGCATTCCTAATCGGTGTTCCATGGGCTGAAGCAACATTTGCTGGTTCTTTCATCGGTCAAAAACTGGTTGTAAACGAATTCGTAGCTTACCTAAACTTCGTACCTTACGTTGGTGATGCAGCACAAGTTGTTCCAGCAACAGGTCAAGTAATGTCTGAGAAGACTCAAGCAATCATCGCCTTCGCTCTATGTGGTTTCGCAAACCTTTCTTCTATCGCGATTCTACTTGGTGGTCTAGGTAGCCTTGCTCCTGCTCGTCGTCACGACATCGCACGTATGGGTGTTAAAGCGGTTGCAGCGGGTACGCTATCTAACCTAATGGCAGCGACCATTGCTGGCTTCTTCCTGTCTTTCTAATTTAGTTAAGAGAAAGCATTTATAGACGCCGTTTAAATCCGCCCCGTAGCAAGAGATTGCTGCGGGGCGTTTTCAGTTTTTAGCGCCAGTGAAGGTGACGCATTGAGCAAACGTTCACTTGTGTGAGAGGCTGAGTTTTTTTGAGATACAAACCGTTTGCGCTCTATTTGGCACTACAGTTTTGCGATGAAACTCTATAATGTAGTAATCAGACCAGAGGGATTAGGCTTGCTGAGCCAATCACCTGCTGAATAGATGAGTTTGTAAGGGCAATGAAATGCCCAAACATAACAGAGTTGAATAACAAGGTAGGATGCCTTGCTTAACTTCTGATATGCAAGACACCGCAATCATAGATTGTTGTGCCATAGGCCAAATTGGTACTGTGCGGTGACAGGGATAGCAATTGGTAGTTGTAATGATTACCGAGTCTTCAAGGAACCAAGTCCGTTCATCAATGACTGTTTAGCAAAGACCTTTTTTGCTGTTTTATCGTTGTGATGTGAACAGAAAAAGGGGCTGAGTAGTAAAATTTTTGAATATTGATCGGAGATAGAAATGAGCGATTTGAAAGCAGCAGCGCTACGTGCACTGAAACTTATGGACCTAACAACGCTAAATGACGACGACACTGATGCAAAAGTGATCGCACTTTGTCACGACGCCAAAACGCCTGTAGGTAACACGGCAGCGATTTGTATTTACCCTCGCTTTATTCCTATTGCTAAGAAGACACTTCGTGAGCAAGGTACACCAGAAGTTCGCATTGCAACGGTAACGAACTTCCCACACGGCAATGACGACATCGAAATCGCAGTCGCTGAAACCAAAGCAGCGGTCGCTTACGGTGCCGATGAAGTTGACGTGGTTTTCCCATACCGTGCATTAATGGCTGGTGATGAGAAAGTGGGCTTCGAATTGGTTAAGCAATGTAAAGAAGCATGTGGCGACATTCTTTTGAAAGTCATCATCGAAACCGGCGAACTGAAAGAAGAAGCGTTGATTAAGAAAGCATCGCAAATCTGTATTGAAGCGGGTGCAGACTTTATCAAAACATCAACAGGTAAAGTACCAGTCAACGCAACGCCAGAATACGCACGCATGATGCTTGAAGTGATTCGTGACATGGGCGTGGCTGAGAAAGTTGGCTTTAAACCTGCTGGTGGTGTACGCACTGCGGAAGACGCAGCGGCTTACCTAGCAATGGCAGATGACATCCTAGGTTCTGAGTGGGCGGATAATATGCACTACCGTTTTGGTGCATCTAGCTTGCTAACCAACCTACTAAATACATTAGAAGTAACAGACCAAGTCGCTGATCCTGCAGCGTACTAATTCTAATAACGTCTGAACGTGGTGTGAAAGCACCACGTTACCTTCTTATCCTACTTTTACCATGGCCCATTGGGCTTGGGAGGCTCTAATGTATTTACCTCAAGAAATTATTCGTAAAAAACGCGACGGCGAAGCGCTGACTGCCGACGAAATTAACTTTTTTATCCAAGGTGTGGCGAACAATACGGTCTCTGAAGGTCAGATTGCAGCGTTCGCGATGACCATCTTTTTCAATGAAATGACGATGCCTGAACGTATTGCCCTGACGTGTGCAATGCGAGATTCTGGCATGGTGATTGATTGGAGCCACATGAACTTTGGTGGCCCAATCGTTGATAAACACTCAACCGGCGGTGTGGGCGATGTGACCTCTCTAATGCTTGGCCCTATGGTGGCAGCATGTGGTGGTTTCGTGCCGATGATCTCAGGCCGTGGCTTGGGCCATACAGGCGGTACGTTAGACAAACTGGAAGCGATTCCTGGCTACAACATCACACCAAGCAACGACGTATTCGGTCAAGTGACCAAAGAAGCGGGTGTGGCGATCATCGGCCAAACGGGCGACCTTGCACCAGCAGACAAACGAGTTTATGCCACTCGTGATATTACGGCGACGGTGGACAACATCTCACTGATCACCGCTTCCATTCTGTCTAAGAAATTGGCGGCAGGCCTTGAATCTTTAGTGATGGATGTGAAAGTCGGTTCGGGCGCCTTTATGCCGACTTACGAAGCTTCAGAAGAATTGGCGAAATCCATTGTGGCGGTGGCGAATGGCGCGGGCACTAAGACGACGGCGATTTTGACCGACATGAACCAAGTATTGGCTTCTTCTGCGGGTAACGCTGTCGAAGTTCGTGAAGCGGTTCGTTTCCTCAAAGGTGAATATCGTAACCCTCGTTTGCTTGAAGTCACGATGGCGTCATGTGCTGAAATGTTGGTACTTGGTAAATTGGCTGAAAATACCGAAGACGCACGTGCGAAATTGATGGAAGTACTGGATAACGGTAAAGCGGCAGAGTGCTTTGGTAAGATGGTGGCAGGTTTGGGTGGTCCGGTTGACTTTATGGACAACTACGACAACTACCTCGATAAAGCTGAAATCATTAAGCCTGTTTACGCCAAAGAGACCGGCGTGGTGTCTGCAATGGATACTCGCGCTATTGGTATGGCTGTGGTGGCGATGGGCGGTGGACGCCGCGTTGCGACGGACAGCATCGATTACGCGGTAGGTTTTGATCAGTTTATCCGTTTGGGCGAAATCGCAAGCAGCGAAAAACCACTGGCGATGATTCACGCTCGTAACGAAGCGCAGTGGCAAGAAGCTGCGAATGCACTACAAGCAGCGATTAAGGTGGGTGGTGAGTACACACCAACACCAGACGTATATCGTCAAATTCGCCAAGAAGATATTTAATGACTATTGGGCCTATTACTGCCATGGGGTGGTAATAGGCCTGAGGAAGAAGCAATGAAAAGAGCATTTATTTTAGTACTAGACTCCTTTGGTATTGGCGCAACCGCAGATGCGAAAGAGTTTGGTGATGTCGGTTCAGATACCCTAGGCCATATTGCTGACCAATGTGAGCAGGGTTTGGCAAACAATGATCAACGCCAAGGGGCTCTTCGTCTGCCAAATCTGTCCAAACTCGGTCTGGCGATGGCGCACAAAGAGTCAACGGGTCGTTTTGCACCAGGATTAGATGCGGATGCAGAAATCATCGGTGCCTACGGTCATGCCGCGGAGCTTTCTTCTGGTAAAGACACACCGTCTGGTCACTGGGAAATTGCTGGCGTCCCTGTTTTGTTTGAATGGGGTTACTTCACTGACAAAGCAAACAGCTTCCCAAAAGAGTTAACGGATCGCATTCTTGCTCGTGCAGGTATTGATGGATTCCTAGGTAACTGCCACGCCTCTGGTACGCAAGTTCTGGATGACCTAGGCGAAGAGCACATGAAGACTGGTCAGCCAATTTTCTACACCTCTGCGGACTCTGTATTCCAAATCGCATGTCACGAAGAGACATTCGGCCTTGACCGTCTACTTGAGCTTTGCCAAATCGCTCGTGAAGAGCTAGCAGACTACAACATTGGTCGTGTCATTGCGCGTCCGTTTATTGGCCCGGGTAAAGGGCAGTTTGAGCGTACCGGTAACCGTCGAGATCTTTCTGTTGAGCCGCCATCAGCGACCGTCCTACAGAAATTGGCTGAGGAAAAGCAAGGCCAAGTGGTGTCTATTGGTAAGATTGCGGATATCTACGCAAACTGCGGTATCACCAAGAAAGTGAAAGCAACAGGCATTCCTGCGCTGTTTGAAGCGACACTTGAGCAAATTAAACAAGCGGGTGACAACACCATCGTGTTCACCAACTTTGTTGATTTTGACTCTGCTTACGGCCACCGTCGTGATGTTGCGGGTTACGCAGCGGCACTGGAGTACTTCGATGGTCGTATCCACGAAGTGATGGAACTGATGCAAGAAGATGACATCCTGATCCTGACGGCTGACCACGGCTGTGACCCAACGTGGCCAGGTACGGACCACACTCGCGAGCACATCCCAGTGCTTGTGTATGGTCCAAAAGTCCCTGCCGGTTCACTTGGTCGTCGCGAAACGTTCGCGGATATCGGTCAAACTCTGGCAAGCTACTTTGGCACATCGCCAATGGATTACGGCAAAAACTTTTTGTAATCCAGAACTATAATTGAACTTATCGAATAGAGAGGGTGCCTCTCTATTCTTTTGTGATTGAAATACAAGGAAACGAAAACATGGCAACTCCACATATTAATGCTGAAATGGGTGATTTTGCAGATGTTGTACTGATGCCGGGTGACCCGCTACGTGCAAAATACATTGCAGAAACCTTCCTGGAAGACGTGGTTCAGGTTTGTGATGTACGTAATATGTATGGTTTCACTGGTACTTACAAAGGTCGTAAAGTATCGGTAATGGGTCATGGTATGGGTATCCCATCGTGCTCAATTTACGCCACTGAGCTTATCAAAGACTACGGTGTGAAGAAGATCATCCGTGTGGGTAGCTGTGGTGCTGTAAGCACGGACATCAAAGTACGCGATGTTGTGATCGGCATGGGTGCATGTACCGATTCCAAAGTAAACCGCATCCGTTTTAAAGGTCATGACTTTGCGGCGATTGCTGACTACAAAATGGTCAAAGCAGCAGAAGAAGCGGCGAAAGCGCGTGGTATCGATGTGAAAGTGGGTAACCTGTTCTCTGCTGAACTGTTCTACACGCCAGATCCAGAAATGTTCGACGTGATGGACAAATACGGCATTGTCGGCGTAGAAATGGAAGCGGCGGGCATCTACGGTGTTGCTGCGGAATACGGCGCAAAAGCGCTGACGATTTGTACGGTTTCTGACCACATCAAGACTGGTGAGCAAACCACATCAGAAGAGCGTCAGAATACCTTCAATGACATGATGATTGTTGCGTTGGATTCTGTATTGCTTGGTGATGCCGAATAATTCGCTTCAAGAAAAGACGTAAAAAGAAAGCCTGCACTCGTTGTGCAGGCTTTTTTATGAGGATTTGGTCGATAAAAACCTTGGTCCATAAAAACCTTGGTCCATAAAAACCTTGGTCCATTAAGAAGGTTCTTTATGGCTAAGCAGTAAGTTTTCGACTTTAGTTTGCGGTTTTTTACGCAAAATAAGCATAAACAGCATGCCACTGACAAAGCTCATCAAAATCATCAAAAACATATAACGGTCAATTTTGCGGTAGTGATGATCGGAGAAGGCAGTCACTTTGCCTGTCTCGAAGGTAATGCGAATAAAACCGACGATACTGTTGTCAGCAAATACGGGTTCTACCAACTGCTGACGTCCAATGCCAGCCGTTGCCAGTGGGGTGTCCAATCCCAATACCTCGCGCACTGCGAGCGACTTGTCACTGGATGCCAAACGAATGCCATGGGAGTCATAGACAGTTGCATCAAATACCAGACGTTCCTTTGCGAGTTGATCTGTCAGCTTCAATAGTTGTTCTTGATCTTTAGACAAAATCATTTCACTTGCTGAAAGAGCCGCTTGAGAGATCAGAACTTTCGTTAGCGTTTCTAGTTGCTGCGCTTGGATCTTCTCATTCCCTTTACTGATCACCACGCTGTTTTTAATGGTGACGAAAAACATCACACCTAGTAATAGCAGGGCGACCACTCTCAAAGCATTTCGTAGTGAAAACAGAGACTCTTTCATATCGCGGCATGAACTCTTTTAATATCGGAATAAATGCAAGTTTGGGGCTTGCCTTTTTAAATTGCAATAGGGTAACGTTTGTGAAGGTTCATAAAGGATTAATACCATGGAAGCGTTAAAAACCTTGCCATTTAGAAGGCACACACAACTGTTAACTCGTTTGCCAGAAACTCGTTTTGCCACGCAATGGGACAAAAGTAAAGCCAACTGGATTGTTTATGCTGAGTATTTAGCGCCCGGACACTTTGAAGATATCGATTTTTTTACGGGGGGCTACAACCCGATTATTGATACTTGGAAAGTGGGCTACTACGAAGTGGCGCTTATGGCAGGAGAACTGACTCCAGAGCATGAAAAGATTCTTCAAGCGCTTCAACTTGATTACGCTTGCTTGACCGATGTGCCCGACCTCTCTAAGCCTGGTCTAATTGTATTAGACATGGATTCCACAGCAATACAAATCGAGTGTATTGATGAGATCGCCAAACTAGCGGGAGTTGGTGAGGAGGTGGCGGAAGTGACAGAGCGCGCGATGCAAGGTGAGCTCGATTTTGAGCAGAGTCTGCGTCAGCGAGTAGGCAAATTAAAAGGAGCGGACGAGTCCATTCTCGACAGTGTTCGTCAGACATTGCCTTTCATGCCGGATTTGGTGGCATTAATCCACACCTTAAAAGGCTTTGGTTGGAAAACCGCTATTGCGTCAGGTGGCTTTACTTATTTTTCAGACTATTTGAAAGAGACACTGCAGTTGGATCATGCGCAATCGAATCAGTTGGAAATTGTGCAAGGTAAGCTGACTGGCAACGTCTTGGGTGAAGTGGTCTCTGCGCAAACCAAAGCGGATATTTTAATCGAATTGGCGGAGCAGTTTGAGGTGGAGATGCACAACACCATAGCTGTTGGGGACGGGGCGAATGACTTGGTGATGATGAATGCGGCAGGGCTGGGTATCGCCTATCACGCTAAACCGAAAGTTGAGCAGCAAGCACAAACGGCAGTGCGTTTTGCCGGGCTTGGCGGAATTTTGTGTATTCTTTCCGGTATTCTCGCCAAGCAACAAAAAATCAGTTGGCAAAGCAAACCGTAACTGAAGAATATTAAATACAATCATGGGCAGAATCGTTCTGCCCATGATTATCTTGAAAGAAAAACTGTCTCAAAGCAGCCCCACAGAGTCGCTTAATTTGTCAGTTCAAGTCGTACCAAAATCTCTTCTGTCACTTCCTCTATCTCACAGTAGCCAACCAATGTTGCCAGTTCCTTTTCCAGTTTGCTGGCCTGATGCATGCTGAGTTGAGACAGTTCATTCAGATCTTTTTGTAACAGGGAAGTCATCGGGCTGAAAATCGGCGAGGTGGACAGCCGCAGTACATAAAACTCGCCCGACATCTGTGCTTTTTTAATAAATAGGATGCGTTCTTTGACGCTATCAAACTCGTTCGTCAACTTTGTTTGTACGGCTTTGATTTTGTCGCCAAATTTTGCCACTGCGATGTAAATATCGTGGTGGTGTGGCTCAGCCCCTTCAATGCGTTTCGTCGGATTGGCGATTAAGGTGTTTGAACGACCTTTATAGAGCGGTTCTAAAGAGAAATTCTCTTTGTGCCCTAACTTTGCCAATACCATTAAATGCTTTTCCAGTGGGAAGTTAACCCCGATGGCCTTGGTTCTGTAGCCCGATTGCATCTTACTGATGAACACTGGCGTGCTGACCATTTTGGACAGCAAAATGCCGTGCAACGATTCGAGCAGCTCATTACTTGGTAAGATCTCGTTTTGTGGTTTGAGCTTATCTTGGTTGTGTTCGATGATGCTATTGAAAAACGCAATGGTTTTCATCGTTTGGCTGTTTTCATCAATCACCAGTTGCACTTGCTTGTTGTCTGGGCTGACGCGAACCACACGATAAGGGATTTTGTCCAATGGCAGCTTTTTATCGTAGAGCTGCAGTTCATGTAGGTTGATCTCGACCTCTTCAGACGACACCAACTCAAGTGGCGCATCCAAGGTGAGACTCAATCCTCGCTTGGATAGATCGATCGTCTTACCTCTCACCGCCAAGCCGTCTGTTTTGGTCAGCGTAAGCGGTGATTGAAAACGATAGCGAGGTTCTTTTCGACGAGACTGTGCATCAAAGAAAATCCCTTTTGGGGAGCCGATGATTTTCCGCGTATGACGAAAAGCATTTAAGGTGCTCGATGGCAGTCGAGGCTTTTCGGTAAAGAGATAGTCTGCGCCATTCGAGTTGTCCGCAATTTCTTGCAAAATCCCACAATGCGTTAACCCGGAAGAGGCTTCGGCTAACTCTTGCGAGAAGCTGCCGAGTTGTTGACGTTCGTTTTCACTGAGTTCAAAAATGGAAATACGGAATGCCCGCCAACTGGCTCGTTTGGCGCCAAGATGCCAAAACAGCTGTCTTTGTTCCCGTGTGGCCTCGGGCATGAGCATGGAGTAAAAAAAGTTTTTCCCTTCATGTTCATGAGTAAACGCATAAATAACGTTACTTGCACCTTTGAGCCCCGGTCGCATTAGCATCGACATTCGCTGTGAGTTAAACAGTGAACCAAAGACCTGTTGGTTTCGTTCATCATGCCAGTATTGCCAAATTGGCATATTGTTTGGCGTGAGCATGGCGAGCTTGAGCTCATCGCCTTGGAAGAACAGCGGTAAGTTGCAAGTGTGCTTGAGATAAATATGTTCGTAGCCCCGCGTTCTTGCTCGAATGATTTTGTCTTGGTTATCGTGTCGGGCGCGTTTGGCTGAGCTATTCAAAGACTCATCGATCACTCTTGAGACAACATTGGTGTCCGTTAGGCGTAAGCAACGAAGAAACTTAACCGCATCGTTTTCATAAGAATCTTCAACAGCCAAAACTCGGTACTCGATCGGCTTGTTGACATGTGCAATTTCTGAGGTTTTGGCCAACTCACTAAAGGTAATTTGGATCACTTCACCAAGGTTGTAGTTAAATGCACTCGGTACTTTGAACTTTGCACCCGAAGCAGAGAGGTCGACACTGACGCCGTGGAGCAATTGCCCCTTTGATAATGTGATGTCGACTTGGGAGTGCACTCTGAGACGTTTTTCTTGGCGTTTGAGATCGTAACCAAGATGGACAGCTTCGGCCTCAAAAGGGCTGACGGAATCGCTCATTCCCTGATTGCTGGCCGGTTGACTACCTTTACCTAAGGCGCGGAAACTGTTGCGTGTGTTGATTAACGCTTCCCACACGCCTTCGGTATAGCCACCAAATTTGCGCGTGTTTTTGTAGTAAGCATTAAAGGCGACATCATCAAACCAATGTTTGATGCCGTCAATTTCGTATTCCCGACAATCGCCCTGGACTCGGCCACGCAAGTCTACGCTCTTTTTACAAGGCGCCATGACACGATTTAATTCCATTTTTACCAGTAATTTAGCAGACGGAGGGTGGCCTTCGGTCAATTGACCAAGGACAAAATCAAAGTCTTCCGCGTGATAAACCGGGATAAGCCTTTCCGCGATTGAGAGAATTTCAGCTTGTTCCATTTTTTCTGTTAAAGTAGCTGCTTATTAAAAGAGTATCGGCAAAGTGTTAATAAACTTAAGTATAACAGCACATTGTTTGAGGTTTAACGGATCAGTGGTCTAACTAGGTCACAAGCTTGAAAATTTGAGGCAGCATGTCGAAAGCAAAACGCGCTTATGTATGTAATGACTGTGGAGCGGATTTTCCGCGTTGGCAAGGGCAATGTAATGCCTGTGGCTCATGGAATACCATTACCGAAGTGAGACTGGCCGCATCGCCAAGCGTTGCGAGAAACGAGCGTTTATCTGGTTATGCGGGCTCAGCAACAGAATCAAAGGTTCAGGTGTTGTCTGAGATTGATTTGCAAGAAGTTCCCCGTTTTTCCAGTGGCTTCAAAGAGCTTGACCGTGTCTTGGGGGGCGGCATTGTCCCTGGAGCGGCGATGTTGATCGGTGGTAATCCTGGTGCGGGTAAATCGACGCTGCTGTTGCAAACCATGTGTCAGCTTTCCGCCAACATGAACGCACTCTATGTCACGGGGGAAGAGTCGTTGCAACAAGTCGCGATGCGTGCTTCTCGACTGGGTCTACCGAAAGAACATCTTAAAATGCTGTCAGAAACCAATGTTGATAAAATTTGCCAAGTGGCTGAGCAAATTCAGCCTAAGATCATGGTTATTGACTCGATTCAGGTGATGCATGTTTCTGATGTTCAATCTTCTCCGGGAAGTGTGGCGCAAGTTCGCGAGTCTGCCACGGCGCTCACTCGTTACGCGAAGCAAAACAATGTGGCGGTATTTATTGTGGGCCACGTGACGAAAGATGGCACTTTGGCGGGGCCGAAAGTGTTGGAGCACATTATTGACTGTTCTGTACTGCTGGATGGTGATGCGGATAGTCGTTTTCGTACCCTTCGCAGCCATAAAAACCGTTTTGGCGCGGTCAATGAGCTCGGGGTGTTTGCCATGACAGGGCAGGGATTACGTGAGGTGAGTAACCCTTCGGCGATTTTCTTGTCTCGTGGCGAAGAAGAAACGTCAGGCAGTTCTGTGATGGTGATTTGGGAAGGTACCCGACCTTTGTTAGTGGAGATCCAAGCTCTGGTCGATTACTCACAACTCGCCAACCCAAGACGTGTTGCCGTGGGCCTTGAGCAAAATCGTTTGTCGCTCCTGCTGGCGGTGCTGCATAAGCATGGTGGTTTACAAATGGCGGACCAAGATGTGTTTGTTAACGTTGTTGGTGGTGTGAAAGTAACGGAAACCAGTGCGGATCTGGCGCTTATTATGGCGCTACTGTCCAGTTTTCGAGATAGAGCCTTACCAAAAGATGTGGTGATATTTGGTGAAGTGGGCTTGGCTGGTGAAATTCGCCCTGTACCAAGTGGCCAAGAACGTTTAAACGAAGCTTTCAAGCATGGCTTTAAGAAAGCCATCGTGCCGTTGGCGAATATGCCGAAAGGTGGGATACCCGGAATGCAGATCCATGGGGTTAAAAAATTAGCTGATGCGATATCAGCGTTTGATGAATTGTGAACCAGAAACAATGCGACCAAGTTAATTATTTTTAATGTGTTTTTTGTCAATGTAAGCATTTTGTTGCTAGCATTCTGTTTTTTGCTTTCGCAAGGATCCGAAGATGCATTCTCAAGGAAGAGGCAAGATATTCGCTTTTGCTATTTTTAGCCTTACATTGATTGTTCCTTTGATCGTTTCTTATTTCCACTATCCAGAAACGGGGCTTCCTCCAGGATTTGGTGTATTTCCCCCACAGTACGTTGAAGACCTCCCGGATTTTCACTTAGCCTATTTGATTTTAATGTTGACCCCCATTCTATGGGTAAGTTGTTTGATTATTAAACCTAAGTATGTGGGTTTTTCATCCAGTGCTGCGACTTTTGATAAGCATAAACAACGTGTACTCAAACCACTGCCTTGGTGGTTCTACTGCGGTGGCATCGTTATGTTGTTTTTCTGGGGCGTGATGTGGACGAGAAGCCTAGAGGTGCTTCCTCTTGCATACTATGCATTTACACCGCTTTGGTGGGGATTTATTCTCGTTTTAGATGGTTTTGTCTACAAGTTGAACAATGGTAAGTCCCCCATCGCAACGAAACCTTTATTATTTTTGATGATAGGAGTCATATCATCTGCTGGTTGGGCGTATTTTGAATTTTTCAATTACTTCGTGCTTTCTAACTGGTACTACCCAAATATTGAGAGCATCAACTTATCTCAAACACAAATCACTCTGTTATTTTTGCTCTCTTACACGACAGTGACGCCAGCAATTATTGAATGGTACTTGTTACTTGCCAGTTTTGACTCGTTCAAGCAGAGATATTGCAATGGCCCGAGATGGCCACTAAGAGATGATGCGTTGATTTTATGTGGTCTGATGTTACTAGCTCTAATGGTGTGTTTTCCATTAGAAATGTACTGGGTGGTGTGGGTTGGGCCATTGGCGGTCGTCACTGGAATACTAGAAAAGTGCCGAGTATGGCATCCTTTTCAAGGAGTATTGCAGCGTGGGGATTGGAGTGATGTGGTCTTAATCGGTTTAGCGTCAATAATTAACGGTTTTTTTTGGGAAATGTGGAACTATGGTAGCGCACATCCTTATCCAGAAATCATAACCAATCCTCACTACTGGTTGTATGAAGTACCTTACGTAAACTTAAGTTTTATTGAACTGCCCACTGAAATGCCCCTTTTAGGATATTTTGGCTATTTGCCTTTCGGGGTTCTCGTTTGGCAGTTGCTGTTGCTGATTGGTCATTTGTTCAATATCCCATTTGACATCAAAGCGTTTGTACACGATAGAAACCTTAGAGAATAGACTGTAACGATAGAGATGAGCTGGCGAAATGGACTTATCAGCATGGAATGCAATGGGGCCTATATCTCAAGTATTAAAATGTAGTGTCGATAATTGGACGAATCCTAACTCTGCAGACTTTATACCCGAAGAGCGGCGTATCGCGGTGTTTGATTTGGATGGAACGCTTTGGTGCCAAAAGCCAATACTGAGAGAATGGGCATTTAATATTGAACAGAAACTGACGCGGTATCGTCTGGTGGACTCATTGATGATGAAGTGGGGGGCTTCAAATCCTTCTAGTTTACAACAAAAGGAAGAAAGAGAAGGCTACGAGAATGAAGTGAGGCAATGGCTTTATTCGCAAAATCATCAAGCCTATGGAGTGCCTAATTATCGCGTGGTCTTTTTACCAATGAAACAACTGATCAACTATTTAAGTGCTCACCAGTTTGATTGCTACATTGTGACGGGCAGTTCCCAGAAATTTGTAAGCGCCTGCTCTAAAGAATTATTTGGGATTCCTAAAGAGAAGGTGATAGGTACTGGTGATGGGGGAGAGATTTCTGCGCTCAAAAAATGGTTGTTTCTAGGGCAGGCGAAAGTTCAATTAGTAGAAAAAAAATTACCAGTACCACCAGTTTTAGCTTTTGGTAATTCAATCCAAGATATTCCATTACTCAATTGGGTTGCGGAATCTTCATCGAATACTCTATCCTTGTTTATCTATAATGATAGAAGATCATGTTTTACTGCACTGTTCTATCGAGTGGTAAATAGATTGTGCCGATTCTTGCTTAGCAGGTCGGCTTATCAGCTTTCAACGAAGGAAGACTGGCGTGTACTTTTTGACTGGGAGTTTCGGTCCTAGATAAAAGTGGTCTATTTGGAAAGTGAATGACTCTTTGATGAGCATGATCCGTTAGCGTTATTTTTTTTTCATACAACGGCACGCAAGGGTATCAGTCTTGACAGATTGTGATATACTCTGCGCGCACTTTATACCTTATTAACAGAGTAAGACAATGGCAGATTTATCAAAATACAGAAACATTGGTATTTTCGCGCACGTTGACGCGGGTAAAACCACTACCACTGAGCGTATCTTGAAGCTTACTGGTAAAATCCACCGTCTAGGCGAAGTACACGACGGCGCATCAACCATGGACTTCATGGAACAGGAAGCTGAGCGTGGTATCACTATCCAGTCTGCTGCGACTACTTGTTTCTGGAAAGACCACCGTTTTAACGTAATCGACACCCCGGGACACGTTGACTTCACTGTTGAAGTTTACCGTTCTCTAAAAGTTCTTGATGGTGGTATCGGTGTATTCTGTGGTTCTGGCGGCGTTGAGCCTCAGTCAGAAACCAACTGGCGTTACGCAAACGAATCAGAAGTATCTCGTCTGATTTTCGTTAACAAACTAGACCGTATGGGTGCAGATTTCTTCCGTGTTGTTGAGCAAGTGAAGAAAGTACTAGGCGCTAACCCTCTAGTTATGACTCTACCTATCGGCCGTGAAGACGAGTTCGTAGGTGTAGTTGACGTATTGACTCGTCAAGCATTCGTATGGGATGACACAGGTCTTCCAGAAAACTACGAAATCAAAGAAATCCCTGCAGACATGGTAGATCAAGTTGAAGAATACCGTGAGATGATGATCGAATCTGCTGTTGAGCAAGACGACGAGCTAATGATGGCTTACATGGACGGCGAAGAGCCATCTATCGAGCAAATCAAAGCTTGTATCCGTAAAGGTACTCGTGACCTAGCGTTCTTCCCAACGTACTGTGGTTCTGCATTTAAGAACAAAGGTATGCAACTTGTACTAGACGCAGTTGTTGATTACCTACCGTCTCCAACAGAAGTTGAGCCTCAGCCACTGACTAACCCAGAAACGGGTGAGCCAACTGGTGAAGTTGCAACAGTATCTGTTGATGCGCCTCTAAAAGCGCTAGCGTTCAAGATCATGGACGACCGTTTCGGTGCTCTAACCTTCATCCGTATCTACTCAGGTCGTCTGAAGAAAGGTGACACTATTCTTAACAGTGCAACTGGTAAGACTGAGCGTATCGGCCGTATGGTGGAAATGCACGCAAACGACCGTAACGAACTTGAAGCAGCACAAGCGGGTGACATCATCGCTGTTGTTGGTATGAAGAACGTTCAAACTGGTCACACTCTATGTGATCCTAAGCACGAATGTACTCTTGAGCCAATGATCTTCCCAGATCCAGTTATCTCTATCGCTGTTAAGCCTAAAGATAAGAACGGTTCTGAGAAAATGGGTATCGCGATCGGTAAAATGGTTGCAGAAGATCCATCATTCCAAGTTGAAACTGACGAAGATTCAGGCGAAACCATCCTTAAAGGTATGGGCGAACTTCACCTAGACATCAAAGTTGATATCCTGAAGCGTACTTACGGCGTTGAGCTTGAAGTTGGTGCTCCACAGGTAGCTTACCGTGAAACTATCACGAAAGCAGTTGAAGACAGCTACACGCACAAGAAACAGTCTGGTGGTTCTGGTCAGTTCGGTAAGATTGATTACCGTATCAAACCAGGAGAGCAGAACTCTGGCTTTACCTTTAAGTCAACTGTTGTTGGTGGTAACGTTCCTAAGGAATTCTGGCCAGCAGTTGAGAAAGGCTTCAAGTCTATGATGGCTACTGGTACTTTGGCTGGCTTCCCTGTTCTTGACGTTGAAGTTGAACTATTCGACGGTGGCTTCCACGCAGTTGACTCATCTGCAATCGCATTTGAAATCGCAGCGAAAGGTGCATTCCGTCAGTCAATTCCGAAAGCGGCTCCTCAACTTCTTGAACCAATCATGAAAGTTGACGTGTTCACTCCAGAAGACCACGTTGGTGACGTAATCGGTGACTTGAACCGTCGTCGCGGCATGATCAAGAACCAAGAAATGGGTGCAACTGGCGTTCGCGTTAAAGCAGACGTACCACTTTCTGAAATGTTCGGCTACATCGGTACTCTACGTACAATGACTTCTGGTCGTGGTCAGTTCTCTATGGAGTTCTCTCACTACGCACCATGTCCAAACAACGTAGCAGAGCAAGTAATTGCTGAAGTTAAAGAGCGTAACGCTAAGAAGTAATTCTTAAGTTAACTCAATAACAATAAAACCCGCAGTTCGCTGCGGGTTTTTTTATTATCGGTCTCTTTTGTAAAACTTTTAGGCACAGAACCGGTTGGAATATTTACACATACTAGTGTGAGCAGAGCGTGCCCGCTCACATCGCAGTTAGTCCTCCCAAATGACCAGTTTATCTTTAGGCCAGTTTTGTCCTACTTCGTGATATTTCTGTTCTAGTACATGACGTTTGATTTTTAGCGTCGGAGTTAGGATTCCATTGTCAATACTCCAAGGTTCTTTGATCATTAATACGCCTTTGATCTGTTCGTGTGATTCCAATTGTGCATTCATCTTGGTGACTACTCTTTGCGTGGTACTTTCATAACGCGCGCGATCAAAGTTAGGAAAATTGTGAGGGACGACAAGAAGTATAGGGGCTGGTAAGCCTAAGCCGATAAGGCACATCATTTCCACTCGGCTGTATTCAAAGAGTTTATTTTCAATTGGAACAGGGGCCACAAACTTACCTTTGGCGGTTTTAAAGGTGTCTTTTTTCCTACCTTGGATAGTTAAATAGCCATCATCATCGATTCGACCTATGTCACCGGTGTGAAGCCAGCCCTCTTTATCAAAGGCTTCTTGAGTGGCAATATCGTTTTTGTAGTATCCGGAAAACAGCCCTTTGCCACGCACCATGATCTCATCATCGTCGGCGATTTTGAGTTCAATACCCGGACCTGCATTGCCAACGGAACCTATTTTGTCGGCTCTAAATGGGTAGTTGAGCGTGCTGTAGGCAAACGACTCAGTCATTCCCCATGCTTCGGTAATATTCAAACCGACACTGTGATACCAGGCAAGAAGAGCTGGAGAGACGGGCGCAGAGCCGCAACCAAGAACGCGTGCTTGATCTAAGCCTAAGCCATCGGCTAACTTCTTCTTAATTAAGGAGCTCACAAAGGGAATCTTCAGCAAAAAGTTAAGGCGTTTTTGCGGCAGTTTATCTTGGATGCGTTGCTGGAAGAGAGTCCACAGGCGTGGCACCGAAATAAACAACGTTGGACGCTGCATTTTTACATCTTCGATAAAGGTATCTAACGATTCTGGAAAGGCCGTTTGTACACCTCCCATGATCGACGATCCAAAAATGTAAACACGCTCAGTAATATGAGCCAGTGGGAGATAAGAGAATAGCCGATCATTGGGTTGAATACCGATGTGTTTGATCAGTTGTTGTACTGACCATGTAAAGGCACCATAGGTGAGCATCGCCCCTTTTGGCAATCCTGACGTACCCGATGTGTAAACAAGGGACATCAATTTATCATCGTAGTGCGTTGGTCTTTCGGTACTGGCTTCTGATTGAAGAATTAACGTGGTGAACTGGTATTGGCATTGTGGTGCACTATCATAGGGCAATGCAATTGTGATGAGTTCAGAGAGAGAATCGATCACTTTTTGAGTTGCCGCTGAATCGTCAAGCTTGCCAGCAAGGAGAATTTTACTTTCACTGTGAGTAATGCAGTATTCAATGGTATCGGCGCCCGCTGTCGGAAAAATGGGCACACTCACATAATCGCCAAGCATCATGGCAAGATCACAGATAAACCATTCAGCACAGTTTTTAGAAATCAGAGCGATTCTATCACCCGGTTGAGCGCCAAGTTCTCTTAGTGCTGAGACCAATCTGAGTGCTTTGTCAGCCACCTCTGCATAGGTAAACTCCACAAACTGTCGATTGATGATCTGTTTGAGGTACACGTCATGCGGGCGTTCCTTAGCCCATTTGAGGATCATGTCGCTGGGGGTTGGGAGAGCAAGTGGCAGTTTGCTTAACTCGTTAGGCTGTATCATTTCTAACTCCATGTTATTGGCAAAACAATGTTTGTTTTTATGTTAATTTATTGTTAACGATAGCATGCTTTATGCTTAGCAGAAATAAAAAAATGGCGCTCAAGGCGATCAGGATAACGAATTATTAAGTCGGAACTTTCCGGGGCTCACGCCTGTTTTCTTTTTGAATATTCTAGAAAAGTAAGAGACGTCTCGATAACCGCATTGGTAAGCGATAAAAGCAATTTTGGTTTGCTTATCTTCGACCAGAAGCTGTTTAGCGAGGTTGATTCGCTTATTGGATAGGTAATCACGAAAGCTCAGTCCGATTTCTTTATGGAAGACTTTTGAAAAATAGGTGACAGAGTAATGACAAAAGGACGCGGCATCTTCTTCTCGTATGACATTACTTATGTTTTTGTCGATATGGCGTAGCAGAGACTGCAATGCTAGGCTCGCAACGGGCTCTTGGAGCACAACATTTGACTGAGAATTAGAAGTTCCCCCCAGTTCAATATACCAATGTAAGTTCATGCGAGTGATCAGTTGTTGTAACCATTCTTGCGTATTACTCATGGCTAAATTGAGATGATCAAACACGGCCGAATGGTAATAAGAGCCGAGCTCGATGGGTCTGGAATGGATCAGTATGAGTTTTTTGTTGAGGTTAATACTCAGCTTTAGCGCAGTAAGCAGTAACGGATACTGTTCTTCCGAACGGATAAAAAAGAACGCAAACTGGGTGCTAGGTTCACTAAGTATTGATACATCAGTATCGTGCTCGATCAATGTGAACGTATTGAGGATGAGATCTTTTTCTTTTTGATCAAGATGGTGAACGGAGCTCCCTAACCAATGAGCGGTGCGTCTCACTTCCATACTGATTCCCCCCCAAATAAAAAAGCCTGAATGCTAAGTCATTACGATCTTGGTATTCATTGCGACAAGCTTCCTCCTTATGCTGTCGTTCGCTCTCATTGATCTTCATTCTGTCTATCATTGTGCTTTTTACCCCTAATCAAACAGATATAGAAAAGTGAATGAGCTCATATAAAAAGGTTAGTTCTGCGGCAAAAAAGTGCCAACAAAAAAAGTGATCCATTTTATTTTTTCTATTTGAGGAGGAAAACTGGATGGAAATTCCAAGTAATTACTATTGTTTTCATATGTTTTTATTAACATTTTCTGAATAGCAGTCACTGAGGTATTTCTTTTTGCGAATCAATAAACAATGAGTTTCTTGATGAAAGTCGTAAAAAAGTACTAGTTAAAGACAAAAAAGTCCTAACGTCTTTATTTAGTGAGCTCTAACTTTAAAGAGCAAGTTCGTTGCTTATGGAAGGAGAGACACAATGAGCAATCTATTACACAAAGCTAAAGCCTTTTTACAAGATGAAGAAGGTTTGTCTGTGGTTGAGTATGTTGTCGGTGCAGCGTTGCTGGTTGCAGCGTTGAGTGCCGTATTTACCGGCCTTGGTGATAATTTGAATACCAAATTAGACGGGGCTATTGGCAGTGGATCATAGTCCATTCAAGCTACTTCACAGTTTCAAAAATGGCATCGATTTTTTGAAAAATGAGGAAGGGTTAAGCGTCGTTGAGTATGTCGTTGGCGCTGCCCTACTTGTGTTGGCGTTAGGGACTTTGTTCGCTGAGTACGATGACAAGCTGAACAACAAAGTAGATAGTGCACTTAGCTAAGCGTGAGCTCGCTTGAGCTTAGGGAGAGGCCAGTGATAGTGAATAGTTTGATATGGTTTTGCTTACTGGTGATTGCGGTTTATGACGCTAGGGACAATCGCATACCGAATGTTTGGTTATTGCCCCTCACCCTTTTAGCTTGTGTGCACTCTCTTATTGTTTACGACGTGGCATTTATGTTGTCGTCATTGGCTGCGGGAGCGGTTTATTTCTCGTGTGGCCTAGCACTTTACTTCCTAAGGGCGATGTCTCCGGGTGATGTTAAGTTGTTGGGTGTTGTCGGCATGCTCGTCGGTTGGGATGCCATGGGGGGCGTTGCTTACTGGATTACCCTCTCGGCAGGTATGGTTGCCGCACTGTTTATGCTTCTTCACTACGCGCAGAATCCGGATTCGCTGAGTCAAGTTCTTGGGCGCTATTCACTGCAAGCAATGAGTGGCCAAGTACCTATACTTTCATCGTTTCAGTCACGCGTTGCTATGCACGGGAAACTCACCATGCCGTTTGCACCCGCTGTTGTTATAGGGTTGGCGCTGTTTCATTACTTTTAGAGTGAACGCAATACATAATAGTAGGGGGCTTTATGGCCGCAGAACCCACAGCGAAACACAGAGACAAACTCACACCTCAGGCAGAACCACCTAAGGTGCCTACCTCTTTGAGTCAGTTAAAAATTCCGCCAGTCGTGGTGGAGAATCTAGTGATAAAACAGTTGGCTGCCTACCCAAAATCAGATCTTCTTTCGCTTACTCGTTTAATGGGACTTAACAGCCACATTATTGATGAAGTGCTGGCTGCGTTACGTAAGAAATCTCTAGTAGAGGTTTTTCAGTCGGATCCCGCTGCTTTTGGTGAAGCGAATCAAGGAACCCGAATTCTCTACGCATTATCTGAATCTGGAATGGAAGAAGCGGACGATGCGTTTGTCAAAGATGCTTACTTGGGGCCATGCCCGGTTTCCGTTACGGAATACTCTGAGATGGTGAGAGCGCAAGATGTACGAGCAAAAATCGTCAATCGAGCGGATGTAGAGTACGCCTTCAAAGATGTATTGGGCGCCCATCGTATGGTGTCCGTTTTAGGGCCAGCCATCAACTCAGGCCGAGCATTACTCTTGTACGGTGATGCAGGAACAGGCAAAACGTTTGTCGCTACTCGTTTGCTGAACTCTTTGAATACTTCAGTGTTTATTCCTTACTCTGTGTATGCCGCAGGTAACATTATCAAGGTGTTTACCCCGCAGCATCATAAGAAAGTTGAAGAAGATATCGGTCAGCAGTCTTTCGCATTCAAAGATCAATTTGATAAACGTTGGGCACTGTGTGAACGTCCAAGCATTCAGGTTGGCGGTGAGTTAACGATGGATATGTTGGAAGTGAACCATTCTCAGCACAATCGAGTTTGGATGGCACCATTACAGATGATGGCCAACAACGGCATTTTTATTATTGACGATTTAGGCCGTCAGCCCATGCCAGTTGCCACCTTACTCAACCGTTGGATTGTGCCGATGGAATATTTCTACGACTATCTCTCGTTGCCCAATGGTCAACAAATCACCATTCCATTTATTTTGACGTTGGCGTTCTCGACCAACTTAGACCCTGAAAAAATCAGTGATCCCGCATTCTTGCGTCGTCTGGGTTATAAGATTCAATTCCAACCCTTGATGAAAGATGAATACCAAGAGCTTTGGCAAATCATGGCTCGTGGAAAATCGCTATCACTTGAGCCAGGGTTGTTTGAACGTCTCACTGAACTACATGAACAACACAATGTCGGTTATTACCCTTGTTTGCCGAAAGATATTGCAGGTATCAGTCGCGATATCGTGGCATTCGAAGAGTCAGAACCCGTGATCACAAAACAAGTCCTTGAACGGGCATGGCAAGTCTACTTTACCGCGGATGGTAAAGGCGGAGGTGCACGATGAGTCGTAACCAAATCATATTACTTTTCTTACTTTCGATTTTATTTGGTTTGGCGGCGGTATTTTTTGCCAAGCAGTGGATGGATAAACAATTGCTTCCCCAGCAAGAGGTGGAGGTCGTTGAGCGAGAGCCCGTGGTGATTGCTGCCATAGAAATACCCGCTGGCAGTGTGATTGAACCGCAGCATTTGACCACTAAGCTTCTCGAGAAATCGTGGCGAGAGCTCTCTCAGTACACGGATCCTAAAGAGTTGGTTGGGCAAATCGTTGCAGGAGCGGTTTATCCCGGGGAAATTATTATCGAGCAACGACTGACGGTTCCCGGAGAAGGCTCAACACTGGCCGCTTTGATTCCAGAGAAGAAACGTGCCATTACCATCCGAGTCAATGACGTCATAGGGGTAGCCGGTTTCTTACTACCTGGTAACCGTGTGGATGTGCTCAATACCGTTTCTTATGGTAAAGGCTCTGCGACCACGCAAACCGTACTCAAGGATATTAAGGTACTAGCGGTTGACCAAACGGCAAGAACCAAAGAAAACAAGCCGATCATAGTGCGAGCGGTGACGCTTGAAGTGTCACCTGAGCAAGCTGAGAAGCTATTGAGTGCCAAGAGTAAAGGGGAAATCCAGCTCACATTGAGAAATCCCCACGAACCCGAGGAAAAAGTGGTTCGCCGTTATGTCGCCCCTAGTGTCACCATAATTAAAGGGACGGAGTCATCGAAGATTCAGGTTAAAGAATAAGGTGTGACGCATGAAAATTTTGATTTTAGTCTTTACGTTAAGCGTGCTGAGTATCTTTACCGCTCAAGGGGCAACGCAGACAGGGAAAGTGGTCACCGTACCTCATCATAAATCCACCTTTGTCGCATTGTCGGGCAAAGCAAAGCGAGTCTCTCTTGGGGATCCTGAGGTGCTGGATATTGTGATGCTAAAGTCCGATGAACTGTTTTTGATTGGTCGCAGGCTGGGGTCTACTAACCTAATGGCTTGGGATAGCCGCGGCAATCTGATCGAATCAATCAACATCGAAGTGACTCATGATCTCAATAGCTTAAAGCAGAAGTTGTTTGAGTTTTTGCCAGATGAACCGATCCAAGTACACAGCGCGCAAAACCGTTTGATTTTAAGTGGCATGGTTAGCAACCAAGAACGAATGAACATCGCGCTGCGTGTTGCTGAAACGTATGCCGCGGGTCAGCAAGCTGATGAGGCAACCTCTTCACTCAATAGTCAGGTGGATAAAAGTGGCGTGATCAACCTCATGACGATTGGCGGTGCGCAGCAAGTGATGCTCGAAGTAACCGTAGCAGAGGTGCAGCGCAGCTTGGTTCGTCGTTTCGATTCCAATTTTCACTTCTTTGAAAACAACGGCAGTTTCTCATGGGGAGCCACCTCTGCGGGCGGCATCATTGATGATATTGGCGGTGGTGTTGGCCCTATCTTCAATGTGCCAGGGATCGACAGTACCGGTTTACTCAGCACCTTTATTGATGGCGACACTCTGTTTACTTTTGCATTAGACATAGCCAAAGAAAATGGCGTCGCCAAAGTATTGGCCGAGCCGAATTTGACGGCTTTAAGTGGCGCTAAAGCGGAGTTTCTTGCTGGTGGCGAGTTCCCGATCCCTGTGCCGGATAGCGATGGTGTTACCATCGAGTACAAAGAGTATGGGGTGGGATTGAAATTTGTTCCGACCATCTTGAGTGACAAACGCATCAATCTTAACTTGGCGGTTGACGTGAGTGAAATTGCTGCATCGAACACTTTGACGTTAAGCCCTGGTGGTACCAATGCCAGTTACTTTATTCCACCGATCACGCGTCGATCCGCTTCATCAACCTTGGAGTTGGCGGATGGTCAAACCATTGGTATTGCGGGTTTGCTCAGCGAAAACGTTCGAGATGTCAGCAGCAAAATGCCTGGCTTTGGCGATATTCCAGTCTTGGGGCAACTCTTTAGTAGCCAAGATTATATTTCGGGTGAAACCGAACTGGTGATTTTGGTGACACCCAGACTCGCTAAGCCAATCGACCGTAGCAAAATTACTCTGCCGACGGATGCCTTTGTAGAGCCCAGTGATCTCAAATATTACCTATTGGGTGTTGGTGCTTACATTGCGGATTCCCCCGTGAAACAGAAGGCTGGCGCACAGCCTGAGCCGGAGTTCCTTCAGAACGGCCAAGGTGGCACTGAAGGTGAGTTTGGACACAGTTTATAAGGAAAGAGAGATGAATGTTTATACCGTGCTATTTATTATCAGTGTCTCTTTTTTAAGCGGATGTGCAAATGATGCGCCTTTAGGCCAACATGTGGCTAAACTTAAAGCAGAGCAAACTTATAACCCTGATGCAACTCAGGAGAATCTAGACCTTATTCCCTACGGCAGTGGCGATAAAATGGACAGCGCTTATCAGGGTTACCTCGGTAAGAAAACTGAAAGCATGTCGACGAGTAGTAGCCAAGTTATCAACGGTTTCAAGTAATAGCCGTTAAGGATGCATTATGGTCATAGGCAGATACCGCAATGGAAGACGTAAACAGCAAGGTTTAGTGGCGGTGTTAATCACGGTCGCCATGCTGAGCTTTATCATTATGGCTGCCTTAGCCATTGATGTGACACACCAAGTGGTCAATCGCACCAAGCTTCAAAATGCGGTAGATGCGGCAGCCTTGGCCGCGGCTATGGTTGCCGATGCTACCCACGACACGGACGAGGCAACGGAAGCGGCCATTTCAACACTCACCTCCATGCATAATGCTTCTGGCAACAGTGAGTTGGATATGGATTCGGCGACTTTTGCCATTGCCTATTCTAACGATCCTTTGACTTTCCCCGACGGCAGCTTTGATGACACTGGCGATATTTATGTGCGTGTGTCGGTGGATAATCTCAGTTTGAGTGAGTTTTTCATGCAAGCGTTAGGACTGAGTAAAGTCGTTTCAGCTTCGGCGGTGGCTGGCCCAAGTTCTAACATCAACACCATCAGCAATGTGGTGCCGATAGGAGTGTGTAAGGGTGACGAAACTGGCGGTATCTATGGCTACAACGCAGGTGAAGTCTACGTTTTAAAAGTCGGCGATAGCAGTTTATCCAGTATGGGGCCAGGTAACTTCCATCTGCTTGATTTTGGCTCGGGTGCCGACACTGTCCGTGAAGCATTAGGTGGCGGTTACGATGGCACGGTGCAAATTGGTGGCAGCATTAATACCCAAACAGGGGTAGCTGCCGGGCCAGTTGGGCAGGGAGCAAATACTCGACTTGGCATCTATCAAGGGGGTGTTTCAAGCAGTAATTATCCACCTGATTTCATTACTGACCTTCCCGACACGCCAGCCACACTCGATAGTGATGGTAATGTGATTTATGACTATGCCAGTGACCTTACCTATGCGGAGTACAAAGCTAAGACGGAAGCTTGCATTGCCGATAGCAGTTCAGGTGATTGTGAGTCCGGTGGTCAGCCTTGGCGTCGTGTTTTACCGATCCCTATGGTGGATTGCTCGGGGTCGAGTGGTGGTACCACGACCTATACTGTGGTGGAAGTTGGCTGTTTCTTCCTTTTGCAGCGTGTACCAACAAACAACTCTGGTTTAGGACAAGTGGTGTTTGGTGAGTTCGTTGACTCATGTGTGGTGGAAAACGGCTCGATTGGTAATACACCAGGAAACCAAGGTGCCTACAAAATCATCATGTACAAAGACCCCAACAGTGGAGGTGCTTAACATGACCTTCTTAAATCGAATCATTCGTCAACAAGGTTTCGCCGCGGTCGAGATGGTGGCGACCCTCCCTGTGATCCTGATTCTTCTCGTCGGGATGTTGGAAATCGGCCACATGTTCACCCAATACAATACTTTGGCGAAAGGGGTGCAAAATGGTGCTCGTTTTGCGGTGAACGATGTTTACGGCACCATTACTTATGACCAAATCGCCAACGAAGCCGACATCAAAAACATGGTGTTACATGGGCAAGTCTCTGGAGGCAGCTACACTATTTTAGATAACTTAACCGCTGACGATATTACCATTACTCACAGCGGAGGGGTGGTGACCGTGACGGCTTCTTATACCTATGTACCAGCCTTCACTAAGATCCCCTACACCAATACAGAGTTGGGAATTACCTTTACGGCGTCATCGGTAATGAGGAGCGGATTGTGAGGAAACATGGTGGAAGAAGTGGCAAAAAAGTGCAGGGATTGGCGGTGATCGAGCTGACTATCGTCTCCACGGTACTCATGTTGATTTTGCTGTCGATTTTTTCAATTGGCTATTACATGTTTTCGATTCAAATGATCAACGAAGCAACACGCAAAGCCGCGCGCTTAGCCACGGTGTGTTACGTCACTTCGACTGCGCATCAAAATGTCAAAAATACGATAATCAACAGTAGTTTACCAAGCAATTTTTCGGATCAGCATTTGGTGATTGAGTATCTCGATGCCAATGGAGATGTGGTGGCGGGAGACCCTACAGATAATGATGTTTTCATCACCATAAAATACGTCAGAGCTAGAGTGAGTAATTATCAGTTTCAATTTGTTTCTGTTCTTAATTTTTTAGGAAACAACGGCTTAGTGACCATTCCAGAATTTGAAACCACACTACCGGTGGAAAGCCTGGGTGTAGTGAGACCAAATAAAAACGATTCGGATGGGTCCACAACAGACTGCTAGGGGACGGTATATGGGAGAAGCTGTGAAGCTCAATAGAAACAATGATGAAAGTTATGCTCGCTTAAAAACCAGTTTACATATCTGGGTGTTGTACGGTAGCGATCGATTTCAGCTTCATATGGGGGCGCAGCTCAAGCTGTGTAAAAACCTCAGTTTTGACCTGATCTCACTGCATAACTTTAATGTATCGGGTCTTGCTCATTTGACGCCACCCGACTTAATTTTTGTCGAAACTGGGCCTAATTGGGCTCAAAAAGTGCTCGCCTTGCAAGAATATGAAGCACCGAGTGAGGATTTTGAAGCTTCTCTTATCGTATTTGGTGATGAGAGCGATAACGGGGCGCTTAAGATTGCCTTGCGTTTGGGAGCGGCTGACTTTGTGTCAGATAAAGCGATGGTGGGGGATTTCTTTCATCTGCTAAAAAATGTATCGGATGAGAAATTTTCGAGTCGAGAGTCCGGAGAATTATATCTTTTTATCAACACCAAAGGCGGATGTGGGGCGTCCACATTGGCGTTAAACACGGCATTGGAAGTAGCGGGTACTCATCCTGGAAAAGTCTTGCTGCTGGATGTGGATATTCCTTTTGGCGTCATTTCTGAATACCTCAACATTTCACCTCAATACAGCTTAACGGATGTGATTGAACACTCGAAAGATTTAGACCACGACTCTCTCTCTGCCATGGTGACTAAAATGGCCAGTGGTTTACATGTGCTTGGATTTTTCCATGAAAATAACACTGAAGATTTTGATAAAGCGAAAGAAATAGGTCGTTTACTCCCTGTGCTGAGAGAAATATACCCCTATGTCATCATCGATTTATCGAGAGGTGTTGATCGGATATTTTCTGCGGTGGTGTCTCCCGCGACCAAGGTTTTTTTAGTGACACAGCAGAATTTGGCGGCGATAAAAAACACCTCTCGCATTTTACGCATGCTCACTTTTGAGTATGGCGTGACGAAAGAGCAGATTGAGTTGATCGTTAATCGCTATGAAAAACGTGCATCGATCAAATTGAAAGATATCGAGCACACCATCACTGGCATTCCGGTCTTTATGATTCCTAATGACTACCGAGTGGCGGTAGAGAGTGCCAACTTAGGCAAACCTTTTGTGGAGAGCAAAAAAAACAGTGCGATTACGCGTTCCATTGTCGAGTTTTCTCATCACATTGCGAAACCTGAAGAAGAGAAAAAAAGTTGGTTAAAGAAACTATTTTCTTAGAGCGTAAGAATTAAAAATAAAAGGACAAGGTTATGTTTTTTAAAAGAAAAAATATCAACCCAGAGTTTCAGGAAAAAGTAGAGGCTCTTGTCACACAGCCAGATTCGACCATCAGTGATGATGTTGTGGTGGGCATTGACTCTACCATGTCGCCGCAACAAATCGTAAGTGATGAGGTGTTGTCGCAAGACAAAAAACAGCTGGAGCGTCAGGCAAAAGATAAGGCTGTCGAGGAAGCGCGTAAGCAACTGGAACAAGAGTTGGCCATAAAACACTATTACCATCAGCGTTTATTGGAAACCTTAGATTTGGGGTTGTTGTCGAGTTTAGAGAAAGAGCGGGCCAAGAAAGAGCTTCATGATGCCATCGTACACTTAATGGCGGACGATCAAACTCACCCAATGAGCTCGGAAGGGCGCAAGCGGGTGATCAGACAAATTGAAGACGAGGTCTTTGGCTTAGGTCCTCTAGAGCCGTTGCTGCATGATAAAACGGTGTCAGATATTTTGGTTAATGGCCCAAAAAATGTGTTTGTAGAGCGACGCGGTAAGCTAGAAAAAACACCATATACCTTTCTAGACGACCGCCACTTACGCAACATCATCGATCGTATCGTCAGCCAGGTAGGGCGTCGTATTGATGAAGCGTCACCCATGGTGGATGCGCGTTTGCTGGATGGCTCGCGAGTCAACGCCATCATACCGCCTTTAGCGCTCGATGGTGCATCCGTTTCCATTCGTCGTTTTGCCGTTGACAAGCTCACCATGGACAACATGCTTGGTTATAACTCCCTCTCGCCGCAAATGGCTAAGTTTGTTGAAGCGGCGGTGAAAGGGGAGCTGAATATTTTGATTGCGGGTGGTACGGGCTCAGGGAAAACCACCACTCTCAACATCTTCTCCGGTTTTATCCCTTCCGATGATCGCATTATCACCATTGAAGACTCGGCAGAGCTGCAACTGCAACAACCGCACGTGGTGAGATTGGAAACGCGTCCTCCCAACTTGGAAGGCAAAGGCGAAATCACTCAGCGTGATTTGGTGAAAAATGCGCTACGGATGCGCCCTGATCGCATTGTGCTCGGGGAGGTACGTGGTGCTGAAGCGGTGGATATGCTGGCGGCAATGAACACCGGTCACGACGGATCTCTGGCGACCATTCACGCCAATACCCCTCGTGATGCGCTGAGTCGGGTAGAAAATATGTTCGCCATGGCGGGTTGGAATATTTCGACCAAAAACTTGCGTGCGCAAATTGCTTCGGCGATTCACTTAGTGGTGCAGATGGAGCGCCAAGAAGACGGTAAACGTCGCATGGTGAGCATTCAAGAAATCAATGGTATGGAAGGGGAGATCATTACCATGTCGGAGATCTTCCACTTTAAACGCCAAGGTCTCGATGCCAATGGCAATATTCTCGGTTACTACACTGCGACAGGAGTGGTGCCAGCTTGTCACGATCAACTGACCAAACGTGGCTTAGATCTGCCGTTTGAGCTCTTTAATGAAAGCTATGCATAGCGGGAGGCAAACATGGATGATATTACCTATTTCTTCGTATTGCTCTTTTTTGCGGTGGTGTTTATCTCTCAGGCTCTAATTCTTCCCGCCGCAGGCAGTAAAGCTAAGCACAAAGAGCTCTCTCAGCGTTTGAAAGAAACGCAGATGAACCTAGATGAAGAGGCGCGCTCTCTACTTCAAGAGCACTATTTAAAAAGCTTGTCTCCTTTAGATCGCAGTTTGGTCAAAGTGGCTGCCTTTGCTTCGTTGAAAAAGTCGATCGAACTTTCAGGCCTAGATTGGTCTTTGGCGCAGACATTAATGGTCTGTTCGATCATTAGTTTTACCACCATTGTCACTATGATGATTCTGGCTCAGCCTTGGTATCTCGCCTTGGTGGGCGGCTCTGCGATTTGGTTCGCATTGCAGTTTTACCTGCAAAAGCGTATTACCAACCGACTAAATCGTTTTGAAGAGCAGCTACCAGACGCGCTTGATATTATTCGACGTATGTTGCAAGCCGGTCAACCCGTGACTCAAGCGTTCAATGAAGTGGGCAACGAGATGGCACCACCGATTGGGATTGAGTTTAAAAATACCTTTAACTTACTCAATTATGGTTATGACATGCGTTTGGCGATCATGCAAATGGCGGAGCGCACCCCAACGGTGTCAATGTTGGCATTTTCCAGTGCGGTGTTATTACAGAAAGAAACGGGCGGGAATCTGTCTGAAAACCTTGAAAAAGTCGGCAAGGTGCTTCGCCAACGTTTCAAGTTAACGCGAAAAATCAAAACCATCTCGGCTGAAAGCCGCATGTCGGCCTGGATTCTCGTGCTCTCTCCATTTGTTTTGTTTGTCGGGCTGATGTTCATTAACCCCGAATACGTCAAACCCTTGTACCAAGATGAGCGAGGGATGGAGCTAGTGACAATGGGGATAGTCAGTTTGTTTTTTGGCGCCATTTGGATTCGCAATATCATCAATTTCGAGGTGTGATATGGACGAACTACTTTCGGTGTTTGGTAATGTGCAGCTCGATGAACAATGGGTGTTGCTTGCATTAGTTCTGATCTCCACTAGTTTGTTGGTTGTCACGGTTGCCGTCGTGTTTTCCGGTAATCGCGCACCAGTGAAGAAAAAGCTTGAGCAAATTCATAAAGAAGTTTCAGGACAAGCACTGAAAAAGAAAAATCGCAAAGTTGAAAATACATTGGAGTCCCTTACCCCGATCATGGTGGGGAAAAGTTCGAAGGAGAAAGAAAGCATACGCAGCCAGTTAATGCATGCCGGTTTCCACAATCGAGATGCCTTGACGGTGTTTTACATTATCAAGGCTGTTTTTGCTGTGTTGGGCTTTACTGGTGCGGCGCTGGTTTTCTTTTTGTTGCCTGACATGGACAACAGTTCTATTGCTATCATCGTGTCAATCGCAGGCGGTCTGTATATACCTAATATTGGACTCAACCACTTTGTCAAAAAGCGTCAACGTATGATTCGTGCAGGTGTTCCTGATGCACTGGACTTATTGGTCGTGTGTACCGAATCCGGTTTAGGTTTTAATGCGGCATTGCGAAAAGTGGCCGATGAGTTGGCCATCTCTCACCCTGAGTTTGCCGATGAGTTGGATACGGTATGTGCCAAGATCAAAGCAGGGGTCGAAATGTCGACCGCGTTTGAGGATTTGGTGACTCGCACTGGGCTGACGGAAATCAATGGCCTCGTGACCATGCTGGCTCACGCCTCGAAAATTGGCGGCAGTTTGTCACAAACGTTGCGTGATTATACGGAAGATTTCCGTGACAAACGTAATCAGGAAGTGGAAGAAATTGCAGCAAAAATTCCGACAAAGATGATTTTTCCGCTACTGTTATTTATATGGCCTTGTTTCTTTATTGTTGCCGTTGGGCCAGCATTGTTATCGCTATCGGATGCGCTAGGGTAAGGGGAAAAGGTATGAAAATGACAAAAACGCTACTCGGGTTGCTGGTGGTCGTAACGCTTTATGGATGTGCCAGCCAAGAGCCGAAAGGCCCACAGTATGATCTTAGTTTGTATGATGGTCGCCCCATCGATACATTAACCTCTGATGTGATGCCAGTTTCAGAAACCGAAGCGATCACACGCGGTGATGTGGCATTACGTAACAATAACAATGATCTGGCGCTTTATGAGTACATCCGTGCACTCTCTTTCCCCGATGCACAATATCAAGACAAAACCTTGTACAACATCGGCCGTATTCACGAATCGCGCGGCAATATCGCCTTGGCGGAGAAAGCCTACACCATGGCGGTGGAATACAATCCGGACAATGTGAAAGCGCTGGAACAGTTAGGGGCAATTTACAGCAAACAAGGGCGAGTCGATGAAGGAAAAAGCTATTTCTTGCGTGCCTTGAATGCAGACCAAGTGCGCTTGAAAAATGGTAAAACTTTAGCTGGCGGTTTGATTATGGTGCAAGATATCAACCAGCTTAAAGTCGACAAAGCCTCTCCAGCGATGGCATACATGGGGCTTGGCGTGCTATCGGATGTTGATTCTCAGCACACGTTGGCCGAAGCCTATTACCTTAAAGCATTGGAGATCAAACCCAATTCGATGAAAGGGATGATGAATCTCGGCTATTCCTATTACATGAGCGGCCAGTATGACAAAGCCGAGCGCTACACCTTAGCGGCGCTGGAAAAAGATCCCAATAATCAAAAAGGGCAAAACAACTTAGCTCTGATTTATCTTGGCAAGAACGAAGTGAAGAAAGCCATCAACATTTTCATGCGCAGCATGGGGGCACCGGAAGCGCTGAACAATGTTGGTTACTTCTTGATTCTGCAAGGTAAGCCGGACAAAGCGATTCCCTACTTGCAACAAGCGATTGATAAAAAGCCGTCCTATTACAAGCTGGCGAATGAGAACTTAGAGCGTGCTTTGGCGATGGTTCGTGAAGAGCAAGAAAACGCGCAAGGTGAGGTCTCGACAACCATGGTGAAGCCTTAGCAAGATGATTTGAGGTTTCACTTCATGCCATAGTGGTTATCCTCAAGCAACAAAGCGAGCTCAGGCTCGCTTTGTGTTATCTAAAAACGTGGCATTCGAAGTGGCGCATGCAGCAATTACAGCATGCCCAGCGTGGCTCCTGAGAGCATGAAAAACAGCACCAGAGCCAAGATAGGTACTTTGATCTGCTTTTGCAGATAGAAGCCAATGAGAATCAAGCCCACATCCAGCCCGCTACTCACCGCGCTACTAAAGACAGGTTGATACAATGCGGCGACCAGCAAGCCAACCACCGCAGCATTGACGCCTTGCAACGCTCCTGAAACGCGAGGATTAGCGGCTAACAGCTGCCAGTTTTTCAGCACGCCCAGCATCAACAAGAATCCAGGCAAAAACACCGCCAAAGTCGCGACAATCGCGCCAAGAATGGGCGAACTTGGATGCAGTACATAACCAATATAAGTGGCGAAGGTAAACATCGGCCCCGGAACCGCTTGGGCAGCAGCGTAACCAGTTAGAAACGCATCTTGGCTGATTTGCTCTCCCACGATGTTTTGCAGCAAAGGCAGCACCACATGCCCGCCACCAAACACCAAGCTGCCCGCTTGGTAGAATTCGTTGAACAGTCGTACCAACGGCTGAGCAGTGGTCAGCAGCGGCAACAGCAGCAACAGAGCAGCAAAGATCACCAGTGGGGTCAGTGATGGTGTAAAGCCGTGCTCAGTGGCTTTGTTTTCACCTTTGAGTGCAATCACCCCAATCAGCGCCGCGAGGATCAGCACGGCCATTTGCGTGGCGATGCCTGAGAACACCAACAAGGCGACAGCGGTGGCCACGCAGATGCCAACGGTCAGCGGCGAGCGGCAAAAGTTTTTATACATCCCCCAAGCCGCGTCGGCCACGACCACCACGGCGAGCAGTTTTAAGCCGTGTACGACATTTTGAAATAGTGCGGTGTCGGTCACTTGGCTGCTAACCAGCGCCAGTAGCAACATGATCACCACCGAAGGCAGGGTAAAGCCTAAGAATGCCGCGCAAGCGCCGGGTAGGCCGCCTTTCTTGTAGCCCAAACCAAAACCGACTTGGCTTGAGCCAGGTCCCGGTAGAAACTGGCTCAGTGCAACCAACTGAGCGTATTCTTCGTCGCTAATCCATTTCAATTTTTCAACAAAGGTGTGGCGGAAATAGCCAATGTGCGCCGCAGGACCGCCAAAGCTGATCCAGCCGAGCCAGAAAAAAGTCTTAAAAATTTGCAGCATGTTGTACATCTCAACAAAAAAGTGAGTTCACTCTACGAAAGAACCTATAATGATTCAAATTGATAGTTTTCATGATTTGTATGAATTGTATGGGATGAAGTGTGGACGAGATTAATTGGAAGAACATCGACCTCAATTTGCTGGTGGTGTTCTCTTACCTATACCGTTATCGCAGTGTCAGCGTGGCGGCGGAAAAAAGCTTCGTCAGCCAATCGGCGATGAGCCACAGTCTCAATCGTCTGCGCGGTTTGTTTGATGATGTGCTGTTTGTCCGTAAGGGCCACAAGATGGAGCCCAGTGAGCGAGCGCATCAGGTTGCGCCACAAATTCACCAGCTGCTCAGCGTGATTTCGGGTGAGTTGTTGGCAAAGCCGCCTTTTTCACCTCAGGCGTTTGACGGTGTGTGCCGCATTGGGATGACGGACTATGCCGAGTTTATTTTCGCCCCTAAGCTGTATGATGCGATTCGCCAGCAAGCCCCTAAAGCGCAGGTCAGCTTTATCAACGTCAATCGCAATAACTACGTCAGTTTGATTGAACAGGAAAAGCTCGATGTGGTGATCGGCTCGATTCCTGTACTGGAAGAACCATTTGAGGCGCAACGCTTATACACCGAAAAGCACGTGTGTTTGTGCGATCCCCAGCAAGTGGATGTGACGCGGATGAACATCGAACAGTTTGCCGCTATTGAGCAGGCGTTAGTGAGTCCAGATGGTCAGCTCTCCACTCAAGTGGATAAGCTGCTTGCCAGCCAAGGTTTAAGCCGCCGAGTAACGGTGGCCTCGCGCAACTTTCTTACCATCCGCAACCTGTTATCTCATCGCGCTTTGATTGCCATCGTGCCGGAGAGAATGGCATTGGCACAAGGCTTTGATGATCGTCTAACCTCGTTTGAACCGCCAATTGAGGTGGCAGATTTTGATATCTCGTTGGTGTGGCATAGCGCCACTGGCAACAGCGAAAAGGGTATGTGGTTACGTGAGGTGATTTGCCAGCAAATCCATTAAGGCTGCCAAGGTTTCGCTAAGCAGTTATACCCCAACCAGAATTGCGTTTTGATGATCACCTCGCTGCGGTAAACCGGATAATTGTCCAATCGCTCCAAGGCGCGATAACCGACGGACACACTACAACCGATAGCGACAATCAGTATCACGCCGTGCGCCCACCATGGGTGTGGTTTGTTGGCTGGCAATGGTAATGAAGCAGACGCAAGCGAGCAACGTGACCAAAACAGTGCGCAAGCGACAACCGCCATCAGTTGACTTAAAGGTGAATCGAGCACTCCAGACACCAAGCTGTACGCGATGCCGCTGAGCAGGCTGACGCCAAGCAACTTATTACGTAACGAACGCTGCCTAATGGTGAGGCGCAACAGTGAGGCGATCAACGCTAGGTAACACAGAGCGGCCACCACGCCCCAATGCACCAACACGTTGAGAAGAGAGTTGTGTGGCCGACCGTGGTTGACCTCTTCGCAGACAAACGCATCCCCGCCCAATCCGGTAAAGGTGAAGATTTGCCAAGAGTGTCGCCACAGCGCTAAGCGTCCGGAGCTCTCTGTTCGAATGTTGAGCCACTCAATCGGCCCACCCAAAATCATGCTGGGAAGTGGGGAAAGCAGCGCGAGTTTCACCAATGCGCCAACCACAGCGCTTTGCCACAACAGTCTCCACCAAATAGAGCGCAGATCTCTGGCGCAAAGCATCAGCAGCGTGAATCCACCCAGTATGGCCACCAGTGGTCCTCGCGCATTGGTTGCAAAACAAATGGCGAAATCGATCGCAAGGATCGCTCTGGGCACCACGCCACGTTTGCCGCGTTTCATCGCTATCGCGGCAAGATAAACGACCGGGAAGATGAGCCAAATATGGATCTGGTTGAGAAAACGGGGGTTAGCAAAGCCAAACAGAGTGAAGTTGTTGACGTTCAACTGGTGCACAATGCGGATCCAAAACGCCAATGCAATGCTCAAAAACAGAAACGCACTGAGCCAAAGAGAGTATTCAAACCATCGGGCTTGCCGCTGTTTCACTACATCACGCAGTACAAACAGCATCAAAACCAATCCTGCCAAATAAAACCATTGCAAAACAGCGGCCAGTGGATAGCGAGCAAGCCACGTGGCCAGTAAGCTCGAAGCAATAAAAAGGCTCAGTAAACCTCGGTGGAGGAACGTGAGTGAGCACCAATGATCGATGATGCGCTGCCGTTGTTGAGTAGAAAACAGCACGATAAGCGTGGTGATCTGCAACAGAAACAACACAAACAGGCGTTTACTGTCGTAAAGTGGCAGCAGATCGTTGCGATCGAGAAACGGATTAAAACTAAACGCCACCAATCCTAACAGGAGCAGTGTCAATAAGGCACGCGTGTAAAATGGCGAAGATGGCATCACTCCATAGAGCCCTTTAAAACGATCAGCGATATTTAGAGTCTAGTCTTAGTGACTGGTTTTGCTTGTTTTTTTATAAAAAATGCCCTTAGCTTGGCAGCCAAGGGCATTGTCGCTGGTTGGTTTTAGCTGGCAGTAATACTTATTCAGCAGTAAAGAAATCGTTGTACAGCATGTACAAGTGCGCCGCACTCCAAGAGAAGTTTGGCGCGCCTTGCTGCTCACCCGTGAGCGGGTTGTAGTTCTCACGAATTGGGCCGTCTTGCACTAAGCCGTCAGCATGGTTGAAGAAGGCGCTGGCCATCGCCACCGCATCTTGGTGATAGCCGTATCGCTCCATGCCTTTTAAGCCAAAGTAGAATTGATCGACCCAAACGCGTCCACGCCAGTAAATGTCGGGGCCAAATGCCGGGCTAGACAGCGCCGCCGTACCTAATGGCACATAGCTGTTGAATTCTTGCGGATCTTTCATCACTTTCACCACCGCATCGGCGTGCGCTTGGGTTGCAGCGCCATTAAAGAGCGGTGACCAACCTTCCGGCCCTTTGCCACGCTCGACAATGGGTTGGCCTGCACAACCGTTAGCCAGTGGTTGGTCTTCAATGCGAATGTCGTAAAAGAATCCCGTGCTCTCATCAAACATACAAGTGTTGATGTAGTCAGCAAGCTTGTCTGCTTTGGCGCGAAACGTTTTTGCTTGCTCTGGCTTGCCAAGAAGATCGGCCATTTCCGCCAGATATTGGTTGTCACTGTACATGTAGCTGGCTTGGTCTACCGATTCTTGCAGTAGCGAGTAACCCAGTAAGGTGTCATCTTCCGAGCGGTTTTGCGCGAACTTCACCACCCAATCTGAGCGCTGGCCGCCATTGGCAAGGTAGGTTTCGAGCTGATCTTGGTCGATGAAGCCAAATACTGCCGCATCATCTCGACCCGACTCCCAAGAGGCCGCCGTTTGTGCTGGGCTTTCAATGCGATCGTAATCGCCTTGCTTGAGCACTTTCTCATACGCCGCTTGGCCAGTGATGGTGGTGGTGCGATCGCCTTTGATGACCTCAAAGTACATCTCTCCAGCGGCGTTATTGTGGGCTTTGTCGCGCGCCGCGCCATACTCAGGTACGCCATTGCCATTGTGGTCTCGATTACGTAGCCACCAATCGTGGTAAGCGACCAGTTTCGGGTACATCTCCTCAAGCCACGCTTTGTCTTGGGTCGTCTTGTACACTTCCATCACCGCCCATGCCGCGAGGCTGGGTTTGGTGTTGCGTTCATTCCAGTTGCCGCCATCGCCGCCGCGCTCTGGGCTTAAGTTGTAGGCCAATAGATCCGGCACATAGCCTTCATCCCAAGGGCGAACAGGATCGTCTGCTTGAATTTGATAAGCGAACATTGCGCGAATGTTGTCTTTCGCGACATCTGGGTTGAAGTGCGCCATCGCATAAGCTTGCTTCCATGTGTCCCAAGGCCAAGTTTGGTTGCCGGAGAACCAACGTGCGGTCACCGATGGCGTCACCGAGTCAAACTTCATCGCCCCAGCAACGCCGCGCCAGTTGCCGTTCAATGTTTCCATTGCTTTCACCGCCACGCGTTCTTGCTCTGATGTGGCGTGAGGATTGGTTAAACCTTGGGTGAGATAGCCTTCCCAACGCTGCTCAGAAGCCGAAAGGTACGCTTGTGGATTGGCTAAAATATCTTGAATCTTCGCTTGTTCCGCTTGATTTTCTTTGGCCGTCAGCACATGGGAGTAGGTGGTGTAAATCTTGGTAGAAGCGTTGATTTTCGCCGTCGAAGTAAATTGGTGGCCATTTACTTGAGTGTTCATCTTTACGGACTTGTGGATTTGGTACTCAGACTCACCAGAGGTCAGCAGATCCCAGGTTGAGCGCACTTTGCCAAATGTTACCTTTAAGCCGTCATCCGTCGCGATGATAGTGCGGTTGTAATCTGGGTATTGCTCGTCGATGGTTTTATCGGATTGCGATTTGCCCTCTTTGGCGTGGTATTTTTCAAGCAGTTGCCCATCCCATACGAGCTTAACAGGGGTGTCTGTCGTAATGCTGGTTTCCAACAGAGATGTGCGGTCAGAAGCAAAGCGCAGTGTCATCTCCACAATGACATCATCGGAGATTAGCTTTTGCACCAATGCGCCCGGTAAGCTGTACGCTTCCATTTTGAAGGCGACTTTTTGGTCATCTTTGTACACGCTTAAGCGATCAAAGTAATTGGCCATAAAGTTGATGTATTCTTCCGTCAACAGCGCTGTGCCGGGGAAGCCACCCATGCCTTCTGCATTGTCAGGCAATAGGTGGCCGTGCCATGCGCCCATATCGAAAAATGGATTAAAGCGTTGGTGATCATCAAAGTCGTAATCACGCATGTATTCTGGAGAGCCTGTACGGTCAATCACATTCTGAAATTCGCTCGCTTGCAATGGAGTTTCAGAATGTGTGACGATCTGACACCCAGATAGTGTCACCGCTGAACCAACGGCTAAAGCAATTAGAGTTTTACGTAAAGTCATGTGTGGCTCCTCGGTTTACCAGTAGAAATATTGCATTGCGAAAACTTGAGCATCGCCAGTCACGTTGTCATCACCGACAGCGAAGCGGCTATCAAATGCGGTTGCCCACTTACCATTGCCATATTCCCACCACACACCAGCGTTGATGTAAGAAGTGATTTCGTCTTCAGCGGTGTCTGATTCAAAGTTGGCGTAGTTATAGGCCGCTGATAGATAGACGCCCGGAGCAGCTTCATACCATGCACTGGTCATAAAGCCTGATTCACTGCCATTAGAAACTTGATTGCCTTTATCGGAGTCGTGCCATACACGAGCGGCAACGTTTTTGTATTCCACGCCAAGAAGGAACAGTTCACCACCGTCGTTGTTACGAACTTCGGCGCCACCCATAAGCGTTAAGTGCTCTGTGATATCGTATTGGATGTAACCATTGACCATGGCGTTCTTATCGTTCCATTGATCAGCAAATCGGTCGTATTTGCCAAAGTTGACCCAAGAATCATCTTCCGAAAAATCCGACTCAGGAGCGGCAGAAATGCTGTAGCGGAAATTACCTTCAAGGTTTTGGATTTTTGCGCCTAAGAACAGGTCTCGAGTATTGGAGATTGCGTAGCCATATTCAACCGTTGCATCGCCCCACCATTGAACGTCATCCAGAGAAGAGTCAATACGGCCAATCATAAATTCGGTGTTGCCATCGGTGCGATAGCCTGCGTAGACACGGTTAAAACCACCTTCGAAGCCTCCCCAACCATGGCCTGTCGCCCAAGCATTGCCATCGTCATCGGCTTGAACAGTCCAACCTTCCATATAGGCAAGAGCGAACCAGTTACCGTATTGGACAGCGAGGCCACCTTCGATGTAAGTGCCGTCTGCGTAGCGGCCTTTATTTTCACCTTCTAACGCGACATGACCACCAACGCCTAGTTCGCCGTAGAAGTCGAAGATGACTTCTGCGTCAGATTGAGGAGGTTGAGTAGGGCTATGATTCGCTTGATTTTCAGATGCATGGGCGTTGACAGCAGCAAGAATCAATCCGGACAAAATAGTTTTAGTAAAACAAGTCTTCATTTTAATCACTTCTTAATTGAGTAGAATTTATCGTTTGCTAACCTGGCTGAATTTTTGTGGGGGTGCTCTAAAGGCTTAATGGGCAGCTCGTGTGCAAACTAGGGCTGATGTTATCTTTCTATCCAGAAATAACTAAATAAAAAGTAGTTAAAATGTGATGTTGATTTAGTAAAGTTTTACCTTGGGTATATTTAAATTGTTAGCGTGTATAGGAAGGTTTTCAATCATAGATTTATTAGGTAATTGAACAGGATTAACTGAATTTGTCGGAGCAGTAGACCCTAGTCATCCTTTTCTACTTGTTTTTAGTAAAAAAAAGAGCATCTCGAGGATGCTCCTTAGTGTGATATGTCAGGTTTATGCTTGAGTAATAGGATTGGAAGTTTGCTCTTTAAGCGTCTGCTTCTTCTCAAAGCGAGAGATCCACCACCAAGCGAGGCCTGAGAACACAGCGGTCATAAAGACGTTGATAAAGAAGGCTCTGACTAAGTCAACCCCGGTTGGGAAGGCAGATGCCGTCATGCTGATAACAAAGATGGCAATCAGCACGGATACGATGCTCATCCCCACTTTGCGCGAACCCATGCGGAAATCTCGTGGGGTATCGTCGAACTTCAATCGGAAGACAAAGTACGCCACCATGATGAAAATAGGTGGAAGCATCGCCGTTCCTGCGGTGAGGTTGATCGCTTGATTCATCATGTCTTGCACCGACTCCGAACCAAAGCCATTCACCACCAGCATCACGAACACAAAGGCAAACTGCCACCACGCCGCACGGACAGGAACTCCGTGTTCGTTCAGCTCAGTGGTTTTCTCGCCGTACACGCCTTTTGGAATTTCAGAGAAGTGAATTTTCACCGGAGCGGCGGTCCACATCATCATTGAGCCAAACATCGCAATGAACAAAATGATGCCAACGAAACGGCCAACCAAAGTTGGCGAGATGCCAAAGTAATTCGCCATGCCAGTGAAAATTTCCACCATGCCGCCAGCGTAAGTGAGGTCTTCACGCGCAACAAACACGTTGACCAAGAGCGAGCCGATGGCGTACATCGCACCGATTACTACACCGGCGATGATGATCACTTTGATAAAGGATTTATGGCCGCCTTTGACGTCGTTAAGGTAAGCGGCAGCGGTTTCTGCACCACCTGCGGCTTGGAAAATCCAACACATGATGCCAAGGGTTGCCCAGTTAATGGTTGGGGTCATCGCTTGTAACGTGATGGGCTCGGCGGGTGTGTGGTCACCACCAAGGGCCATCAGCGCGCCTAATACATAAATGGCAAACAAAGCAAACACGCCATAAGCAACCATTTCAGAGATCTTGCCCAACCAGCTCGCGCCTTTGGTAGAGATGTGAGTGGCGACGGCAAACAACACAATCGAGATGAGTGACGTCACCATGGGAGAGAAGCTGTATTCGTAACCCAACATGGCGTAAGACGCATAGGCAATGACGTTAGGCAGTAAGGAAACAAACCAGAACAGGTTCACAAACCAGTAGAGAAACGAGCCCAAATAAGCGGCTTTGCTGCCCAAAGGCTTTTTCAACCAGTCATACATGCCTGATTCTGAGTTCTTATTGGCGGAAACAAATTCGGCAATAATGAACACGAATGGAATGAAATAGACCACGGTTGCTAAGAGAAAAATGGGGGCGGAGCTGAGCCCCAGTTCGATGTTGTTGTTGACGATATTGCGCACGTTAAAAACCGCGGCAAAGGTCATCGACAGCAAGGCAAATTTGCCTATGGTGCCACGCAGTGATTCAGACATAGTTCCTCCCGTATCCGTCTGCAGTAAAACAAAAAAATGGATCAGTGAATGAAAATAATCTGCCAGCCATTAGAGTTGTTATGGGGGCGGGCAGGGTGAAGGGCAGAGCGTTTTTCTCTGCCCAAGTTTTCGGTCATCAACCTAGACTGGTTGAGCGTCATTTATGGAAGGACGGCGCTTGGGCTGGCCTCTTTCGCGCGTTCTTCACTGTTGAGTGACTTTTCGTACTGGCTGTATTTCCACCAAGCAAAGCCAAGGAAAATCACAATGCCGCCAACGTTGTAGAAAATGATGGTCATGATGTCGGCCCCGGTTGGGAAGGTGGATGCCAAGAATCCAACCGTGAAGATGCCAATCAGAATCGAGACTGCGACGATACCCGTCATACGAGAACCCATTTTGAAATCGCGCTCGAGATGGTCGAGCTTGAGACGCAGATTCAGATACGCCAGCATGATGAACAGCGGTGGCAGCATCGACGCAGCGGCAGTCATGTTGATCACGGTGTTCATCAGATCTTGCGCAGTGTCTGAGCCCAATGTTGGGATCACCATGAGCGGTAGAACGATGGCGTATTGAATCCAAGCGGCACGTGCTGGTACGCCGTTTTCATTCAATTCCACCGTTTTCTTACCAAAAATGCCTTCTGGAATCTCAGAGAAGAAGATCTTCACTGGGGTTGCGGTCCACATCAGTAGCGAGCCAAACATCGCGGTGAACGAAACCAAACCAACAAAGCGATTCATCATAATTTCAGGTAAACCAAAGTAGCTCGCTAACCCTTCAAACACTTGCACGGAGCCGCCAGTGAATTTCAGCTCGCTGCTGGAAACAAACACGTTAATCAACACGGAAGCAACCGAGTAAAGCACACCGATGAAGATGCCAGCCACGATGATCACTTTGACGAACGATTTTGAGCCGCCTTTCACATCGTTGACGTAGACCGCGACCGATTCCGCGCCGCCGGCAGCCATGAAGATCCACGTGGTAATGCCGAGGAAGGCCCAGCTAAATTCTGGCACCATCGCTTCCACTGTGATTGGGTCTGCCGGTTGCACGCCACCTAGCAGCGCAGCGCCGGAGAGCAAGATGTAAGAGAGCGTTAGGAGCAGCATCAGTGAAGAGGTTACTGAAGTGATGGGACCCAACATTTTCGCGCCATTGGTGGAGACGTAAGTGGCAAAAGCAAACAACAGCATGCTCAATGCGGTGGTGGCAAATGGGGTAAGAATGTACTCGTAGCCTAAAAACGCGTAAGACGCATAGGCGATGACGCGCGGCAGCAACGAGGTAAAGAAAAACAGGTTAACAAACCAGTAGGTGTAAGCGGAGATGAAAGCCCAGCGGCCGCCCAGTGAACTTTTCACCCAAGCGTAAACCCCCGCTTCGGAGTTTTTATTGAGCGAAACGAATTCCGCGATGATCAAACAGAAAGGGATGAAGTAAAAAATGGTCGCTAAGAAGAACATCGGTGCTGACGCCAGCCCGATCTCGATGTTGTTGTTAATGACGTTATTGAAGCTAAACACAGCGGCAAATGTCAGGGACAATAGGCCGAATTTACCTATGGTGTTCCGTTTAGTATCAGACATGTTTTTTCTCCGAAGAGGCACGTTATTTTGTAGGGTGGAGCGACAGTTCATGCTGTCGCTCTCGTCTTTATTTATCTTTATTGCTCTATTTTCTGCCGTGGCAGAGTTTATTTATTGAGGAAGTAGCCATCCTCGATCGTCACTTTCAGCACCACCTTTTTCACCGCTTGGTTGCCGCAAAAACGGTAGGCTTTGTCGTTTTCAAAAATGGCCACTTGACCTTGTTGTAGCTGGCGCGTTTCTCCTTGGCCTTGCAGTTGCTCGCGATCGGTTTCATCACGATAAGGGGTAACGGTGTCGAGTTCGGATTTGGCGGAAAACTCTACGGTTTCAGTGCCTTCGAGGTAGTAATGCACATCAAAGTAACGACGGTTTCCGGTAAAGGTTTCACCGCTTTGAGAGCTGCCTTCCACCAGCATATAAACCAAGGAATCACCAATCGAATGCATCACCCCAGGTTTGATGTGGTTGAGGTTATTAATCGCTTCCACACAGCGGTTCCATTTACGACCGTTGCGATATACCTGTTTGAATTGCTCTAAGCTGTCTAACACGATCATGGGTTACGCCTCGTTAACGATTTTGGTATCGGTTGAAGTGAAAAATGCGTTGTCGAAATCATGGTTTGCCATGACTTGCGCGCTGCAATCGCCTGCTTGCAATGGCATCAGAGTGAGGCCGTAGCGGAACGCATCCATATACACGCGGTACGAGTCGAGCACTTCACTGCCCCAAGAGTTTGAACCCAAGCCCATCACTTGATGGTCAAGGTTAAGGGTGATGTAGCCACTCTTTTCTAGCTCAATCGTATGTTGCGCTTGATGCAGGTTTTGGTTGGTGTAGAACCACGCGCTCAAGTTGATCTCTTGTTGAGGTTTCACCAATAACCCTGTGCCATGACGGTTGGTGAGTGAGGCCCAGCGCACCTGTTGACGGTTGCCGTTGTTTTGCGGGAACGGGTAGTTCTCGAACATGTCCTCGACAGTGCTGTGGTAAAAATCAATGAGGTTAGCTTGGCGGCTGTCTTGGTAGTTTTCTTCAGGGCCGCGACCGTAGTAACTCACTTGATCAAAGCTGCCGTTAATGCCTAAATCTAAGCCAATCACCGGAATCACGTGAGGGTAGTCGCCGTAGCGCTCGCCACTCAGTTCTACGTTCAAATGCCCTTGCGCGTTGATTTGGTAGCGATAAGTACAACGCATGCCAAAATCAAACACGGGCGGTGCAACAATGCTGGTGGTGGTGATCAGGATGGCATCTTCGCTCGCTTCCACGCTCAGCGTGCGGAAGTGTTCCTGCATGATTTGCAGATGCGCAGGGTGCCACAACCCTTCGTACTCTTGTTTGTGGTTATCAATCATTGGTTTGAAGAAGTTCAATCTTGGCTCTGATTGAATCAACTCTTCACCATTCACACGCCATGAGGTCAGTTTGCCGTTTACTTTCGAGAAAGTGAGCGTGAAGTTATGACCTGTGATCACGTGCTCTAGGCGGCTTTCTTCAAGCACCAATGGTTGAACATTGTGGTTGACTAACGCAGGCAACGTGGCGGTGTTTTCTTTCAGTTGGAACTGGTACACCGCAATGTCGTGGTTGGCCTCGCTATACAAGGTGCGGCTGTCTTTACGTACGGTGAAGTTAATGAAGGCTTCGCGCTCATCCAATTCTGGCAAGTCAATGCTCACTTCACGAGCGCTGTTGGCGGCCAGTGCTTCGACTTTAAACGGCACGCTACGCAAGGTGTCGCCTTCAGCGCGAATTTCAGCAGTGATGGTGTAGTCATCGAGGTTGGTGAACCACAGTTTGTTTTCAACGATGAAGCGGTCATTGCCCCCCTCAACGGCGCGGATTTTCACCGGCGCAATCACTTGCTTGTATTCTTTCAGGCCTGGGCCTGGGGTTTGATCTGGGTAAATCAGCCCATCCATACAGAAGTTGTAGTTGTTTGGGTAATCGCCGTAATCGCCGCCGTATTTGTAGAACTCTTGACCGTGTTCATCACGCGCTAGAATGCCGTGATCACACCATTCCCACACGTAGTGGCCTTGAATGTGGTCATGCGCGTAGAACACGTTTTGGTATTCGGTGAGACCACCCGGCCCGTTACCCATCGCGTGGGCGTATTCGCAGATGATGCGCGGTTTTTCGTGTGGATGCTCACCAAAGTAGTTCATCAGTTGCGCGCGCGAGTACATAGTGGAAATCACATCCACCACTTCGGCATCGCGGTCTTCTTCGTAGTGCACCAAACGGGTGTCATCAAGGGTTTTGGTTGCGGCGTACATGGCGCGGATATTACAACCGTAACCAGACTCATTGCCGAGTGACCACATGATGATCGATGGGTGGTTTTTCTGTGCATGCACATGGCGCACTGCGCGATCAACAAACACCGCTTCCCATGCTGGATCGTTGGTGATGCGGCTGAGGTCGCCAACGTTGGCAAAGCCGTGGGTTTCCACATCGGTTTCTGCCATCACAAACAGGCCGTAAATATCACACAGCTCGTAGAAGCGTGGGTCGTTCGGGTAGTGCGCGGTGCGAACTGAGTTGATGTTGTGCTGCTTCATCAACATCAGATCTTTTTCCACGCGGTCCATGCCTACTGCACGACCTTTTAGGTGGTCGTTGTCATGACGGTTGACACCGTGCAGCATCACGTATTGATTGTTGATGTAGAACAGGCCGTCACGCACTTTGATGTCACGGAAACCCACGCGTTGTGGGATCACTTCCACGACCTTTCCTTGGTGATCTTTTAAGGTGATGAACAAGTGGTAAAGGTAAGGGTTTTCTGCTGTCCAATGCGTTGGGTTCACCATATCAATGGCGAAGCTGGCTGAATGGCGGTTTTGTATCGTCAGTGAATCGCATTGACCACTGGCTACGACAGTGCCTTTGTCATGCAGCGCGTATTCCAGCGTGTAGCCAGACGCGATAGCGGTGGAAAGGTTTTCCAATTCGACTTGAGCACTGAGCGTCGCACTTTGGTAATCGTCGGCGAAATCAGTACGAACAGTCAGATCTTGGACGTGAACCGGCTCTTTGCCGACAAGGTAAACATCACGGAAGATCCCCGCCGTCCACCACATGTCTTGGTCTTCAATGTAAGTCGAATCGGCCCATTGCATCACGCGCACAGAGAGTAAGTTTTCACCTGGTTGTGCGTAGGCAGAAATGTCGAACTCTGCAGTAAGACGGCTGCCTTTACTAAAACCGACATAGTGGCCGTTGACGTACACCTCGAAGTAGGTTTCCACACCATCGAACTTGATGATGGTCTGTTTGTCGTCCCATTGAGGGCCCAAAGTGAAAGTGCGCTGATAAGCGCCCGTTGGGTTGTCGGTGGGTACAAAAGGTACGTCAATTGGGAATGGGAAACCTTCGTCTGTGTATTGAAGATCGCCGTGGCCTTCCATTTGCCACATGTTGGGTACGGTAATGTTCCCCCAATCGCTCATGGTTTGTGAGTAAAACTCATCAGGCACCAGCATTGGGTTGCTAAAATAATGAAATTGCCACTGACCACTTAGCAGCATAAAGCGGCTGCTCAACTCACGCTGAAAGGTTTGAGCTTGTTGAACGGTATCATAGGAGAAGAAGTACGCACGCGGCGCCATTCTGTTCTCATGTAAATGGAGGAAGTTTTCCCAGTTGTTCACGTTTTTTCTCCCCTCGGCGACTTCGATCAAAGGATCCGCCGACGTTCTGTTAAATAGAGATTTGGATATCTGGGAAATATATTAGTAAAACTTTTACTAAATAGAATTGGTGAAAACGTTTTACTTTAACCTGATCACGAATTCTACGTGGGGAAGAGTGAAAGGTGTGATCCGAGTTAAAGAATAATGTTTAACCAGATTGAGCGGCTTTCGCTTGGCTAATGGGGTGTTACGTGAAGAGGAGAAACGGCAGTGAATGAGAAAGGGTTTGAACTTTAGTTGTTGAAAAATAGAGATAAAAAGAAAGCACGCTCAGCGTGCTTTGGATAAAAATGGTGTCACTGCTTTATGCCGCAGCGAAACGAGCGTCCAGCATTGGTGTGAGCACCGAAAGCCATTGCGCGTAAGCGTGCGAGTTGAGGTGTAAGTCATCGCAACTGCAATCAAGAGGCAGTGTCTGCTCTGGGCAGAGCGTGGCGTTGAGATCGATAAAACGCAGTGATTGCGCCTGACATATTTGCCCCAATTGACGATTTAACTCGCTGACCAGTGGGTTCAATGATGACATTCGCTCGCCCACATACAGCGTGGACTGCACCCACACTTCAATGCCCTGTTCTTGCCAAATGGCCAGCATTCGACGGTAATTTTCCACGACTTGCTGCACCGAGTAGCCCTGCGCTAAATCGTTAATCCCTGCCATGATGCACACCAGTTTCGGCTGACAGACCAACGTGGTGTCAATGCGTTCAAGCATGCCTGCGGTGGTGTCCCCCGCGAGCCCGCGATTCGCGACTTGAAAACCAGAAAAAGCATCGTGCCAAGGGCCCCACTCGGTGATGGAATCACCGTACATCACCAGCTCAACCGGTTTACTAAACGCTTTGTGGTTATCTTTGGTTAAAATAAAACGACTCATGCGGTGGGCCCTTTGGTTAAAGTCGAGCGTTTCAACTAAGTGGTCAAACTGCTCTGGTGTCACGGTGTGACCCTTTTGCTCATCGGTGAGACTTCGTTCTTTGGTCAGACTGAGCGCTTTGATCAGAGATTCAATTTCCGTGACGTAAGGAGATAAGCGTGTTGTCAGCCCATGTTGTTTGCGTAACTGGTAAAGCTCCGCCAGCAGAGCGTAAAAGCGCTTATCTGGGTTGGCGTAATAGAGTTTATGCAGATCAAGACAGACGTTTTCTTCCAGCTCGTTAAGCAGTTGCTCGTGGTTCATGCTTGGCTCCTCTCCTGCGTCGTTCCTCTTAGCTTGAGCTTGCTTGGCACATACACTTTAAGCGGCAGTGCTCGGCCATCACGCGCTTTTTCCACCAATAAGTTAACGCCTTGAATACCCATCATTTCTGAGTGAATTCTCACCGTCGAGAGAGGCGGGAAAGTGAATCTGGCGTTGGGAATGTCGTTGACGCTGATCAGCGAAATATCGCGGGGAATGTTGAGCCCATGTTCGAGCAAAGCACGCAGCACGCCAATCGCGATGGAATCGGAAGCGATAAACAGCGCCTTCGGATAGTCGCCCTTTTCCAACATCGCTTGCGCCAGTTTGTAGCCAGAAGCGCTAGAAAAATCACCGCGATAAATGTCGGACTCGTTGACCACGCCTTTGAGTTGCCCATACTCGGCAAACGCCATTTCGCGAATGTCGGCTTGGCCGGGTTCGTCTTGACCGCCAATAAAACCAATGCGATCAAAACCTTGGCTGATAAAGAAATCGGTTACTTCTTTACTGATTTTTACCAGATCAATATCCACGCTGTCGAAGTCGCCGTTGTCATCGCTAAAATCGAGATAGCAGATGTTGTCGGTCATCTTGCTGGCGCGCAACATCGCGGCAGGCGTGGTTTTGCCAACCATAAGGACACCAGTGATCTTTTTTACGTCGGGGTCGATTTTGCTGTCGTAGCAGTTGGTTAAATCGATGCCGAGTTTTTCACACTGGGTTTCAATGCCATGGCGAATGGAGAGATAGTAAGGATCATTAATCTCAGCTTCTGGCTTGTAGTTGTACAATGCTAGGAAATGATGGGCCGGCACGGCGGCAACACTGTTCTTTTTCGCGCTGCTGGTTCGGTATTCCAATTTCTCCGCAATTTCTAAGATGCGGTGTTTGGTCTCTTCTTTGACACTCAGAGTCGGGTCTTCATTGAGCACTCGCGACACCGTGGCCAGGGAAACGCCCGCTTCCGTGGCAATATCTTTTAACGTAGCCATTCTTCTTCCTGTTGGCACAGCGCACTGTGCTGAGTGAATTCATCTGTTCTCTATTGTAATCAAGAGGCTGCGTGATGCATCCGTTTTTTTAGTAAAAATCGAGCCGTGAGTGTTTTTATGATACTGGCACGCGAGGTGTGTGTCGGAATTTCTTTCACTAAATCTCGCTGTAAAAAGGATTGAGTATGAAAATTTGTGGAAACGTTTACACTTTGCGAATTGGATCACGGAACCCGATCCAACATGCTTGGTAAGCTTTTAAACAAGCAAAGCCATTGAGCAAATTTGAGATCAGGAGAGGCAAGGGTGAACGTTTTAGTGACAGGTGGCATGGGTTACATCGGTAGCCATACATGTGTGCAGATGATGGCGGCCGGTATGGAACCGATCATTGTCGACAACTTATGCAATGCAAAGGTGGACGTGTTAAGCCGTATTGAAGCGCTCACGGGTAAGCAACCGACCTTCTACCAAGGTGATATTCGTGACGAAGCCTTTTTGGACTCCGTGTTCGCCAAGCATGATATTCAAGCGGTGATCCACTTTGCTGGCCTCAAAGCGGTTGGCGAATCGGTGGCAAAACCACTCGAGTACTACGACAACAACGTCAATGGCTCGTTGGTATTGGCGCGCTGCATGCGCAAAGCCGGGGTGAAAAGCATTGTCTTCAGTTCATCGGCAACGGTTTACGGTGACCCAGAAATCGTTCCGATTACGGAAGATTCACCAACAGGCGCCACCACCAACCCATACGGACGCAGTAAATACATGGTGGAGCAGTGTCTAAGCGATTTGTTCCACGCAGAAAATGACTGGAGCATCACCTTATTGCGTTACTTCAACCCGGTTGGTGCGCACCCATCAGGCAGCATGGGGGAAGACCCACAAGGCATTCCCAATAACCTGATGCCGTTTATCGCCCAAGTGGCCGTTGGTCGCCGTGAAAAACTCTCGGTATTTGGCAACGACTATCCAACCCCTGACGGCACCGGCGTGCGCGATTACATCCATGTGATGGATCTGGCCGATGGCCACATCGCCGCATTGAAATCGGTGGGGAAAACCTCGGGTTTGCACATTTACAACTTAGGCACAGGCAAAGGCTCGAGCGTGCTTGAGATGGTGGAGGCGTTCGCGGCCGCTTGCGGTAAACCGGTACCGTACGAGTTATGTCCGCGTCGTCCGGGTGACATTGCCGAATGCTGGGCAAGCACAGAAAAAGCCGAGCGTGAACTTGGCTGGAAGGCAACACGCTCGGTGGCGGAAATGACTGCCGATACGTGGAACTGGCAGTCAAATAACCCTAATGGCTATTCCCCTGCGTAATGGCAGCCACCGCGTTGTCATCTGTGCTTCTCACGGTGTTGGGAAGCTGAGTTTGAAGATTTTTGAAGAGTTGAGTAAGTCATATGTCGAATGTTGAGTTTAACCCTGTGGATCACCCACACCGTCGTTTTAATCCACTCACGGGGCAGTGGGTTTTGGTTTCCCCTCATCGTGCAAAACGCCCTTGGAGCGGTGCCGATGAAAAACCGGCCATTGATGAACTGCCAAGTTATGATGAAAAGTGTTTCTTGTGTCCGACCAACGAACGCGTCTCTGGCGATGTTAATCCAGATTACCAAGGCACTTACGTGTTTAAGAACGATTTTGCTGCTTTGATGGTGGACTCACCGGATGCGCCGGAGTCAGACAACCCGCTCTTCAAAACCCAAGGTGTGCGCGGTTTGAGTCGAGTGATTTGCTTCTCTCCAGATCACAGCAAAACCTTACCTGAGCTACCAGTGGAAAAAATCCGCGGCGTGATTGAGACCTGGAACGAACAAATTGAAGAGCTCGGCAAAGAGTACGTTTGGGTTCAAGCATTCGAGAACAAAGGCGAAACCATGGGCTGTTCTCAGCCGCACCCACATGGTCAAATCTGGGCGAACAGCTTCTTACCCAATGAAATTGAGCGCAAAGAGCACAACCTAAAAGCGTATTACCAAGAACACGGCAGCAACTTGCTGGTGGATTACGTGCAAGCAGAACTCAAAGATGGCTCGCGCATCGTGGTGGAAACCGAGCACTGGTTGGCCGTCGTGCCTTACTGGGCGGCGTGGCCATTCGAAACCATGCTGCTGCCGAAAACGCACATTCGCCGTATGAGTGAACTTAGCGATGAGCAACGAGATGATTTAGCGCGAGCGATCAAGAAGCTGACCAGCCGTTACGACAACTTATTCCAGTGCTCATTTCCATACTCAATGGGCTGGCACTACGCGCCGTTTTTTGACCAAGGCACCGACATCGACCATTGGCAACTTCATGCACTTTTCTATCCGCCACTCCTGCGCAGTGCGACGATTCGCAAGTTTATGGTCGGTTACGAAATGCTGGCAGAAAGCCAACGCGATCTCACCGCAGAGCAGGCGGCACAGCGTCTGCGTGATGTGAGTGATGTCCACTACAAAGAATGCTAAGTCTTTAAATTGGACTGATTACGAATAACGGGATAGCGCGATTTTACAGATAGAAGTTAGGCTCAACGCGCTATCCCACAGCAAATTACTATTTTAAGAGAACGTCCCTATGTCTGAACTTATCCAAAATGTGAAAACCGCTTTTGAACAAGTGCTGGGTTACGCGCCAAGCCACATCATTCAAGCGCCTGGTCGTGTCAACCTGATTGGTGAGCACACCGACTACAACGATGGTTTTGTGTTGCCATGTGCCATTAACTACCAAACCGTGGTGGCAGCAGCAAAGCGTGAAGACAATATCGTGCGTGTGGTTTCAGTCGATTACGGCAACGCAGTGGACGAGTTCGATATCACGCAAGCCATTACTTTCCAGCAAGACAAAATGTGGGCGAACTACATTCGCGGCGTGGTGAAGTGCCTTCTTGCACGCGGTTACTCGTTCACAGGAGCGGATATTTCAGTCAGCGGCAACGTGCCTCAAGGTGCGGGTTTGAGCTCATCGGCGGCGTTGGAAGTGGTGATTGGCCAGACGTTCAAAGTGCTGTTCAATCTTGAGATCAGCCAAGCGGAAATCGCGTTAAACGGTCAGCAAGCCGAGAACGAGTTCGTCGGTTGTAACTGCGGCATCATGGACCAAATGATTTCAGCGGAAGGACGTGAAAATCACGCGATGCTATTGGATTGCCGTAGCTTAGAAACGGAATCGGTTTCGATGCCAGAAGAGATGGCTGTCGTGATCATCAACTCGAATAAAAAGCGTGGTTTGGTCGACAGTGAATACAACACTCGTCGTCAGCAATGTGAAGAAGCGGCGCGCATTTTCGGTGTGAAAGCGCTGCGCGATGTGACGATTGAGCAGTTCAACGAGAAAGTTGCTGAGCTGGATGAAATGGTGGCAAAACGTGCCCGTCACGTCATCACAGAAAACGATCGTACAGTGGAAGCGGCGCAAGCGCTGCGAGCACATGACATGAAGCGTATGGGCGAGCTGATGGCTGAGTCTCATGCCTCAATGCGCGATGATTTCGAAATCACGGTAAAAGAGATCGATACGCTGGTGGAGATCGTCAAAGAGGTGATTGGCGACCAAGGCGGTGTGCGCATGACTGGCGGTGGCTTTGGTGGCTGTATCGTGGCACTTGTACCACCAGCGCTGGTTGATGACGTGAAAGCCACCGTTGCAGCGAAATACCAAGCGGCCACAGGCTTAAAAGAATCCATCTACGTGTGCCAAGCCAAAGATGGCGCGGGTTTGGTTGAAGTGCTGTAGGACGGCGGGATGATTGCTCAATTGAACCAAACTATGACTGAGCAGGCAGCCTTTGATGGCCAGCCTGCCCAATTAGTGGAACTGTCAAATCGTGCGGGTATGTCTGTGACCTTAATGGACATTGGCGCGACTTGGCTAAGTTGCCAATTACCGTTGGCGAGCGGGGAGCGAAGAGAAGTTCTGTTAGGCGTGGGGACGATGCAGAACTTCGAGCGTCAGGCAAGTTACATGGGGGTAACCGTCGGGCGTTATGCAAATCGCATCGCCAATGGGCTTTTTTCGATTGATGATATGGCGTACCAAGTTTCGGTAAACCAAGCGGGGAACTGTTTGCATGGTGGAGCGCAAGGTTTTGATAAACGACGTTGGCATATTGAATCGCAATCAAGTAGCGAAGTGACCTTTTCACTCGAATCTCCAAATGGCGATCAGGGATTTCCCGGCCATCTTAGCGTTAACGTGCAGTATCAGTTGACCGACGAGAATCAACTGACTATTCGTTACTGGGCAACAACCGATGCCGTGACGCCAGTGAATCTCACTAACCATGCGTATTTCAATCTAATGGGAGCGGAATCGGGCCATGATTGCTTGCTGCATAAGTTGGTATTAAATGCCCCATGCTATTTGCCGACTAATGACGTTGGCATTCCATTGGGTACGCTGCGAAGGGTTTCTGGCACCAGTTTTGATTTCAATACTAAAAAAACCATTGGTGAAGTTTTGCTACAAGATGAGCAGCAACAATGTGCTAAAGGGTATGATCACAGCTATTTGTTTGAACGAGATCGCGATGTGTCTCTGCCCGTTGCGTGTGTGACCTCGCCTGATAAGTTGATTCGTTTGTCTGTGTGTACCAACAAACCCGCCATTCAGCTCTACACGGGTAATTGGCTGGCAGGCACACCAAACCGCAGTGGTAATGAATATCGAGACTACGCAGGATTGGCGCTAGAGACCCAATTTTTGCCTGATTCGCCGAACCATCCGGATTGGCCACAACCCAGTTGCCTGCTTTCTCCTGGCGAAGAGTATCGTTACTTTACCTCCTATCATTTTGATTTTTAGTCGTTTAAATAAAAGGCTCTGCATGTCGGAGCCTTTTTCATTCTTTCCTCAAAAACAATTAATGCTCTTGGTTGCATATTTTTTAGTGATCCAGTTAACAAACTCAGTGTTGTCAGTGGCAAAGCGTTCCCCCTCTACCATTCTATAAAGAGCAATTATAAAAATAACAAATCTATCAGCCTTGAAAATCTGAGTCAGAATCTCTGTCGGGATGGGTACGTCATGTTGAAGCTAAGAAATATGAAAGTCAGCTATAAGCTGGCAATGATTGTTGCTGTTGGGATTTTAGGATTCCTACTCCTACTGTTTATCTCCGTTAATACTCTCAAAACGAACTTGATTGCTGAGCGTCACGCGCGGTTGAACGCCGTGATCCATACCGTGTTTTCACAAGTGGAATCACTCAGCCAAACATACGCCAAATCAGAGGCGCAAAATCTGGCCAAGGCGTTGATCTCAGCCACACGTTTTGATGAAAACAACTATCTATTTGTCATTGATGAAAATCGCAATACCGTGGTTCATCCGATCAAACCTGAGTTGGTTGGTCAGCAGATGGGCAATGGCAGCGATGGTCAGTTTTGGTTCACCATGGTGGATTTAGGCCGAGCGGGGGGCACAGGCTCACTCACCTATCTTTGGCAAAACAGTCGCGGTCAACCCGCCGACAAACTCTCAGTGGTGCACGGTTTTGCGCCTTGGGGCTGGATCATTGGCTCTGGGATGCTATTGGACGATATCGAAGCGGCGGTGAATCAACAAATTTTGAAAATGGGCATGGCCACTCTTGCGATTGCCTTGGTCATGAGTGCGCTGGGGATGCTGATTAGCCGCGCGGTGATTGAGCCGTTAAACGCCATTCGCCAGAGTATGAAGCAAGTCGCGGCAGGAAATCTAACCGCTCAAGTGGCGGTGTTGGGTAAAGATGAATTTGGCCGCTTGGCACAGGACATCAATCAAAGTATCGGCTCAGTCAGAGAGGCGCTGTTTGAATCGGTTCAATCTGCTTCCGAGGTGGCTGATGCCGCGGTGCGCATTGCATCATCAGCGGAAGAGACCAGCCAAGCGGTGTTGAGCCAGCGAGACCAGTTGAATCAGTTAGCCACGGCAATGAATGAGATGAGCGCGACGGTGGCTGATGTAGCTGGCCACGCAGAAGACACCGCCAGAGATACACTGGATGCGACCAAAGAAGCCAACTTGGGCGATAAAGACGTGCATTCCAGCGTGGACAGCATTAAGTCGCTGTCTGTTGAACTCGAAGTGGCCAATGATCAGGTCGCCAAGCTCAAAGAAGGGGTGATGCAGATCAGCGAATTCACCAATGTGATCAGCAGTATCTCAGAGCAGACCAATTTGCTTGCGCTCAATGCCGCGATAGAGGCGGCAAGGGCAGGTGAGCAAGGGCGTGGTTTTGCGGTGGTGGCTGATGAAGTGCGAAATCTGGCTGGGCGCACCCATCAATCGACCGATGAAATACAAACCACCATCAATAAACTGCAGCAGTTAGCCGTCTCTGCAGTGGAGGCGATGGAGAAAAGCCAATCTCTGGCACAAAGCAGTGTCGCTCGAGCGGAACACGCGGGAGAAGATTTGCAATTGATCGTTGATCACATTCGTCACGTGAGCGATAAAGCAACGCAGATCGCCACTGCAGCGGAAGAACAAAGTGCGGTGGCAGAGGAGATGAATCGCAACGTCAGTGGTATCAATGACGCGGCGATGGAGATGTCGCAAGCGGCCAACTTCTTAGCTGAAGAGAGTGAAACCTTGGCCGATTTGTCGCGCCAGCTTGATCAGAAGATGACGCGATTTAAGCTTTAATGAAGAAAAGACGCTAAGAGAGCTTGGCCACAGAATCTCTTCTTACCAAAGTGGGTGAGAAGATCATGGTGCTGTGGTCGGCTTCTTGCTGGCGAGCCAAATCGATCGCCAGTCTCGCGGCTTTCTCTGCCATCATCTGTATTGGATAGCGCACGGTGGTGAGGCGAGGGCTGACATAGCGAGCAATCAAGCCATCATCGAATCCTATCATTGAGACTTGCTCTGGCACCTTTAAGCCATTTTCATCCAATACCGATAGCGCACCCGCCGCCATGTAGTCGTTGTAAGCCACCACGCCGGTGATCGGCAGAGATTTTGTCAGCAGGTTAGTCATTGCCGTTTCCCCACCATCACTATTGGGCTCGCCTTGTTCGATGTACGCACTGGAGAGCTCGATGTGATTGTCTCTTAATGCGGCAAGGTACCCAGCGATGCGCGCATCGGCGTCTTCAATTTTGTGGCTCGATGAAATGCAGGCAATGTGTTGGTGGCCATGGCGAATCAAATACTCTGTAGCCAAATAGGCCCCTTTGTAGTTATCGAGGGAAATGCAGCGTTGCGCGATTTGTGGAATATGACGATTGATGATCACTAAGCTTGGCACTTCTTGCGCGTATGACAGCAACTCTTCATCGCTCAAGCCTTTCGAATGAATCACCAGTGCATCGCAACGGCTATTGATCAGCAGTTCAATGGCTCTGCGCTCTTCCTCGGCATTGTGATAGCCATTGCCAATCAGTAGATGCTTGCCATTTTCATGGGCCACTTCATCGACGGCTTTGATCAGCGTGCCGAAGAAGGGATCCGATACATCACCAACCAATACGCCCATGGTGTTGGTGCTTTGACTCACCAACGCTTTGGCGGCGGCGTTGGGGCGGTAGCCCAGTTTGGCCATTGCTTGAGTGACGGATTCAATCGACGCTTTACTGGCTTTGGGCGATTTATTAATCACTCGTGAGACGGTGGCGATGGAAACGCCAGCCTCGCGAGCGACATCTTTAATTGTGGCCATGTGTTACCTCATTTCTATGCTTCCCTCATTAAACCTCTGAACTGTAAATTAGGCAAATAACTGCGAGTTTTCATTTTAAAAATGCGATCTTTACCACTTGTAATATCAGGCTCTAATGATAGTGTAAACGTTATCTTTTTAGTAAAACTTTACTGAGGTTATCTTACATGGAAACGATCGCTTACGCTGATTTCGCCAAGCTGGAAATTCGTACTGGGAAAATTATTGAAGTCGCCCGTCATGCGAATGCAGACAAACTCTATATCGTACAAATTGATGTCGGCGAGAAAACACTGCAAACCGTCACTAGCCTAGTGCCGTACTACAGCGAAGAAGAGCTGATGGGCAAACAAGTGGTGGTGTTGTGCAACCTTGCCAAAGCGAAAATGCGTGGAGAAACCTCAGAATGCATGCTGTTGTGCGCAGAAACGGACGATGAAAGCGAAAGTGTTCTCTTAACGCCAGAAAGAGCGATGCCGACGGGGGTGAGAATTGTGTAGTTGATAGGGGAGAATCATGTTCCCTTTTCTACAATGAGGGCGTCATGCAGATCAGTGAGTTTACGAATGTGATCGGTAGCATCTCAGAGCAAACCAACTTGCTTGCACTCAATGCCGCAACAGGAGCGGCGAGAGCGGCTGATCAAGGGCGTGCAGACTGTTCTTGAAAGGGTCATTTATAGTCTGAGTTGAGCGATTCATAGAACAGTAGTTTTCGTCTGTTTATAACTGCAAACTATGTTTTAAGTCGCATTTATTAATTGCTCTATTTGTTGGCTCAATGAAATTCATTATAATCCCCGCGCTGTTTATTGGTTTTAACAGTATGAAATACAAGGAATTATAATGAATAAGATGTTGCCGGTTTTGGCATTGGCTATGGGCGCTGCATTCGGCGCAAATGCAACTGAAGTTGAACAAACGAACTTAGGTCCAAAGCAGGGTTGGTATGTTGGCCTTGAAGTGATTAAGGCGGATGTATCGATCAACGAAGTCAACGAAGTTTCTTACGACCTAGACGCAGGCGTGCAGTTTGCAATTGGCTACGATAAGAAAATTTCAGATTCTTTCTTAATCGGTATTGAGGGTGAGTATGTGCTGTATGGCTCGAAGACATTCGGTCAAGTTGCAGCAAGCTCAACCGCGGGCGTTGTGATGGCAGATGTTGAAGCGTCATTCTCATCGTTTGGTTTGAACATTCGTCCTAAATACTATGTGGCAAACTCGAACTTTTACGTAGGCGGTCTACTAGGCTTTGCATCGACTTCTTACGAGTTTGAGCTGACCAAAGAAGACTTTAAGTCTGCAAGTCTAGATTCCGACAGCAACACTGGTATTAACTACGGTGTTGAAGTGGGTTATGAGTTCGATTCTGGCTGGATGCTGCAAGGTGGCTACCGTGGCGTCGCAACAGAATTTAACGATGTCAATGTAGATATTACCGCGTTATATTTCGGTGGCCGTTACAAGTTCTGATCGGCAACGAGCACGTATTGTTTAAGGGAGCATCATGCTCCCTTTTGTATTATGAGCGCGTCAATCAACGGATAGTGATGTGACTCCACTCCAGCCAAATTGCCATATTTTGGCGCGTGGCGATCGTCTTCTTTAGGAAAATGCCAGCCTACGGTGTATTGCACAAAATGTTGGGCAAACGCTTCGGAGATCTCTAAGCATCCCGCGAGTACCGTATCGACATACGTTTGCATGATCGGGCTCGAAGGACAGGGTGGTTGCGGATCGTCTTTAACATACACCCAAATGGGATAAGCACGATTGAATGAGTGGTCGGTTTCTATCTGATCCGGCGTAATCTCAATGCGATGGTAGCCTCTCTCTCGGCGATCGAACTCAGCGAGTGCACGATCATCAATTTCCAGTAGCACACCATTCACTTGGCTCTCGCCACGGTTTACAACCAACGGTGAGAGAATGTAGCTGTCGTCGACTTTGCCCCAATAGCGCACCAAGCCGTGAGCAATCACCGGGATAGCCTCACCCGTTTGACCCGTCAACTGACGCGACGCAGCATTGATTAAGCTGCCATAACCAAAAATGTACATCTGTATTCCTTGAGCCATATTCCTAATGACCGTTATACCTAAGAGGTAAAATTTTTAAAGTTGTATTTTTAATGCATCTTTAGTGCTACACTGCATTTGTTGTGAATTTGCTCAGCATGTGGAGGGGGCGAAACGTGCTAAATATTACTGACAAAAAAGTGGAAGAAAAAATTCCCGCTTGGCTGAGATTGGGTTTTCGACCTTTCTTTTTATTAGGCTCGGTGTACGCCATTATCGCTATTGCGGTGTGGGTATGGATTTTTCAAACCGGTCAGCCAACACAACTCCAAGTGCCAGGACTTTGGTGGCATGTGCATGAAATGCTATTTGGTTTTGCGATGGCGATTGTGGCTGGGTTCCTGTTAACCGCGGTACAAAACTGGACGGGCATCAACGGCACCAAACATTATCGTTTAGCACTGCTGGTGGCGCTGTGGCTGTTGCCGAGAATTTTGCTTTGGACGCCAGTACCACTGTGGTTAACCTCCAGCATTGAAGCGCTGTTTCTTGCTTTGGTGGCCTTTGAAATCGGTAGCCGAGTGGTGCAGGCCAAAGGTTGGCGTAATCTCTTTTTCGTCCCACTGTTTTTGTTGGCAATCGGTGCTAATTTTGCCAGCTACGCGACAATAAAAGGCATGCCACCATTTACCTCTTCGGCGGTTTGGCAAGCGATGCTCTGGTGGTTCACCTTGCTGCTGTCGGTGATGGGGGCTCGAGTGATTCCATTCTTTACCGCGCGTCGTTTTAACTTTGAAAAAGCCAATCCGATTGTTTGGCTCGATTGGGCGGCAAACTTACCTTTGGTGATGCTGTTTTTGCTCAGCTTTTTCCCAGTGACCATGGCACAGCTTGGCCAGCCGTTGATGGTGATCGCGGGTGTCGCGCAACTGGTGCGCTTTATCCGTTGGAAACCTTGGCTGACCCTAAGTGAGCCGTTGGTTTGGTCGTTGCACGCCGCTTATCTGTGTTTACCGTTGAGTCTGCTGTTGCGCGGTTTGCTGAATAATCCGTTCGCGTCACACAACCTGATCCACTTGTTTGCGATTGGGGCTTTGGCTGGGCTTATTCTGGCGATGATTGCACGTGTCACCATGGGACACACCGGACGAATGATTTACCAAGGGCCGAATATGAGTCTGGCGTTTGGCGCACTCTTCCTCGCGGCTTTGTTGCGCAGTTTTGGTGTCATTTTTGCGCCAGCACAACTGTTTATCTGGATCGACATCAGTGCCGCGCTGTGGGTATTCGCGTTTACACTGTTTGTCTGGAAGTTTGGTTATATGCTCGTGACGCCGAGAGCCGATGGCCACCCGGGCTAAGCTCTGCATGATATAAACAGCAAAGCCACTCACGAGGAGTGGCTTTGTGTTATTAAAAGCGTTTAAAAGCGTTTAAAAGCGTATTGACGTTGGATGTTAGAACCCGCGCATTTGAATGCGACGCAAGAACTCGGTCATCACGCGGTCATAGAGTAAATCGCCAAGGAAAGCATCTTCAACATGATGATCAATACTTGGGTTGTCGTTCACCTCAATGACATACACTTGGCCATCCACTTCCTTAAGATCGACGCCATACAGACCATTACCAATCAAGTTAGCGGCTTTTAGCGCCACATCAACCACGTTTTTTGGCACTTGTTTCAAATCCAAGGTTTCAAAACCACCGGACGACACTCGGCCACTATTGTGGTGTTGGTAGATCTGCCAATGGCCGCGGCTCATCATGTATTTACAGCTGAAAATCGCTTGGCGGTTCAAAATGCCAATGCGCCAGTCAAAGTCGGTTGGCATAAAGGCTTGCGCCAAAATCAGTTCACTTTTTTCAAACAGCGCTGCGGCTTCTTTTTCCAACTCTTCTTCGTTACGCACCTTCACCACGCCACGTGAGAATGCGCCGTCTGGAATCTTCAACACCATCGGGAAATCCAGCTCATTGAGCAGATCACTTTTCCATTCTGGGTCAAAGTTTTTCAAAATAACGCTCGCTGGCGCGGGCACTTTGTTGTTTTTCAGCAACTCAGTGAGAAAGACTTTGTTGGTACATTTCATGATCGACTCAGAATCATCCATCACGATTAAGCCTAGCTTTTCTGCTGTTTTGGCAAAACGATAGGTGAAGTTACTGATGTTGGTGGTGCTGCGAATAAACAAACCGTCAAACTCACCCAAACGAGAAATCTCATCTTTGGAGATGGTTTCTAAGTTCATCCCCAAACGCGATGCCGCTCGTTTAAAGCGTTTCAGCGCTTGAGGGCACGAAGGGGGCATTTTTTCCTCTTCATCGATCAGCATCGCGATGTCGTAGCGATACTTTTTCTCTTGTTTGGGTTTACGCCAAACCTTGTTGGAGAACATCTCCAACGACTCAATAAAGAAGTTTTCTTCTGTATCGCTGAGCTCTTGGAAAGGAAATGGCGCGACGGAGTCGATTTGCCAGTGGTGCTGATTTTTGGTCATTTTTAATTCAATGACGGGCACCATAAATTGTTCAAACAGACGACGGGCGAGTTTCTCTAAGCCTTTGTGTTCGGTACGGCCAAAGTAGATTTTACAGCTGATGCTGTCTTGATCTTTGGCTAACTTGTTGAGCTTGAGGAATCCAGATGAAATCAGCAGCGGTTGAGTGATGTCATTAATGGCGGTCACTGTCGGGATGACGCGGTGGCCACGTGCCCCCGCCATCAGCGAACAATAGTAACCGCTGCTCATGTAACCATAATCGCGACACAGGTTCACCACCTGCACGCTACGTTGATTGTGTTGCCAATCACTGTCGAGATATTGGGCAACATCAACCACTTGTTCAGATGGGAAATACTGCTGCCAATCGCTAGCTTGGTCAGTCACAATTAAAAGATTTGCCATCTATTTCTTTCCTTAATAAACGAGCTATGATGAGGGGAAATAATCAGTCCTTGAAGGTGTTACATGGATTTTCGTATTGCGAAAATGTCTGATCTTGATGCACTAAATCGTTTGGAAAGAGAGCTCTTTACTGGTGACAGAATTGCACCAAGACAAATGAAGCGTTTTATCCAATCTGAACATGCCGTTTTATTCGTCGCTACTAATGAGCTAGAGCTAGCAGGATATGCTCTTGTTTTATTTCACCAAGGAACACAACTCTCAAGGTTATATTCGATTGCAGTTAGACCTGAATTTCGTGGCCAAAGGATAGCTCAATCTCTTATTGAGATCTGTGAGCAGTTCGCCATTGAACAGGGTTTCACTACATTACGCTTAGAAGTTCGTGAAGACAATAGTGCCGCAATAAATTTGTATAAAAAGCTGGGTTATCAAAAGCTTAAAATCCTTATTCACTATTATGACGATTTAAGCGATGGCATCCGGATGCAGAAGCGTTTGGCACACTATGGGCCTAAAACTTTGCTGCCTATGCCGCTCTATGTGCAGACCACCCCTTTTACTTGTGGCGCGGCTTGTTTGCTGATGGCGTTTGCCCATCACGACGCCAGTTTTCAGCCATCGCGTAAGCAGGAGTTGCAGCTTTGGCGCGAAGCAACCACCATTTTTATGGCGGCCGGACATGGCGGGTGCAGTGGGCATGGTTTGGCGTTAGCGGCTGCACGCCGAGGTTACACGGTAGAGCTGTGGAGCCATGCGAAATCGACACCGTTTATTGACAGCGTACGTGATGAAAATAAGAAGCAAGTGATTGAAATTGTGCATCAGGATTTCTGTCAGCAGTTAGAAGAATACCCTGTGAGCACCATTGAAGCGCCGCCATCACAAAGCCAGCTGGAAGAGTGGGTCGGTATGGGCGCGAGCGTGTTGCTGCTGATCAGCACCTATCGATTTAATGGCAGTAAAGAGCCGCACTGGGTGCTGCTAAGTGGCATGAGTGAGCGTTTCTTCTTCATTCACGATCCTCACGCGGAATCAGAAGAAGAGGCGATGGCATCAGCGCACGTGACGGTGAGTAAAAAAGCATTAGCGCAGATCATCGGCTTTGGTAAACAGAAACACACGGCCTGTGTCGTCATTCACCCAGACCGCGTAAAAGTGTAAGCATTACCAGAATTTGAGCCGCTTGAGCAGCAAAACTTCGGCGGCAAAAATGACAACCAACCCAACACAAAACCACAAGAAGGCGACTGGGGACTCGACTCCCGGTATGCCACCGATATTGATACCAAGCAAGCCAGTGAGAAAACTGGTGGGTAGGAAAATACTGGCGATTAATGTAAACAGATAGCTGTTGCGGCTGATTTTGTCTTCGCGCAACTGCTGAATTTGTTCTTTGAGAAGTGCGAGCTCGCCAAGAAAGAACTCTATGGTTTCGTTAATGCGAGTAATATTACTCAGTGCATAATTGACCATTAAGGTTTTATTGGTCAAAAGAGCGACTTCAGAGCTCGAAAAATCAGCAATAGCATACTGCTGCGGGCGAATAAAGCGTTTGATTCTTAAAAGCGCTTTTTGTACCTCAATGATCTCGCCAATTTGCTCGGTGTCGAGCTCAAACTGTTCGATTTGCTCCTCTATATCTTGAAGATATTGCTGCATTTTCCCGGTCAATCCATCGATGATGGTCAGGAGCAGATCGGCGATGCTATTGGGGCCTTTTCTATCGGCAAGAGAGGCTCTGATTTCTGAGATGGCTTTCGAGGAGGTTTTACGTGTCGAAATTAAGGCCCCTTTGTAATAAAGGATACGGATACTAAGCATATCTTCAGGTATCGCGTTGTCGTTCATATTGATTCCGCGAAGAATCAACATAAAGCTATCATCGTCATAATGATGAAAAGAAGGACGAGTTTCATCCGCAAGAAGGTGATTAACTGTGCTCAGTGGTACTTGATTTTCGAGCAGCCAAGCGCGGATATGTGGATGGTGTCGCTCACAGTGATACCAGTGACTGGCTTGTATGTGCTGAAAGTTGTTTTCATATCGAGTCGCTGGAGAGGTAGAGAAGTCCCAGTGGTCAATTAAAAATCCCATAATAGTCAGTTACCTTTATTCGTAAGTATCGTCATCAAGTTACTCGACTTGATGACGTTTGGCTACTGACTTTATGAAGATTGAACAAGGGGGCAAGCAGTTCAACAGACTTGTTTTAGTGCCAGGGCTTTAAAGCACTTTTTTATGACGTAATTATCGACATCAAGCACTTGCTCTGGTGTGAGATAAAGTCCTAGTTTGCTTCGACGCCATAAAATGTCTTCACTGCACTGCGCAAATTCATGCGTCATCAGATAATCCAATTCTCGTTGGTAAACCTCTGGAGCAAGTTCGATGCCCATCGCTGATACCTCTTCAGCCCCCGCGAGCAATTGGCGTGCATCGCTGCCGTATTGGCAGACATAACGGTAGGCTAAGGTTGCACTCAACCAAGGGTATTGTTGGCGCAACGCGTGGGCGAGCTGGTCTCGTGTACAGCTAAAATCACCGCCGGGGAGCGTTTGTTGCGCCGTCCACGGTGCGCCCATATGGTCGAAATAGGGCGCGAGTTTACGCATGGCAGACTCCGCCAACTTGCGATATGTCGTCAGTTTGCCACCGAAAATAGAGATCAGCGGTGCTTGGTCAAGTTCTTGCTCCAGCTCGATGGTGTAATCACGCGTGATGGCTTGGGGTGAATCAGATTCATCATCACACAGCGGTCGTACGCCGCTGTAAGTCCACACCACATCTTGTTTGCTCAGTTGATGGACAAAATGCTGATTAACAATGTCAATTAAGTAGTCAACTTCCTGTTCTGAAATCGCCACATGGCGAGGGTCACCGGTGTATTCGACATCCGTTGTGCCGACAATTGAAAATTTATCCAAGTAAGGAATCACAAACACAATCCGCCCATCGTTGTTTTGTAGGATGTAAGCTTGCGGATCGGGATGTACGCGCGGCACGACAATGTGTGAACCTTTGATCAAACGAATGTTGCGTGGTGATGGGCCATCTAAACTGTCATCATAAAATTGTTTCACCCAAGGGCCCGCCGCGTTAACCAAGGCTTTGGCGTAACGCACAAACTGTTCACCATTTTGCTGATCTTCAATAGTCACTTTCCAAAGGTCGTCAACACGCTCAGCTTTGCTTACTTTGCAGTAATTACGCACTTCTGCGCCATTGCGTTTGGCACTGATGGCATTCAGTAACGTGAGGCGAGCATCGTCGACCCAACAATCGGAATACTCAAAGCCAATTTTCATTTCTTCTTTCAGCAGCCCGGTTTCGGCAAGGTTCACCTTATGGCTGCTAGGCAGTGTGGTGCGCTTACCTAAGTGATCATACAAAAACAGCCCGCAACGAATCATCCACGCGGGGCGAAGATAGGAGCGGTGCGGCAGGCGAAAACGCATGGGAAAGGCAATGTGCGGCGCTTTTTTGATCAGCACTTCGCGCTCCGCCAGAGCTTCGGAGACCAAACGGAACTCATAATGTTCCAAATAGCGCAAACCACCATGGATCAGTTTCGAGCTGGCTGAAGAGGTCGCCGAGGCAAAATCTTTGGCTTCAAAAAGTGCGACGCTAAGGCCACGTCCTGCCGCATCTGCTGCGATGCCTGCGCCATTGATACCACCCCCGACAACCAAGATGTCGAGTACCGAGAGCGTTGTGGACGATGCAGTAATCATTTGTACGGCTCCAATGTCATCTTGCTAAAACAAGCAGTTTGAAACTAAGGTGAACTTAGTTTACTCGTCAATCTCACGCAATTCGGCCCAAGTTTGTGCGCATTTAACCGCGCGTTTCCAGCCTTTATAGCGTCGGCTGCGTTTTTCTTCATCTTGATGAGGAAGGAAGCGACGATCGAGCTCTGCTTTGTTTTTCAGCTCATCTATGCTGTTCCAGTAACCCACGGCCAAACCTGCGAGGTACGCCGCGCCCAGCGCGGTCACTTCGGTCACTTTTGGACGATGCACTTCGGTATCAAGCACGTCAGATTGGAACTGCATGAGGAAGTTGTTGGCCACTGCGCCGCCATCAACGCGTAGGGCTGAGAGCTTAATGCCAGAGTCCGCTTGCATGGCGTCCAGTACATCACGGGTTTGGTAGGCAATGCCTTCTAAGGTTGCGCGGATGATGTGGTTTGAGTTGACACCACGAGTGAGACCAACAATGGTACCGCGAGCATAGGCATCCCAGTACGGTGCACCTAAACCAGTAAAGGCAGGCACCACATACACGCCGTTTGAACTGTCCACTTTGGTGGCGAAGTATTCGGAATCGTGCGCATCGGAAATCAGTTTCAGCTCATCGCGCAGCCACTGAATCGCCGCACCAGCCATAAATACCGCGCCTTCGAGTGCGTAGGCTGGCTCACCTTTTGGTCCACACGCTAAGGTGGTCAACAGCCCGTTTTGTGAGGTCACTTTCTCTTGTCCGGTGTTCATCAGCAAGAAGCAGCCGGTTCCATAAGTATTTTTCGCTTGGCCTGCTTCGACACACATTTGGCCATACAGCGCCGCTTGTTGGTCACCCGCAATGCCTGAGATAGGGATACGCGTACCACCTTTACCACCAATGTTGGTTTGGCCGTAAATTTGCGATGAGCGTTTTACTTGCGGCATCATCGATGCTGGGATGCCCATTTCTTCGAGCAGTTTGCTATCCCAACATAGCTCATTGATGTTGAACAGCATGGTGCGGGAGGCGTTGGTGTAGTCGGTGACGTGCACACGGCCTTGGGTCATCTTCCACACCAGCCAAGTATCGACAGTACCGAACAGCAGTTTGCCCGCTTCGGCGTCTTCACGTGCGCCTGCAACATTATCGAGAATCCATTTCACTTTGGTGCCCGAGAAGTAAGGATCAAGCACAAGGCCGGTGTTTTCGCGAATGTAAGATTCCAATCCGCGCGATTTTAGGTCCTCACAGATTTCGGCGGTACGACGGCACTGCCACACAATGGCGTTGTAAACCGGTTTGCCCGTTTCTTTGTTCCAAACGATGGTGGTTTCACGTTGGTTGGTAATACCGATGGCCGCCACTTGATCACTGCTGATGCCTTTTTTGCCCAGAGCTTCAACGAGTGTAGAGCTTTGAGTGGCGTAAATTTCCATGGGATCATGTTCTACCCAGCCTGCTTGCGGGTAAATCTGAGTGAACTCGCGCTGGGAGACAGAAACGATGTTCGCGTCGTGATCTAAAACCACAGCACGAGAGCTGGTGGTACCTTGGTCCAGTGCAACGATGTACTTCTGCTCAGTCATGATCCGCTCCTTTTGTTTCGTTATCTTTATTTTAGTAAATTCCGTAGCACTTATTGAATGAAATTATTAGCTTATTGGCAAACGTGGTGGGCAAAGTGCCGACAAAGAAAAGCCCTTCATTGATGAAGGGCTCGAACTAACGCTATCTCAGAATGTTCGAGATTAGTTGTTTTTGTGCAGCTCGCTGTTGAGCTCTACCGCAGTTTTGTTCGCCAAGCATTCAATTTGGCCGGTCACTGAGTTGCGACGGAACAGTAGGTCAGATACGCCTGCTAAATCGCGCGCTTTAACCATTTCAACTTCTTGGCCTGTGGAATCAAGCATGCGTACTTTAGAGCCAGCGGTGACGTAAAGGCCAGATTCTACTGTACAGCGATCACCCAGTGGGAAACCAAGACCTGCGTTTGCGCCAAGCAGTGAGTTTTCACCAATAGACACAACCACTTTACCGCCGCCAGATAGGGTACCCATGATCGACGCGCCGCCACCAATGTCAGAGCCGTTACCGACAACAACGCCCGCAGAGATTCGGCCTTCAACCATGCTCACGCCTGTGGTGCCCGCGTTGAAGTTAATGAAGCCTTCGTGCATGACGGTTGTGCCTTCACCAACGTGAGCACCAAGACGCACGCGAGAAGTGTCTGCGATACGCACGCCTGTTGGTACCACGTAATCCACCATTTTAGGGAACTTGTCGACGCAATCGACAGTAAGTACACGGCCAGCTAAACGCGCTTCGATTTGGCGTTCTGCCAGTTCAGGCAGATCGATTGGACCTTCGTTAGTCCATGCAATGTTGTGCAGTAGACCGAAGATGCCGTCTAGTACGGTACCGTGTGGTTGAACTAGGCGGTTAGAGATGAGTTGCAGTTTTAGGAAACCTTCAGCAACGCTTTGTGGCTGCTCGTCAGTAGCAAGAATAACCAGTACCAGTGGTTGTGTTGACTCTGCCGCTTTTGCTGCGAAAGAGGCGTTTGCTGCATCACCATTTGCTTGGAACGCCGCTGCCAGTTCGGCACTTTGCGCCGCAGAGATCTCGATAGCTTGGTTGCCTTGCTCGTAGCCCGCAACGGCTGCTAGAGCGTTGACTAGTGCCTCGCTTGGGTTAAGAACAGGGTTTGGAAAAAACGCTTCGATGATTTTGCCGTCGCGGTTTTTGGTTGCCGTACCAAAGGCGAGAGAAAAGAAAGCCATAGTTGATCTCCATGTGTTGAGTCTTTGTCACGCGCCATTCACTGGCAAGCGCTGGAATTAAGTTATAGCCATCATAAAGAGACAAAAAAAGACTTTAAACCCCTCAAAGGGAGAAAGTCTGTAGATGGATACCCTTTGTCTTTTTAACGATATGTTTCTTCGTTTGGCTATTTTGTATTTTGTCGCCAAAATCAAAACCGCCGCACAGGGCGACGGTTTTATTCGACATGGGTTGCGAAGATTAAGCGGCGTCTTCTGCTGATTCGTCTTCGTCGGCTGCGTTATCCGCAACCGCTGCTAGTTTCTTTTCTTTCTTCGGCGTTGGGCGGCGTTTTGCGCCTAGCGCGTAAAGAAGCTCTTCTTTGTTCTGAGCGAGGAACATCGCCAAGTCTTCTTGTTTACCTTCATCTTCAAGAAGATCGCTTTTACCTAGTAAGTCGAAAAGCTCATCTGCCATATCCAGCATTTTGTCGTATGCGTCAGCTTCCGCTTTAGAGGTAAAAGTCATTTTCTCTTCTCCGTTGCGTTCTACCACGTACTTGACGATAACAGCCATGGTTAATCCTCTAAGTTAAATAGTCCAGAATTTGTACTGTGTGTTTATACAGCTTTTCATCAGTAATGTCCATTGACTCGCGTCAAAATGAGAGCTGAATTCCGCTATCGTTCGGGATGCCAATGATGGCAAAAATCGATAAAGGCTTTAAGTAACGGACTTTGATACTTTTCTTTGTGCACCAGCAGCCAAAAGCGGCGCTTCATATCGAGCGGCATCGGGATCATTTTCACGCGACCATCTCGCACGGCATGGTCAGCCGAGAGACGAGATAAGCAACCAAGCCCAAGTCCGGCGGAAACCGAATTGATCAACGCTTCGGTGGTGTTGAGCTGGAAGGCTTCATGCCAATGTTCAATGCGTGGCGCGATGACTCGATGGAAAAACTCACGCGAGCCAGAGCCGGCTTCGCGCAAAATCCACTGACTGTTCTCCAGCTCAGTGAGTGAAATTGAGCCATTCAGTTCAAGGGGAAAATCGGGCGGACAAATCACACACATTTCGTCCTCGCTAAACTGGGTCGCATTCAGCTCGGGATGCAGTGTTTTGCCTTCAATCAGGGCGATATCAAGCTCGTAATCCACCAACATATCGCAGATCTGCGCCGAATTAGAAATGAACAGGCTCTGTGCTTGATGCTGGGTGTGGCGGCGAAAATCGCTGAGTAAATAAGGCGCAACTTGGTTGCCGATGGTGTCGCTGGCGCCAATGCGAAGTTGGCCTGACAGTGTCATATCTTGATCAAACAGCGACTCAATCGCGCTGGCTCGGCTCAACAGCTCATCGGCCAATGGCAACAGTTTTTGCCCTTCTTGATTGAGAATCAAACGGTTATTAACGCGATCAAACAGATGATGACCAATTTGCTTCTCCAACTCGGACAGCGCCATGCTCACTGCCGCTTTGGAAAGAAAGAGACTTTCCGACGCGGCGGTGAGCGTGTTGTGCTGAGTGATGGTGGTAAACACTTTGAGTTGTTTCAGAGAAATGTGACTTGCCATGCTCTCTCGTTAAATAATTTTGAACGTTGGTTCTAAATAATTAGATATCTTCAAACATTAAGCAAGCATAAAATAGCGCCATACAAAGATAGCCTTGTTGAGGTCGTGATGATTCAAAGAACAAAAGCAAAAGTAATGGGCGCTCCAACACCGATGGCAGGTTTGGCGCTTGGTATTGCGAGCTTAGGCTGGAGTTGGGAAAACTTGGCAACATTAAACGGCTATGGACAGTGGATAAGTGCGGCAATTGCCAGCGGTTTGCTGGTTATCTTGGCGGTGAAATTTCTCTTTCATCACCACTTATTGAGACAAGATTTGGCCCATCCAGTGGTGGGCAGTGTGGTGCCGACATTCGCCATGGCGACCATGGTGGTTTCCAATTCGATTGGCCACTTTTCCCCGTTGCTGGGGGATACGATCTGGTCAGTGGCGGTGGCATTGCACATCGTATTTTTACTCAGTTTTGTCTATCACCGTGCAAAAGATTTCGAACTTCATCATATGGTGCCAAGTTGGTTTGTGCCCCCGGTCGGTATTATCGTTGCTGATGTTTCTTTCTCAGGCAACCCAGTGCTTGCCCCTGTTGCGCACGGTGCTTTGGTGTTTGGTATGGTGGCCTACGCGGTGATGTTACCAATCATGATCTACCGCTTTATGTTTACTCATGAAGTGCCTGATGCGGCTAAACCAACGATGGCGATCATGGCCGCACCAGCAAGCCTTTCATTGGCCGGTTATTTAACTGTGACGGCTCAACCTTCGCCAGTGATTATTGCGTTGCTATTTGGTATTGCCGTGCTGATGACGGCGATTATTTACCTCGCGTTTGTTAAGTTGCTTCGTTTGCCTTTTAGCCCTGGCTATGCGGCGTTTACTTTCCCTATGGTAATTGGTGCCACTGCGCTGTTTAAAATGGCCAACTGGATGCAACACGCAGGTTTGGGCAGCCACTATGTTGAACAAGTGAGAATGCTGGCTGGCGTCGAGCTATTGGTGGCCACGGTTGTGGTGGGATACGTCGCGGTGCAATATTTCTACAATTTAGTGGTGTTGCCAAAACGCAGCGTGCTTGGAAAATTCGCCTAGTGTCGAATGGTGTCGAAGAGAAAAAACGCCTCGCAGTTCATCATGCGAGGCGTTTTTGTTTAGCGGCGAGAAAAACGGTCGTTAGCCCTTGTGATAGAAGCGCGACATCAGTTCCAGTGATTGCTGAATCACATTGACAGGTACTTTGTGGTCTTTAACCAGCTTCAATTGGTTGTTGAGCTGTTTTGAGTTCCCTGCGGGGTTAACCACCATCATCATCTCTTGGCCGACGAGTGCATAGTTGTAGTAGCTCCCCGCGATAAACCAATCTCGAGATTTGGTCGCGTCGAACAAGTTGTCGCCGACGCTGAAATCTGCGGTATTAATTTTATTATCAAAGAGCATTTCCATCAGCGTGGGCACCACATCAAAGTGGGTGGTGCGATAATCGTAAGTCTTGGCGGTTTGGCCAGGTGCATAGATGTACAACGGCACGTGGATTTGCGCTTGGCTGTAATTGCCAGAATGCCCCCAATAGTTCATGCGATTATCGTTAAACTCTTCACCATGATCCGAGGTGATGACCACGATGGTGTTCTCCAAATCAATCTTGCTCAGTACTTTGCCGATTAAGCCATCAATGTAGTAGAGCGAATTCTTATAGCGATTATGGTACAGCTCAGCATCAAAATCGTTGTTGAGCAAGATATGATCCACGCGTTCCCAATACGGTGTGAATTTCGCACCTTCTGGTTCAGGAAATTCGGTGCCATGGGCAGAGTCGTAGAACAGAAAACCGAAATAGGGCAGATCACTTGGCTGCGCTTCAAAGGCGATAAAATCTTCAGTAATACGCGCGTCGCGTTCAACTTGTGTTGTTCCTGGCGTCTTCAAGCGCAGATCTTTGACGTTTTTAAAGACAGTGCGTGACAAAGGAGGGCTGGTCAGCGACGCTGAACCGAAGATCCCCATGCGATATCCGGCGCTTTGCAGGCTATCCATAAACACTGGGGCGGTTTGACTGGCGTAAAAGCTACTCCAATAGGTGGCTGGCAGGCTGTAGAACAGGCTAAACATGCCCGCTTGGGTGGAGTTGCCGCCACTCATGTGCTGCGAAAAGTTGGCCGTCTTTTGTGCAAATTGGCTGACATTGGGCATGATTTCTGCCGTAGCGTCACTGTGTCGCCAAGCGTCCACTAAGATAAACAGCACGTTGGGTTGTTTTGTTTGTGTCGGTAAGCTGACGGGCTCAAGTGGGTAGTCCAGTTGACTGCCCTCGACGTTTTTCAACTCAACGCGATTTTGCGCTGCAATCTTTTCATCGACAAAGCCGTTTTTATACATGAAAGAGCGGGCGGTGAGTGGGTAATAAAGCGGCCAGTTATTGGTAAATTGGCTGACTTCATTGTCGTACAACGCATTTTTATACGCATGCACCAATTGGCTGCTCAGCAACATCACAAACCATAATGCGACAAAAGCGAATTTAAGTTTGCTGTTGGCTAGAAGCTTGCTGAGCCATACCGCGATGGCGAGGCCAATGAACAGCACCGCAATCTCCGAGATGAAAATCAACCAACTCAGCCAAGAGATATTGAAGACTTCGTTCCCGCCGTCAAAAAACATGCGGATCAGCAAGCCGTTGATATGAAATTTATAGTGTTGGAAAACCGTGATATCGATCTTCAGTGCAATCACTAACAGAGCGGCAAGTGTGATGACGATGCCTTTGAACAGGAGAGTTGGCAACAGCGTCAGCGGAAGACTGAGCAGCATGATGGGTAAGCTGAGTAAACCGAGCCAGCCCAACTGGGTTGCAATAAGATAGAAGCTTTGTAGTCCCGACAGATCTTGAGAGGGATCGGACGAAAGTACAAATGGGTAACAGGCGATGGACAGATAAACCGTGAAGCAAGCAAAAAAAGCAATCAGCCACGCGCTATTGGAGGAGAGTTTTCGCAACATCTTTCTGAATTCCATAGCGAGTTATAAATACAATTGATGAAAACGGGTGGAATTATAAAACAGTGTTTTTTAACTTTAAAGGCGTGAGGCGTGTCACGTTTGGTACGGAAGTGTAATTTTGCCCTGACAATGTCGTTTGCTGACAAACTGACCAAGAATCGCTACCGATATAACCTTTCTGGAAATCAGTGAGTTAGAACTATGTGGCCACTCAGCGAGCTGTGCTAAGCTAACGCTTAGTGATTGTCTTTCCGGAAGCTAACTCGTGTTTACTGTCTATCACTCCAATCAAGTGGATGTGCTCAAATCTCTGTTGGTGGAACTGATTCGCCTCAATCCTTTGCAAAATCCCTTCGACAAAGAGCAGATCTTGGTGCAAAGCCCAGGCATGTCTCAATGGTTGAAAATGGAACTGGCGAAAGAGTTTGGCGTGGCAGCAAACATCGAATTTCCGCTACCCGCGACATTTATCTGGGATATGTTTACTCACGTTTTGGCGGATGTGCCAAAACGCAGTGCTTTTAACAAAGAAGCGATGACGTGGAAGCTGATGCATTTGTTGCCGCAGCAACTTGCACTGGCGGAGTTCTCGCCTTTAGCTCGCTATCTTCAAGACGATGAAGAAGGCGCCAAGCTTTACCAACTGTCGGAAAAAATTGCCGATATTTTTGATGGTTATTTGGTGTATCGCCCTGAATGGATACGTGATTGGGAAGCGGGGAAGGCTGTGGCTGAGATTGGTGATGAGCATCCTTGGCAGCCCATGTTGTGGCAAGCACTGTATGACCATACCGTCGCGCTTGGGCAATCGCCGTACCATCGCGCCAACCTATACGAACACTTCATTGATAGCTTAGAAAACTACACTGGCCAGTTTGAACACTTGCCGCAGCGCTTGTTTGTTTTCGGTATCACCTCACTGCCTCCACGTTATATGGACGCGCTTAAAGCGCTCGGTCAGCATATTGACGTGCATCTGATGTTTACCAACCCGTGTCGATACTATTGGGGTGAAGTACGCGATCGAAAATTTCTTGCTCGTTTGGCGGCAAAGCAGCGTCAGCACCTTGTGTGGCAACAAGATCATTCGCAGCTTCAGGGCCAAAGTGAGCAATTGAAAGGCAGTATTGAAGACAATCTTGCCGATGAACTGCACACCGAGGTGGTGGGCAACAGCTTGCTGGCTTCGATGGGCAAACTTGGCCGTGACAACATGTACTTGTTGTCACAATTGGAATCGCATGAGATTGAAGCGTTTGTCGATATCGAACCTGACTCGCTATTGCATCAACTGCAAGCAGACATCCTCAACTTGGAAGAGCACCAAGATGACGACCACATCGAGAGCAGCCATCATAAACCGCTCATCGAGGCGAATGATCGCTCTTTGAGCTTGCACGTTTGCCACAGCCCAATGCGTGAAGTGGAAGTGCTGCACGATCAATTGCTGGCGATGTTCGATGCCGACCCAACCCTTAAGCCGCGCGATATTATCGTGATGGTGGCGGACATCAATGCCTACAGCCCTGCGATTCAAGCGGTATTTGGTAACGCGCCGGGTGAACGATTCATCCCCTATTCCATTTCAGATCGAACCGCCGATCAAGAAAGCCCGATTCTCAACGCGTTTTTGACGTTGGTGAATCTGCCACAAATGCGCTGTTTGGCGTCAGAGCTGTTGGAACTGCTAGAAACCCCCGCGATTTTGCAGAAGTTCTCCTTGAGTGAAACGGAGTTCCTGCAAGCAAAACAATGGGTGGAAGCGTCAGGTATCCGTTGGGGGCTGGATGAGCAAACTGGATGTGAGTTTGAGCTACCGCAGACAAGACAAAACACCTGGCAGTTTGGTATTCAACGCATGTTACTTGGCTACGCCATGCCAGAATCGGCTGGTTTGTTCCAAAGCGGTGAGGAATGGCTTGCTCCTTACAACGAAGTTCAGGGAATGGGAGCGGAGCTGGCGGGCAAACTGAGCTACTTCATTGAAAAGGTGCGCTGCTATCGCCACGCCTTAGCTCAAGCGCAAAACATTGACGCATGGCGACAACAATTACACGGTGTCTTGGCGGATTTCTTCGCCGTCGACTTAGAAGGCGAAGTGGCATTGAAATCGATTCGCGATACGTTGGGACAGTTAAAAGAACAGTTGAGTGATGCGGCATTTGAGGCGGAATTGTCACCGAGTGTGATTCGTCAATATCTACTCAATAAACTGTCCGGTAGCCGTGTAAGCCAGCGTTTTCTTGCCGGACAAGTGAATTTTTGTACCTTGATGCCGATGCGTTCGATTCCATTTCGCACCGTCTGTTTATTAGGGATGAACGATGGCGTCTATCCACGCAGTGTGGCGCCGGAAGGATTCGATTTAATTCATGGCCGCGCCAGAGCGGGTGACCGCTCTCGCCGCGACGATGACCGCTACTTGTTCCTTGAAGCTCTGTTGTCTGCGCAGCAAAGTGTTTACATCAGCTATGTCGGACGTTCCGTGCAAGACAACACCGAGAAAGTACCGTCGGTGCTGGTGGCTGAATTGATGGAGTATTGTCAGCAAAACTACTGTTTAGCGGGGGATGAGCATCTGGGTGTGGATGAATCCGGTGCGCACCTATTAAAGGCGATCACCAGCGAGCATCCCATGGTGCCATTTAGCCCCAAAGCTTTTTTAGGTGAACCTCCGAGCAACGCGAAAAGCTATGCCAAAGAGTGGATTCCAGCGGCCCAGCAGCAGAGCGAAGGCCAAGTGCCATCGCAGCAAAGTGTGCCATTTTATCAAGCCCTTGACGATTATTTACTGGGTGCCACGTTCCCGCTTGAACTGGATTTGGTTGAACTGCAACGTTTCTGGCGACTGCCAGTGCAGTACTTCTTCAATCGCCGTTTGAAAGTTGTTTTCGAGCCGCCAATGGCCGTGATGGCAGATGAAGAACCGTTTATTTTGGATGGACTCAACAGCTTCCAATTGCGTGAACAGTTGCTGCATCGTCTCTTATCGGATGAAAACCGCACGCCTGGTATGGTACAGCCGCTGATTGAGGGCGTACGCAGTGAAATGCGTGCACAGGGCAAGTTGCCGATCGGCGCCTTTGGTGAGTTGGAATTTGACACCAATCGTGTGCAAGCTGAAGCATTACTGGAAAAACTAACCGGGCTATCTCACGTTTCTTTGGATGATCTCGAAGTGGATCTGACTTTTACACCAGTAGGTGAAGGTAAAACGATTCATTTGAGCGGTTGGTTAACGCAGCACTATCAATCGGGTCTATTACGTTATCGCAGTGGCAAAATTCGCTCACAAGATTACTTAGCAGGTTGGATTGATCATCTTTCGATGTCGGCCATGGGCGTTGCCAAAGTGACGCATTTGATTGGCTACGACAAGAAAGAGGGGGTTGTGCACCTCAAATACCCGGCGATGGCGGATGCTGGCCAAGCCAAATCGTTGCTTAACGAATTGATCCGCCTGTATATCGAAGGTATGACCCAGCCTTTGGCGTATTTCCCCAAAACCGCATTGGCGGCCATCGAAGCTGGCATAAGCCGCGGGCAATGGAATGATGACGAAGAGAAAGCGTTGAAAAAAATGGCGGACACCTTCAATGATGGATTCTTGGGCGCAGGGGAAGGCGCTGACAGCTACATTAGTCGTATTTGGCCAAAATGGAATGAACAACTGGCCCATCAAGTACGTTTGATGAGTAGTTTGGTGCTGCAAGGGGCAAGATTGTCCGTCGTGGATGCGTCAGAGGAAGCATAAACGATGCCCTTCAAAGTCAACAATGGGATAAAAAAAGCGCTGCAATGGAGAGGAAGTAGGGTGGCCGCCAGAAAATCATTATCGTGTAGGGCGTTTGCTGTACGGCCACAAGGTCAGAGGGACCATGATTCGGTTGAGTGGTTCGTGTCGAACCCTTTGAACTCGTGAGGCGCATACTACCCAGTGCGGCGAGGATGTTCCGTGAGTCAGATCCCACAACATCCTAATATTTAAACACTTTAGACAAATTGATAGCGTTTTTGATGTTTGATCACAGTTCAAACAGCAGATGATCCGGAGAAATTGAGCAAGATGACGCACAAGCCCGAGCCAACCCCGTTACAAACCATGACCTTTCCATTGCATGGCGCAAGGTTAATTGAAGCGTCGGCGGGGACAGGTAAAACTTTCACCATTGCTGGATTGTATTTACGCTTACTGCTTGGGCATGGCAGTGAAGAGACGCGTCATCAAGTCCCACTGACTGTGGATCAAATCTTGGTCGTGACCTTTACCGAAGCCGCAACAGGTGAGTTGCGTGATCGCATTCGTGCGCGTATTCACGATGCGCGTTTGGCATTTGCTCGAGGAGAAAGCCAAGATCCCGTCATTGAGCCGCTGCTGCGTGACTTTCCCGATCACAAGCAGGCCGCCGCCATTTTGCTGCAAGCCGAAAGGCAAATGGACGAAGCGGCGGTGTTCACCATTCACGGTTTTTGCCAACGGATGCTCACGCAAAATGCGTTTGAATCCGGCAGCCGTTTTAACAACGAATTTGTCACCGATGAGAGCCAGCTAAAAGCACAAGTGGTGGCCGATTATTGGCGACGCAATTTCTATCCCTTGCCCACCGCATTGGCAGGTGAGGTGCGCCAGATTTGGGGCTCACCCGCAGCGTTGTTGAGCGACATTGGCCGCTATCTCACTGGTGCGCCATTGGCGCTGAGCGTCAACGCGATGAGTGGCGATCTCGCGGCGTTGCATCAAGACAACCTGCAAAAAATTACGCAACTAAAAAGTGCTTGGCGAGCGGCGCAGCCTGAATTGCAAACGCTCATAGAACAATCTGATATCAACAAACGCAGTTACACCAAAAAATCCCTACCGGATTGGTTGGAAACGGTTAACCAGTGGGCAGAGAGCGAAACCTTTGATTACCACTACCCAGATAAGCTGGCCAAATTTGCACAAAGCGAGCTGCTGGCCAAAACAGCCAAAGGCACTGCGCCAACGCATCCGCTATTTGAGCAAATTGACGCGTTTTTGGCCAATCCGGCCAGCTTGAAAGCCCCTTTGTTGGCACACGCGATTGAGCAATGTCGCGTATGGCTGGCGAAAGCCAAAGAGCAGAAACAGCGTTTGTCGTTTGACGATTTGTTAACGCGTTTGTCCGCGGCGATCGATCAAGATGAAGCGCAGTTATTGGCAAGTCGAATTCGTACGCTTTATCCCGTTGCCATGATTGACGAGTTCCAAGATACCGACCCTTTGCAATACAGCATCTTTAGCCGTATTTATTTGGATCACCCACAAACTGGGCTGTTTATGATCGGCGACCCGAAGCAGGCAATTTACGGCTTCCGTGGGGCGGATATCTTCACTTACATCAAAGCGCGTAACCAAGTGAGTGCCCACTACACCTTGGGAACAAACTGGCGCTCCAGTGCTGAGATGGTTTCAGCGGTGAACCAGATATTTCAGCAGCCTGATAGCCCGTTCATCTATGATCAAGACATCCCTTTCTTGCCTGTCAACGCTAGCCCCAAAGCGGATCAGCGCATTTGGAACATGGCAGGCCAAAAGCAGCCAGCCCTGACCTACTGGTTACAAGAGTGCGAAGAAAAACCCGTGGCGAAAGGGGAATATCAGCAAGCGATGGCCGAGGCGACCGCCAGTCAGATTCAGCAGATTCTGACGCTCTCACAGCAAGGTCAGGCGTCATTCCAGCAAGGTGAGCAACAGCACGCTATTCAAGCGGGTGACATTGCGGTGTTGGTACGAACCGGCAGCGAAGGGCGATTGATTAAGCAAACTCTCGCTAAGCAAGGCATCGCCAGTGTCTATCTCTCGAACCGCGACAGCGTTTTTCTCAGCCCCGTCGCGCAAGATGTTCAGCGCATATTGCAAGCGGTGCTCACCAGTGAAGACGACCGTGCATTGCGGGCGGCGTTGGCTTGTGAGCTGTTTGCCCTTGATGCCGCCAGTCTGGATAAATTGAATAACGATGAAAATGCGTGGGAAAAAGCGCTCAGTGAGTTTAAAGAATACCGCAAGCTGTGGCTTTCTCGTGGTGTGATGCCGATGCTCCGAGCAGTGATGGCCAAACGCCATATTGCGGAGCGACTGCTGACTCAGCAAGAAGGTGAGCGCACACTCACTGACCTGATGCATTTGGCGGAACTGCTGCAGCAAGCAAGCAATGAGATCGACAGCGACCACGGTTTGTTGCGTTGGTTTGCTCAAGCCATCAGCGATGCGCACAATGGTATTGGCGGCAGCGATGAGCAGATCCAACGCCTCGAATCGGAACGGAACTTGGTGCAGATCGTCACCATCCACAAATCAAAAGGGCTTGAGTACGATTTGGTTTTTCTCCCGTTTGTCTTTGCTCATCGCGAAGCCAGCGAAGCGAAGTTTTACGATGCGCAAACCGATCGCACCGTGTTAGATATCACCGCCAGTGATGCTGCGTTGCAACAAGCGGACAAAGAACGATTGGCGGAAGACTTACGCCTTATTTATGTGGCGCTCACTCGCGCCGTTTATGGCTGTTTCATTGGCGCGGCGCCACTGCGCAACGGTCGCTCCACGAAAGAGCCAACGGGCGTGCATCGCAGTGCTATGGGGTATTTGGTGCAAAATGGTCAAGAAGGGGGAATTGCCACGCTGCAACAAGCGTTGGCAGGACAGCAAACGCAGTCAGACAGCATTGTCGTTACCTCACCACCAACCTTGCCAGATGAGCAATATCAACCTATCACAACGCCCGCGTTGGCGCTCTCTGCGCAAGAGCTGGCCACGCCTATCGATCGTTTATGGCGCATTACCAGTTACTCCGGCTTGGTCAAGCAAGGGATCCATCAAAGCGACTACGATGCCAGTTTAGAGGTGGTGGGGTTTGATATCGACTCTTCCGCCGAAGATCCGCAAGCGCCAGTTCAAGAAGTGGAGAAATCGATTTTTACCTTCCCCCGTGGTGCCAGCGCCGGTACGTTTTTGCACTCGCTGTTTGAAGAGGTGGAGTTTACTCAAGCGGCGGACTCTGAACAGAATCGTCAAGTGATCAGCGATCTGATGGAAAAAAACTTGATCGACCTTGAATGGTTGCCCGTTTTACAGCAGCTGGTGGATACCGTGTTGTCGACGCCACTTGATGGTAAACATCTGTACCTTAACCAGAAAACGCCTTCACAGCGTCTGGTGGAAATGGAGTTCTTATTGCCGATAGAAGTGCTCAGCGCCGCCAGTTTAAACCAAGTCATTCAGCGCCATGACCCCCTCTCGGCTCGTGCGGGGGATCTGGGTTTCCAAACGGTGCAAGGCATGCTCAAAGGCTTTATTGATTTGGTGTTTGAACACCAAGGCAAATATTACGTATTGGACTGGAAATCCAACCATCTAGGGGATGCTGTACATTTCTATCACGGTGAGGCATTGCAAGGGGCGATGGTGGATCATCGCTACGATTTGCAATACCAAATCTATGCGTTGGCGCTACACCGTTTTCTGCGCAGCCGTTTGGCCAGCTATGATTATCAGCATCATTTTGGTGGCGTCTATTATCTGTTTCTTCGTGGTATGGATGGCGAAAGTGAACACGGTATTTTTTCTGCCAAGCCTTCGTTGGATTTATTAACGGAAATGGACCGTTTGATTGACGGTCTTGAGCCTCAACCTAGATCGACCCAAGGTGGTCAGATGGAGTTACTATGATGTTGAATGGGTCACTCCAAGCGACGCTGTTGATGCTTGAACAGCAAGCCCAACAAGGCTACCTGCGCTTATTGGATTATCAATTTGCGCGCTTTATTGGCGAGCAGAGTCAGCACAGCGGATTAGCGCTGTTGGCCGCTGCGGTCAGTGCTGAGTTAGGCAAAGGGCATATTTGCTTGCCTCTGTTTGATGAACTTGGCCAAGTCTGTGAATTGGCCAGCAAAATTGGCCTGTTTGGTGAGGCGGCCACAGAGCTGAACGCCCAGTTTCAGCTGATCGACTGGCGAGCGTTGCTGCAAACCAGTGGCTTGGTCGGCACGCAAGGGGAAGCGGTGCCCTTGATGTTCGATGGTGAACGAGTTTATCTGCATCGCTATTGGCACTATGAAGTCGTTTTGGCGCAAACACTTAATCAATTAAGCCACGGTGTTGAGCTTAATGCCAGCTCGGCGGCATCGTTGTCAGCGCTGCTGGATCGATTGTTCGCGCGCGATTACCGCTTTTTGTTCGACACGCTGATTGCCGCGCAAGTGAGCGGCAGTACCCAAGTGCAGCGACAGCAATGGGTGTGTGATTTTCTCGACGTGGTTGAAGAGCACCGTTTGGATTGGACGGCGATTGAACAAGTGCTTAGCCAAGTAAGCAAAGTCTCAGATCTCAACGCGCTGGATCATCTTGTGCCTCATGCGGCCTGCATTAATTGGCAAAAGGTAGCTGCCGCAGTGGCGTTGACGCGTCGTTTTGCCGTGATCTCTGGGGGGCCGGGAACAGGCAAAACCACCACCGTCACGAAATTGTTGGCGGCGCTGATTGAGCAAGCTGGAGCGCAAACGCCCACCATTCGTTTGGTGGCGCCAACGGGTAAAGCGGCGGCGCGTTTGACCGAATCCATCGGCAAAGCGGTGCAATCTTTGGCTGTAGAGCCGAGTTTAAAGGCGTTGATTCCCACTGAAGCCTCAACGTTACATCGCTTGTTAGGCGCGATCCCCGGCAGTGCCGAGTTTCGTCATCACAGTCAAAACCCGCTGCATTTGGATGTGCTGGTCGTGGACGAAGCTTCAATGGTCGATCTTTCGATGATGTATAAAGTGATTGACGCGCTGCCTAAACATGCTCGTTTGATTTTACTCGGTGATAAAGATCAGTTGGCCTCCGTTGAAGCGGGGGCGGTGCTGGGGGATATCTGCGCATTTTCTGCTTCCGGATACAGCGCAGAGCAAGCGGCAACGCTCGCGAAGTTAACGGGTTATCAAGCGCTGCCAAAGAGTGCCAGCCGTTTAGCACCAGTTGCAGATAGCTTGTGTATGTTGCAAAAGAGCTATCGTTTTGACGCTCGCTCAGGGATTGGCCAATTGGCAAAAGCGATCAATGCAGGTTCAGTGGCGGCGTTAGAGAGTGTATGGCAGCGAGAGTTTAGCGATATCGCGCATCATCCATTGGATGCCAGCCATTACAACCATATGTTGCAAACACTAGTGAGTGAGTACTCACATTATCTTGCTCGCATTGCCTTAACTCAGCAGCATCTTGAACCCAAAGAGAGAGAAAGCAGTGCTGATCGAGCCAAAGCGGGACTGAATTTGTTTCATCGTTGCCGGTTACTTTGTGCCGTACGTGAAGGGAATTTTGGTGTGGCCGGGCTTAACCTTCGCATTGAAAGAGCCTTAGCTGCGCGGAATTTGATTAAAGTGAAGGACGAGATTTGGTATCACGGCAGGCCTGTGATGGTGACGCGTAATGACTACGCGCTTGGGCTTTACAACGGCGACATTGGCATCTGCATGTGGGATGACACTGATGAAGACCCGCGTCTAAAAGTCTATTTTGAGTTGGCTGACGGCAGCGTTAAAGCGGTATTACCAAGCCGAGTACCAGAACATGAAACAGCCTATGCGATGACAATACATAAATCGCAAGGCAGCGAATTTGATTTTACCTTAATGATTTTGCCTGCCGATTTCAGCCCAATACTGACGCGAGAGCTGATCTACACGGGCATTACTCGAGCGAAAAAGCGTTTAGCGCTGTATGTCGATCTCCAAGTTCTGAAACGGGGTATCAAGATAAAAACCCAGCGAGCGAGCGGCCTGCCTAAGCGTCTTGGGCTGATTGGGTAGACAAGATAATGGAAAGAAAAAAGGCTAGAAGTAGGTCACTTCCAGCCTTTCACATTCTAACTAGCGTTGAAATGCTTGCGTAAAAGTAATGCTGCGAATGTGGTATTGCTCTTTGTAGTTCAAAATGAACTCTCGAAGTGCTTCTGTTACTGGGAAGACGCAATGAACATCTAGCCCCTCAAGAAACTGGTTATCAGCCATGTCCCAAAAGCTTTGCAGCGAATTACAAATAATCGTTCTCATAGTAATGCTCTTTGATTGCTTAATCCCAGCTTACTGGGTAAGTAATGAATCGAGCAGTCCGTGCGGTGTCTCGTCACCAAGTTCCTTGGCTCGGGTTAACCCCGATTTGCGCAGGATTATAGACGAGTCGCTTGATGAAAAAAAGCGCAAATTATGGTCAATTTAAATGTAATGCATTGCATATGGTGTTCACCTCGCTAATCAGCATGAAGTTCTAGGCAATAACCTATATAGGTAACGCTAAAATTTTTGAGCGACGTTGATAGTTGTACAAATTCTTCTTCGCCATTGGCAGCGAATCAACGCCAATCTCATAGAAACCTTGTTCACGGAACCAGTGCACACTGTGCGTGGTGAGAACAAAAATCTGATCAATGCCAATGGATTTCGAGCGGTGCTTCATGTAGTTAAGCAAGAGCAGCCCTCGGTTTCCGTCGCGGTAATCTTGATGGATCGCCACACAAGCCATTTCTGCCATTCGTTCGTCTATGTAGGGGTAGAGTGCCGCGCAGCCGATGATCAGACCATCCTTTTCGATAATAGTGAAACGCTCAACTTCTTGCTCTAACTGCTCGCGTGAGCGACGCACCAAAATACCTTGTTCCTCGAGAGGGCGGATCAACTCAAGAATGCCACCAATATCATCAATGCACGCTTGACGAACTTGTTCTGCACTGGCCATGACCACTTGCGTGCCGATACCGTCAAACGAAAACAGCTCTTGGATCAACGCACCATCGATCTTGTAACTGATGAGATGGCTACGGGGAACGCCTGCGCGGCAAGCGGAAACAGCGCCTTTGAGAAAGCGCAATGTACCGGAGTGGAAGTCACTTTCTGGATCCACGTCAATCGAGAGCTTTTGAATGAACTTCTCTGCGTCGCTAGGAAACAGCTCGGCAACGGCGTTGCCATTGTCGTCAATGACCCCTTGCTCCGAACAAAAACCAATCAACTTGTCGGCTTTGAGTTTGATCGCCACTTGAGTCGCGACTTCTTCAGAAAGCAAGTTAAAGCATTCACCAGTCACCGAGCTGGCAATCGGCCCCAGCAGCACGATGGAGCCTTGATCCAAAGTACGATTAATGGCCTCGGTATCAATGCGACGAATACGGCCACTGTGGCAGTAATCGACACCTTCATCTATACCTAATGGTTGAGCGATGACAAAATTTCCACTGACCACATTGAGGTGCGTTCCTGCCATCGGTGTATTATTCAAGCTCATGGAGAGGCTGGCGGTGATCGCCAGTTGTAGCTGTCCGGCAGCTTGCATAACTATTGAAAGTGAGTTTTCGTCAGTGACACGAATATGTTTATGGTAAGGTGTTTGACTCGACTGCTTATCAAGCAGTTGATTGATTTGTGGTCTGGCACCATACACCAAAACTATTTTCACCCCTAAACTGTGCATAAGAGCAATATCATTAATGATATTGCTGAAGTTTTTGTCAGCGATTGCTTCTCCGCCAAGGAGAATAACCATGGTTTTGCCACGGTGCGCGTTCACGTATGGGGTGGATTGTCTAAAACCTTTAACTAATGCAGTGCTGCGAATCTTCACAATTGACTTCCTTGTGATTATTTATGCTGAAATTTTGTCTTTTTATTCTTTTGTTGGCAAGCGGTTTTTCATCAATTAAGAAGAATCTGTATCGAAGCTATTTCCATCACTGTTGATCTCAGTGAGTTGTTTGCTTTGACCAGCGGTGTAACATAGGCGGCTTGTAAACATGAACGAGAAAAAAATGCCTTCTTCTGCCAGTAAAAAGTCAGTGACCAGCAACCCGGCGATCATCGAGGAACTGCGTCGTAAAAAGCGCAAATTACTAGAGCGGGTTCTCATGAGTATCGCCCTTGTTGGAACGGTGATTGTCTTATTGATGTATGGCGATTTAATTACGCGCTTAGTGAATCCGCCAATGCCCAAGAGCATGATTTATGGCAAATGGGTTGAACAGGATGTGGCGCCTTATGCCCGAGAAGTCTTGTTGTTGAACGAGAATGGGGTCACTGTTAATGGCTCCTTGGTGACCACGACATTCGATTTTGATGGCAAGTACTTTGAGTATCGCTCAGGAGGGGAAACACGTCGCTTCCGTTTTGTTGGTCAGCACTACATTGAAATGAAGCTTGACGATGATGCTCACTACCAGCCCGTTTTCCAATTGGAAGGCAAACAGAGCCTTTCGCTTCGATAAGCGCAGAAAAGCTGCGTGACCAGGCTCCCAAACCGATGGTTTTGCATACAAATTAGGTCATTTTTTTGTAAGGGACTGCAATCGCATCCCTTTTTCATTTGCACTTAAAATTCGACTTTGTCATGCTGCTGCAAACTCTAATTCATGGACAACCATTCCTAATGAAAGCGTATTTCCCGCTGTTAGCCTCTGTTCTTTTGTTCGGCTGTGCTCAGCCAACCGATCGTGCACAGCAGTATCTCGACAATGAGTTCAGTGATGTGCTCAATCGAGTCGATGTTGTGAGATCGGACAAACCTCGCGACTTCACCGAATTTCAACGTCAATCTGAAGCGGTGATCAGCAATTCACCTAGTCTGGCCAACTTGTATCAACCGCTTTATGAGCGTTTAAATGAGTGGGTACTGCAAAGTGGTGACCCGAGCGAACTCGGTGCTTATGGCATCGAAACGGCCCAGTTAGGCGGGGGAGATAAGCAAGGTAACGTGCTGTTTACTGGCTATTTTTCACCAGTAATGGAGCTGCGCCATCAAGCCGATGAACGTTTTAAATACCCAGTTTACGCGAAACCCGATTGCAGTGAAGATTGCCCGACGCGAGCTCAGATCTACGATGGGGCACTCGATGGCTTAGGGCTCGAACTGGGCTATGCAGAGAATATGATTGACCCGTTTATCATGGAAGTGCAGGGCAGCGGCTTTGTTCATTTTGAAGATGACGATACATTGGAATACTTCGCCTACGCGGGAAAAAATAACAAAGCCTATGTGAGTATTGGCCGCGTGTTGATTGAACGCGATCAAGTCGCAAGAGAGAAGATGTCGTTGAAAGCGATCAAAGATTGGGTGCTTGCAAACGATGAAGCTACCGTTCAAGAACTGCTCGAGCAAAATCCCTCTTTTGTGTTCTTTGAACCTCGCGCTGCCGCGCCGGTAACGGGGAGTGCAGGTATCCCGCTATTACCTATGGCTTCTGTGGCGGGCGATCGCACAATTTTCCCAATGGGGACGCCGATCTTGGCGGAAGTGCCATTGCTGAATGCGGACGGTACTTGGAGTGGTGCGCATCAACTGCGTTTGTTAATCGTGCTCGATACCGGTGGCGCGGTAAAACAGAATCATCTCGACCTCTACCACGGAATGGGTCCACGAGCGGGCACCGAAGCGGGCCATTACAAACACTTTGGCCGTGTGTGGAAATTGGGCTTGGAAAACTCTCCAACGCAAGCGCCTTGGGCTTTGCCACCAGAAAAGCTACAATAGCGTTTCTCTATCTGGACATTTTGTTGAAGAGTGCGTATAAATCGCACTCTTTGTTTTTCTGGCGACTTTGGAATCATCACTATGCGCGAACTTGATACTCCTGCTTCTGATAGCTACAACCAACGTTTTGGTGGTACGCGCCGTCTATACGGCAACAGCGAAGTCGAGATTCTTCGTGCAGCCCATGTCTGTGTGATTGGCATTGGTGGTGTTGGCTCTTGGGCGGTAGAAGCCCTTGCCCGCACAGGTATCGGCGAACTGACGCTCATCGATATGGATGACGTGTGTGTGACCAATATTAACCGTCAAATTCATGCGATGACGGGAACGGTCGGCCAAAGCAAGATTGAAGTGATGGCAGAGCGCGTCAAACTCATTAACCCAGAGTGTAAAGTGAATCTGATTGACGATTTCATCACACCTGACAATCAACACGAATACCTCAGCAAAGAGTTTGATTATGTACTAGATGCCATTGACAGCGTCAAAGCAAAAGCTTCTTTACTGGCTTACTGTCGCAGTAACAAAATCAAAGTGATCACCGTCGGTGGTGCTGGGGGGCAAGTGGACCCGACACAAATCCAAGTGGCGGATTTGACTAAAACCATCCAAGATCCACTGGCGAAGAAGATCAAGGATACCTTGCGTCGCCATCATAACTTTCCAAAAAATCCTGCACGAAAGTTTGGTATTGACTGTGTCTTTTCCACTGAGCAGCTAAAATACCCACAAGCGGATGGTTCCGTTTGTAACGTAAAATCAACGGCGGAAGGTCCAAAGCGCATGGATTGTGCCAGCGGTTTTGGTGCCGCGACAGTAGTGACCGCGACCTTTGGTTTTGTCGCGGTGGCGCGTATCGTTGAAAAGCTGATCCAAAAGCATAAAAACTAACAGCCTCTAATACCAAGCGGTTTTCTGACGCCGCTTTATCTCATCATCACTTTTAATCCCTATTGTGTAGGAGCCTAGCCATGTCGAATTTGCCAGCCTCGCCATTTGGTAACGAGATTACCAGTGCGGATATCGTCGCAACCATGCAGCAATTCAAAGGTTGGGAAGACCGCTATCGCCAGGTGATTCAATGGGGTAAAAAATTGCCAGTGATGCCTGATGCGTTGAAATCTGAGCAGGTTATGGTTGCAGGCTGCGAAAGCCAAGTTTGGTTAGTGGCAGAACAAGACGGCGGAATGTGGACGTTTTGTGCCGACTCAGACGCGAGAATCGTTCGTGGTTTAATTGCTTTAGTCTTAGCTGCCTACAACGGTAAAACGGCAGAGCAGGTCCAAGCCTTTGATATTGAAGCTTACTTTGAGCAGTTAGGCTTAATTGCCCACTTGAGTCCATCACGCGGCAATGGCCTTAAAGCGATTGTTGAGCAGATTAAAAATATCGCGAGCTAGTTTTAGTTGTTGAAGGCGTAGCGAGCATCTATGTCGGTTTTCGCACGCCTGCCCTGTTCTGACATTTCTTATTTTCCCCTCTTTTTCTATCTCTATTCTTTCTCATCACTTTCGCCTTTCTGATGGCTTTCATTTGGCCTGTCATTCTTGCCTCTGCGGGCAGCGACCGAATTCATCTCGCTTTTGCTTCTCGTCCTCGCGAACGCGGGGACACATTTTAAAGCGAGAGGATGTTTTGAGTCGATTAAACCGACGAAAAGCGTGCGCTCAGCGCTTGCTGAGGAATGGATTCCCGCCTGCGCGGGAATGACGGATATAGAAAGTAACGAGATTTCTTATCGCCCTTGGCTTTTGCTTGTCATCTTCGCGAACGCGGGGACCCATTTTAAAGCGAGAGGATGTTTTGAGTTGATTAAACCGACGAAAAGCGTGTGCTCAGCGCTTGCTGAGAAATGGATTCCCGCCTGCGCGGGAATGACGGATATAGAAAGTAACGAGATTTCTTATCGCCCTCGCTTTTACTTGTCATCCTCGCGAACGCGGGGAGCCATTTAAAGCGAGAGGATGTTTGTGAGGTGATTTAACTGACGAAAAGCGTGCGCTCAGCGCTTGCTGAGAAATGGATTCCCGCCTGCGCGGGAATGACGGACATAGAAAGTAACGAGATTTCTTATCGCCCTTGGCTTTTGCTTGTCATCTTCGCGAACGCGGGGACCCATTTAAAGCGAGAGGATGTTTTGAGTCG
>NZ_SZTO01000011.1 GCF_013369385.1 Vibrio sp. 05-20-BW147 | reverse complement strand
GGGCACAGAGCAAGGCGACACCGACCGTGGCACCGTCACCGAAGATGGCGACAGCGACGACAAGGTCGACACAGTCCAAAGCGTGAGCGGCAAGCTTGACATCATCGACGCCGACAAGGGCGAAGCGGTGTTCCAAGTGCAAAGCAACGTGGAAGATGGCAACTACGGCCGCTTCAGCATCGATGCGAACGGCAACTGGAGCTACACCTTAAACAACGCGCACCCAGACGTGCAGTCGCTCAAAGCGGGTGAGACCTTAACGCGCGAGCTGACCGTGACCAGCGCCGACGGCAGCGACAGCCACAAAGTGGTCATCACCATCGTGGGCGCCAATGAAGCTCCAGTAGCCCAAGACTTTATGATCAAACCTTTGTCTGACCACGGTGTGTTGATTAACTTTAACAACCCTGGCGGTGATGGCGGGGATAAGATTTCTGATGAAGAAGATGATGCTGCTAACGGCGGCAACGCGGATCTGAAGGTGATTATCACCGATCTACCAGAAGCGGGTATCTTGATATATACGGATCTTAATGGTGTCTCTCGGGCGATTACTCAAGCAGATGTTTCCAAAACGCCGTTTGAAGCTGATCGTATTTCATATCAGCCTACTGATGGCCTTGGCTTCTTGCTTGGCTCTAAAAGCGAGCCTGATCACTCACTAAAAGACGGTGGTTTCCTCAATTGGGGTAACCAGATAGATGCTGAAGGTAAAGTGCGTGAAGTTAAGTTGGCGAATGGTGGTGTGATAACCATCTCCAGTGATTCAGGTCCATTAACGCAGTACCAAAATAATGCTAGCCATGTCGGTCATGGTATTGGTGACAACGATGGTTACGGAATTGAATCAGGTGAACATATTTCAATCAATTTCTCTTCTGAACCTGCATACGAAATTGAGATCGGTTTAGACGGGTTGGGCGGTTTGTTCGAAGATCATGATCCTGGTGCTGCATTAATCACTGTTACTTACAGTGACGGGAAAACTGAACAATTTGAAATTCGCAAACCAGGTGATAAGTTCGGTGATGACGGGTTGTTCCAAAAACTGGTCCTTACTGCACCAGGTGATTTGACTATTACTCAATTAACGTTTTCGACTAAAGGTGATGGTAACTGGGAGCTCAGATATGTTGAATCGTCTCCAAAAAATGAAACCTTTAAGTATCAGACGATTGATAGTGAAAGAGTGCTGAGTAATGAAGCAACAGTAATTGTCAACAACTCTAACGGAGATCGTACGCCGGTTGCCCAAGACGGCCATATTGTTACCAACGAAGATCAAAGCTATGTCTTTAAGTGGTCTGATTTTGGTGTGACCGATGTTGATACTCTTCCATCAGCATTGTCTGTCATTATTGACTCATTACCACTTGATGGTTCATTGACTCTAAATGGTACTGCTATTGTGGCTGGTACTTCCGTTAACTATGAAGACATTGAAGCTGGCAAGTTAATGTTTAAACCAGATACTCGTGAATCAAGTACCAATAACTCTTCTCAGGATGGCGCTGTTGTCGGTAATAAAGAATCGGATTATGCGAAGTTTGATTTTAGAGTTTCTGATGGCGTTAGCATCAGTAAAGAGTACGCTGTTGTTATAGATGTAACACCTGACGCTAATATGCCCAAGGTATCAATAGCAATTGGGCAAGGCGTTGAAAAAATTGATCATAGCTTTGACTATAGCAAATATGTTCAAAAGCTTATTGATGGCGCAAACGGTTCAGGGGAGGTAATTCCTGGCGATGACTTAGGAAGATTACACATCGGGACTAATTTCAACGACTTTTTCGATGTAAAAGGTGGTGCTGATCAGATCGTAGGTGAACTTGGCGACGATGTAGCGTATAGCTCTAATGGAGATGATTCAATTTATGGTGGATCTTATCATTCAAAACTAGGTGAAGCGGGTCTAGATACGGTTATTTACTCTGGAAAGCGTTCTGAATACACAATTATTCCATTGAATGTCGGAACTGACCAAGAAAAAGTTAATGTTGTAGACACGAAAGCTCGTGATACTTCATTTGGATGGTCTGGCTCAGGTGACGATTTATACAGTATAGAAAGATTTGTCTTTACCGATGGCGTTTATATCATGGATTCAAATGGTAATTTGGTTAAAGAGGAAACTGTGTATACCGAGTTCACCATAACTATTAATGCCAAACTGACCGATACGGATGGAAGTGAAGCTCTGGCAGATACAATTACCCTTTCTGGCATACCTGATGGAGTAACTGTTCTCGTCGATGGTCAAGAATATCTACCGTCAAATGGGGTATACACCTTGCCGATCGTGGTTGTAGGTGATAGCGGAAATGTGAATGTCGAACTGCGCGTGCCTAGTGATTATGTAGGCAGCTTAGACTTTCCAATTACAGTTACAGCAACGTCCAATGAAGTTGTAAACGGTGCGATTGTAGATAGTGCTGATGGCACGAGCTCAATCCCGGTATCAATTCGTGGATACGAGGTTACAACGGGAGAGAGCGGCTCTGATAGCATCGAAACATCAGCAGAGAATGATATCGTAATTGGTGATACGTCTGGTTTTCAGGTCGTACCCGGACAAGATTACAATATTGCGTTTATCTTCGACACCTCTGGTAGTATGGCTGGTGATATCACCAAGGCTAAACCTGAGCTTCAAGAGGCATTCAATAAGCTAGTAGATAGTGCTAGCGGTGACAATGCAGGTACCGTAAACATCCTACTAACAGAGTTTGCAACAAAGGCATCACATGTCATTAGTATTGATTTGAGTTCGAATAATCCTAAAGGTCAGTTTGAGGCTGCTCTTACCAAGATTATTGATAATGATACGGGATTGACCAACTATGAATCGGGTTTCGATTCTGCAATCGATTGGTTCGCGATGCTACCAAAAAATGGTGCCACAAACCATTCGTTCTTTATAACTGATGGAATGCCTAATAGAGCAAGCAGCGATGATCTTGGCGATGACGAGTTTGACCAGTTCTGGATGTATGCAGATAAATCTACAGGAGAAGTACTGTCTTTACAGGATGTTTTGGGTGATAACTTTAGTCTATCTCAGCTCTGGAATTCGGGGCCTATTAGTCTTAACGGTGTAGTGGTGGTTGAGTATCATCACGGACATGCCGATGTTTATTCCCCTTACTTAGACCAGAGTGGCCAGCGAGTATTACTAGGTACGTTAGAGTCAGATAAACACGGTAAGCTGAAGTATAAGGACTACTATGATGCCGATGAATCTCAACTAGTTCAGGCAGTTCATATGTTTAACGTTTTGGCTGGTTTATCGGCTGTTCAAGCTATTGGTATTGGCGACGATGTCAATGCAGAGATCTTGAAGGTTTTTGATACAGACAAAGTAGTTGACCACAACATCAAAGTAGATGAACTAGCTGAGGCTATTGCTGGTGAGCTAATAGAAACTCTTCCGGGGGCAGATACAATTTCCACATTGAGTGGTGACGACATTTTATTCGGTGATGAGCCTGTACTATTCGCAGCCGATGGAATGACAAAGCTAACACTCCAAGAATATGTAGCTGAAAAACTCAATATGGGTGTAGCTAATATAGATGCTAAGACTATACATGATTATATTACAAGCCATATTCGCGAGTTTGATTCTTCTTCTAGTCGAGATGCGGATGATCACCTCTTTGGAGGAGAAGGTAACGATATTCTATTTGGTCAAGGTGGCAATGATAGGCTGGATGGCGGTGTAGGCGAAGATAACCTATACGGTGGTGCTGGTAATGACACACTGACTGGTGGTAATGACAATGACATCCTCATCGGAGGGCTTGGTGATGATATCTTAACTGGTGGTGAAGGTATGGACATCTTCAAGTTCATAGATGACGGTACAGGTCCGCGTGATGGTGAGCGAGACACTATTACCGACTTTACTGCAGGACAAGATAAGATAGACCTTTCCGATCTGCTTCATACGGATCTGGATGACTCTATCGATTCATTGCTGGAGCGTAACGAAATAGGCCTAGCTATCAACGGTGGTCATCTAGAACTGACGATATCTGATGGCTCGAGCAATCAGACAGTGGTTATTGAGAATGGTGTATCTCAATATCAGTCTTATATCACTGAAGGATCGATCACCAACATGAATGCGATTTTGAACGACTTACTAAAGATTCATGACAACTAGTAAACAAAAAGGGCCGAAAGGCCCTTTTTTAATCTTTGCTTATTATTCAAAAGGTTACATGAGTGAAACTACAGCACCTTACATGCAAAGCCTTTGAGGTAGAAACCTTCTGGGTAAGCCGTATCGGTTGGGTGATCGGCCGCCTGCTCGAAACGCTCTACAAACTTAACGCTTCGGCCGGCATCAACCGCCGCATCAGCGATTATTTTTTGAAATAGTACTTGGTCCATTAACCCAGAGCATGAGTAAGTCAGCAGTGTGCCGCCCGGGTTGAGGATTTGCATTGCGAGCATGTTGATGTCTTTATATCCGCGACATGCACCATTGAGCTGGGCTTTGCTTTCGGCAAACTTTGGTGGATCCATGATCACTACATCAAACTTAGTACCCTGATCGCGATACTCGCGCAGAAGCTTAAAGACATCTGCGTTTAGGAAAACGGCGCGTTTTTTGGAAATATCGAATTCATTGAGCTCTGCATTAAACTTTGCCGTGTCTAGTGCTGGCTGAGAGACATCGGCGTTAATCACGCGTTTGGCGCCGCCTTTTAGAGCATAAAGGCCAAAACCACCTGTGTATGAGAAGCAGTTGAGAACTTCTTTATCTTTAACGTATTTCATCGCTTGTTGGCGACTATCACGCTGATCGAGGTAGAAACCGGTTTTGTGTCCACCAACGATATCAACACTAATTTTGACGCCATTTTCTTCGATCACAACGGATTTGGGTGGCATTTCACCATACAGCACACCGGTCGTTTCTTTAAGGCCTTCTTTTTTGCGCACAGAAACGTCGGAACGTTCGTACACATTACAGTCAGGGAAAACTTCAACTAATGCGTCAACAATGTTTTGTTTTTGATATTCGGCGCCAGCACTGAGCAGTTGGCAGACGAAGAAATTTTGGTAACGGTCAATGGTTACACCAGGCATGCCGTCTGATTCTGCTGCAATAAGGCGGTAGCCTGTCAAGCCATCACGCTCAATCACATCCTCACGTAGTAGTTGAGCGTCTTGGATGCGTTTGACAAAAAACGCTTTGTTGATCTCTTGCTTTTCGAAGCTCCACACACGAGAACGAATTTGCGATTCAGGAGAGTAGGCCGCTTTTGCCAACCATTTACCATCGTGGCCAAACACATCAACGGTTTCTCCCAATAGCGGATTACCTTCGACTTTATCGATCCCGCGAGAAAAGATCCAAGGATGGCGTCTTACAACAGACTTATCACGACCTTTGACTAGATAGATGGCAGCAGACATTGAAATTCTCTTAAGCAAAAATGAAAGTGGGGTATTTTCTAAGAATCAGCCTAGAAAAGCAAATGACAAAAAAGGCCGCATGCGCGGCCTTAATGAAGTTATGCCTTCAATCCCGTGAGCAAGCTTTCCATTGCATCACTTTGACTGCGTAATTGCTCTACATTGCGCGAAGTCATATTGATTAATTCGCACACATTATTTGATTGCATGCGAATCTCTTCTACACTGGCAGCGATATTGTCGGCAACCACACCTTGCTCTTCCGCAGCAGTGGCAATCTGAGTGCTGCTGTCTGAAATGGTTTGGTTCTTATCTGCCAGTGAGGCAATTTCATGATTGACTTCTGACATCAAGGTCTGCCCTTGGTTCGCGTTGTTGACTGTGACTTCCATCAACTTAGTCAGTGATTGGCTATTACGCTGTAATGACTCAATCATGGCTTGAATTTCGACGGTCGCTTGTTGCGTTCGTCCGGCAAGCGCACGAACTTCATCGGCTACTACTGCAAATCCGCGTCCTTGTTCACCAGCACGTGCTGCTTCGATCGCTGCGTTAAGCGCCAGTAGGTTGGTTTGCCCAGAAATACCGTTGATGGTGGTGACGACTTCATCAATTTGCGCTGCATTGGCATCGAGTTCCTCAACCGCTTTAGATGCCGACTGAATTTCAGTAGAAAGTTGTGAAATCGAGTTTAGAGTATTTGAAACTTTAACCTGACCAGATTGAGCAACACTGCGCGCATCGTCTGTTTGCGCGCTTGAGTCATGGGCAAGATTCGCGACCTCTCTGATGGTTGATGCCATCTGTTCCGTTGCACTGGCTAATGAGTTCAAATGTTCTTGTTGAGTATTGGAAATCTCCGAACTATTGGAGATGGATTGATTAAGATCGGAGCTGATTTGTTGCATGAGCGCAACCGACTCTTGTATCGACAACACCATCTTTTGCTCTCTTTCGGCGACTTTGTCGATAGTGATCGCGATGGTGCTAAACTCATCACGAACTTGGAAAAAGTTCATTCGAGCCGTTAAGTCTCCGCTTGCTAGCGTGTTTAGTGCTTTGTTCATGGTAAACATTGCGCCACCAATGAACGTCATAATGTAGTAAACCGCTAATGCGACGATGAACAATGAGACGCAGATAATGGTCCAATGAGCAGTTGAAAGGGCAGCCCAAAGGTCTTGTTCGTGAGTAGCAACGATACTAAAAGCGCCATTAAGAACAGAAACGGAACCGATGCCACTACCAATTGAAATAACGTCGGAAGAGGCTAAGATATCCATGGCCTGTGAGCGAGATAAGTTACCAGCTTCAATCAAATTCTTCATCAGTACAAGTTCATCTTGATACAAATGATTGAGCATGGCATCCGCTGCATTATCCAAAACTAGGGTAAGAATGAGCAGTGCTACTAGTGGGAGAAGGAAAAGCAAGTAGAACTTTTCTTGAATTTTTAAATGGATGAGATATTTATCAATCCAACGAAAAGGGATTTCTTTCATAATTATTATACTCGTAGTAACCCACGGTCCTTTGTGGGGTGAATAGACTTAATAAATATATCACTCAAAAAAACGGAGAGGTATACGGATGACAATAAGATGCGAAAAATTTGTGGTCTCTGGCATAGTTCAAGGCGTTGGGTTCCGCTATCACACCTCTCATCAGGGTTTAAAGTTCAATTTAGTCGGTTATGCGAAGAATTTGAATAACGGAGATGTCGAAGTTATCGCCTGTGGTGAACCGGAGAAGATAGAAGAGTTTGCTCAGTGGTTAAAACACGGCCCCAAAACGGCTCGCGTCGATGAGCTTAAAAGAGAAGAAATTACCTGTCGTGAATTTCAAGGGTTTGAAATCCTGTAGCTGAGCGCTACAGGATAAGAATAGGGAGTTAGAGGCACTTTGCCGGTTTTGGTAAACCTGCAAGTTTGGTCGCCTGTTTTGCTGGCCCTTCTTTAAAAAGCTTAAAAAGATACTTGCTGTTGCCTTTGTCTGGCCCGTGTGATTTTTCCATCGCTTTCACTAGCATTCTCACCGCTGGCGATGTATTAAACTCTTGGTAAAAGTTACGCACGAAGTGAACCACTTCTAGATGCGCATCTGTTAGTTCAATGCCTTCTTGGGCGGCAAGTATCGCAATCATTCCTTCTTCCCACTGCGTGTGGTCTAGTAGGTAACCTTGAGCATCGGTTTGAATTTCTTTGCCGTTATAGACGAACATACGTTGTATCCATCATGTTACTGGTGATGTGTATAGGGTAGCGTACCGGTAAGGTGCTTCTCAACAAAAGATTCTCATAGTTATGTTGAGCGAAGAAAAAGCGTGCAAATCGGGATTTTTCTTGGCAAACATAAATAGAAAAAGCCCGAAGCAATGCTTCGGGCTCTTGATTCGCGTTTATGTAAAACGATTAATCGTCTCTCATGATACCTAAAATGGTTAGTAGGCTTGTGAACAAGTTCAAGATATTTAGGTACATTGAAATCGTTGCACTTACGTAGTTGGTTTCTTCTCCACGAACGATACGGCTAGTATCAAATAGGATGAATCCAGAGAAAACCAATGCAGATACACTGCTGATAACAAGCTGACCAAGCGTTGAGCCAACAAAGATGTTGATGATAGCTGCAACGATGACAATGATGAGGCCTGCCATCAAGAAGTTACGCATAAAAGAGAAATCTTTTTTGCTGGTGATGGTGTATGCCGAAAGCCCTAGGAATACCATGCCTGTTAAACCCAAAGCTTGAGCAATAATAGTAGGGCCGCTTGGGATTGAAGCGTAGTAAGTCAGCATTGGACCAAGAGCCCCACCCATTAATGTTGTGAAGACGAATGTCCAAACAATGCCCATTGATGAGTTAATGCTACGTGGTAGAGCAAAAAACAGAATGCCGATTGCAGCGACTTGCATCACAAGTGCCATCATCGGAGAAATACCTATAGCCATAGTTGCAACCGCGGCGATAGCGCTGGTCACAAGGGTCATAGAGAGCAGAAAGTACGTGTTTTTCAAAACCTTATTGGTTTGAAGAGTACTTTCCATACTCGATGTGCGAGTAAACATAGGACTGTTCATAATCTTCCTCTTGAAGGTATGTTTAATTTATATGTCTATATATGAGGCCGATAGTTCCAAAAATCAAGCCTGAGTTTATTTTTACCTAGCCAAAATGATAGTAGAAATAATGAGTTATGCACAATCCAGTTTGTAACACTTTATTTCCACTTAAAACGAAAAAAGAGGCGGATAAAACGCCTCTTTTACTAGGTGGTTCGCATTAGTGGTGCAAAATTTGTGCAAGGAAGTTTTGTGTACGGTCCGATTGAGGATTCTCAAAAAACTCTTTCGGATTGTTTTCTTCAATGATCTCCCCGGCATCCATGAAAATCACCCGATCGGCAACTTCTTTTGCAAAGCCCATTTCGTGGGTTACACACAACATGGTCATGCCTTCTTCTGCCAGTTCAACCATAACATCCAACACCTCACGTACCATTTCTGGATCAAGTGCAGATGTCGGTTCGTCAAACAACATCACTTTAGGGCTCATACACAATGAACGAGCAATGGCAACGCGTTGCTGTTGTCCACCAGAAAGCTGGCCTGGGTATTTGTCCGCTTGCTCTGGGATTTTTACACGTTCGAGATATTTCATTGCGATGGCTTCAGCTTCCTCCTTTGGCATTTTCTTCACCCAAATCGGCGCTAGTGTGCAGTTTTCCAAAACCGTTAGGTGAGGGAAGAGGTTAAAATGTTGGAAACACATACCAACTTCTCGTCTCACTGCTTCGATGTTTTTTAGGTCTTCGGTCAGTTCATTACCAGAAACGATGATCTGGCCAGCTTGATGTTCTTCTAAGCGATTGATGCAGCGAATCATGGTTGACTTGCCTGAACCTGATGGTCCACAAATTACAATTTTTTCGCCTTTCTTCACATTCAAGTTGATGTTTTTTAGTACGTGAAACTCACCGTACCACTTATTCATATCCTTCAGTTGGATCATGTAATCTTGTTGTTGCGTCATAATACGTCCTTGAGTTTTCTGAATTATCGTTTGTGACCGGTGTGTAGTTTATTTTCTAGCCATATCGAGTATCTCGACATGCCAAAACAAAATATCCAGAACACTAACGCGACAAATACATAACTTTCTGTAGCAAAACCAAGCCACTCAGGATCGGTGTTTGCTGCTTGACCAATGCCCAACACATCGAACATACCGATGATCAGTACAAGGCTGGTGTCTTTAAAGAGGCCAATAAAGGTGTTTACGATGGACGGAATGGTAATTTTCAGCGCTTGCGGCAGAATAATTAAGCCCATTTTTTTCCAATACGTGAGCCCTAAAGCGTCTGCTGCCTCGTATTGGCCCTTTGGTATCGCTTGCAGGCCGCCACGCACTACTTCTGCCATGTAGGCTGCACTGAACATCACCACGCCAATCAAGGCTCGAATCAACTTATCCGTTTCTGACCCTTCGGACAAGAAGAGTGGCAGCATAACTGAAGCCATGAAAAGCACTGTAATCAACGGCACACCACGCCATACCTCGATATACACGGTACACAAGCTTCTAATAATGGGCATATCAGAGCGACGACCCAAAGCGAGGGCAACACCAATTGGAAGTGAAACGACTATCCCCACTAGCGCAATGATTAAAGTAACGAGTAAACCGCCCCACTTGTGGGTTTCCACTACTTCTAAACCGAATACGCCGCCATAGAGTAATCCAGCCACTATAAAAGGATAGATGTTGACAAAGAACAACCAAATCCACATTCGTTTTGGTGTTTTCTCATAGGCGAGTAGCACAGTGAAAATCGCCAGCGTAATGTAGAACAGGCGAGGGCGCCACAGTTCTTCTTGTGGGTAAAACCCATACATGAACTGCTCCCAACGCACACTAATGAACACCCAGCAAGCACCTTCACGACTGCATGCATCGCGGGTGGTGCCAATCCAATCTGCTTTCAAAAACGCCCAATCCAAGATGTACCAGAATGCACTTATTGCAAAGTAAGCAAGTATGATGGTTAGGACTGAATTTACTGGGCTGTTAAACAAATTCTTCCTCATCCAACTCAAAACACCCACGGTGTTGGCTGGCGGTGGAAGATTTGGCTGAAATTGATGTACTTTCATTTTATCTCTCCACCAAAGCGACTTTTTTATTGTAAATATTCATCAATGCGGAAGTGGTCAAGCTCAACGTCAAGTACACACCCATCGTCATCGCAATGATCTCAATGGCTTGTCCTGTTTGGTTGAGCGTTGTTCCGGCAAATACGGACACCAAATCTGGATAACCAATCGCCATCGCTAGCGATGAGTTCTTTGTCAGATTCAAGTATTGGCTGGTGAGTGGAGGAATAATGATCCGTAGTGCCTGGGGAATAATAATCAACTTGAGCGTGCGGGAACGTGGCAAGCCTAAAGACATTGCGGCCTCGGTTTGGCCATGATTCACTGCGTTAATGCCAGAGCGAACAATCTCAGCAATGAAGGCTGCGGTATAAATACTCAGCGCAAGCAGCAGTGCCGCTAGCTCTGGAATGATGCTAATACCACCTTGATAATTAAAACCTTTGAGTTGTGGGTATTCTGTCGATATCGGCATACCGGAAATAAAATAGACGACGGCAGGTAAACCTACAATGAGTGCGAGCGCAATACGTCCCATCGGTGTTTGTTGACCGGTCAACTTCTGCTTATTTTTAGCCCAGACACCAATCACTAAGGTGGCGATCATCCCAGCGAACAAGGCAGCAAAAATAAATGCACTACCTGATTCGAAAATGGGTTTAGGCAAGAACAATCCACGCACGTTCAAAAATACCGCTTCACCCAAACTGATACTTTGTCTCGGAGAGGGAAGAGCTTGAAGTACTGCGAAATACCAAAAGAATATCTGCAGTAGCAAGGGAACGTTGCGGAAAATTTCGATATAGACCGCTGCGAAACGGCTCACCAACCAGTTTGAGGATAAGCGAGCAATGCCAATGACAAAGCCAAGAAATGTGGCAAGAATAATACCTAAAAAGGAGACTAACGCGGTGTTCAGTAAGCCGATGATAAAAGTACGACCATAAGAGTAGGTTTCATTGTACTCAATCAAGGTTAAACCGATACCAAATCCAGCCTCTTGAGACAGAAAGTCAAAACCGGTTGCAATGCCTCGAGAACTCAAGTTAGTAAGTGCGTTGTTAATGATGGTGTAGAAGAAGAAGACCAACGCCAAAATAGCAATAACTTGGAAAACGGCCGAACGAAAAGTGGGGTTGTAAATCAGATTGCCTACCGCTGCCGGCTTAGCGGGAGCACTTGACGAGATGTTTTTATCAGGGTTCATACAACAATAACCTCTAATCCATTATCTAGAAAAAAGGGCGGCACTTGTCCGCCCATTTAATAGTAGGAAGTGATTAACGGATCGGTGGCGCGTACATGAAGCCACCAGCATTCCACAGTGCATTCACACCACGTGAAATTTGCAGTGGAGAGCCCGTACCAACAGTTCGCTCAAAGCTTTCCCCATAGTTGCCTACTTGCTTCACGACTTGGTAACCCCAATCGTCACGAATGCCTAGACCTTTACCTTTAGGGCCATCGATACCTAGGATGCGTTTGATGTTTGGATCGTCGGACTTAAGCATTTCTTCCGCGTTTTTAGAGGTGATACCGTACTCTTCTGCGTTGATCATCGCATTGAGTGTCCACTTAGCGATGTTGAACCACTGATCGTCACCTTGGCGAACAACAGGTCCAAGAGGCTCTTTTGAAATAATTTCCGGAAGAACGACGGCTGAATCAGGCTTTTCAAGGTTTAGACGAAGCGCATAAAGGCCCGATTGGTCAGTTGTAAGCACGTCACAACGACCAGCATCAAAACCTTTTGAGGTTTGTGCTGCCGTATCAAACACAACAGGCTTGTAGCTCATACCTGTGTTGCGGAAGTAGTCTGCAAGGTTAAGTTCGGTTGTGGTACCAGATTGCACACACACTGAAGCACCATCGAGCTCTTTCGCGCTCTTGATGCCAAGATCTTTTTTCACCATGAAGCCTTGGCCATCGTAATAGTTTACGCCTACGAAATTAAGACCAAGAGCAGCGTCGCGTTGTAGAGTCCATGTGGTGTTGCGAGATAGAACGTCAATTTCGCCTGATTGTAGAGCGGTAAAACGCTCTTTTGCAGTAAGTGGAACAAACTTAACTTTGGTTTTGTCGCCTAACACTGCAGCTGCAATCGCTTGGCAGTATTCTACGTCAATCCCTTCCCATTCTCCTTTGGAGTTAGGGTTAGAAAAACCAGGTAAACCAGTACTGACACCGCAGGTAACAAAGCCCTGTTTCATCACTTTGTCTAGAGTGGTTTCTGCAGCGAATGCATTTGATGACAACATAGCAGTAGAAGCCGCTACCAATGAAGCCAAAATTGTTAATTTATTTGCCATTTGTATCCTTCCTGTATGATCCATGTTAGACCAGGTAAAACCTGATACAACGTGCTCAAAAGTTGTGTGCGTATCCTAACTGATTGATTTTGGCTAAAAACGGCTATCCAAAAATCAATTATTTATAAGCGTAGGAAAGGATTGTGGATTTCTCAAATGTATAATTTAAAAAGATTTTTGAGAGTAATCACAAACCCAACAGTAATTAGAATGACGAAGTGTTAACCGATTGTAAATAGTGCAACAGGTTTATACTTTGGTGCAGGAGAGCTTTTGTTAAATATATTAATAGTATTGCCGACTTTCAGTTTGCTTGAGTTGTGGATATTGGATTAATCAACCAAAAATGGCTTGAAATTTGAACGAAAATTATTTGTTGTGCCACTTTGTGATGATATTTATGCACCAAATCTGTTACGATGAGCCTCGTAGTGAGAAACAATAGACAGGGATCGAAATGCGATATTTTCCTCTTTTCATGGATCTAGAAAACAAACCCGTACTTGTTGTTGGTGGAGGGGAAGTTGCAAGTCGCAAGATTGAGGCTTTGTTAAAAGCAGGTGCAAAAGTAACGATCGTTTCCCCGACGTTGGTTGAAGAGTTGATGCAATGGGTGAAAGAAGGTGCTTGCTACTGGGTTAAGAACTTTTACTCTTCTGAATTGATGGATGGGCATTATGTCCAGGTTTGGGCTACCACCAATAATCCCTCTCTCAATCATCAAGTCTATCGAGACGCAAAACAGCGTAACTTGTTGGTAAATGTGGTAGATGATAAGCCATATTGTGATTTCATTACTCCATCGATGATAGTGCGTGGTCGAGTGCAGATTGCAATATCTAGTGGTGGTGCCTCACCGGTTTTGATTCGCAATATTCGTGAGTCGCTCGAGGCGATATTGCCACAGAATCTGAGTTTATTGGCTGATTTTGCCGAATCAAAACGTCATGCCGTGAAACAGCGTTTTGAGAGCATTGACGAACGACGCACATTTTGGGAAGCGTTTTTTGATTTGTCAGAGGTAAAGTTAGCCAGCGACAAACAGCAGCTTGACAAGCTATTTTTGCCGGCCCTTGAAGGGGCGATACAACGTAACGTTCAGTGCACTTGGATTGCATGCAGTGATGATGTTGAAATGTTACCTATTAAGGCCTTGCGCTATATGCAGAAAGCAGAGTTGGTCCTTGCTCCAAAAGCGTTGTCTGAACCGTTTTTGGAAATGGTGCGAAGAGATGCTGTTCGTTTCAGTTACACGTCTCCCGCACAGCTTGCTGAAAAGCTACAGGAAGCCAAAAACGAACCGATTAAGATTTGTGTCTTGTTTCCATCTGGAAGCAATGAGTTCAGTTTTCTTCAGCAGGGTGATTTGGTGATTGAGCGATAGGGCTCTTTAGATTGCCTATTGGTGGCGTTGGGAAGCATTCAACATGTTGAAAAAGCCTAGTTGATTTGATGAGTCACTTAGTGTGTAAGTGATGCTCTGTTGGCGGTGAACAGTCAACAAGATTCCATATCACTGGCAGTGTTCAGCCATTCTTTTTTGGCTTATTAATTGAACAAAGCCTCTATTAGATAGAGGCTTTGTTTATTCCGTTCGATGCACTAATCACGGAAGTTATTGAACTGGAACGGTTGGCCAAGTTCTGCGGCACGAATTGCTGCAATAGCTTCTTGCAAATCGTCGCGTTTTTTACCCGTTACGCGAACTTTGTCGCCTTGGATAGAAGCTTGTACTTTCAGTTTGGCATCTTTAATCAGCTTAACGATTTTTTTCGCCATTGGCGTTTCAATGCCTTGCAGGAAAACAATGTCTTGATGCCAATTTTTGCCTGTCTGCTCAGCCGTTTTCGCATCCATAGAGTTTGCGTCAACGCCACGTTTAGCAAGGTGACCACGTAAAATATCGCGCATTTGCTTTAACTGGAAGTCACCTTCAGCAGAGACTTTTACCGTTTGCTCTACTAGCTCAAAGCTAGCTTGCACGTTACGAAAATCAAAACGAGTCGAAAGCTCACGGTTTGAGTTGTCTACAGCGTTGCGTAGTTCAACGGTATCGATTTCAGAAACAATGTCAAATGACGGCATGGTTTAAGTTCCTATAGTTATTATCTTAACGGCTTTCTTTTACAGCAGTCGCAAGCATATCCAGCATTTGCGCTGTGTGTTCCCAGCTTAGGCAAGGGTCAGTGATCGATTGGCCGTAGGTCAAGTTATCAAGATCAGTCATCGGCTGATTGCCTTCGGTAATGAAGCTTTCTGCCATGATGCCTGCGATATAAGTGCTGCCTGCTTTTAGCTGGTTACAAATGTCTTGCGCGACATCGAGCTGTTTGCGATGTTGCTTTTCACAGTTCGCGTGACTGAAATCAACGATCAAACGCTGTGGCAAATCGAACTCAGCCAGTGATTGACAGGCAGACTCAACCGATTTTGCATCAAAGTTAGGGCCGGTATCACCACCACGCAGAATAATGTGTCCATATGGGTTACCACTGGTGCGGTAAACGGTCATGCGGCCATTTTTATCTGGAGAGTAGAAGTAATGCGAAGCTTTTGATGCGCGAATTGCGTCAATCGCAATTTTCACGTTGCCGTTGGTGCCGTTTTTAAAGCCAACCGGGCAGGAGAGTGCAGATGCCATTTCACGGTGAATTTGCGATTCAGTGGTTCGAGCTCCAATCGCGCCCCAAGTGATCAAATCAGCAATATATTGACCGGTGATCATGTCAAGAAACTCAGTTGCGGTAGCAAGGCCAAGTTTGTTGATGTCGAGCAATAGCTTACGTGCTTTATGCAGGCCAGCTTCTAGTGCGTACGAGCCATCCAGATTTGGGTCGGTTATGAGGCCTTTCCAGCCCACCACAGTGCGTGGTTTTTCAAAGTAGGTGCGCATAACGATGAACAGCTCATCGCGATACTGCTCTTGAATCGAGCTCAAACGCGTCGCGTAATCAATCGCGGCTTCAGTATCGTGCACAGAGCAAGGACCGACAATCACCAAAAGGCGGTTGTCCTTACCCGTTAAAATATCTTCAATTTGTCTGCGAGATTTCGCAATTCGCTCGGCCACATCGTCGGTAATCGGATGGGCTTGGCTCAACTCAGCAGGAGTTGGCATTGGACCCAAAGGTTGGGTTCTCAATTCATCGGTTTTTAGTGGCATGTGATAGCTTTGGTATTTATAACGAAGCGGTAAAGATAACGGAATTAGTCTCAGGAATAAACCATTTAACTGGAATCTTACGGATCTATTTCCGTGTCAAACTGTAAAGCTAGCGTGAATTAAAATGAATATAAGCGTAAGTGAAACGGTATGAGCAACTGTTAATAAATAAAAGCCTTAATGAAAAGGGAGTTAATGAACATTTTTCACTGAATTGATGATGAATCGCGGGGATAAATTCGTGATCGACTCAGCGACCTGATGATTTTTGTTAACAACTCTTTGACAACTGGTGCTGTGCGCAGGAAACTGGTCAGACTAGTTATAAGGAAACGCCACTATGCTTACGTCACTACAAAAAGCCAATCTTTATCTCAATATGTTTGGGTTTTCAAAAGTCCCACTGATCTGGTTGTGTCGCCCCAAAATCATTGCTATTGATGAAAACATGGTCGAAGTGAAAATCCCCCTAAGAAAACGAACAAAGAACCACCTGAATAGTATGTACTTCGGCGCATTAGCGGTTGGTGCGGATGTGGCAGGTGGTTTTTTGGCGATGAGCAAAGCCAAAAATCAAGGAGAGAAAATTTCCTTGGCGTTTAAGGGCGTTAAGGCGGAATTTCTTAAAAGGCCAGAGGCGGATGTGCATTTTGTTTGCCATGATGGCCCTTTGATCGACCAAATGCTGGCTCAAACCATGCAAACAGGTGAAAGGGTTAATCAAGATGTTCGAATTACCGCGCTTTGTCCCACCTTGCATGGGGATGAGCCGATGGCCGAATTTGATTTAACCCTATCGATTAAAAAAGTGACGCCTAGGGCGTAACGCTAGGTTTCAGGTTGTTCGATTTTCTCGATGGCAACAATTTTCGAGCGATTCATGACAATTTTCCAGCGGTAGTAAACGGGCTCACCTTGGTGGGTGTTTTCTTTCACAATCAGATTAAAGAGATGGCGTTTTTCCACTGATTCGCGACTGACTTGCCCATCTTGTAGCCGATAGATACGGTTGCTGCCTTTGTCCATCAAACGTGTAAATGGTCTTAAACTGATGTTGAATGTTTCGCGTGTTTGCTCATAGCCACTCAAAAAGCGAGACGTCGACATTTCCGTTTTGGCGTGGTAGTGAAGAATTTGCTCTTCACGCTGAACCACGCGTCGTTTCCGAATAGCTTGAATGCGATCCGGCAGTTTATTGATGACGGTGTAATCTAACCATTCCAACTTGTGGCCGACCTCTTTCCCTGTCGTGGGGTCGGTGTATTTGCGACGCCACTTCGGCTTACCTTTGCGGATCCAACGCCACATCATGTCACGTAAGTCGTCTTTAAAGATCTCTCTAAGCGCGTAGATCACCGACATAGCCACGATAAACGATGCGGAAATTTCTCCAAGATAGTCTCGCGCAGAAATCACAGTTGTGGTCACAAATACCATCACAAGACCGGTTGCCAGTCCTTTAATCACCCGTTTGATGTTGTTTCCCAATGAAACACTTTTCTCATTAAGAACAATGGGATGTTCAATCAAACGCCGCAAAAGGCGCATTTTATTGGTCATGCGCGTTGCATCGTCCGCTGCGTTGGATGAGTTGTACTTATTGAGTTTTCGATGTGCTTGCTCTTTTTCGCAGAGAGTGATTAAGCGATCCTTGATGGTGCTGTAATCGCCTTCACGTGGTAAGTGGGCAACCAAGGCAAGAAATTTTTGTTCTGTGTACCAAGAAAGATAGTTATCGATGTTGACGTAATAACGCTTGAGAATTTCTTCATACGGGATAGAGCGGCGCAGTCTTTTGAGGATATCGAGAGAAATCTCAATCACTTCATCGACTTGATCTTCGGTGACGCCGTCACTGGATTGCTCATTCAGTTTAGCCACGGCTTTATCAAGTGCGATCACGTACTGATAGGCAAACAAACTCAAGCTAACACGATACTGAGTGTTGGATAAACGCCCCCGCTGTGCTAATCGGCTGTGAACTAAAGGCAGTAGCGTTTTGTCACTGTAATAAGAACGCTTTTGCACCACAGAGGTATAGTAAAACTCAGATTCAGAGAGAACTTCAGGCGTTAGCCCAAGCTCTCCAGGTACGAATAGGTAGAAGTCGAGATCGAGTTTTTTACTTGCCCCCATAATATGGCTGATCTTGAGGGTGATGGAGTCTTGTTTATCGACTGAAATCAACGAAATACCCTATTTGATAAATAATTGTATTGAGACTTGCGCAAGAATAGCAGAGATAACGTATAATCTCTGCAAATTTGCAGTGAGATATATTCAATGATTAAAGTTGGTCAAATTAACAACTTAGAAGTAACTAAACGCACAGATTTTGGTGTATTCCTAGATGGAAAAGACTACGGCAGCATTTTACTGGCAAACAAACATGTGCCAGAAGGCTGTGACGTCGGCGCTCAAATCGATGTTTTTATTTACTTTGACTCCGACAATCAATTGGCAGCTACAACTGAAACGCCAATCGCACAAGTGGGCGAATGGGGCTTGATGAAGGTTGAGGGTGTCAACAGCACGGGTGCTTTTGTTAACTGGGGCATCAAAGAGAAAGATCTACTGGTGCCATACAGTGAGCAACGCAGCCGTTTTACCGCTGGTCAATCGATTCTCGTGTATGTGTACACCGATAAAGCCTCTGGCCGAATTGTCGGCACCACCAAATTCAATAAGCTACTTGATAAAACACCGGCGAACTACACCCGCAACGAGCAAGTGGATCTGATCATTGCTGAGCGCAGTCAGTTGGGCTTCAAAGCGATTGTCAATGGTTCACACTGGGGCATGATTTTTCCATCGGATGTTTTTGGCAAGCTGTTTATTGGCAAGAAGCTGAAAGGCTTCATTAAGAACATCCGTGAAGATGGAAAAATTGATTTGTCGTTGCAGAAGGTTGGCGTCGCGAAGATGGATGATTTGTCAGAAAAAGTGCTAGAACTACTTGAAAAGAAAGGCGGCTTCTTACCACTTAATGACAAATCCAGCCCTGATGCTATTTTTGCAGCATTCCGCACCAGTAAGGGCACTTATAAAAAGACGATTGGTGGTCTGTTTAAAACTGGAAAAATCACGATTGAAGATGATGGCATTCGTTTAGTGAAATAGTGGCCATATCGCATTCTTCGTTAGTAAATCATTGCCTGTTGTTGTCGTTAACTGGCAGTTATAAGCGAAATGTAACGTTAATATAAAAAAAGGCCCATCGCTTCCATCGTTGGGCCCAGGGGAAGTGGCTCGTAAGAGCCTGCGCTAAATTGTGTTGTGCCGTAAAGTCTGGGAAAGTTACTTGAGGGGGATTCTCTCCAACACTTTCACGTTCAACTAATCTTAATTGTAGTACAGGCTTTTAGAGCTGCTTAGTTCGACGCGTCGAACTCATTTGTTTTTGGAAGCGGTCTTATAACTAGAACAAATTCTTATCTTTGACCAACTCTCTTGGCAAACCATTCTTAATTTTGTTACTGACCCATTTTCCCAAGCCGATAATGGCACCTTGGTAGCGGACGAAAACTTCACCTTTGCCACTGTTGTCTGGGTAAATATCACGACCCATAAACCATTCGCGTGCGGCATCGGTGTCGATGTCCACAACGGTTTTCTCATCGCCGCTGGCTAATGTTGTTGCAATCTGATGCTGCCAACGATAGCCATTCTTGTGCTTTTCAGCCAGCTTGATCCCCATACGAGAGAAGCGCAGTTCACCCAGCATGGGTTCTAAAGCATTAGGGAAGAGCCAAACATCGTTGTCTCGTAACCAAATGGTGCTGTCCGTGGGTAAACTGATATCAAGTGAATCAGAGAGGGATTTCTCAATCAAGGCACTCTCTTTTTTACTCGCTTTTTGAAATGGAAACTTACCCATTTTCTTGTTGACGTCTGGAGTGTTGACCGACGCCAGTTTGCGAATACGCGCGACGAAGAAACCTTCACTGTCGTACACTTGCGGGAAAATATGCAGAAACCCTTCTTCGGTTAGCGCTTTCTCTGCGCCATCGAAGAGCGAGCTCAAACTTTCAAACGCCACGGCATCGCCAAAAGTGTGTTTTAGATGGTGACAAACTTGCTGGTTTTCTTCTTCGCTCAATGTGCAGGTCGAGTAAACCATGACACCACCCGGTTTGAGCGCTTGAAATGCACTTTCGATCAAATCTTTTTGTGTCGCCGCAATTTCAAGTACTGATTCTTGGGACCAGTTTTTCATTGCATCTTCGTCTTTGCGCACGGTGCCTTCGCCTGAGCAAGGGGCGTCAAGCAACACAGCATCAAACGATTCTGGTAGCCAACCACCAAACACACGGCCATCAAAGTTACTCAATGCTGCATTTCGAACACCACAACGTTCAATGTTGGCGTGAAGCACTTTCACTCGGCTTGCAGCATACTCGTTCGCGACCAAAATGCCTTGGTTGTTCATTAATGCTGCTATTTGTGTGGTTTTAGAGCCAGGTGCCGCGGCGGTATCCAGCACCGATTCAAATTGGTTTTCACCCAGAAAGAGCGCGCTAACTGGCATCATTGAGCTGGCTTCTTGAATATAGAACAAACCGCACATGTGCTCAGCCGTGTTGCCAAGCGGTACTTTGCTTTCATCTGCCTCAATCCAAAAACCGGTTTCACACCAAGGAACAGGGTGAAGCGTCCAACTTTTCTCTTGCGCGATGGTAAGAAAGGCATCAACGGAGATCTTGAGCGTGTTGACGCGGATACTTTTACGCAGTGGCTGCTGACAGTAGGCGATAAAGTCGTCCATGTTCAGGGCGCTAGGTAGGATGGTTTTGATTTTTTCCAGAAAGGTTTCTGGCAGATAGACGTTTGAATGCACAGTAGGGTTCCAGGTGCCAATATGGGAGGGGAATGATAAACGAATTGGCGAGCAGACAAAAATAAAAATGCAGCCCGAAAGCTGCATTTAGAGTCAAACTAAGGTTTAGGAATGGCCGTTCGCCACTTTTTCCAATCTTCCTCGGCTTTGTCGTAGAGGAAAAATGCTTGGCCTTGCTGCGCGATAGGCTCGAGTTGTTTTTGCGGTGGAGTTGCGAAGGCAATGCCACCTCGAACCAAGCTATCAAATGAGCCCGCTTTGATGTTTGCACCGGATAGGCCTATTGAAACGTCTACGCCAGACACATTCCAAAACAGGCTGTTTTGTCTGACCAAATAAGCGTATTCGTTTTGAATCTCGATACTAAAGACAACACGATCAGCAAACTTACCAAGCTGGACATCGGTCACGCTGCCCACTTCCATATCGCGATAAAGAATCGGCGTTCCAACACTGACCGAGCCACGATGCTCACTTTGTAGTGTAAACACAGTTCCCGTTGGATGAGGTGGCTTATTGGCTAATTCAAAACTGAATGCCGCTTTCCCTTTTCCTGGCTCTACCTGGATGTATTTGCTGATTAGGGCGTCGATGTTTTTTACCCCATTTAGGCCAATCTTGGGTTCCGCTAACCAAAAATGAGAACCTTGCAAAGCCACATTGGCAACGTATTCTGGCAGAATTCTTGCTGATGCCTCTACGATGCCTTTGTTGAAATCAGGCGCCACTAGCGTGATTTCTCCTACCTTGACCCCTTGATATTGGATCGCCATTCCCTTGCTGAGGGATTGCCCTCCATCGGTTCTGAGTGTAATGATTCGGCCAAATTTGCGCGCTTGGTTTTGGTCCGGATAGAGTTTCCAATGCTGTCCAGTTTTGTTCTCAATGCCTGCGACCGTGTCAAAAGCAATTCCACCTTGTAGTAGTGTTTTAAGCGGAGCGGCTTTGATTGCCACCCCGGCCAAGCTGGCGTCCACTTCGACGCCCGAGCGGTTCCAAAAAACCGTTTGATCATTGATGAGATGCTTATAACGATTCTCGATGCTGATTGAAACCTCTACACCACCGTTTGCCAAGGAAAAATCGGAAACATTGCCCACCGTCAAGTTGCGGTAAAGAAGAGGGCTACCTTTGGAAATAGGAGGCAACTCAGAGGCGAACAGCGTTAGAGTTTGTGAGCCACTTTGGTTAAATTTTGCCAGTTCAGCCAGCGAACGGCTTTGGAATAACTGGTAGGCTTGATTCGCCTGCGGCTTCCCTTCACTGATGAAACTGATTGAGCCGGTAAGCAGTTGTTTCGCTGGAGGAACGGTCACATTTAGCCCTGACTCTGTGAGTTCTGCTGTCGCACTGCCCGTTACAAAGAATCGGTTGTTTGCGCGAATGAGATGTGCGTATTGTTGATCAACCAGTACATCAAGAAAAACTTCGTGATTGCTACTCTCTACCGATGTTTTACTGATGAGTCCTACTTTAGTGATCGATCCGACCACAATACCTTTATAGAGCAGGTTTGCACCAGCATCCAAACCGTAAGAGCTTTCGGAAATCAAACGAATGGAAACCGACTTTGCTTGTTGTTGCGCGTAGTCATCTTTTTTAATGGCTGTGAATCGACGAGATTTATCACCTTCACCTGGCACTAACGTGAGAAAGTTACCGCGCACCAAGTTGCTAATGTTTTCCACTCCAGAGAGAGAAACTTTCGCCTCTTCTAGTACAAAGTCACTGCCTGTGGTGAGCATGTCGCTGAAGGCGGGCTGGATTGCTGCGTTAGCAATGATCATTTCTCTTCCGTCAGAGAGGGAGAGATTGGTGATTTCACCCACCTCGATGCCTCGGTACATGATAGGGGCACCATTGGAGCTGATATTGTGCCCATCTGGTAACGTGATCTGAACAGAAATACCGCGGCCGGCGGTCTTTAAGTCCCGGTATAAGCGAAATTGCGCATTCTTTTCAACCGGTTCACCGTCATCAGGTGAATCCACGGCAATGGCACCACTAAAAAGGGCGCTCATACTCTCAAGGCGAACATCAACCCCTTCAAAACCAATACTTGCGCCAATGCCACTGACATTCCAAAAGCGGCTCTGTTGGTTGATGATGTGCCGATATTCATCGTCGATACGGGCTAAGATTGTCACCGACTTGCCATTTTCTGCAAGGCGGTAACTGTAGACTTCCCCAATAGGGATTTTTTTATAGACAATTTTTGAGCCAATCGAGACGCCACCCAAGTCTCGCGCGCGCAAGGTGATGGTTAATCCTTTGTCAGCGAGAATATCCGTCGGAGCACTGTCTAAAGCATAGAAGACGCTTTCTGCCTCATCGTCGTCAGCGCCTGGTTGAATGGCGATATAGTTACCCGATACCAGCGCATCTAATCCTGAAATACCCGATAAGCTTGCCGTTGGTTTCACCAACCAAAAACGGGTGTTTTTTCCCAGTAATTGAGTGGCCTCGGGGTAAATATCGGCATCGACATAGATATTGGATAGATCTTTCGATAAGTTGATGTCTCGTACCATACCGACTTCTAAACCTTGGTAGCGAATAGTAGTGCGTCCCGCGACCAGACCTTGAGCATCGGAGAAATAGATTTGTACTCGTTCACCAGCATCGTGTATCGCTTTGGCGACTAGCCATCCGGCTAATAACATCGTGAGGATGGGCAAAATCCAAAGGGGGGATATCCCTTTGTTCTTGCGGACATCTGGTGTATACGAACTCTGCGAACTATTTTGTTTGCTCATGCAATGACTCATCTTTTTTTACATCTGAGTAGTTATCCCAGATCAATCGGGGATCGATACTTTCTGCGGCTAACATGGTTAACACAACCACCATACCAAACGCGACCGCTCCATACCCGGGTGTGAAATCGAGAATTTGACCTCGGTCGACCAAGGTCATCATGATCGAAATGACAAACAGGTCCATCACCGACCATTTGCCAATCCATTTTACGAAGAAATAAATGGTCATCCGCTGACGGTGGTAAATCGTGCGCTTGAAATGAATGCAAAGCAGTATGTATGTCAGGCCCAAAATCTTGGCGACAGGCACAACAATACTGGCAATAAAAATAATGGCGGCGATACCGTGCATACCATTTTTTATTAATGCAGCGACACCGGAGTAAATGGTGTCTTCAAGTCTCTGTCCGTTTGTGATGAGGATTGAAATCGGAATTAAGTTCGCCGGGAAAATAGCGACAGTCGCAGCGATCAGATAGGCCCATGTTTTTTGCAGCGAATGGGGCTTTCGGTGGTGCAGAGGCTTTCTACAGCGAACGCAATTGGTTTGCTCAGGTTGTGACAGATGACAACTATGGCAATGAATGTGCTTTTCAGCGAGTCGATAGTGGCTTTCTGCATGCCACGCCTCCCAATATCGTCTGACACTGACGCGAGTAATGAGTAACACGCTGAATAACTGCAGCAGCAGCAGTCCTATCAAACCAGGGCCAACAAAAATGTCTGAATAGTCCTGCAACTTGAAACAAGAAATAGCAATGCTGACGAGGAAGACATCGAGCATCATCCAGTGCTTTAGATTTTGAACAATATTCAGCGAATGCTTAAAGGCGTTAAACCATTTGTATTTGAGTGCGACATGAGCCAATACCACTGAGCTGCAAACCAGCAAGGGAGCGAGCGAGCTACAGAACATGATCAGCAAAGACAGCGCGACAAAGCCCTCATCCATTAAAGTCAACATACCGGATGGGAGTGTTGCAGGGATCATGACGCCAAAAAGTCGAATGCTGATAAAGTTAAAAAAGTGAGAAGGGATAAACAGCATCAAACAGGTGATCGCGATGGCGAGGTTACCAGAAAGGCTTGGGTTGCCACCACGATAGAGCTGGGTTCCACATCGAGGGCAAAAAGCACTGCGTCCTTTTCTGACAGAGATGACGTCAACGGGGAGCTCACAGCCTTGGCAAAGCCGTACATTTTCTATTCGAGTGCTGTGTTGGTCGGGTGCTGGCTGTGGAGTAGGAGAGGTCATTGCGACCTCTCGTTAATAAGTGTTCTTCGCTCAATCGATGTCAATAGGAGCAGATGTTCAACTTGCGTGAGATTGAACACTGCCATAAAGCGTTTGGTAGAGGCCGTCTTGTTCAACCAACTCGGTGTGTGTCCCTGTTTGTGTAACTTGCCCATCTTCCAATACATAGATCAAATCCGCTTGTTTAACCGCTGACAACCTATGTGCAACGATTAGGGTTGTCCTACCTTTCAAATATTCGTTCAACGCTTTATGCAGCGCGGCTTCTGTTGCCGTGTCTAGCGCTGACGTCGCTTCGTCCAAAATCACGAATTGAGGATCACTCAATACCATGCGAGCAATGGCTAAACGCTGTCTTTGGCCTCCGGATAAACGAATACCGTTGCGGCCCACTTGAGTTTCTAAACCATCCGTCAGTTGCGTGATGACATCTTGTAACTGAGCAATTTCCAACGCTTGCCAAAGCGTGCTTTCGTCATAGTCACCACCAAGGGTCAGATTATGCCTCAGGCTGTCATTAAATAGTATAGGTTGTTGTAATACAACAGCAATTTTTTCTCGAATCAGCTCAAATCCAATGTCATCTGTGGATTCATTATTGTAGCGAATAGTACCGCCATCTTGCCGATACACACCAATTAGCAGTTGAATTAGTGTGGACTTCCCGCCACCGCTGGCACCAACCAGCGCGACTTTCTTTCCCGCAGGGATTCGTAAATTCAACTGATTTAATACAGTGGTTTCACGGTTGTAAGAGAAGCTGACATTTTCGACAGAAACATCAATTTCTTTGCCATCAGTGAAAGGATTGACTTTCGACTCAGGTCTATACTCTTCCTCCAGTTCCAAAAGCGCGTTGATGCGGGTAAGCGCCGCTTTCGCGCTATACCAAGAAAACTGGATACCGAGCAGTTCTTGAACCGGAGTCAGCATGAACCAAAGATAACCAAAAACAGCAAAAATTTGACCAATAGTGAGATCACTAAAGAGCACCATGAGCATCGCAACGGCACGAAACAGCTCAAAACCAAGCAAAAAGAGCAAAAAGGAGACTCTACCCGCGGCTTCGGATTGCCAAGCATATTTGTCTGCGTTGAGTCGGACTTGATCAGCTTGCTGTTTGAGCTCAGAGAGAAACTCTCGTTCTTTATTGGCTGCTCTCAATTGATAAATGCCATCAAGGGTTTCAACTAAGCGATTTTGAAACTGCTCAAATGCTTGGTTTTCGCGCTTTTTGAGATGTTTAACTTTGCTGCCTAGTTTTCTAGAGAAGTAAATAACGATAGGGTTGACTAAGAGGATAAACAGGCCAAGTCGCCATTCCAGCCATAGGAGAACACCTGCAGTGCCGATGACGGTAAGCAAGCTAATCACGAACTTCGCTAAGGTGCTGCCGATGAATTGGTCAATGGTCTCGATGTCTGTGATGAGGTGCGCATTGATGCCTCCGCTACCTCGAGTTTCATATTGACGAATACTGATGCGACCGAGTTTATCGATCATCTTAGCGCGCATTTGATAAGTAATGGTTTTTGAGACCAAGGTGAACTGGCGGCTCTGTAAAATGTTTAATGCTTGGCTGGTGATACGCATCAGGATCACCAGTAGCAAAGTCAAGAAGATATACCCTGTCGGTGTTTGCCAGGCTTGAGGCAATAGGGTATTCATGGCTGCCAATCCTTTACCAGGTTGATCAAGTAACACTTCGTCAACCATGAGTGGCATGAGTAGAGGAATAGGGACGCTAACCAAAGTGGCAACAATGGCAATGAGGTTCGCAAACACAAGCTTAGATTTGTGTTTTTTTGCTTGTGTTAAAAGCCAGGAGCGGCTAATAGTGTCGGATGTCGATAACATTATAATGAGAATAAGTCCTATTTATATTAGAGTCAGCATTCTAGCGGCTGTTGACTCTATTCCAAAGTAAATTCAGGAAATTATTACTGCACGCTTCAGCTGTGCAATAAACAATTGGAAGCTTTATATGACCATAGAACATTACCAAACACTCACCAAACAAGCAGTCGCACTTATTGAATCAGAGCGTGACTTAATCGCCAATCTTTCAAACATTAGTGCGTTGCTGAACATGGGAATGTCCGATCTCAACTGGGTTGGATTTTACTTATATAAAGAAGACGAGTTGGTTTTAGGGCCATTTCAGGGAAAAGTAGCATGCGTGCGAATTCCTATGGGTAGGGGAGTGTGCGGAACGGCAGCGCAAACTTATACCGTTCAACGAGTGCATGATGTGCACGAGTTTGAAGGACACATTGCCTGCGATGCGGCGAGCAATTCAGAAATCGTGATCCCATTCTCAATCAATGGGCAATTGGCTGGCGTTCTGGATATTGATAGCCCAAGTGTGGGCAGATTTAGTGAAATTGATGAACAAGGGTTAACATTTTTCATGGCAGAAGTAGAAAAGCTGCTTAATTCACACGCGAACAACGCATAAATTGGGTAACGAGAGTGGTTTTTCGCCCGCATCTCTCTATAATACGAGAATATTTTTATCTTAATGCTCGCGGGCAGGCCGCTCAAACCAGGACAACTCATGACTGAAAAGTTAAAAAACAGCAAAGAAGTTATTGCATATATTGCTGAATGTTTCCCTAAGTGCTTTACTTTAGAAGGTGAAGCGAAACCTCTTAAAATTGGTATTTTTCAAGATCTTGCTGAACGTCTAAGTGAAGATGAAAAAGTAAGCAAGACTCAGCTTCGAGCAGCGTTAAGACAATACACTTCTTCTTGGCGTTACCTACACGGCGTTAAACTAGGCGCAACTCGTGTTGACCTAGATGGTAACGAGTGTGGTGTACTAGAAGAAGAACACGTTGAACATGCGAAAGCAACGCTAGCGGAAAGCAAAGCTAAGGTACAAGCTCGCCGTAAAGAACAAGCTCAAAAAGCTCGTGACGAAGAGAAGTCAAAGCCAAAAGCTAAAAAAGCACCTCAGCAACGTCGTGCGAACAAACCTCAGGCGCAAAAGCCTGCGAAACAACCTGTGGAAACACGTGCGCTAAACGCAGATGAATTGATCACTGGTAAAGCGGTTAACGTAAACATGGGTAAAGGAAACATGGCTGCGACTATCGTAGAAATTAATAAGGATGATGTGCGAGTTCAACTGTCTAACGGCCTTCAAATGGTTGTGAAAGCGGAGCACCTTCGCGCATAAAGGAGACACTCCTACGCATGAAATGCCGTTCAAAAGTGACTCTGATTGCTGCTAGCCTTTGGCTAGCAGCATCAGCTCAGGCTCTTGAAGCCAAACTATCAGAAAAAGATCTCCCTTTACTTGCACCTGAAGTTCAACACGAAACTGCAAGCAAAAGGGTCACTTCTCGTTTTACTCGTTCTCATTACAAGCATTTTAATTTCAACGATGATTTCTCTCGTGCGATGTTTAATCGCTATATAGAAATGCTTGATTACAATAAGAATATCTTCTCTCAAGCAGACATTGATTCATTTGAAAAGTGGTCAACAGAGTTGGATGACCAACTCAAAGAAGGCAACAATCAAATCGCGTTTGATGTTTACAATCTCTCAATGAAAAAGCGTTTTGAGCGATTCTCTTATGCTCTCAAACTGCTCGATCAAGAAATCACCTTTGATACGGATGATGAGATTGAACTCGATCGCACTGATGCGGCTTGGCCAAAGGATCAAACCGAGCTTAATGAACTGTGGCGTCAGCGAGTAAAATACGATGCGCTGAACCTCAAGTTGACTGGCAAAGATTGGCCAGAAATAAAAGACATTCTAGAGAAACGTTACAACAACGCGATGAAGAGAATCACTCAAACGCGCAACGAAGACGTTTTTCAACTTTACATGAACGCGTTTGCACGCGAAGTGGATCCTCATACCAGCTATCTTTCACCAAGAAACGCTGAGCAATTCCAGTCTGAGATGAACTTGTCACTGGAAGGCATTGGTGCTGTATTGCAGATGACGGATGACTACACTGTCATCCGTTCTTTGGTTGCTGGTGGTCCTGCGTCTAAAAGTAAACAGTTAGGCGAGGGTGACCGAATCATCGGTGTTGGCCAAGATAAAAAAGACATCGTTGATGTGATCGGCTGGCGTCTTGATGATGTTGTCCAGCTGATTAAAGGTCCTAAAGGCACCAAAGTTCACCTACAAGTTCTGCCAGAAGGAAAAGATTCCAAGAGTTACGTTGTCACAATTGTGCGTGACAAAATTCGTTTGGAAGACCGAGCAGTGAAGGCAGAGGTGATTGAAAAAGATGGCAAGAAAATCGGTGTTCTAGAAGTACCGAGTTTTTATGTGGGTCTTTCTGCCGACACAGATAAGCTGCTTACTGATCTCAAAGGCAAGGGCGTCGACGGCATCATCGTTGATTTGAGAAACAATGGTGGTGGGGCATTAACTGAAGCGACTGCGCTCACGGGTTTGTTTATTGAAAAAGGCCCTGTGGTTCAAGTTCGTGACAGTTATGGGCGAGTGAAAGTCAACGCTGATACGGATGGACAAATCAGTTATTCAGGCCCGATGACCGTGTTGGTGAATCGATATAGTGCATCTGCTTCTGAAATTTTCGCCGCTGCACTACAAGACTATGGCCGCGCCATTATCCTTGGTGAAAACTCATTTGGTAAAGGAACCGTACAACAGCACCGTTCTTTGAATCATATCTATGATTTGTTTGACAAAGAAATAGGTTATGTTCAGTACACCATCCAAAAATTCTACCGAATTGATGGAGGCAGCACGCAAAATAAAGGTGTCGTGCCAGACATTCCTTTCCCTACCGCGATTGATCCTGAAGAAACAGGTGAGAGTGTTGAAGATAATGCTCTACCTTGGGACAGTATCGAGAAAGCCGATTATCAAGTGTTACAACGTAATGATTCTTTGATTGAACAATTGCGTGTAAAACATGATGAGCGGATCGCTAACGAGCTAGAGTTTAAGTTTATTGCGGAAGACATTGCGAAGTACAAAGCAGAGAAAGACGACAATACGCTTTCTTTGAATGAAAAAGTGCGTAAGCAAGAATCTGAGCAAGCTGATAAGCAGCGCCTAGATCGCATCAATCAACGCCAAGCATTAGCGGGTAAAGAAGCGTTTAAAACGTTAGACGATGTGCCCAAAGACTATGAAACGCCAGATGCGTATCTTGATGAATCTGTTGCAATCATGGTAGACATGCTGAAAAAACCGTCCTAAAAACAGTGTGATGGTAAAAAGCGAGCGTTAACGCTCGCTTTTTTCTTTTTAACTCATAGCAAGGTGAAGGAAAGATGACGTATAGATGAAGTTATTTTTCTCTGAACAATAATGTGATTTAAATCAAAAAAATTCGCCCAAATAAAACTCTATGTCTACGCTTTAAGAAAATAGCTTAAAAGTGTGGAGATATGACATGAAATGGCTCTTAACTTTGCTCACAGCGCTCATGGTGTTTAATGTACAAGCGCAAGATCAGGGAACACATTCTTCTGATTTAACCTATTTTGATACCCCCTTACTGCTCGGAGACTGGTACTTAGTCAACCCTGATGTAGAGTCGAGTCGAGAAAACTTCAGGGCAATTAAACTGACACTTAACTCTAAGTACGAGTTTCAAATTGATATTCAAAAGCGCGATTACAGTGTCGATCATTGGGAAGGTATTTACACCGCGAATGAAGATACGATTATTCTAGGCTTGAACACCGATGAGCCACAGGTTTATCAATACGAAAGTAACCATCACATGCTCAACCTCAACGGTGTGATGTTTACGAAAGGCCTTCCAAATGCTTTAGCAGGAATTTTTTTTTGTCGAGTGAGACATTATCTGGTGAAGGTATGGTTGCGAATCAAATTAATAAATTGGATCTCATCCTTCAGCCGGATTTTATCTTTATGTTTAGAGTGACATCTGAAGGCGGTGACGAATCTGTCAAGAAGGGCGTCTACTACACAGAAGGTAATCATCTCGTTCTCTTATATGAAGACGGCGAGCATGATACGACTTATGTTCTTGGTACTGACCAGCTTACCTTGAAGGAGGAAAGCGGGGAAATGCTTGCCGTACTCAATCGAGTTAGATAACGCTTGTCTATATTTGTTAGTGATAGAATTTTTGTTTATAGAAAGGAAGACTACATGGTTAGTCTTCCTTTTTTTGTATCAAACCTTGTTTTATTCGTTTTCAGACCACATGTAACCGAGGTAATTTATCTGTGCCCGAAATAATTACCATACAGATGCATAAAGTGGAAAGAAATAGCGTTTAACTGTATGTACATACAGTTTTGCTTAGTAACACAAACTCTTCGGGCACAATCTGATTCACTGTACAAGGATTTATAGATATGTCTCAAACCCCACAGGCGAAATATCGTAAAGATTATAAAGCGCCATCACACACGATTACCGACATCGACCTGACTTTTGATCTTTATGATCACAACACCCGAGTGACAGCGGTGTCAGAGGTCAAGCAAATGGGCGAGAGTGATGTCCTTGAGTTAGATGGTGAAACGCTGAAACTTAAATCAGTCAAAGTTAACGGTGAAAACTGGACGGCCTATGAAGTCAAAGAGGCCTCATTACTTTTGTCTGGTTTGCCGAAAGAATTTAAATTAACGATTGAGACAGAAATCGACCCAGAAGCCAATACTGCTTTGGAAGGTCTGTATAAGTCTGGCGGTGCGTTCTGTACGCAATGTGAAGCTGAAGGGTTTCGCAGAATCACTTATTACCTCGATCGCCCTGATGTATTAGCGCGTTACCAGACAAAAGTGATTGCCGACAAAGCACAATATCCTTATTTGCTGAGTAATGGTAACCGCATCGCAGAGGGAGAACTGGAAGGTGGCCGTCATTGGGTTCAATGGCAAGATCCTCATCCAAAACCTGCATACTTGTTTGCTCTTGTTGCAGGCGACTTTGATGTGCTTCGCGATAAATTTGTCACCAAGTCTGGTCGCAGTGTTGATCTTGAAATCTTTGTCGACAAAGGCAACTTAGATCGCGCGCCACATGCGATGACCTCTCTGATCAATTCGATGAAATGGGATGAAGAGCGTTTCGATCTCGAGTATGACCTGGATATCTATATGATCGTCGCCGTTGATTTCTTCAACATGGGGGCGATGGAAAACAAAGGCCTCAATATCTTTAACTCAAAGTTTGTCTTAGCCAACTCTCAAACCGCCACAGATGCAGACTACCTGGGCATTGAGCGCGTGATTGGTCATGAGTATTTCCACAACTGGACAGGAAACCGCGTGACTTGTCGCGATTGGTTCCAATTGAGCTTGAAGGAAGGTCTAACCGTTTTCCGTGATCAAGAATTCTCTTCTGATCTTGGCTCCCGAGCGGTGAATCGCATTCAGAACGTGCGTACCATTCGTGGGCCGCAGTTTGCGGAGGATGCTAGCCCAATGTCTCATCCAATTCGCCCTGATAAAGTGATTGAAATGAATAACTTCTACACGCTAACAGTGTATGAAAAAGGCAGTGAAGTTATTCGCATGTATCATACTTTACTGGGTGAAGAAGGTTTCCAAAAAGGGATGAAGCTCTACTTTGAGCGTCACGACGGCACTGCGGCGACTTGTGAAGATTTTGTCTCAGCCATGGAAGATGCAACGGGTGTTGATTTAACACAGTTCCGCTTGTGGTACAGCCAGTCGGGTACACCAACACTTCGTGTGAGCAGTCAGTACGATGCCACTAAACAAACTTACGCGTTAACTGTTGAGCAGTCGACTGAGCCAACACACGAGCAAGCGGAAAAACAGCCATTGCATATTCCATTCGATATCGAGCTTTACGCTGCGAATGGTGATGTGATCCCAATGATCATTGCTGGTGAGCCTGTTGGAAACGTGCTGGATGTGAAAGCCGACAAACAAACCTTCGTGTTTGAGAATGTGGCAGAAAAGCCAGTGCCTTCTTTGTTACGTGAATTCTCAGCGCCGGTTAAGCTTGAGTACGACTATTCAGACCGTGAACTGATGTTCCTGATGGTCAATGCTCGTAACGAGTTTTCACGTTGGGATGCTAGCCAGATGTTACTGGCAAAATACATTCGTCAAAATGTTGAGCGAGTTCAGGCGGGTGAAGAAGTAGAACTGCCTGAGGCGGTTGTTGATGCCTTCCGTGGTGTGCTTCTTAATGCAGAATTAGATTCCGCGTTCATCGCTGAAGTCATGTCGTTGCCAAACCACAATGAAGTGTCTGGTTGGTACAAGCAAGTCGACGTTGATGCAATTGCTCAAGTTCTCAAACAGTTGAAAGTCATTCTTGCAACACAGCTAAGTGATGAGTTGAGCGCGCTTTATCATAGCTTGAAGCAAGCTGAGTATACGATTGATCATGCGGCGATTGGTCAGCGTGCATTACGCAATATCTGCCTAGCGTATCTGGCGTATACTCAAGAGGGTAATGATTTGGTATTGAAGCAATACCAAGAGTCGAACAACATGACCGATACCATTGCGGCGATGGCGTCTGCCAACCAAGCGCAATTGCCTTGCCGTGAAGCACTGATGCAAGATTACAGTGATAAGTGGAAGCATGATGGTTTGGTCATGGATAAATGGTTTATCATGCAGGGAACAAACCCGGCGAAGAACGCATTGACTGTAGTTCGAGAAACCATGAACCATGAGGCGTTCAGTCTGAAAAACCCAAATAGAACACGAAGTCTGATTGGGGCATTCTTGGGCATGAACCCAGTGAACTTCCACGACAAGTCAGGCGAGGGGTATCGCTTTGCTGGGGAAGTATTGCGTGAATTGAACACGACAAACCCTCAAGTGGCCTCACGTTTGGTCGATCCTTTGCTAAAACTGGCTAAATACGATCAAGAACGCCAATCGCTGATCCGTAAAGAACTGGAAGGATTGAAAGCGATGGAGAACTTAGCCAAAGATTTGTTTGAAAAAGTTTCAAAGGCTTTAGAAAGCTAAGTTAATCCGATAGCGCGTAGTTGGTGTGATGCCAACTACGCCTAATAGACTATGAATTATTACTACTTCACACTCAATATTAGCTATCAAGCGTTTTTGGCGCATTATTCTGGTGCGGCAAGTGCAGTGCAGGTAACTACGGATCACGGTTTGCGTATTCAGCTGCCGGCGGTCAAATTTCGACCATTCCTCAGTCAGTTAGGCTTAAAAGGGCGATTTAGACTAACAACTGACCAGAATCATCGTTTTATTAAGTTAGAATCACTATAAGAACCTAGTTTGACAGTGAGTTAAACACGAATCTTAGTCACATTATCAAACATTTCACCTCTATCTCTCGTTAATTTTATTAACTAAATTTCAATATTGCTTTTACAATAAGCGCATGCATTACCTATGCTTAGTTGACGAGTCTTCTAGCGAGATTTATTGCTAAGTGTCCCCTACAAAAAAACTATTCTAATGTGGAGTGTGAATATGACCGCGCGTGAAAATGTAGTGCCGGTTCTGCTTGAAAAGGTGTACCAACTGATTCAAGACAAACTCGAGCTATCCCACCAGCCTTTAGTTACTAAATTAGCTCAACACCTTTTTAGTAACATTTCTCAAGACGACTTGATACAACGAAACGAATCCGACCTTTATGGTGCTATTGTGAGCTTATGGCATCATATTCAAGAGCAAAAACCGGATGACATTTCCGTTCGAGTATTCAATCCGACAGTAAGTCGTCATGGCTGGCAATCAACGCATACGATTGTGGAAGTGGTTATTCCTGATAGCCCGTTCTTGGTTGACTCGATAAAAATGGCGTTGAGCCGATTAGAGCTAAGTTGTCACTTAATGTTGAATAATCCGACACAGATTACTCGCAATGGCAAAGGTGAAGTGACCGATGTCAACGGTAAAGATGGTGTCCTACAATCTCTATTCCACATTGAAGTTGATAGACTAAGTAAGAAAGATGAAATGCACAATCTAAAACAAGAACTGTTGGATGTGCTTTCAGATACGCGTTTAGTCGTAAACGATTGGTTGCTCATGGTGGAGCGACTCGAGCAGGTGACGGCTCAACTGGAAGCGCAAAAATCAGCGGTTTCCATGGATGGTGAACGTTTTGATGAAAGCATTGCATTTCTACGTTGGTTAGGGGACCACAATTTTACGTTCATGGGATACAAAGAGTACGACTTAGTCAATGTGGATGGCGAAACGGAACTCGTGCCAACAAAAGACAAAGGTTTGGGCCTCTTTGCCGATGACAGCCGTGTCCGCGGCGTTAAATTATCACAACTTTCAGACTCCGCTCGACTTGAAGCGAAAAAGCCAAGTGCTTTGATCATCACCAAAGGTAATAAAGCCTCACGTATTCATCGTCCTGCTTACAATGACTACGTTGGCATTAAGAAGTTCGATGCGAAAGGAAAAGTGATTGGTGAGCATCGTTTTACTGGTCTATATACCTCGTCGGTTTATAACCAAACGGTTTCTTCGATCCCACTGATCCGCGAAAAGGTTGACCGTATTCTTGATGCGAGTGGCTATCGCGATGGTTCTTATGCGTTTAAAGCACTTCACAACATTCTTGAAAATTACCCACGCGACGAACTCATTCAAGCAAAAGAAGAAGAGTTGCTTGAAGTCGGCATGGGCGTGGTACAAATGCACGATCGCGATTTGCTGCGTCTGTTTGTACGTAAAGACCCGTTTGGGCGCTTCTTTAGTGCGATGGTGTATGTAACCAGAGACAGATATAACACGGAGTTACGCCGCCAAACACAGCGCATTCTCAAACAATATTTTGGCAGCGAGCAAGAAGTAGAGTTTACGACTTATTTCTCCGAGGGCCCGTTAGCACGCACGCACTACATCGTACGTGTAGACAATAACAATATCGACGTTGACGTAAAGAATATCGAGCAAAATCTAATGGAAGTCTCTTCAACTTGGGATGATCGCCTTAAAGATTCAATCATTGCTAACTTTGGTGAAAGCAAAGGGTTGCCATTGTCAAAAGAGTATATGAAGGCATTTCCTCGTTCATACAAAGAAGCGATGATGCCAGGCAGCGCAGTTGATGACATCCAAAGACTGGAAGCGCTGAGCGATGATCACAAACTGGGTATGCTTTTCTACCGTCCCCAAGAAGTGGCAGCAGATTCAAAAGCCGTTCGATTGAAGCTATACCACAGAGATGAGCCAATCCATCTATCCGATGTGATGCCGATGCTGGAAAATTTGGGCTTACGAGTGATTGGTGAATCGCCTTACGAGATCCATAAAACGAACGGTCAAACATTTTGGATCCTTGATTTTTCGATGTTGCACAAAAGCGAAAGCGTGGTTGATCTGAGTGAAGCAAGAGATCGCTTCCAACAAGCTTTTGCTGCCGTGTGGGCTGGTGAACTTGAAAGTGACGGTTTCAACCGTCTGCTATTGGGGGCTTCGCTGACTGGGCGAGAAATTTCAATTTTACGTGCCTATGCTCGTTATATGCGCCAAGTGGGTTTCCCATTTAGTCAACAATATATCGAAGACACGTTGAGCCATTATCCTGCTCTTGCAAAAGGGCTGGTGGATCTTTTCGTAAAACGTTTTGATCCCAAGCACAAAGGCGGAGAGAAGGCTCAGCAAGAGTTGATCACTAAGATTACGGAGCAACTTGAGCTTGTTGATAGCTTAGATGACGACCGTATTTTACGTCGTTACATGGAAATGATCGTTGCAACCGTACGGACAAACTATTTCCAACTTGATGATCAAAAACAACCGAAACCTTGGTTGTCATTAAAACTAAAACCACGGGAAATCCCTGAAATTCCACAGCCCGTTCCAGCGTTTGAGATTTTCGTCTATGCGCCAGACATTGAAGGCGTGCATTTACGTGGTGGCAAAGTCGCACGTGGTGGTCTTCGTTGGTCTGATCGTCAAGAAGATTTCCGTACTGAAGTGCTTGGTTTGGTTAAAGCGCAGCAAGTTAAGAACACGGTTATCGTGCCTGTGGGGGCAAAAGGTGGCTTCGTTTGTAAACGTCAGCACACGTTGACCAATCGTGATGAAATTTTTGCTGAAGGCCAACGTTGTTACAAACGTTTCATTCGTGCGCTATTAGACGTCTCTGACAACATCATTGAAGGGGAGGTTGTACCACCGAAGAACGTTGTAAGACACGATGAGGACGATCCATATTTGGTGGTTGCCGCAGATAAAGGCACTGCAACTTTCTCAGATTTGGCAAACTCGGTGTCTGCTGAATACAACTTCTGGTTGGGTGATGCATTTGCATCTGGTGGTTCTAATGGTTATGACCACAAAGCAATGGGCATCACTGCAAAAGGTGGTTGGGAGTCGGTGAAGCGTCATTTCCGTGAAATGGGAGTTGATTGCCAAACAACAGACTTCACGGCCATTGGTGTTGGTGATATGGCGGGTGATGTATTCGGTAACGGCATGTTGTTGTCAAAGCACATACGTCTTCAAGCGGCATTTAACCATTTGCATATCTTCATCGATCCAAATCCTGATTCGGAGACGAGTTGGGAGGAGCGTAATCGCTTGTTCAACTTACCACGTTCAAGTTGGGAAGATTACAATCCAAAATTGATTTCTAAAGGTGGAGGTATCTTTTCTCGTAAAGCGAAGTCCATCACGTTAACGCCAGAAATCCAAAAGATGTTGGGTATTAAGAAAGCGTCTCTTGCTCCAAATGAATTGATCAAAATGATCTTAAAGATGGAGGTGGATCTGCTTTGGAACGGTGGCATCGGTACCTACGTAAAAGCATCGACTGAAACGCATGCTGATGTTGGTGATCGTGCAAATGATGTCTTGCGCATCGATGGACGTGAGCTTAATGCCAAGGTTATTGGTGAGGGTGGTAACTTGGGTATGACTCAAAAAGGTCGTATCGAGTACGCTCTGAATGGCGGACGAGTAAACACAGACTTTGTCGACAATGTGGGTGGAGTAGACTGTTCGGACAATGAAGTGAACATCAAGATCTTTTTGAATGGTTTGGTGTCTCATGGTGACATGACGATCAAACAACGCAATAAGATCCTTGAATCGATGCAAGATGAAGTGGGTGATATTGTTTTAGATGACGCGTACCGTCAATCAGAGTCTATCTCTGTCACTGAACAGCAAGGTGTTAGCGTTGTTAAAGAGCAAATTCGCTTTATTCATACTATGGAAAAAGCGGGTTATCTTGATCGAGTCTTAGAAAACATCCCAGATGACGAGACGCTACTAGAACGTGAGAAGCTGGGCCAAGGGCTTACTCGTCCTGAGCTAGCAGTGTTGGTGGCGTATGGCAAGATGGTACTTAAAGAACAACTTGCCAATGACGAGATTGCCAATGATGATTTCCATGCTAAGCAGTTGATCGCCTATTTCCCTAGTGAACTACGTAACAAGTTCGCCGATCAGATGTCATCACATCCACTGCGTGCCGAGATCATTGCTACATCGCTTGCCAACCAAATGGTGAACGAAATGGGATGTAACTTCGTCACTCGTCTACAGGAGGAGACGGGAGCGTCGGTGGTGGATATCGCTAACGCCTACGGTGCTGCGCGAGAAATTTATGCATTGGGTGATGTCCTGAATCAAACACGCAAACTGGATAACGTTGCAAGTGCAGATGCTCAGTATGAGATCATGTTCCATGTGCGTCGCATGTTACGTCGGGTTGCTCGTTGGTTGCTTCGTAACCGCAGTGGTAAGAATACCGTCAGTGAGTTAATCGCTAAGTATCAAGCGGATGTGGATGTGATTACGCAATCTCTTGATACCATGTTGGTCGAGTCGGAAGTCGAGGAGCATGATGAACTTGCTCAGAGCTGGATCCAACGTGGTGTTGAATCAACATTGGCCAACCGTGTTTCTCGTTTGACCAGTTTGCAGTCAGCACTGGATATTTCTTCAGTTGCTCGTGAAACCAATAAAACTGTCGAAGAAGCCGCGAAGTTGTACTTCAACTTAGGCGATCGTTTATCACTACATTGGTTCTTGAAGCAAATTAATGGCCAAGCTGTTGATAATAACTGGCAAGCACTTGCAAGAGCAGCGTTCCGCGAAGATCTCGATTGGCAACAACGTTTGCTGACGGCACAGGTGTTAAATTGCATAGAATCAGGCAAGAGTGATGTGATGAATGCTCTGGATGTGTGGATGGAACGCAATGAAACCTCACTACATCGTTGGGAAAGCATCCTAAACGAGTTTAAAGTGGGCACCGTACACGAGTTTGCGAAGTTCTCTGTCGCGCTAAGAGAATTAGTGCTGCTCAACTTAAATTGCAGCTCAAACAGTTAGTGTTTTAGTTGTTTAAGATTAAAAAGCCCCAGTAACGGGGCTTTTCTGCTATTTGAGTTCAATAAACGAACAGCTCATTGTTGCGTTGTCACTTTTTGAAGTCGCTGCAAACGTTTGGTTCACAAGAGAAGTCGAAATTAATTGAAATAACACCTAACTAACTCATTGATAAAGTTGAGATAAGTCATTTTTAATCGTTAAATTGGATTTACTTTTACCTTTTTATTTGAAAACTGATGATTTTAAGTAAATAATACCAACCCGTTTACACGGGGCTTTTTTCTTTCGGAGGCACAATGCTTTACCGTCTTGCCAGAGCTGGCTTTTTTCAATTGGATGCAGAGAAGGCACACGATCTTGCAATCCAAAATTTTAAACGTTTTACCGGCACACCACTTGATCTCCTCTATCGTCAGCAGCTACCAAATCGACCAGTAGAATGCATGGGACTCACTTTCCGAAACCCAGTTGGCCTTGCGGCTGGTCTTGATAAAAATGGTGAGTGTATCGAAGCATTTGACGCAATGGGATTCGGCTTTGTTGAAGTTGGTACCGTTACACCTAGAGCACAATCAGGAAATGATAAACCACGTTTGTTTCGCTTAGTAGGGGCGGAAGGGATCATTAACCGTATGGGTTTCAATAACTTAGGTGTTGACAACCTGGTTGAGAACGTAAAGAAAGCAAAATACAACTGTGTATTAGGTATTAATATTGGTAAAAATAAAGATACACCAATAGAGAAGGGCGCGGAAGATTATCTCATCTGTATGGAAAAGGTATATGAGTATGCGGGATATATTGCCGTGAATATTTCTTCTCCAAACACACCAGGACTTCGCTCTCTTCAGTATGGTGAAGCGTTAGACGAGTTGTTGTCTGAGTTAAAACGTAAACAAGCTGAGCTTGAAGAGAAGCATGGTAAATATGTCCCTCTGGCATTAAAGATCGCACCGGATCTTACCGATGATGAAATTAGCCAGATTTGCCAATCATTGATCAACAACAAGATCGATGGTGTGATCGCAACCAATACCACGCTTGATCGCACGATGGTTGAAGGCATGAAACATGCGCAAGAGGCTGGGGGCCTTAGTGGTCGTCCACTACAGTCTCGTTCTACTGAGGTCGTGCGATTACTTCGTAAGGAGTTACAAGGTAACATCCCAATTATTGGCGTCGGTGGTGTTGATTCTTATGTTGCTGCAAAAGAGAAAATGTTGGCAGGGGCGGATCTTGTACAAGTATACTCTGGCTTCATCTATCACGGCCCTGGCTTAGTACGCGATATTGTTAAAAATCTATAGAATGATTCGCTAACATACTGACATAACAGCTTTTCTAACAGAAAAAAGAGGACTTGGTTTCCTCTTTTTTTTTATTCATTCGTTTGTAGAATCAAAACAGTTGGAGGGTAATTAAGCGTTTACCTCTGTGAATCAGTCAGTGTGAGAATAGAACGATGCTTAAACCAAGTGATAAATGGAGCTGGTATTTTGATAAGCCGTCAGGCCGTCTAATGCTTGACTTAGGCGATAGATATCTATTTCAAACCAATCTTAGTGATAAATTGCTGGTGGACTGCGCTTTCTCTTATAACGACTTCACAGTTGATGACGCGAGTGCCTTTCAGACTTTCAAAGAATGTCTGTCGTCGCTTGATTTGAGTGAATATCGCAGAGATGAGCTGACGCTCTACTGCGTTGCTGCTAAGCGCTTTCATAAGCCAGTCCAACCCAAGAGTTGGTTTTTCCATTCTACAGGTTTGGATTACCAACCCAATGAAGGGGAGCTTGTACAGCTGCAAAATGGCTTGAATCAAGGGCTATTTATCGTTTTGGAAGCAGGGGACAATGCAAGCTTAGTCAGCTGTGTAGAGCTTGAAGGCTTTATGCTAAGCAGTTCAAAGAGCTTAAGTTATGGTGAAGCCATCAAAGTCATGCACGATCGCATGTCTACTGCTGCAAGAATGAATACGCTAATGCCTATGGCGTTAGTCGGATAACCTTTCCTAATTTTCGTTCCTATACATTTTTCATCGGCCTTCTGGCCGATTTTTTTTTGCATTTTCCTATCCAATCCCCCCTCTAATCACCATGCCACCTCGTCTAAATATTGCGACTATGAGAGCCTGTAGTGCAATCAGGTAGACATTTTTCACACATTTTTAGCACGTAAAATGTCCACTTTTGTCGACGAAATATCACCGATAGAGTAATAAATTCCCTCTTTTAAGTGGTTTTGTAATTAAGTTACCGGTATAAATGAAGTCTGGTATAGTCCAATTTTTACGTGAATAAGCATTCACTATCGCAATTTGAACCGAATTTTGGTTTAGGCTTGTTTACGTTTCGTTCATCTCTGCTGAGTTGGTGTAATTAATTCACGACGATAAAACGACCAATTGATACGCTGGCTCATAGGGAGATGAGAAAAGTCCTTGAAATGCGAGGCATGGAGTAGATTTGTCAGGTATAATCAACGCCATTTTTAATAGCTAAAGAACACTATGAACCAATATCTTGCGGTTACCTCAAATGGTCTTGAGAACCTTCTTGCTGAAGAACTAACAAAACTTGGAATTGCAGACGCTAAGCCAGTACAGGCTGGAGTAAGATTTAAAGCCTCTAATGAACAGGTTTATCGTTGCTGTCTATGGAGTAGGTTGGCATCGCGTTTTGTTCGCGTGTTGTCCGAGTTTACCTGTCAAAGTGATATGGACTTGTATTTGGCAACGTCCTCTATCAATTGGGTAAATCAATTCCACAGCACTAAGAAGTTTGTGGTTGATTTCAACGGCACGAACCGTGAGATTCGTAACAGCCAGTACGGTGCGATGAAAGTGAAAGATGGCATCGTAGATTGTTTCGAAAAGAAAAACCTACCACGTCCAAATATCAGCAAAGAGCGTCCAGATGTACGTATCCATGTTCGTCTCCACAAAGACAAAGCGATTCTTGGTGTTGATATGGTCGGGAATGGCTTGCACCAACGTGGCTATCGTCCTGCATCTGGTAAAGCACCACTCCGTGAAACCTTGGCTGCTGCCATCATCCTTCGCTCAGGCTGGACAGAGGAACAACCGCTTTTGGATCCAATGTGTGGTTCAGGTACGTTGTTGATAGAGGCGGCCATGATGGCAGCAAACATGGCGCCTGGCGTAAAACGCGAAAAGTGGGTCTTTGAATCACTTGAAGATTTCGAGCCAGAAGTGTGGGCAGAAATAAAATCAGAAGCAAATGTCATTGCTCGAAGAGGTGTCAAAAAAGTTGGCGCAAGATTCTATGGCTTTGATAATGATGAAAAAGTGCTAAAAATCGCCCAAGATAACGCTCGCAGAGCAGGGGTTGCGGATCTTATCGAATTTAAGTTGGGTGACGCCGCTACAGTGTCACGTCCTCTAGAGTTTGAGAATGGTGTGATTGTTTGTAACCCGCCTTATGGTGAGCGACTTGGTACAGAGCCAGGATTGATTGCACTATACACAGCATTTGGTGGTCAGTTAAAAGCACAGTTTGGTGGTTGTACGGCATCTATTTTTTCCAGTTCCGATGAGCTGCTGAGCTGTCTTCGCATGCGTGCAGAAAAACAGTTTAAACTGAATAACGGTGCGTTACCTTGTCACCAAAAAAACTACACGATCGCACAAAGAAGTGTAGAGCAGATTGAAGGTGCGGATGGCCCGCTTTCTATCGCACCAGACTTTGCTAACCGCCTAAAGAAAAATATCGGTAAGATAGGCAAATGGGCTCAAAAAGAACAGCTCGATTGTTACCGCATCTATGATGCCGACCTGCCAGAATACAATGTGGCGATAGACGTCTATCAAGATCACTTGGTGATTCAAGAATACGCCGCACCGAAAAATATTCCAGAAGAGAAGGCAAAGCGTCGCCTGACGGATATTATTCGTGCTGCGATTCAGGTAACTGGCGTAGAAGCCAACAAAGTTGTGCTGAAGGTTCGTGAGAAACAAAAAGGCCGTAACCAATATCAAAAATTGGGTCAAGTTTCTGAGCGAATGGAAGTCAACGAGTATGGTGCAAAACTGATCGTCAATTTGTACGATTATCTGGATACGGGGTTGTTTCTGGATCATAAGATCACGCGCCGCCGTTTGGGTGAAATGGCAAAAGGAGCCGATTTCCTTAACCTGTTTGCTTATACAGGCAGTGCTACGGTACACGCTGCTCTTGGTGGGGCCCGATCGACAACAACGGTCGACATGTCGAACACCTACCTTGAGTGGGCAAAAGACAACATGTCTGCAAATGGTTGTATCGGACGTCAACATAAGTTTGAGCAGGCAGATTGTTTACAGTGGTTAGAGAAAGCGCAGGGACAGTACGATTTAATTTTTATTGATCCGCCTACGTTTTCAAACTCTAAGCGTATGGAAGACTCGTTTGACGTTCAGCGTGACCATATCAAACTGATGAAAAACTTAAAACGTCTGCTAAGAGAAAACGGTACTATTGTCTTCTCTAACAATAAACGTCATTTCAAAATGGATATGGAAGCGATGGAAGAGCTGGGTTTAGACGCGAGAAACATTTCTTCTCAGACGCTGCCACTCGATTTCTCAAGAAACAAACATATTCATAACTGTTGGGTCGTCACCCACAAGTAATAGGAACAAGGAACGTGATCACCCTATACAGTACCGAAGGATGCCATCTGTGTGAGATGGCTTACGAGTTGTTGGAACAAGCAGGCATTGCTGAACAAGTTCAAGTGACTGATATCGCGTTTGATGACGCGCTATTTTCTCGTTACGGGGTCACGATTCCTGTCTTACATTCTCAAGGGTCAGAGCTTGGCTGGCCCTTTGATCTAGAAAAATTAAAACAATGGTTGGACGATAATGGCATTACTTACCATTCATAATGGTCAACTCGCCTTTGGCGATAATCCTCTACTTGATAAAGCTGATTTTGTACTTCAAGAGCATGAGCGAGTTTGTTTGGTAGGACGCAATGGGGCGGGTAAATCGACCTTAATGAAAGTTCTAGCGGGCGAGGTGATTCTTGATGATGGTAAGCTACAGATCACTCAAGATGTCGTAGTCTCGCGCTTAGAACAAGACCCCCCACGAAACGAACCAGGAACGGTTTACGATTATGTGGCAAGTGGGCTAGCTGAAGTTGGCGAACAATTAAAGATCTATCATGATCTTCTCGATCTTGTTGCTCAAGAGCCAACGGAAAAGAACATTAACCGCTTAGCGAGAGTGCAAGAACAGCTTGATCACGCCAACGCGTGGCGATTTGAAGACCGAGTTAAGCATGTGTTGGCGGCATTAAAGCTGGATGCTGAAACGAAGCTCACCGATCTGTCGGGTGGTTGGCAACGCAAAGCTGCGCTGGCGAAAGCGCTAGTATGTGATCCAGACGTTTTGCTACTAGATGAGCCAACTAACCACCTCGATGTTACGACCATTGAATGGCTAGAAACGTTCCTCAAAGATTTCCGTGGCTCCATCATTTTTATTTCCCACGACCGAGCCTTCATCAAAGCAATGGCAACGCGTATCGTTGACCTTGACCGCGGTAAACTTGCCTCTTTTCCTAGCGATTACGACAACTACCTTATTGAAAAAGATGAAATGCTTCGTGTTGAGGAGATGCAAAACGCAGAGTTTGATAAAAAGCTCGCTCAGGAAGAAGTGTGGATTCGTCAAGGCATCAAAGCGCGCCGCACACGTAACGAAGGTCGTGTTCGGGCACTTAAAAAGCTGCGAGAGGAACGCCAGAGTCGAGTTGACGTGCAAGGTAAAGCCAAAATCCAAATTGATGACGCCGCACGCTCTGGCAAGATCGTCTTTGAAGCAGAAAAACTGCAGTTTTCATTCGATGGGAAGAAAATTGTTGATGATTTCAGTTTTAATATCATGCGTGGCGATCGAATTGCGCTTATTGGCCCTAATGGCTGTGGCAAGAGCACGGTCCTTAAGTTACTGCTGGATCAGCTAAAACCGGAATCTGGCCGTTTGCATTGTGGTACTAAGCTGGAAGTCGCGTACTTTGACCAATATCGAGAGATTTTGGACCCTGAAAAGACGGTCATTGATAACCTAGCGGATGGTAAACAAGAAGTCACCGTGGGTGGGCGAGAACGCCATGCGTTGAGCTATCTTCAGGATTTCCTTTTCTCGCCGAAGCGTGCTCGTACACCCGTCAAAGCACTTTCAGGTGGTGAAAAAAACCGTCTGCTTCTTGCTCGTATCTTCCTAAAACCAAACAATTTATTGATTCTCGACGAACCAACTAACGATTTAGATATCGAAACATTGGAACTTTTAGAAGAATTGCTTGCCAATTATCAAGGTACTTTGCTGCTGGTCAGCCACGACCGACAGTTTGTGGATAATACCGTTACAACAAGTTGGATCTTTGAAGGTGAAGGAAAAATCGAAGAGTTTGTCGGTGGTTATCATGATGCTCAACAGCAGCGCAAACAAGCGATCGAAGCTCGTGAAGTGATGGAAAAATCAGCGCCTAAAGCAAAAGTCGTTGAGGAAACTCCCAAAACTGCGCCAGCTAAGAATACCTCTAAGAAGTTATCATATAAGCTCCAACGAGAACTTGAAGCACTACCTGCCAAGTTAGAACAGTTGGAAGCGGATATTGAAGCGCTTCAAGAGCAAGTAAACTCCGCAGAGTTTTTTGCTCAACCCGTAGAGACAACGCAACCAGTGTTAGAGCAACTTGCCGCACTGGAGCAGGAATTAGAAATTGCTTTCGAGAGATGGGAAGAGCTCGAAGCTATGCAACAGGACAGTTAATAAGTAGATGAATTGCAGTATTAGATTCAAATTAACCACAGTCGCGCTACTCGTTGGTAGCGCTATGAATGCCAACGCCGCCTTGTATAAGGTTGTTGAAGTTGATCCTGCATCGAATGGTAGTAATTCGTCTTATAACGATGCTTTTGGTGTAGCGATCCAAGCCGGTGATGTTGCATCGCCACTGGGGTGCTTTGGAGTGGCATGTAGCGATGCTCAGTTTAAGTTAGCTTTTGAAACAAGAGTGTCGGTTGATGGTGTTAGCTATCGAGAAGAGCTTCCGTTTGCGATGGACGCGACGTTTGGCTATATCCAAGAGTTTGATGACTTTGAGCGTTATTGCTACAACGAGCTTCGTTATTCGACGTGTGAAACGTGGGCATCGATTCACTGGGCACCATGGAGTCGCGAACTCAATGGCAACACGAGTTCTAATTCACTTGCTTATGTTGAAGGAGACGCTTCAGCCTATCTCAATGAGATGAACAATGTTATCAATAGTCTCACGGAATCTGCACAACCTGTTGGCAATCAAAGCATTGCCGGTGAGACGAGAAATCGAGTTGTCGCTCCTATATCTCCTACAGATGTAAGCTCTTTTTATCAATCACGAGCTTGGAAAACCGATGGTACTTACACGGTTGGTAGTATTGCTACGAGTACAACTAATGAAAATGGTTCACACCACACAAGCAAGGCTGCGATTTGGGATGATAATGGTGTTGTAAAGCAGTTAGCTTGGCCCCAAGGCGGTAATAGAGATGGGGAGCGTTTAGCGCAAGGCAGCATGCGTGATGTGGTTGTCGATGCGACAAATAATAAAGTTTATGGTGTTGGTTACAACACTTATGCAGATGACAACTATATCAATGCCAGTGTGTTTGTTGGTACGTTTGACCCTAGCGGTGTATTTGAAAATACTAGTTGGGATACAAAACAAGTCAATGGCGCTCAAATGAAAATTGGGAGCGACGTCATTCACAGTAATTCTGTTGTCACTAACGTAAACAGTAACTTTATCGCTGTTGGTGAGGCAAAGCGCGCTGGTGGTAAGCCTTCTGAAGGTTCAGCGGCCAATCGACTATTCTTGGTAAAGGATATTACAGCAGATAGTGTCTCGGCTACATTTCTACCTCAGCTAGGGGGAATTTTCTTCTCTGGTACTGGCGGCAAAATGGGTGGGATTAACAACTACAATGAAATTGTTGGTCAGCTGGATGCTGAAGATACTCGTGAGATCGACGGCAAGCCGCGTCGTAAACGTGGATTTATTCTGCCATATTACGATGAAAAAACATCTACACCGACTCCTGAGCGCAGGGCGATATTTGGTGATAAAGCTTGGTACTTGGATGATCTGACAAATGGTGGTGAGTTTTCACAGCACAACAACCAATATCGAGTGATCGACGCAACGGATATCAACGATGCAGGTGTGATTTCTGCAACTGCCATTAAGTGTGAAGGTGGCTACGATACAACCGCACACAACTCCTATTGTGGTGAAGGTTCTCAGAAGGAATCGGTTGTAGCCGTTAAGCTAGTTCCTATTGCAGATGCCAAGGCAAGTAACATTGACACACGTCCAGTGGAAAAAGCCTCAGCAGTGCGAAATGGTGCAGGGCTTGGTTGGTTGGCTTTGACACTCATGGGCTTGGTTGGGTTCCGCAGAAAATAGGCTATTTTTTAAACTAAGCACGGCTTCACAGTTTTGGAGCCGTGCTTTTTTTATCGCTTGAGAAATCCCTTCGTTTGGTCAATTCTTAATAGTGGAGTCATAAAAGCTCCACTAAAGTTTCACAGTAGTACGTTAGTTCTAATGGACCTGTATGAGGTAGAAATTATGAAGAGACAAAAGCGTGATCGCCTAGACCGAGCACAATCCCAAGGCTACAAGGCAGGCTTAAACGGTAGATCTCAGGAAGAATGTCCTTATCAACAGATGGACGCTCGTTCGTATTGGTTAGGTGGTTGGCGTGATGCCAGAAGTGACAAACTTTCTGGTCTCTATAAATGATGTCCACATACAACACAGAAGGATTTTAAAGAAGGGCCCACGATGTGGGTCTTTTCTATTGTAGGGCTGAGTAAAACTGAAGGCTCAAGAAAAACGGCCCAAAGGGCCGTCTCATCAAAATAACTGCAAAGAGTGTTACTTAGAATGCTGAGGTATCTTGGAAAAGACCCACTTTTAGATCCTTAGCGACGTAAATCTCTTTACCATCGACAAGAACTCGACCGTCCGCTAATCCCATAACAAGCTTACGATTGACCACTCGTTTCATGTGGATCTCGTAGGTCACTTTTTTCGCTGTAGGGAGGATTTGACCGGTAAACTTCACCTCACCAACACCTAAAGCACGGCCTTTACCTTTGCCGCCTACCCAACCAAGGAAGAAACCAACTAACTGCCACATCGCATCCAAGCCAAGACAACCTGGCATTACAGGGTCACCTGGAAAGTGGCAGTCAAAGAACCATAGATCAGGTTTGATATCGAGCTCAGCAAGGATAAGACCTTTACCAAAATCACCTTCGGTTTCCGACATTTTGGTTACTCGGTCCATCATAAGCATATTTGGAGCTGGTAATTGAGGGTATCCAGGGCCAAATAACTCACCTTGACTTGAGGCTAGAAGATCTTCACGAGTGTATGATTCACGTTTATTCTGCATTGTTTGTAAACTCCAATTTTAGACAGTGGCATGTTAGTGAACAGGTGTACGCTAAACAACTCCGATCAGTACTAGACAAACCAGTTTTTAATCCATTGAACAAAGCCTTGCGGATGATCATGCTTCGCAAAGTTATCGATTCTTTCCGCAATTTTGTTGAGCACGCTATCTTCGTCTTCGCCACAAAACGGCTTATTCATAATGATAGGGATCACGTCTTCAACATCGGATACCGCCCAAATATGAAACTCACCGAGCTTAATACTTTCGACCACTTCTTTATGAAGTGCCAGATGTTTTAAGTTCGTTTCTGGCAAAATAACCCCTTGTTCGCCAGTGAAACCTTGATGCTTACAAACCTGATAGAAGCCTTCAATTTTTTCATTTAGGCCTCCTACGGCTTGTACACGGCCAAATTGGTCCACGGCACCCGTGACCGCGATTTGCTGATTGATAGGATACTCTGATAGGGCGCTGACTAGGCAGCAGAATTCAGCAAGCGACGCACTATCGCCATCCACTTCACTGTAAGATTGTTCGAATACGATAGAAGCAGAATAAGGCAATGGCGCGTCTAGCTGAAGTGCACTGCTGACGAGTGCTTGCATGATCATCATACCCTTTGCGTGAAGATTTCCACCAAGCTCGGCTTTACGTTCAACGTCAGAGATATCACCGTCACCAAAATGGATCACACAAGAAATTCGAGCAGGCTCACCGTAAGAAACCGGGTGACCAGCGACATCAATCACGGTCAGACCGTTAATCTGGCCAATTTGCTCGCCGGTGGTTTCAATGATCACTTGGCCATCAAGGATATCGTCGATAGCGCGTTGGGGGAGATAAGACTCACGGAAATATTTTTCCTCAATGGCCGTATCCATGTGCTCACCGTTGATCTGATAGCCTTGCGATTCAAGAGCTGCCAGAGATAACCATTGATGGAGCCAAATTGGTGAGAGAGGAAGATAATGTTGGTCTTCTGTTTCACGAACGCCGGCAATCAACAAACGGCGTAGTGCATCCTGATCAAAACTGGGGAGATGGTACCGTTCACATATCCATTTAATGTAGCCGACATAGGAATCCAAACTTTCTTCACCAATGTGAAAATCTTCTTCGAGCTCAGTGAACAAAGACATTGATGAGAAGAGGTCAGAATCAAGATACTCAAGATCCGCCAATTGCCCACGGTCACCCGTAATGACCAATTTTATGTCGTAGTGAGTCGGCTCCATGTGCGATGATTGCCACTCGGGTTTTAATGGAGATATGGGTAGGGGTTCGCCTAGTACTGCCGCCTTAATTGCTGGCCAAGAGCCCGGATTCGCAAGCAGCAAATTCGCCGACACTGTGACAATGCCACCACGAGCTTTCGAGAACAATCCGGTAATAATTTCGACATCACCATTAGCACTAAGCTTATAACAGTCAAAGAGATGAGAAGGAGACAGCGTCTCTGTTTTTAATACCACCAGTTCAGGATCAATAGAGCTCAATCCTTCTTCAACCAAACCGCGATAGATAGAGTTATCACAACAATTAATCACCAAGAAACGAGCCAATCCAGAAAGCAGGGTAAAGTGACGGAATGTTGCTAATGCACGCTCTTGTAGCTCAAAATAATGGGTTAACTCAATAGAGTGAAGATTAGCAAAAGACGATTCAAATTGATCGAATTGTGGCGTAACGGCTTGCCAGTTAATTTGGTTCATTGACTTTCTTCATAAACTTTAATTGCAGCGGAGTATATCAGAACCAACAAAATCTGCAGTTAAATCCGGCTAAATGGAGGGTGAGGGAGGAAAAAGTTGATCTCTCTCTATCCTTCGAACACGTTTTGTTGAGAAATGAACCCACCTGGGTTACGCTGTCACCCTAAGCGGCGCCTAGGACATGGAAAAATGAAATATCAACAACTCGAAAACTTGGAATGTGGGTGGAAATGGCAGTATTTGATCAGTAAGTGGAAGGATGGAGAAACCATCACTAAATATATTGATTCGAGTGAAGCTGACCATGCGGTCTCTGAACTAAGAAAGTTAGAACATGAGCCGACCAAAGTCCTCGAGTGGATTGATTTGCACATGGCGGAAGAGTTGGATAAGAAACTCAAACAAGCCATTCGTGCTAAACGCAAACGCCATTTCAATGCAGAGCAGATCCATACAAAGAAAAAATCCATCGATTTAGATTATCGTGTATGGGAAAAGCTATCGACGCGTGCGAATGAATTGGGTTGTACATTGTCCGACGCGATTGAATATTTACTGAGTGAAGCTTCTCGTAGCGAAAAGGCGAGTGCAGCCGTATCGACTCTGAAAGAAGACTTAAGCAAGTTATTATCCGATTAGTGCAGGAGAACACGCATGTTGTATGTCATCATCGTTGCCGCTATCGTTATCTTTTGGCTAGTGGCCATTGACCGCCCAGTTTTGAAGGTTTCTTTTAAAGAAGGGCATATTCATTCAGTCAAAGGGAACTTGCCACCGTCTTTTCGCCATAATTTAATGGAGATTGGTGAGAAGACTCCTTTTGATGGTGAAATGAAAGTTTACAGCTTACGTACTGGTGCAAAGTTGGTGTTCAGCAAACAAGTGCCAAAGAAAGTCCAGCAAAGAATCCGGAACGTATTTCCACACCAAGGATTTAAGTCTAACAAAGGTAAGAAACACGCCTAACAAACATATCAATTGCAGTTACCATTAATCTGTCACGCAGTTGAATCAAATCGATGTATATTATCCGGTCTGAGCACTGTATCGTATTTTCATTTGGAAAAATCATGCGATACAGTGTCACTTTTCTTCTTGCATCTCTCTTATTTTTCTATCCAAATGTAATTTATGCCGATGATTCCACTCGTAACCCGATAGCGCTAAAGCTAAAAAAGTCAGTTCAAAAGAAAGTCGATAAACAACTTGTTCACTATTCGGGCTACTGTGATGTTGTTGTCTACTTTCATCACACTGATAAGCATGCGGTGGTAGAGAAGGTTAATGGGACGGGGGATGCCAAAATATGTCGCTTTGCGAAGCAAACAATCAAAGTCGGCAGTAAATTTCGCTATAAGGTACCAGAACGAATGATTGTCATTCACATCTCGAGCTAATTAATAATTGATTGAAAACATGGTGTGTTGTGAACGTTTACTACTCGATGTGATGTTCAAGAACGATTATCGTCAGTGACTTATAGTGACAGAGTAGGCAATTTCAAGATTAAATAATGGAAGCAATATCACTTTTGTTTCTCATTTTTGGTCTCTATGGAATACACTAAAACTAGTGATAAATCTTTAAAGGGATACAGATTTGCTACTCGCCAACAGACGGTATACACAAGAAGCGATTGAAACAGCGGAACAAGTGGCAAATGAGGTTAATGTTAGACATGCCAAATGGTTAGTGAGTATGAAATACATTCTCGATCAGTCTAACGTTGATAACCTACTTAGTTTACAAGGTCGCTATTGCGAAGACGTTATTTTTTCTGAAGATGAGCGTATTACTCGCAATCAACGCATTTTATTAGAATGTGAACAGGCTAAAGTGGTTGAGCGGCGTGAACAGGTAAAAGCAAGGCAAAATACCCATAAACGCGTCGTTGTGGATGTTACCCGTCATGCTGAGTACTTAATGGTTGAAAAACTGCTCAACACATCCATAGACAAATTGTTCAATGGCATTCCTAACTTTGATCATCTCGCTTCGTTTGCTTACTCCCCATCCTTGAGCTTTTCCAAGTTAAGTACTTTGACGACCTTGAGTCATCAGCTTAGTTCCAGCATTTTAGATCTGGTTACGAATCCTAAGTTCTGTGAGCGTATAGGGAAATCATCAAAAAGCGTAACCGATGCCAAGATTGCAATAGGGCAGATGGGCATAGAAAATTGCCGTTTACTTTTCCCTGTTCTGATGGCTAGGCCGATGCTCAAATGGTCCGATGCGAACACCAAGTTGATTGCTCCTAAAATGTGGCAACATATGATAGTTACCGCAAATGTAACCAGAATGCGCTTACAAGATGCAAACTTCAAAGAACCTGATGCTGGCATTTTAATAGGTGTACTGAGAACGGTTGGTCAGTTTCTCGCATCAAACCATTTTACGCATACATTTGAAGATGCTTTAGTTGAGATGATGCTCAAATACCGTGAGCAAGATATGCGTGAAGAGTATTACGCTTGCGCTGAGGTGGTCGCCAATATGTCTTTTTTACCCAAAATCATTTTCGAACTTGAGGGACAGCTTGCCAAACGAGTTTTGGAGTCTATGGATTGGCCAGCAAATGCGATGTTTATTAAAAATGCAGTGATGGAAGATATCGATAAAGTGCCAGTTGAGGAAAGAAGTATTGCAGGGGCTGCATTAGCGCAAGGCCGAGCATTCTCAATCTATGATGGATTACAGCACAGCAATGCATTTGTAGAAAAGCACAAACCATATTGGTTTGCTCAAGTGCAAATGCCCGGAACATCGCTCAAAGATATTCAAGCGAGAATGCCAGGACGCTTAACACTGTCTATGTAAGTTGGTTATAGCTTCACGCAATCCGCATTGAGTGATTCAGTAAATGCATGATGGGCTCAGTTTAAGCGGAATTTCAATAGCTTGTGGTGGCTTGGCTATGTGGATTGGTAGCCCTACGGAAGCACTGGCTCAGTGCGCATTATGTATATTATGTTAAATAAAGAACAACGCTAAGCTCATGAAATTTCGATACTCGCCCCTTTGCTTTTATTTTCGGTGTTAAGTATGCAATTAAACATAAGTGCTATTTACCATAAAATACCTAATATAGAACCTTATAATCAAAGATTTAAGGTTCTATATTAGTAGACCATTAAAGCTTCTATCGCATTTGCTAACTCTTGTTTCCGAACCGGTTTGGCGACAAAATTATCCATACCCACGCTCAAGCACTTCTGCTTGTCGCTAGCCAGTGCGTGTGCGGTTAACGCAATGATGGGTACTTCGAACCCGTTTTTTCTCAGGATTTTTGTTGCAGTCAAGCCATCCATTATTGGCATTGAAACATCCATAAAGACAACGTCGAGTGTTTCGGTGTTCGATTCGATAAATTCGATCGCTTCACTGCCGTTATTGGCAATAAAAACGTTGTGACCAAGTTTGTTTAAAAGCAACTGGATAACCATCTGATTTGATTGCGTATCTTCAACTACGAGGACATTCAGTGCGCAACTTTGTTTTCGTACATCTGAAATCAGGCTACGTCGGATCAGTTTTCTGCTTTTTACTGGAATTTGTACCGTGAATGTCGAACCTCTACCATAGACGCTCGATACGTAGACTTGGCCTCTCATTAACTCGACAAGATGCTTTGTGATGGCCAAACCGAGGCCAGTTCCCCCAAATTTTCGCGTAATGGAACTGTCCGCTTGCTTAAACGCGGTAAATAAAGATGGTAGCTTATCTTTTTCGATTCCAATACCGGTGTCTTTTACCTGAATGTTTAAGTTGTCGCTTTCAAGTTCAACGAGTACATGAATGGTGCCTTTCTGTGTAAACTTTATGGCGTTGCCTACAAGGTTAAATAATACTTGCGACAGGCGGCTTGGATCGAGCCAATAGTGGCGGTTGGAGTCTAGACAAATGTCTAGATCAAGCTTTAGCCCTTTTGAAAGTGCGGAGTGCTGTTGCTGTGAAATTACAAAAGATACAGTGTCACTTATGTTAATCCATTGCTCTGATAGGGAGAACTCGCCTGATTCAATCCTTGAAAGATCAAGAATATCGCTGATAATGGTTAGTAATAACTCAGCAGAGTTTTCCATTTGAGAGAGCATATTATTGTGCCCAAACGACAGCTCTGATTGCTTAAGTACGTCTAACATTCCAAGTACTGAGTTCAGTGGCGTCCTTAACTCGTGACTCATCATAGCAAGAAACTCGGATTTCGCTCGGTTCGCTCTTTCAGACTCCTCTCTCGCTAACGCGAGCTCTCGCGTTCTTAATTCGACGATACGTTGTAACTTTTCTTTATTTTCAATGTCAATAACGGCACGTTCAATAAGGGGAAGAAAGCGTTTTAACGTTTCCTTTGATTCAATACTAAACTGCCCTTTTTTACTGCCGATCAATAAGATAACTGATTGAGTGACTTGTGCGTTTATACCGGTCAGTAAGACTGAGTTGATATGGCTTTTGACGAAACTGTTGAGTTTTTCAAACTCAGTCAATGCAATCGGTTCAAAGAGTAATATACATTCACCATTGAGTACCCTATTGAACTTGGATCCGTCACTCCATTCGGTGTCATTGAAAACCTGATTTGTGGTGAGCAGTGTTTTAAAATTTTCCTGACGACTGTGCCGTGTAATCACGACAAAATCATCAAAATCAATGTACTTATTGAGAACGCGATGAAGGCCTAAAAATATTTCATGTGTATTTTTTGCTTCACTCATTGCAGAAATTGCGCTGAGGATCGCGCTGTTCTCTCCAGCTAAGCGTTTCTCAATTTCTCTGCTTTTTTTTAGCTCCACCAATGCGTCGTGTAGAGCCTCTTTTTCAAACGTTGTCATATGATTTATCACCAACAGGCGAATGAAAGATTGCGGACGAAATCATCAGATTACCATGTCCATTCTCCCCTCCAACAAACCTACCCTGCTCTCCGAATGTGAAAGGACAAATGAACGGCCGGTCATCGAGTTCTTCCATCAGTTGATTAAGTACTCTGTCTATGTCTTGCTGTAGATGAATCATGGGACCTGCACAAAAGATGTTTATAACCCCAATTTTTTGTGAGTCTTCAAGCTTTTGCCAAAAGGCAGCGTTGATCACTTTGGCTGCACGGCTGATAAGTTGATCTTTACAGCCTTGCATTAAGAAAATTTGTTCACCCTCTTCAATACTTGAAAAGAGTTCAATGCCTTGATTTTCTGTCTCTCTAACTGGGTGAGACAGAATAAAATATGGGTAGTCATACAGCTGTCCGGCGATTCTTCCTAGAGGATACGCTGTTGCGATATCGAAAATTAGCTGATTCCTTTCACTTTCATCAAGATGGATTTTAGTCCAATCTCGATAGACTTGACTCGCTGGTAGGTTGTCAATTTCTAGAATCTCTCGTCCTCTAACTTTGGTTACCGTACCTGTTAATTCAGTCGGTGTATGGCCAGCGCTGAAGGCGGTGAAAATTGACTGAGACGAAAAAAAGACGGTTAAGCTAACCCCTTGTTTAGAAGTTCCCTGGTTGGTAAAAATTGACCAGTTCCCTTCTACTTGGTTATCTGCAGCACTTCCACCGATAATAGGAACTAACGTACCAAATTTTTCATCAATTGCTTTGATGATAGACTCTTCGTGCCCCGGAGTGGCGTGCAACAAGATGAGACTTGGTACTTCACCGATTCTATCTGCGTTTTTAAGTGCCATGTTTAGCGTATAAAACATGGTTGCGGTGATGTCGCATTCTGCTGTGTTGATATGGGATATTCCCGTTCCATATGCATTGCTGCCACTATCATAGATTGCGAATACACCGATAACTGGCCCACTATGGTAGCCCTTATCGGTCATAATTGCTCGGCAGGAGCTAGAACCATGAATGGGAATGCCTGGAAAATGCGTTTGGAACGATTCTCTAAGCCGCTCACAAGAATACTCTTCAGTGTAATAACAAATGAGCATCGCTAAGTGCTCATGAACAATTTGCTCTTTGAGTTCTATAACGGCTAAATTTTCGTGAGTTATGTGGCTAAATACTGATTGACAAAGCATCGTGAGTTATAGGTTTTTGTAACTAAGACTACTTTATACCAATAGTCAGGCTAGTCGATAATGTTTTGGTTCTAAAAATCGTCATATTGCGGAAACAACGTGTACCAAGTCATATTTATAGAATAATGATGGCAACAAGTTCATTCGTCCTATTAAAGATCCTAATGTTTTGTTTCGACTCCTTCACATCGCTAATGGTTAAGTTCGAAACGAATTTTGATGTAGCGCCTTGATCTAGATCAATTTTAAAAGTGTCCATTTTATCGGTTTGGATCTGTATTTGCCCGTTAATGCGGTAAAAAGTAATTTTCTCACCTTCAAGTGTTAACTCACATCGAGATTTTTGTGAACAGTCAATGGTTTTTACTGGCTGATAACTCAATGATCTCCATATAAACGCGGCGACTAATATCGTTAGCGTGATTATTATTTGTGCAAGCCTCGCCTTTGTTAACTTTTGTGCCGGCATTTTTTCAGTTTTCCTTGTTACAAACTTCAAAGTTTTAAAATAAAAGATGATTTCCAGAGCTTCTGTAAGGTTACTACTCTGTCATTGAATTGTTAATTCAAGTATAGTGTGCCACTGAAAATGCCACTTTTTATTAAAGTCGGCAAGAGTAATAACGTGATGATATCACAGTATTTCTTGAGTTGATTTGGGTGGCATTACGACGCAAGTCGTGTTGGAAGTAAAGTGTAGTTAATTAGAAATTGGAAGCATGCAAATGAGCCAAGAAAAGCAGCTTGAACAAAACTACAACTATACAGTCGTTCGTCAGTTTACCCTTGTGACCATTTTATGGGGTATTGTCGGTATGGCTGTTGGTGTTTTGATTGCCGCTCAATTAGTATGGCCACAGCTCAACTTTGATACGCCGTGGTTGACGTACAGTCGTTTACGTCCCCTGCATACTAACGCGGTTATTTTCGCGTTTGGTACCAGTGCCCTGTTCGCAACGTCTTACTACGTTGTACAGCGTACTTGTCAAACTCGTCTATTTGGTGGTCCTCTCGTCGCCTTCACCTTCTGGGGTTGGCAAGCAATTATTCTCGCCGCTGCAATCACCCTACCTCTAGGTTTTACCTCTGGTAAGGAGTATGCAGAGTTAGAATGGCCTATCGATATTGCAATCGCGGTTGTGTGGGTTTCATATGCGGTTGTGTTCTTTGGAACTTTGGTTAAACGTAACACGTCCCACATCTATGTGGCGAACTGGTTCTTCGGTGCCTTCATCATTACGGTGGCTGTTTTACATATTGTAAACAGCATGGCTATCCCGGTATCGCTAGGTAAATCTTACTCAATTTACTCTGGCGCTGTTGATGCGATGGTTCAATGGTGGTATGGCCACAATGCGGTAGGTTTCCTTCTAACAGCGGGTTTCTTGGGTATGATGTATTATTTCGTACCGAAACAAGCTGAGCGCCCTGTTTATTCATACCGCTTATCGATCGTTCACTTCTGGGCACTAGTGTCTCTGTATATCTGGGCTGGTCCTCACCACCTACACTACACGGCGCTTCCAGATTGGACTCAGTCTCTAGGCATGGTGATGTCTTTGGTTCTGTTCGCTCCATCATGGGGCGGTATGATCAACGGTATTATGACTCTATCCGGTGCTTGGCATAAGCTTCGCTACGACCCTATCCTGCGTTTCTTGATCGTTTCACTTTCGTTCTACGGCATGTCGACTTTCGAAGGCCCTATGATGTCGATTAAGACAGTAAACGCATTGTCACACTATACAGACTGGACCGTAGGTCACGTTCACTCTGGTGCGTTGGGTTGGGTTGCAATGGTGTCAATTGGTTCGGTTTACCACTTGATCCCTCGCCTATTTAACCAAGAGCGCATGTACTCAGTAAGCCTAATCAATGTTCACTTCTGGTTGGCGACTATTGGTACAGTACTGTACATCGTTGCAATGTGGATCTCTGGTGTAATGCAGGGTCTGATGTGGCGTGCAGTTAACTCAGACGGTACGCTAACTTACAGTTTCGTAGAGTCTGTTGAAGCATCTTATCCATTCTATTTTGTTCGTTTCTTAGGTGGTTTTATCTTCCTATCGGGTATGTTCTTAATGGCATACAACACGTACAAAACAGTAACAGCACCTAAGCAAAGCTTGAAAGCTATTGCTCAACCGGCATAAGGAGATTTAAAGAATGAGTTCTAATTCTAATAATCGCCACGAAATCATTGAACGCAATGTCGGTTTGTTGGCTATCTTAATCGTTTTTGCAATCAGTTGGGGTGCTCTCGTAGAAATCACACCACTGATTTTCCAAAAGCAAACAACAGAGCCGGTAGAAAATTTACGTGCTTACTCTGCGTTGGAAATGGAAGGTCGCGATATTTACATTCGTGAAGGCTGCAACGTTTGTCACAGCCAAATGATCCGCCCTTTCCGCTCGGAAACAGAACGTTATGGTCATTACTCAGTCGCTGGTGAAAGCGTTTGGGAACATCCTTTCCTTTGGGGTTCTAAGCGTACTGGTCCTGATTTGGCACGTGTTGGTGGTCGTTACTCAGATGAGTGGCATCGCGTTCACTTGTTAGACCCTCGTGAGCTAGTACCAGAATCAAATATGCCTGGTTTCCCATGGCTTGCTGAAAATGTACTTGATGGCAAATTGACCCAGAAGAAGTTGGAAGTGTTCCGTAATCAGTTCGGTGTTCCATACACGGATGAACAGATTGCTAATGCGGCCAAAGATGTAGAAGGAAAGACAGAGATGGACGCCATCATCGCTTACCTTCAATCTCTCGGTCATGCGATGAAATAAGGGGGCAATGATGGATTTCGGTACAATTCACAGTGTTTATACCGTTGTACTTTTCGCCAGTTTTATAGGCATTGTAGCTTGGGCTTACAGCAAAAAACGCAAAGCGAGTTTTGACGAAGCGGCTAACCTTGTTTTTGCTGACGAAGAGAAATCTAGCCCAACTAAACAAGGAGTGACGAAGTAATGACTACATTCTGGAGTCTCTGGATTATTGTGATTACTGTCGGTACGCTTGTTGGCTGTGCTGTACTTCTTTACTGGTGCGCTAAAGATAAAATGGGCGTCGAAGAAGGTGCAGACATGGGCCACGAGTACGACGGTATTCGCGAGTTAAATAACCCACTACCGAAATGGTGGACTTACTTGTTCGTAGGTACATTTATTTTTGCAGCGGTATACCTAACCCTTTTCCCTGGTTTGGGTAACTTTAAGGGAGTTTTGGGCTGGCAGAGTTCTGCTCAAACAGTTCGTACAGTTGAGGAGTCTAAGCTGGCAGTTGCTAATGCTCAATCGAACAAGCAACTGAACCAATACGCCAAAGAGTTGGATGATGCGGATGCCTACTTTGGTGAAGCGTTCCGTCGTTTAGCGTTTGACGAAAATGGCCTCCGTCCTATTCCAGCGATCGCAACAGATGATGAAGCGATCAAAGTTGGTCAACGACTGTTTTTACAGAACTGTTCGCAGTGTCATGGTTCTGACGCTCGTGGTCTGAAAGGTTTCCCTAACCTAACAGATACAGCCTGGCTCTACGGCGGTGAGCCGCAAGCTATCGTAACGACAATCATGCATGGCCGTATCGGTCAGATGCCTGCGTGGAAAGATGCACTTGGCGAACAAGGTGTTCAAGAAGTGGTGAGTTATACGCTAAGCCTTTCTGGTCGTAAAGTGAACGCACGTGAAGCTGAAGCTGGCAAAGCCCGTTTCGTTGTTTGTGCAGCATGTCACGGCACTGATGGTAAGGGTAACCCTGCTGTTGGTGCGCCAGATTTAACCGACAATGATTGGTTGTTTGGTGATTCTCGTGCGGATGTCACTGAAACAGTAATGAACGGCCGTTCTGGTGTGATGCCAGCCTGGAAAGATATTCTAGGAGAAGACAAAGTTCAACTCGTTGCCGCTTATGTTTGGAGTCTAAGCAACAGCGAGAATAATAAGTAACATTTCAATAACAGCCCCTTTTTAAGGGGCTGTCTTTCCTTTAAATTAAAGCCCTTATCTTTCATTTAGTTGTTGAGAACTTTTTTATGGTAAAGCCTTGGTATAAACAGTTTTGGCCGTGGTTTCTGATCATTTTGCCACTGACAGTGGTAGTGTGGACGGTCGTAACAGTGGTGATATTTTCACAAAACTCAGTCTCTCTCGTTGCTGAGGATTACTATAAAAAAGGAAAAGGGATCAACATCGATATTAGCAAGCTTAATGTTGCGAAGGAACTAGGCCTAAATGCCGCCGTCTCTTCAGATAACAATGTCATTATTATTGAGTTCAACAAAGGTGCACTGCCTCATTTTCCCGCGTTGACGGCGACATTTACGCATCGCACACTGCCCGACCGAGATTTTACACAGTTACTCACGGCGGATGCCAAAGGTGTCTATCGTTTATCACTAGAGCACCAAATGGAAGGCCCTTGGTTTATTGAACTGCAACCACATGATCAAAAATGGCTAGTTCAAGGCCGTGTGACTTTCCCTTCTTCTGCAACTGTTTTGATGAACTAAGACCATGACGCAATCCTGTTATCACTGTGGTGAAGATGTACCGGTCAATACGGATTTTAAAGTAGAAATTTTAGGTGAGATTCGAGACATGTGCTGCCCCGGTTGTGAGACTGTGGCACAGACCATTATCGACAACGGCCTTGTTTCCTACTATCAATATAGAACGGCTCACGCTGAAAAAGTTGAACTTGTTCCTGAGCAACTCAAATCACTCATTCATTACGATAATGAAGAAGTTCAATCTGAGTTTGTACGAAGTAATGATAATCACTGTGAAGTGATGCTCTCTTTAGAGGGCGTTTCTTGTGCCGCGTGCGCGTGGCTAATTGAAAAACAAGTGAATGGGCAAGTGGGTGTGGTGTCAATAAAGGTAAATACTACCACGAATCGTGCACTTCTCTCTTGGGATAAGTCAAAAACTAAATTGAGCGAGCTTCTCTCTGGCATTCATGCGTTGGGATACAAAGCTGCGCCTTTCGAGGCTGACAAACAAGAGGCTTCATACCATGCAACGATGAAGCAGTATCTCTATCGATTAGGTATAGCGGGACTGGCAACAATGCAAGTGATGATGCTCGCTGTTGCATTGTATTTGGAAGTTTTTGGCGATCTTGAACCAGAGTTTAAGAACTACTTTCGGTGGGTGAGTTTGATTTTTGCTACCCCTGTCTTGCTTTACTCAGCTCTTCCTTTTTATATCAATGCATGGCGCAGTATTAAAGGTCGGACGCTGGGTATGGATGTGCCAGTGTCCATCGCACTGATTTTTGCTTATTTTGCCAGTCTTGTTGCGACGGTTACAGAGCAAGGAGAAGTGTTCTTTGAGTCTATCTCTATGTTTACCTTCTTCCTGCTTGTAGGTCGTTTCTTGGAGATGCGAGCGAGAAGAAAAGCAGCGGCAGCGAGCGGTAATCTTCTCAAATTGATTCCAGCAATTGCGACCACACTCGACGGACAACAAGTGCCAGTAAAGAGCTTAAAGATTGGTGACCGGGTTCGTGTACTTCCGGGAGAGCATATCCCAGCAGACGGGTTAGTGATCGAAGGCCGCATTCATATTGATGAATCGATGTTAACTGGTGAATCCGTCCATGTTGTGAAGCGCGAAGGTGATGCAGTATATGCAGGCACAATGAATGGCGATGAATCCTTCGTGTTGCAAGTGAGCAGTTCAAAAGCGGACTCGGTTATTTCTAATATTGTTAGGCTTCAGGATGAAGCGCAGCATTCTAAGCCTAAAATCGCTGAAGTGGCAGATGTTGTGGCTCGCTACTTTGTTGGCGCTATTCTTATTATCTCTGCGGCAACATGGTTTTTTTGGCATCAGACAAAACCAGAAGATGCCTTTTGGATTATGCTCTCTGTGCTTGTTGCAACCTGCCCTTGCGCCCTTTCGCTAGCGACGCCTACAGCATTGACTTGCGCAACGTCACGTATGGGCAATTTTGGTATTCTGCTTCGCAAAGGCCATGTCTTTGAAACACTGTGTAAGGTCAACCATCTGGTTGTCGATAAAACGGGCACCTTAACCAAAGGCGATATCGAAATCAAAGAGACCAAGGTGTTTGCACACTTAACCGACCTGCAATGCCTGCAATTGGCGGCGAGTTTAGAAAATCATGCAAACCACCCTATTGCGAGAGCGTTTAAGTCTTATTCGACCCAAGATTTTGTGCTCAGTGATGTGAGTAACGTAATTGGTTCTGGTATTAGTGGAAAGTGGAATAGCGTTACGGTAAAAATTGGCAGTGCTGAATATGTATTAGGTGCTTCAACCGATGAGCAAAATGCGGTGTATCTCTCTTTGGATAACCAACACATTGCTACGTTTATCTACCATGATCCTATTCGTAAAGAAAGCCACAAACTGATCGAAAAGTTTGCTCAAGCGGGTATTAAGACCACCTTGTTGACGGGAGACTCGGCAGCCAATGCTGAAAGTGTCGCAAAAGCCGTTGGAATCGAGCACGTTGTTGCTTCTGCAAAACCGGAAGACAAGCTCGCCTACCTAAAAGGTCTCGACATCAACGACATTACGCTGATGGTTGGTGACGGTATCAATGACGCGCCCACTTTAGCTGGTGCCCATTTGTCTGTCGCTATGGGTAGTGGTACGGATGTAGCGAAAGCATCTGCTGATATGACCCTTTTGGGTGACCGACTAGATAAGCTGCTTGAAGCCAGAGAGCTTGCTTTGCGCACGCGCCGTATCATCAAAGAGAACTTGGCTTGGTCCCTGGGTTATAACCTTTTGATATTGCCGTTGGCTGTGGCAGGTTTGGTTGCTCCTTATATTGCTGTTGTAGGAATGTCTGCGAGTTCTATAATAGTGGTTTCAAATTCTCTCAGGCTGCTTAAAGAGCACGGTAAGTAACTATGGAAAGCTTGTATCTTCTAATTCCTATTGCAATTGTTTTGGTGTGCATTGCGGTGGCGGTGTTTTTGTGGGCGGTGAAGAGCGAACAGTTTGAAGACCTCGAGAGGCAGGGAAGCAATATTTTGTTCGACGAAGAGCAAAAAAAGAGTACTAAAGCTGAGAGAGCGGAATGACGCCCGACTTTATTGGCGCATTTATGATCGGTCTTGCTGGGGCCGGTCATTGCATTGGCATGTGTGGTGGTATCGCTTCTTTACTTAACCTCGGACAGCAGCAAGCTTCACCTATTCGCAATACCCTCCTTTATAATCTTGGACGCCTCACTAGCTATGCCTTATTTGGCGGATTGATTGGTGGAGCAGTCTCATCATTAACTGAGCTCAGTGGCTTAAACCACTCATTAGCTTGGCTAAGATTGATTGCCGCATCTTTTATGATTCTTGTAGCCCTGTATATCTCCAAACTATGGAGTGCGCTATTGACCGTTGAAAAAGGTGGGCAATTCATCTGGCGATGGATTAAGCCAGTAACCGCACACCTGCTTCCTATTAAACATCCTCTACAAGCTCTTCCCTACGGTTTTGTTTGGGGATGGTTGCCATGCGGTTTGGTCTACTCGGCTTTAACTTGGTCGGCTGTTTCTGGCGGTTTTATCAACGGATCTCTGATTATGCTTGCTTTTGGGCTAGGCACCTTGCCAGCAATGATATTGGTTGGGTTTGGTGCGCAGTTTGTTACTCGTTTGCAATCGTCATTAACATTTCGTCATATTACGGCTTTTTCCCTTTTTGCTTACGGCGTTTACACCGCTTACGAGGCTCTGAAGTTGTTACAATTAGTCAACTAACTAAGGGCTAGAACATTTTTTTTACTATCCTTTAGTATTAAGCAATGCTAAAATATTGACGTATATCAAATAGTGAAAGGTTGTTATGATTTCTGAAAAACCTGCGACAAAGCGCATCCAGTCAGGCGGTTGTGCGATTCATTGTCAAGATTGTAGTATCAGCCAATTGTGTATTCCGTTTACATTGAACGAAGCTGAATTAGATCAACTAGACCAGATCATCGAACGTAAAAAACCGATTCAAAAAGGGCAAGAACTTTTTAAAGCAGGTGACGTATTGAAGTCTCTGTATGCCATTCGTTCGGGTACCATTAAGAGTTACACGATCACTGAGCAGGGTGATGAGCAGATTACAGCGTTTCACTTAGCGGGCGATTTGGTTGGTTTTGATGCTATTACTGGTGATAGCCATCCTAGCTTTGCTCAAGCACTTGAAACATCAATGGTTTGTGAAATCCCGTATGAAATTTTAGATGACCTTTCAGGTAAAATGCCAAAGTTACGTCAGCAAATTATGCGTCTGATGAGTAACGAGATTAAAGGCGATCAAGAGATGATTCTGCTTCTTTCAAAAAAGAACGCAGAGGAGCGTTTGGCTGCTTTCTTGTATAACCTTTCAACTCGCTTCTCCCAGCGTGGATTTAGCCCACGTGAGTTTCGACTTACGATGACTCGTGGTGATATTGGTAATTACCTAGGTCTAACCGTTGAAACCATTAGCCGTTTACTAGGGCGTTTTCAGAAATCGGAAATGCTCAGTGTTAAAGGTAAGTACATCACTATCCTTGACCACGATGCTTTGATGGAGCTAGCGGGCGTTTCGAAAAACTAAATCCTTATAGGTGATGTGGCTCAATCCTGAGCTACATCATACTTTTCTTCATTCTCTTCGTAATATCCTAATATTTCTCCTTTTTTTACGCTAAAGTATTTATATGGTTCTACAACATAAGTGGGCTGAAATATGAGTATTTATAGTAAAATCCTCGTTGTTGCAGACATCAATAAAGATGAGCAACCTGCATTGGCAAGAGCAGTACAATTAGCGAAAAAGAGCGTTTCTAAAAGTCACATAACCTTCTTTTTATCGATATACGATTTCTCATATGACATGACGTCAATGCTGTCTATTGATGAACGTGATGCAATGAGACGTGGTGTTATTTTTCAGCGCGAGCAGTGGTTGAAAAAGATTGCAGAGCCCTATTTAGATGATTCCGTCGAGTTTGAGATAAAAGTGGTTTGGCATAACCGTCCGTACGAAGCAATCATTGCAGAAGTCTTCGGCGGTGGTCACGACATTTTGATTAAAGGAACTCGTAAACACGACGTTCTAGAGTCGGTTATCTTTACACCTACTGACTGGCATTTATTACGCAAGTGCCCTATCCCCGTGTTGCTGATCAAAAATGCCGATTGGCCAGAGCATGCCAATATCCTTGCTTCAGTTCATGTTGGTTCTGAAAACGAAACTCACCTTGAGTTAAACAATAGTATGGTTGAAAGACTAAAAGAGATCACGAACCGTTTAGATGCAGAAGCGTATCTTGTCAATGCGTACCCAGTGACGCCAGCCAATATCACGATAGAACTTCCAGAGTTTGATCCGACAACCTATACAGATGCCGTTCGTGGGCATCATCTAACAGCCATGAAAGCGCTGAGACAGCAGCATGGTATTGATGAAGAACACACTATTGTAGAACAAGGCTTACCAGAGGATGTCATTCCTTCTGCCGCCGAAAAGCTGAATGCCGCAATGGTGATTCTTGGAACCACGGGACGTACTGGCCTCTCCGCTGTGTTTATCGGCAACACCGCCGAGCATGTGATTGATAAAATCAACTGTGATGTATTAGCGCTGAAGCCAAAAGGCTACGTGAGTCCATTAGATCCAACGACAGCTTCATAACTTAAACTCCCGGGTAATTAAGCCCGGGATTTTTTTGTCCGGTACTGGCATCTTGGAAATTTATCCGTATCATACGCACTTCATTTATTTTGATGTGTTTTAAGACTAACAGCCGATGACAGAGCAAATTCAAGAGCGCACTAAAGCTCAACAATATAACTTCAACAAGTTACAAAAGCGTATTCGTCGTAATACAGGCCAAGCGATTGCGGACTTCAACATGATCGAAGACGGTGACCGTATTATGGTGTGTTTGTCTGGCGGTAAAGACAGCTTTACCATGTTAGACATTCTGATGAGCTTACAAAAAAGTGCACCAATCTCCTTTTCTCTTGTCGCTGTTAACCTTGACCAAAAGCAACCTGGCTTTCCAGCACATGTACTGCCTGAATACCTAGAAAGTTTAGGTGTGGAATATAAGATCGTAGAAGAAGATACCTACTCGATCGTTCAAGATAAGATTCCTGAAGGTAAAACGACCTGTTCACTTTGTTCTCGCTTACGTCGTGGTATTTTGTACCGTACAGCAAAAGAACTCGGCGCAACAAAAATTGCACTAGGCCACCATCGTGACGACATACTAGAGACCTTGTTTCTAAACATGTTCTACGGTGGAAAAATGAAAGGTATGCCACCTAAGCTGGTTTCAGATAATGGTGAACACGTTGTGATTCGTCCACTGGCCTACTGCCGTGAGAAAGACATCATCAAATATTCAGATATGACCGGCTACCCTATCATTCCATGTAACCTATGTGGCTCTCAACCAAACTTGCAGCGTCAAAATATCAAACAGATGCTGAATGACTGGGATAAGCGTTTCCCAGGTCGTATTGAGACAATGTTCCGCGCAATGCAGAATGTGGTGCCAAGCCATTTAGCGGATTTTGAGTTGTTTGATTTTAAATCGATCAACAAAGATTCAGGCGTGATTAACGGTGGTGATATCGGTTTCGACAAAGAAGAAATGCCTGTTGCAACCGTCGAAGATGAAGATATGGTGCAAGAGTTTGATCCAAGCTTAAAGCTAGATGTGGCCAATATTTAATCAGTTTGCAAAAACAATAAAGGCTACCATGTTGGTAGCCTTTGTTTTATCACTTGAGTGTTCAACTCATTACTTCTTAGCCGCAGGTAAGTAAGGCAAAACGCGCATAGTGGGCTGCGGTAACACCATATAGCCAGTTTCGCCTATCTCACTAAGTGCCACTTGCACCTTACCGTTGACGATCGCTTTTTTCTGCCCATTGGAGAAGGTAATCATGTCGTTCAATTGATCGGCGAACTCCATTGTCACCCCTTCTACATCAGGCGTGAACCAGCTAGAAAACATGCCGCCCAAATCATCCAACAAGGTTTTCATCTGTGGCATGAGTGGCTCTAGCTGCTCATACGTCACTTTTCCTTGTAATGGCTGCTTGGTCATCACAACGAGCGAGTAGTCACAGCGCATATCTTGCGGTGTCTGAACAAAAACCAGTGGATTTGCTGACTTAAGGTTGTTGTCTATTGGTAGCGGTAATTCCTTTGATGCGGGAATCATAAATTCTTCGTAATGCCCCTCTTTTTCCATCCATGCTTTTTCAATATTACAAAGCTGTTTGGTTTGAGGATTAACGAAAAAAATGCCGACCTTAACGTCTTCATGCCCCTCTTTGGTATTGTTTTTTAATTGAGAAAAGAGTTTTGAGTAGGTAAACATGTATTCTTGCGCAGATACCGGTGTTACCACGAAAGAGGATAAGGCGGTACAGAGTAAGGTGAGGCCAATCTTATTCATTCTATTTCTCTTATTTTTTTAGTTTGTCCAAAATTCTGCATTGTGGCGGATCATCGCTTGCAAATCATCAACATAATCCTGCCCTCTCTCTGAATATGAAAGCAGGCCATTCGTCAGTTCTGTCGCCACGGAGACGCTTTGTAGATCGCGACCTTGCATATCAAGAGTGGCGCGGATCTCACGCAGTTCTTTGTATGCACGATTACGATTAACGTTCATAAAATAGCCATGAACCGAATCTTGAACCGAAGAAAACTTCGCCACTTCGTGGAAAGCACCTTCGTTACGTTCAAGCGGAACCACACCACATCCTGGTGTATAGCACCATTGACCAAAGAGGTTGTTTGCTTGACGAGCAAAACGAGAGGTGCCCCAAGCTGATTCGTTGGCCGCTTGAATCATGACAAGCGCTTCAGGTAGTACGTTCGCCCTTACCATCAACTCGTTGATAGAGTCCTCACTCGCTTCTTCTATTGATAGTGTGACATCGTAACTCAATGCAAGCTTAGTTAGCCTGTCGCGCTGCTTTGAGGTTATGTTTTCGAGATCTAACGACTCGAGAAATGCGCGCTCCTGTAAAACTCGCTGGTTTTCTATCGCAACCATAGGTCGCAAAAAGTCAAAAAATGCTTTTTTCTTTTGAGTCACGTCGTCGAAGGACGCAAAGTCTGGGAGCGAATGTATGTTCTTTTCTTGCTCGCTTGCGGCTCGCTCTTTGTAATGTAGATAAGGACCAATACAGGAAAAGGCAGCAAGTAGCGTAACAGCAGCAGTTTTGAGAAAGATAGATTTTGAGTGGTAACTAAGCATTAAAAACCTGTGAGTTATTGTCGTTGTTATCATCAGTGCTTGAGGTAGCGATCACTTTAAGTCGGATACCAAACATTTCACGATAAAGGATGCCTTTCAGGTGGAAGAAGAATGGTAAGACGAAAATCAATCCAATTCCGTAGAAGACTGTGGCAAGTGCAAACATCAGCATGACGATTAGATAAAGCCCGGAGACTACAAGAATCTTGCGATTGATTGCGCGTAGTGAAAGAAGCAAAGATTGCATTGGAGGTATTTGTTTCTCACAGATCAGCAAAATTGAATGGCTAAATGCCATTGATAAATAGAGCGAAAGCAGTGGAAATATCATCCCAAGAACGCCTTGCAACATAAGACTAAACAATGTTGCCAAGATAACTGGAATAGTATACTGCAACCCTTTTGTGATATGGCGTGTTTTGGTGTTTAAACCCGCAGCATGACTCATCGCCATAAGGCTTACGCCTGCAAAAATCGGTGCGCTAATCACTTCATAACTAAAATTGCCAATATAGATTGCGGAAACGATCTCTTCATTGAGCAACTCTGGGTTTACAACTGCGTCAAGAATGATGCTGGGATCGCCTAACTGCAGTTGTAAAGCAATATAAAAAATCACCAACTGCAAAACCAGTAATGCGACAATGGCGGGTGAAAAGCTGAAAAAATGTGTCAGCGTTTTGTTCCAGGCTTCACTAAAAATAGCGCCTGCTTTAAGTTCATATTGACCAGACAGTGCCCTTTCCACTGTGCCGCCGATGTTTATCTCTTTCTCGAATTCGTTTTTCATAGATATCCTAAGCTGACTTGCTTATCTGCTGTAAAAGTTTGTCTTGATAAGAAAGGCATTCATTATACTGAAATCTGACGTTTGCTAAACTCTGTTTGCTAACCAACTGCTTGCTTTATTTGCAAATTGATTGATAATTAACCGCTTGAAAACTATAGGCGACAGAACAGTTTGTTACAGGATATTTTGACATTCATTCAATCACTTGGAAAATTCACTTTATCCTATGTATTAGTATGGTAACTAATCGAGTTTTTTACCTGAAAAACTTTTTCCGTTTTGACATGAGAAATTACTTTAATTTCACACTTTTGGTGATTATCATGCGCGCCTTATTGTGAATTACTACAGGTCATACGAGTTACGTGACCAATGTGGGAGAAATACAGACGTTGAACGCTAAAAAACACGCAGGACAACCAGTAATCCGTTTATCTGGTATCAGTAAGAGTTTCGATGGTAAGGAAATCATCGGTAATTTAAACCTAGACGTTAATCACGGTGAATTTTTAACGATTCTTGGGCCTTCTGGCTGTGGTAAAACAACGGTTTTACGTATGATCGCAGGTTTTGAAACTGCAGATAACGGCCAAATTACGATCGACAATCAGGATGTCACTCATGTTCCTGCGGAACAAAGGCATGTCAACACCGTATTCCAAAGCTATGCGCTTTTCCCGCATATGACCGTTTTTGATAATGTCGCATTTGGTCTACGTATGCAAAAAGTGCCTTCGTCTGAGATAGAACCTCGTGTAATGGACGCACTTAAAATGGTTCGCCTTGAAAGCATGGCTCAGCGTAAACCTCATCAGCTTTCTGGTGGTCAACAGCAGCGTATTGCAATTGCGCGTGCTGTGGTGAACAAACCAAAAGTACTATTACTTGATGAATCCCTATCAGCGCTTGATTACAAATTACGTAAGCAAATGCAGATTGAGCTTAAGCAGCTACAGCGCCAGCTTGGCATCACCTTCATTTTCGTCACGCACGATCAGGAAGAAGCACTATCGATGTCAGACCGCATTATCGTCATGCGCTCAGGCGTTATCGAGCAAGATGGTTCACCTCGCGAAATCTACGAAGATCCGAAAAATTTATTTGTTGCGCGTTTCATTGGCGAAATCAACGTTTTTGAAGCAACAGCAAAAGAACGCCTTGACGAAAAACGCATTCGTGCAGAAATTGAAGGTGTTGACTCTGTGGTTTATTTTGATGAGCCGGTAACGGAAGGTCAGAAACTGCAAGTACTACTTCGTCCAGAAGACTTACGTATTGAAGAGATCAAAGAATCCGAAGAGAAAGGTATTGTCGGTCACGTTACCGAGCGTACTTACAAAGGGATGACTCTTGATTCTGTTATTGAAACGGAATCTGGCATGCGTGTAATGGTAAGCGAGTTCTTTAACGAAGATGATCCTGATGTGGACCACTCTTTGGGACAAAAAGTCGCCATTACTTGGGTTGAAAGCTGGGAAGTGGTACTAAGTGATGAGCAAGAAATTTAGTCTTCAAAACGCCATTATCACGCTGATTGTCGGTTGGTTGGTTCTTTTTGTACTGATTCCAAACCTGATGATCATTGGCACCAGTTTTCTGACGCGTGATGAAGCTAACCTCATTGAGATGACGTTTACATTGGATAACTACGCGCGTTTGCTCGATCCTTTGTACGTGAAAGTGTTGCTGCACTCCTTCTATATGGCGATTGTGGCAACCCTTATCTGTTTGGTAGTGGGCTACCCATTCGCTTACATTGTGGCCAAGATGCCACACAAATGGCGTCCAATTATGCTGTTTTTAGTGATTGTGCCTTTCTGGACCAACTCACTGATCCGCACCTATGGGCTAAAAGTTGTGTTGGGAACGCAAGGTGTTCTCAATAAAGCGCTGCTAAGCGTTGGCCTGATTGATACACCGATACGCATTATGTTTACCGAAACCGCGGTTATGATTGGCTTGGTATACATTCTACTGCCATTCATGATTTTGCCGTTGTACTCAGCCATTGAAAAGCTGGACGACACGTATATCGAAGCGGCAAAAGACTTAGGTGCAAATAAGTTCCAGACGCTAACAAAGGTCATTCTGCCATTGACCATGCCTGGCATTATCGGCGGTTGTTTGTTGGTTCTCCTCCCTGCTCTGGGCATGTTCTACATTTCAGACTTGCTTGGTGGTGCGAAAAACTTGCTGATTGGTAACGTCATTAAGAGCCAAGTGCTTAATGCCCGTGATTGGCCATTTGGGGCGGCGACCAGTATTGCGTTGACCATTGCAATGGCGATTATGCTTTATGCCTACTATCGCGCGGGTAAATTGTTGAATAAGAAAGTGGAGCTGGACTAATGGGACGTACAGTTAGATTTAGCTTTATGACGTTGGTTTATGCGTTTTTGTATTTACCAATCATCGTATTGATTGCCAACTCGTTTAACGAAAACAAGTTTGGTATGAAATGGGGCGGATTCACCACCAAGTGGTATCACGCGCTAGTGAATAACGACAGCTTGATGCAAGCTGCATGGCACTCGTTTAACGTTGCGATTTTTTCAGCAACTGCAGCAACGATTATCGGCAGTTTGACGGCGGTTGCCCTATTCCGCTACCAGTTCAAAGGCAAAAGTGCAGTCAACGGTATGCTGTTTGTCGTTATGATGTCTCCGGATATTGTGATGGCTATTTCTCTATTGGCGCTGTTTCTTGTGCTGGGTGCACAATTGGGTTTCTTTACTCTTTTGGTTGCGCACATCACCTTCTGTTTGCCATTTGTTGTGGTCACGGTTTATAGCCGCTTAAACGGTTTTGATGTGAAAATGCTTGAAGCAGCAAAAGACCTTGGTGCAAGCGAATGGGTGATTCTAAAGCAAATTATTCTGCCATTGGCAAAACCGGCTGTTGCAGCTGGTTGGTTGCTGAGTTTTACCCTATCTTTAGATGACGTTATCATCAGTTCGTTTGTGACGGGCCCGACTTACGAGATTCTACCACTGAAAATCTACTCAATGGTGAAAGTGGGTATCTCTCCAGAGGTCAACGCATTGGCAACCGTCATGCTGGTCGTGTCACTCGTATTGGTGATCACCTCGCAAATCCTTGCGAGAGAAAAAGTTAAATAAACCGCCTTCTGGTTGTGTTTAAACGCGAAGCAGAATGGTGATTCACCATTCTGCTTTTTTATAAGAATGCCTTCGGGCAACGTTTGGTTTGGAGCTAACGTAAATGAAAAAATGGGCTACTTTATTAGCTGGTAGTGCATGTGCGCTTTCACTGTTTTCTGGTTCGGTTGCAGCGGAAGATAAAGAATTGGTGTTTATGAACTGGGGTCCTTACATCAACAGTAATATCCTAGAGCAATTTACGAAAGAAACAGGTATCAAGGTGATTTACTCGACTTACGAGTCGAACGAAACCTTGTACGCCAAGTTGAAAACGCACAACCAAGGCTATGATCTGGTAGTACCTTCTACCTACTTCGTATCTAAGATGCGTGATGAAGGTATGTTGCAGAAGATTGATAAATCGAAGCTAACAAACTTCAAAAACTTAGATAAGAACTATCTAGATAAACCTTACGATCCAAACAACGACTACTCTATCCCACACGTTGTTGCGATCACGGGTCTTGCTGTGAACACCGATATGTACGATCCAAATGACTTCCAAAGCTGGGCAGACCTATGGAAACCTGAGCTTAAAGGTCAAGTCATGTTGATGGACGACACTCGTGAAGTGTTCCATATCGCGCTACGCAAATTGGGTTATTCGGGTAACACCACCGATGAAAAACAAATCGATGAAGCGTACGCAGAACTGCAAAAGTTAATGCCAAACGTATTGGTATTCAACTCTGACAACCCAGGCGCACCATACATGTCTGGCGAAGTTGGCGTTGGCATGCTTTGGAACGGCAGTGCGGCGGCAGCACAAAAAGAAGGTTTACCTCTAACGCTTGTTTTTCCTAAAGAAGGCGGCATTGGTTGGGTAGATAACTTTGCAATTAGTTCTGGTGCGAAAAACGTGGATGCGGCGCACAAGATGATCGATTTCCTACTTCGTCCAGAAATTGCAGAGCAAATCTCTAACGACACGGGTTACTTGACCGCTGTTGCTGAGTCAAACGCGAAGTTCAAAGATGTTGCGCCACTGTTCCCGTCACAAGAAGATCTTGACCGCGTAGAGTGGCAAGACGCCGTTGGCGACAAAACAGTGAAGTACGAAGACTACTTCATGAAGCTTAAAGCTGGCCAATAATCAGCACAATTGCTTCATTACTCATCATATAGGCAGCGGAAAGCTGCCTATTTTTTTACTTAGCTGATATAATCCGAGGCTGTTTTTTCTGGCGATACCTCATCGTCAGTTTTTATATAACCACCTGCCCTTTAGGGCACGCTGATATGAGCGGAACAGTAATGAAAAAAGCACTGTATACCGGCGCATTGTGTGCTGCTACTTTATTTTCAACTTCTTCATTTGCAGCAGATCAAGAACTGTATTTCTACAACTGGTCTGAGTATATCCCAAGTGAAGTGTTAGAAGATTTCACTAAAGAAACGGGTATCAAAGTCATCTATTCAACCTACGAGTCTAACGAGAGCATGTACGCAAAGTTAAAGACTCAAGGCAGTGGCTATGATCTGGTCGTTCCTTCTACTTATTTTGTTTCTAAGATGCGTAAAGAAGGAATGCTACAAAAAGTGGATAAAGCCAAGCTGTCTCACTTTGCCGAACTGGACGCGAACTATCTAGACAAGCCATTTGACCCAGGTAATGACTACTCTATTCCATACATTTGGGGTGCGACTGGTATTGGTATCAATGTTGACATGCTGGACAAGAGCTCAGTAAAAAACTGGGGAGATCTTTGGGATACTCAGTGGGCTGGTCAATTGATGTTGATGGACGATGCACGTGAAGTGTTCCACATCGCGCTTTCAAAGCTTGGTTACTCGCCAAACACAACCAACCCTGACGAGATCAAAGCAGCGTATGAAGAGCTGAAAAAACTGATCCCGAATGTATTGGTGTTCAACTCAGATTTCCCAGCTAATCCCTATCTAGCGGGTGAGGTTTCACTGGGTATGCTTTGGAATGGTTCTGCATATATGGCGCGTCAAGAAGGTGCAAAAATTGACATCATCTGGCCTGAGAAAGGTGCAATTTTCTGGATGGATAGCTTAGCCATTCCAGCGGGTGCGAAAAATATTGAAGCCGCACACAAGATGATCGACTTCCTTCTACGTCCAGAAAATGCAGCAAAAATTGCGATGGAAATCGGTTATCCAACCCCGGTGAAAACCGCTTACAAACTGCTCCCTAAAGAGTTTGCCGAAGACAAAAACATCTTCCCTCCACAATCTGTGATGGATAACGGTGTGTGGCAAGACGAAGTCGGTGAAGCCAGTGTGCTTTACGATGAGTACTTCCAAAAGCTCAAAGTAAATAACTAATTTTATTGGTTAAAAAGAAAAAGCGGCTGTGGCCGCTTTTTTGATCCTTCAACGAGCATTATGCGTTTTCGACGTTACTCTCTAAATGCGCAAGCAGCTCCTCGACCAACTTAGGCACTTCAACACTCGCCTTACCGTAGCGTTTTTCCACAAACTCACTTTCTATCGCACTCGGCTCAAGGTTAATTTCAATCGTGTGTGCGCCGTGCATTTTAGCGTCATGGACAAATCCGGCGGCGGGATAAACCACACCGGACGTGCCAATTGAGATAAACAGGTCGGCGGTTTCTAACGCTGAGTATATCTCCCCCATTCTCAGAGGCATTTCACCAAACCAAACAACATGAGGACGCATCTGCGATGGCATCTGGCAACAATGACAAAGATCCCCTGTCAGAATATTCCCCGTTTCCTCAATCACTTGGTTTGAGACACTGCAGCGAGATTTGAGCAACTCACCATGCATATGAATGATATTCTTGTTGCCACCACGCTCGTGCAAATTGTCGATATTCTGGGTAACGATCGTTACCTGACCGTCGAGCTCCGCTTCGAGTCGGCCAAGTGCAAGGTGTGCGGCATTGGGTTCTATATTGGGGTCTTGCAGTTTTTTACGACGTTGATTGTAGAAATCTTGGACTAAATCGGGATCTCTGGCGAAACCTTCCGGTGTTGCGACATCTTCAATACGATGGTTTTCCCACAGTCCATCTTGTGCTCGAAAGGTTTGAATACCTGACTCTGCGGAAATTCCAGCTCCGGTCAATACGACGATATTTCGATATGGGAAGTTCATAACCTATCCTTGTAGTTCTTTTGTCACAGCTTACCACTGAACGAAAAACAACAGTAGTTATGAGGATTAGACCATAGTCTTAAATATTCGGAGTAAGATACGGTTTTGAGAGATAAGGCAAAAATGGAGAGAAAAGAGCGACGCAATGCCGCCGCCCTTATAAATCGTTTGATTCTATTCAGCGTTAACGGAAGAGATCTTATGAATCGCTAAATCCGCGCCATTAAATTCATCTTCTTGAGAGAGTCGCAAGCCGCTGAGGCGGTTAATCGCACCATAAACAATACCAGCGCCAATCAGAGCAACCAAAATGCCCAAAAGCGTACCCAAGAGCTGAACGGTAAAACTGACGCCCCCTAGCCCACCTAGCGATGATTGGCCAAAGATGCCAGCTGCAATCCCGCCCCAAGCGCCACAGACACCATGAAGTGGCCAAACACCTAACACATCATCAATTTTGGTTTTGTTTTGCAAGTAGGTAAACAAGTAAACAAACAGAACACCGGCGACCGAACCCGTCACCAAAGCGCCAAGAGGATGCATGAGATCCGATCCTGCACACACAGCGACCAATCCTGCAAGTGGTCCGTTGTGAATAAAGCCCGGGTCATTTTTGCCAGCAATGAGCGCGGCGACAATCCCGCCAGCCATTGCCATCAGCGAGTTCATTGCAACCAAACCACTGATGCCATTCAGTGTTTGTGCAGACATCACGTTAAATCCAAACCAACCGACGCACAGGATCCATGCTCCTAAGGCGAGAAAAGGAATATTTGAAGGGGCAAAGTTAGTGTGTTTCCCTGCACGCACACGTCCTCGGCGCATGCCTAAGAAAATCACCGCAACCAGTGCAATCCATCCTCCGACACCATGCACAACCACGGATCCAGCGAAATCATGGAAACCGACACCAAAGGTGGCTTCAAACCAAGCTTGAACACCGAAATTTCCGTTCCAAATAATGCCCTCAAACAGAGGATAGACAAGCCCCACGGTGAAGAATGTCGCAATCAAAACGGGATAAAAACGCGCTCGCTCGGCAATGCCCCCCGAAACAATCGCAGGAATGGCTGCGGCAAAGGTCAGCAAGAAAAAGAACTTCACCAACTCATAGCCGTTACCTTGAGCTAAGGTTTCCGCATCGGCAAAAAAATGCGCCCCATAGGCGACCCAATAGCCGATAAAGAAGTACGCCAAAGTTGAAATGCCAAAATCCGCTAAGATTTTAACCAGGGCATTGACTTGGTTTTTATGTCTCACCGTTCCGACTTCTAAGAAAGCGAATCCGGCGTGCATAAGGAACACCATGATAGCGCCAAGCAATAAAAATAAGGTGTCTGAACTTTGTGTCAGGGTTTGAACGGCTCCGTGAACCTGACTGGCAGTAACGCTCATTATTCGATCTCTCCGTTATTTTTGTAGTGCACTTATCCTGTGCATCAGTAAAGTTTGATATCACCATGTTGGTGAGAAAATACGTCGAATGTGAGATAGAGCAAGGAGCATTCCAACAATTATCAATTTAATAAATAATTTCTATCCAATTGAATACACGTAATTTATTTCACTGATTGAGAGATTTAGGACTCGGAATAGAACTTGAACTGAGGTAAATGTGCACTTTATTAGTTCAGTTGCACCAAAAGAAAGCGCACCTTCCACGTGCAACAACAGATGGCTTAAAAAAATAGTCTATAGAAAACAAATCCCCTCAGTTGAGGGGATTTTGCTATTTCTCTGTTTGCTCTTTTCTATAAGTTTGGACCTGTCGATGGTCTATGCGGTTGATTGTTGCTTAGCTGAACCATACCTTGGTACATGCGCAAGAACCAAACCAATATCGCTAGCGCTGCAAACAGCATACCCACGTAGGGAATCGCGTAGGCAACGCTGTTGAGTACGTTGTCCAAAACCGTACTGCTGACCCAGTATTCACTGACGCCGACCAGTACACCGTTCGAGGTTGCTACGGTGACGATCAAGACAACGAAAAACGTGAGATAAAGGAAGAAGGTTCGAATTAATCCATAGTAGTGTGAATTAACAACGTCACCATCTTGGTTTTTATCCAACCTATACCCTGCATAAACAATCGCGATAACGCCAGAGAGTAAGAAAGTAAATGGTGTTAAACAGCTGAGGATGTAAGCAATCCAAATACCCTTATGAGGTTTGTTCACGATGACCTCCTACCTTCGCTTGCTCGTTGGTGCTAGAGGATTGAGAGCCGCTCTGCTGCTCTTTCTCCATCATTTCTGCATACCACAAATCATGATGTTCTTTAGCCCATGTTTCATCCACTTCACCGGTCACCATGCCTTCGAGTGCCCCTTCCATGCCAAACAAGCCAATGTAGATATGGAAGATAAATCCACAGATAAGGATCAAAGCCGAAATCATGTGCACAAGGTTAGAAAGTTCCATATCACGGCGTGTTTGACCGAAAATAGGGAAATCTAGGATCAGTCCACTGGCTGCGACAAACACACCAAAGAAAATCAATAACCAGTAGATCGCTTTCTCACCACCGTTAGAAAAACCTGCCGATGGATGGGTCCCTTTGTGTTTGCCTACCATGCCACCGAGCTTCATAAACCAGCGTACATCCGTCATTGTTGGAATGGATTTACGCCACCATTTCAGCAAGATAAAGGTCAACAGAATGAAGAACAGTGGCCCCATGTAGTTGTGGTATTGCTTGGCAAGCAGAATAACAAAACCCCATATTTCAGAAGGAACGTAAGGTTTTAAGAAGTGCTTGCCATACACCAACATCAAGCCACTAAACGCAAGGGTGAGAAAGGTAAACGCCATGCACCAGTGAAGCGCACGATCCCATCGTGACCAGCGTTTGATCTTTTTCCCTGTGCGAGGTTTGCTGAGCATCAAAGGACCAACAAACACATACGCCATGATCACCATCGCAATGCTGCCAAAAATGGCGATTGCCCCGGCAGGCGACATCCATTTTTCTTTTAACAGATACCAAGTTTGACCTGGGGTACTGATAAGCACGCCATGCTCAGGAAAGGTCGACGTGGTGTAACCCGCCTCACCTGCCCTGACTTGACGCCAAAAATCGGCCCCCGCTAATTGCGTCATTTCCGTTTGATCGACAGAGTTCTCTTTTTCTTGTGCCACCGTGGTAAAGCTTAAGGTCAACAGCAGTACTGTCCAAAAAGACAGTACTGCAAGAGAACCACGTTTAAGCGCTTGTAACATGACTCTCTCCAAACTTAGCTGCGAGTTGCATCGTAGGATAGATCTTCACCGTTGGTCCAACCGGCCTCTTTTGCACCACGTTCCACGACACGTTGACGGAAGATGTCGGAGATTTTCTCTGCATCACCCGCCAATAGGGCCTTAGTTGAACACAGCGAAGCACACATTGGCAGTTTGCCTTCTGCGATACGGTTGGCACCATACTTCTGACGCTCTTCTTCTGAGCCCGGTTCGGTGTTTGGACCACCGGCACAAAAAGTACACTTGTCCATTTTGCCACGCTCACCAAATGAGGCTTGTTTCGGGAACTGAGGCGCGCCAAATGGGCAAGCAAACAGGCAGTAACCACAACCGATACACAGATCTTTGTTATGGAGCACAATGCCATCTTCGGTATGTTCAAAACAGTCTGCAGGACAAACCGCCATACAAGGGGCATCGGTACAGTGCATACAGGCCACTGAGATGGAGTTTTCGCCCGGTTCACCATCGTTCAAGGTAACAACGCGGCGGCGCTGAATGCCCCACTCTAATGCGTCGTCGTTTTCATTTTTACAAGCGGTCACACAGCCGTTGCATTCGATGCAGCGTTTGGTGTCGCAGAGGAATTTCATTCTAGCCATTTCAAGACTCCTTACGCTTTACGAATGTTACAGAGGGTGACTTTGGTTTCCTGCATCTGAGTGACAGGATCGTAACCGTAGGTGGTGGCGATGTTTGCTGATTCACCAATCACGTACGGATCCGTACCTTCTGGGTACTTGTTGCGTAAGTCTTCACCTTGGAACTTGCCGCCAAAGTGGAATGGAATGAATGCCATTCCTGGTCTTACACGGCGTGTCACCATGGCTTTAACATGAATACGGCCTTTCTCTGCCCCTTCAACCCAAACCATGTCGCCATCTTTGAAGCCCAGATCGTTGGCGTCTTTCGGGTTTACTTCCACGAACATCTCTTGTTGCAGCTCCGCCAACCAAGGGTTCGAACGGGTTTCTTCCCCCCCCCCTTCGTATTCCACTAAGCGGCCAGAAGTGAGGATGATGGGATACTCTTGCGACTTATCTTGGTCTTGAATTGACTTATACAGCGTTGGCAGACGATAGATTGAAGCGGCGTCATCCCATGTTGGGTAATCGGCAATCAAATCACGACGCGGCGTGTAAAGCGGCTCGCGATGCAGTGGCACACGGTCTGGGAACTCCCACACGATAGTCCGTGCTTTACCGTTACCAAAAGGAATACAGCCATGCTTGATCGCAACACGCTGAATACCCCCTGAAAGGTCGGTTTTCCAGTTTTTGCCTTCCGCGAGCGCTTTCTCTTCTGCAGTCAGATCGTCCCACCAACCCAGTTGTTTTAGCAGTTTGTCACTGAACTCTGGGTAGCCATCTTGAATGTCACTGTCTTTCGAGTAGCTGCCATCGGCCAGCAGACTCTTGCCTTCAAACTCAACGCCGAAACGTGTACGGAAGGTGCCGCCACCCTGTGCAACAGGTTTCGATGTATCGTAAAGAATGTGGGTTCCCGGGTGCTTCATTTCTGGAGTGCCCCAGCATGGCCACGGTAAACCATAGGTTTCACCATTCGCCGGTCCGCCTTCCGCTGCCAAGGTGGTTTTGTGGAAGGTGTGCCAGTTTTGTTGGTGTGCTTTTAAGCGCTCAGGGCTTTGGCCAGTGTAACCAATGGTCCACATCCCTTTGTTGAACTCACGAGTGATGTCTTCAATCACAGGTTGATTGTTAACAACGCGAACGTTTTTAAACAGTTGATCGGCAAAACCCAGCTTTTTGGTCAACAGATACATGATTTCATGATCGGGTTTTGATTCAAACAGCGGTTCGATCACTTGATCACGCCACTGGATGGAACGGTTTGACGCCGTCACACTGCCATGCGTTTCAAACTGAGTTGTTGCAGGAAGCAAATAGACACCGTCGGTGCGATCGTTCATGACGGCTGCGACGGTTGGATATGGGTCGACAATCACCATCATGTCGAGTTTTTCCATCGCCTTTTTCATTTCTACGCCGCGGGTTTGCGAGTTAACCGCGTGGCCCCAATAGAACATGGCGCGAATGTTGTCGTTTTGTTCGATACTGTCTTTGTTTTCCAGCACACCATCGATCCAACGAGACACAGGAATACCCATGTTGAACATCGGCTGTTTGCCGTTGTATTTGTTCTGGTCAAAGCGGTTTTTCAACCAGTCGAAATCGATGCCCCACACGTTCGCCCAATGTTTCCATGAGCCTTCTGCCAAGCCGTAGTAACCCGGAAGCGTATGTGACAACACACCAAGGTCTGTTGCGCCTTGCACGTTATCGTGACCACGGAAAATGTTCGCACCGCCACCGGATTTACCTAAGTTGCCCAGCGCCAGTTCAAGCACGCAGTAGGCACGCGTGTTGTTGTTACCCGTGGTGTGCTGAGTGCCGCCCATACACCAAACGATACAACCCGGACGATGATCAGAAAGCAGTTTCGCTGTTTGGTAAACGTCTTCTTCACTTACACCGGTAACACGCTCAACTTCTTTCGGGTTCCATTTCGCCACTTCAGCGCGAATCTCGTCCATACCAAATACGCGTTGGCGAATGAACTCTTTGTCTTCCCATTTGTTATTGAAGACATGCCACAACACGCCCCAAATAAACGCGACATCGGTACCTGGGCGCAGAGAAACATAGTGATCCGCTTTTGCTGCGGTGCGTGTGCGACGAGGATCCGCGACGACGATCTTACAGCTGTTTTTCTCTTTGGCGATGAGGATGTGCTGCATGGCCACTGGGTGCGCTTCGGCAGGGTTTGAACCAATGAACAACATCGACTTACAGTTGTGCATGTCGTTGAAAGAGTTGGTCATCGCGCCGTAACCCCAGGTGTTCGCTACCCCGGCAACCGTGGTGGAGTGACAGATACGCGCTTGGTGATCGACGTTGTTGGTGCCCCACATCGATGCCATTTTACGGAAGGTGTACGCTTGCTCGTTGTTGTGCTTGGCACTGCCCAGCCAGTAGACAGAATCCGGGCCGGATTGCTCACGAATTTCCAATACTTTGTTGCCGATCTCTTCGATCGCTTGATCCCACGAAAGTTTTTTCCACTTGCCGTTTTCCAACTTCATTGGGTACTTTAAGCGACGTTCGCCATGGCCGTGTTCGCGTAATGCCGCGCCTTTGGCACAGTGACCACCAGCGTTAAATGGGTGATCAAAAGCCGGCTCTTGACCCGTCCAAACACCATTTTGCACCTCTGCGTAAATACCACAGCCCACAGAGCAGTGAGAACAGATGGTGCGTTTTACTTCGATAGGTGCGCTTGCATCGACACTTTTCGCTTCCGCTTTACGGATCATTCCTGGCGCAAACAAGCTTGCACCGGCAATCGCGCCACCAGCAGCGAGTGAACTATTGCGCATAAATACACGACGGCTAATGCCGAGCTGTTTTTGCTCTTTCGTGACGCTGTCTGAGCGTTTAATTAGTTTCATTGACGATGGCTCCTACAGAGTTTCGTAATAGTCGCGGATATGCTGAGTTTCGTGATATCCCTTTTTCTTCGCCTGTTTTTCTACAGGAGTAACTTCTGAGGCTGAGGCCACTTGTGTGGTGCCAGCAACGACGGCGCCTGCTACTGCTGCCGTGGCGATACCTTTCAAAAGGTCACGACGGCTTTCGTTAATCTCATTTTTTTCTTTCATCATTGCTTCCTTACCTGTCAGGTAGATTTTTGGAGGCTTAAGCCTCTCTAAAAGAGATCGCTTGGCTAATCCGCCAAGTTTTTAATCTCAATTTTTAATTTGGTTTTGTTGTCCGGCGTGATTTTCGTTAAACGCACTTTTTCCAGATTGAAAAATGCGCCGAGCAATTGGCTAACCGCCAAGTAAAATCCGGCGTGTTCGGCTTGATCGATTTGCTTGGTGAAGGAGACATACCAAGTCGCAAGGTGGCGGTTGAAAAACGCCTGTTGCTGCACATCGGTCTCTTCCATCAGCGCCGCCATCACTTCACATAAGGCTGAAATATGATCTTCCGGCTCTTTGACATGCTCTTGGCGTTCAAAGCCAAGGCGAGCAAGATCGGTACGGATCTCGGCCAGTGGTTTTTCCATCAAAGAACCCGTAAGGTGCCATGAGGCAAATGGCACCACTTCCCCACGACCAATCCCGATAAAAAGTTGTTGGTACTCTTCTTCAAGCTCTGCGTCGGAATAACGGCTTGCGGCCGCTTTCAATTGCAACCACGCATTTTGCATTTCACTGCCATCCGCTACGGTGTCTAACAACGTCAATAGCTCAAGCAATGCTGGAGATGGAGCTTGGCGAAATAGCGTCGATAGCAGCAAATAAATATCGGCTCTTAATGACGATTCTGGTTGGATATCCATTCGTGTGCCCTAGTAATTCAGTTGGTTTTCTGGGTTTACCGCCATCGATTCGAAAACATCGATGACACGGCAGTCTTCACACATTGCGATGCGATTAAGCGCTGCATCATTCGCAAAGTGAGAGTGACCACGTAACTTATCTTGTAGCATAGTGATCATGGACTGAGGCGCGAAAGGCTTATGGCAACGCAAGCATTCCGCGGCTTTTTCTTGATGGATGACCACCGCCGCTTGTCGGCTCTCTTTATCCCAGTTCATACGAGGAGTCAGTGTCAGCACTTGCTCAGGACAGGCTTTGGTGCACAAACCGCATTGCACGCAATCTTGCTCGACAAATTGAAGCGAAGGGCTTTCTCCATCGGTGTGCAAAGCGCGAGTCGGACAAACCGCCACACAACTCATGCACAAGGTACAGCCCGTTGTTGCACACGACACGGCGCCATAGGGAGCATGACTGGAAAGAGCGACGGTGTTTTCTACTGGTACACGCGAGGTTGCAAGCGCATCGAGTGCAGTAAATAAGCGTTGGCGTTTGTTGCCTTGCAAATCGCCAAGAGCAAGATCGAAATGTTCAGTACAGAGGACTGGAGCACCTTCCATCAATGATTCGAGATAGAGAATATCGATACACTCTTTCGCAATGCCTAATTGACCAAGTAGCTCTTGTGCGATCGCGACTTCGCTATTCAATACGCGCTGAATCGTTGCGGGCATGCGGCGACTTGCAGCAAACAAGACTTGCGTTGCACCATTAACGAGCGCAGCAAACCAACTATCGATGCCGACAGAGGGCAGATCTTCCACCACAATCGGAATCACATTGTCGGGTAGCGCCTTAAGAGCCATGACGTTGTACATTTCATGACGTTCGCTGCAAATCAGGATAATGGGGTTCACGCCACCAACGCTTTCATAGTTCGCCAGCGTTCTTTCAATGAACTTTTGTGTCTCTTGTGGATTAGGTAATGCGTAATGAATGGCTTCTGTCGGACAACTGGTGGCACACGTCCCCACCCCTTGGCAGAGATACGGATTGATCTCAATTCGATGCCCTGTTTTTTCGGAACCTTGGCTGCTTAACGCACCTGCCGGACAAGCATCAACACAACGCTCACAACCTTTAACGCCACGGGAACTGTGCGCACACAGATCGGTATCTAAGCGAAAATATTTTGGCTTATCGAACGTGCCCATTAAGGTTGGAATTTCTTGCAGCGCATCCGTTAGTTTTGGATAGCCACGCCCAACAGGATAATAGCCAGGGACCGGCACCTCTTCCGACATGAGGCCGTTAAGTGATAAATCCAGAACCACATCAAAAACATCGTGATTGATGGCCACCTTTGCCAGATTCAAACGTTGGCCTTGGTTTTCAACCAGCACCGTAAAGGTACCCAAAAAACCACTCAACTGAACGGAATCGGCGTAATGGATTTGCGCATCGCCTTTCTCGCCATCAGTTGAAAGCAAAGTTAGCGAAGTCATTTGGCTCAATTGTGCGGCTGTACTTTGAATAATGGCACTAGGGCCGACGATGAGTGTATTACCACCGCTTTCATAGCTCACGGTAGGCGGTATCAGATTCCCCAACTCAACGGTGTTTTCAAACGCATAGAGTCGCGCTTTGCCATTGGTTGAAGTCGATTGCTGTAATAGTTGTTTTATCATTGCTCTGTTCCACACTGGCCAACACTGCGAAGGATTGGCAGGTCATACTGATGATTCAGTTATTGTTGTGGAGCATTTGCAAGTGCTATACCAACTTTTATACGCTTATTATTCAGTCGGTTAGCGTAGGATTTGTTGAGTTTTACGGCACTATCGATGACGAGAAATTCAATTGGGACATTTTGTCCTAATTGAATTTTCCTATCCCGCGTCAAAATGTACCTATTTTTTATGTGGGATCTTTTGTCTCATCTCGCGTTTCATTTGCAGGAAGATCAGATTGAGATAAAGTCAGGGCCTGAGTCTCAGATTGCGTTAGCGTGTCACTGATCGCCTCAATACTGTCATCGTTATCAACGGCTACTGAACCAGGTGCACTGTCAGGCTCGGCCTCAGTCAACGCTTCCTCTACTGGCTTCATCCATTCTCTTAACGTCTGTGCCACATTGGGTGCGAGAGCACCAATAGAAGACTTGTAGTCGTGATCGTAATCATTGAGCCTATCAACCACGTTAAACTCTTCACTGTGGAAAAGCTTACGCAGTGCCGCCTTTTTAACTTCTTGCGTCGCTTCACTGGCCAGCAGCGCTGAAATAGTAGGTTCTTGCTCCGTCAGCTCATCAGCACCCTCTTTTTCACCCAATGGCAGCTTTGAGAGTAACACGTGGTCTTCTTCGACCGCGTTTTTCTGCTCATCGGTGAGCGACGAGTACGCCGCGATATCTTCATCGCTTTGTTTTGGCAGCTTTTGCGTCTCTCCCGCTAACTTACGAGAGGACCAGCGAGAGAAAAAATCAGTTGCCACTTGCTCGCCCCGCACCTTTGCGTTTCTTGCGACGCTCTTCCAATAACTCGCCATGACGGCCGATAAACGCTTCCATCCATGCCTGAATTGGCAATGGCATCTCGCAAGAAAGTACTAAATAGTCGCCATCCATATACTGGCCAGCCACCGATTGTGATGCCGTGACGGTTGTGATCTTTGGCGTTTCCTCTACGTTTTCAAGCACAACGAAGAGTTTCGGGTTTTGAGAACTCAAGTTAAAACGGTAGTCGGTTCGCTCGTCACGGAACAACTGAAGCGTGACGACATGACTATGGTGGCTTTCTGGCTTTAACTCAAAACCCGTTAACTGCCACTGTCTGGTCACCCAAATCCCGGTTGTGATTTCATGTGCAACGAGGTTGCAGCCAATTGGCCACAGAGCGTCACTCTTTTCGATGTTACTTTGTGTGTCTATTGAATTTGACATGGTCCACCCATCATGTTGCTATGCGATTGCCTTTTAAACCTACATTAGTCCTATTCGAGGCTTTGGTGCATACTTGTTGCGTCGCTTTGTGCCGTTTAAAAGCAAATTCTAAGCCAAGGTTATAAAGCGAATGTTTCCATGTGTAACATGTGTTAGATGTGAGACGCCGTACGGTAGATAACTTTGGAACGGTAATTGCTTTTGAATTGATTTTGTTCCCCCGCCTTTGGCAAACGTGTTTCTTCGGTGATTCTTGATATCACCCATTCAAGCAGGAAAAAGAAGTGGTCAAACCCAACATTATTAAAACCAGTGAAAACCCTTTGCAAACCATTGAAGTGGAAGTATTCGATGAATATGGAGAGAAGTTAATTAAGCAAATTGCTTGTGAGCGCCCTTTAACCGTTCTTCTGAACTGGAAAGAAGTGGTGACGCTAATGACACTGGGCTCGAGACCTGAAGCACTCGTTTTGGGCTATCTCAAGAACCAAAGTTTCTTAACGGAAGTTGACTCTCTTGAATCGGTGATCATTGATTGGGAAACCAACAGCGCTGCGGTAGTGACAAAAGAGAATGTAGAACACATTGAACAGGCTTTGAAAAAGAAAACCGTTACCTCAGGGTGTGGGCAAGGCACTATGTATGGCAACGTGATGAAACAACTAGAACACTATAAAGTGCCCCAGGTGACACTCAAACAGTCGGAGATTTACAAGACCTTAGAAGCGCTCACCCACTACAACGATACCTACAAAAAAGCAGGCGCGGTACACGGATGTGCGGTGTGCAAAGGCGATGAAGTTCGCTCGTTTGTCGAAGATGTTGGCCGTCACAACGCGGTAGATACGCTTGCCGGTGAAATGTGGCTAAACCAAGAATCGGGCGCGGATAAGATTTTCTACACCACAGGCCGTCTCACTTCAGAAATGGTGATCAAAGTGGCTCAAATGGGCATCCCTGTTTTGCTCTCTCGCTCTGGTGTCACGCAGATGGGTTTAGATTTAGCACGTCAATTTGGTATTACCACCATCGCACGAGCAAAAGGCTTACGCTTTCAAGTCTTTACCGGCGGTGAAAACATCATTTTTGATGTCAAAGGTCAAGAGAGTTAAATCGCCTTACTTGCAAAACGCCTCCCATGCGCTATTAGTTGAATATTCCCTGCAATAAATTTGAAACATAAATGAAACAAAAGCAGAGATAGGTTAACTACGTCACTGGCTAAATGGGAGGTATCCATGTCCGGATCACCTGTTCAAAAACGTTTTTTCTTTTCATTCTCTATCCGAACCAAGCTGCTGCTCATCAATGTGACTTTGCTGTTAGGCGTTGCCGCCTACGCGCTTTATGAGAACAACAGCGCAAAGCATTTGTCCTCTTTGGAACACGCCTCGACAGAAAACTTAAGCAGTTCCATTGATCTGTTGATGCTTCGCCGACACGAGAAAGACTATTTGGCACGTCGCAGCGAAAAATACCTGACGAATTTCGATGCTACCTATTCTCAACTGCAACAACGCATTGCGCACTTATCAGACGTTCTCGCCAGTGAGTCGATTGCCATTGACGATCAACGTCAGCAAATTGTAACCACTCTATCTCAGTATCAAACTCAGTTTCATCAATTGGCGCGTCAGTTGGCAAGCATTGACGCGTTGCAAAGTGAGCTATTTGCAGCACGTCGCGTGCTCAAAACCGATGTACTCAGCGCCAATGATGGAGAGCTTACCGCGCAGTTTTTGCAGTTGCTTGACCACGACTTAACTTTTGTCACCGAACCAACGCAAGAATACAAGGTGGCGCTGCTCGAAGGGCTTCGCCAGTTTGCCAAGTTTGAAACCAGTTTGTCTCCCGCTTTTACCGATTATTCCAACACCTTATCTCGATACATCAGCGCGATCGCAACGCTTGGCTTGACCGCAAACGAAGGCCTAAGAGGCGCGCTCCGTAGCAATGTGCACAAAACCGAACAGGCGATTGCTGATCTACAAACCACCATCAAGCAGAGCGTTGAGCAAACTGCAGCGGATATTCGCAGCCACTTACAGTGGATGGGCGTGGCGATCGTCGTGCTGTTGTCGTCACTGCTCTACATTATTGGCCGTAGTATTCTTTCGAGAATCAAAGCCATTAACCTCTTGATGGATGACATTGCCAATGGCAGCGGAGATTTAACGGTACGAATGAATGCCAAAGGCAGTGACGAGCTAGCGCAGTTATCCCGTTCATTCGACCTCTTTATCAGCCATCTACATGACAACATCAAACAACTGGCGTCTGTGATGGGTGTATTAGGTGAAAGCTCTTGCAGCTCAGAGCAAGCAGCGCAGAAAAGTATGCAAAACGCGCAGCAGCAGAAGTTAGAGTCCGAGTCTGTCGCAACGGCGGTAAATGAACTGGTGATGACGACCAATGAGATCACCGCCAATATTGAATCGGCTGCGCAAAATGCGCAACGAGTGAATAGCGAAGCCGATAAAGCACTGCAACTCACCCACGCGACAGGTAAGCGAATTGATACGTTGGCCATCAGTATCGAAGAGTCGCAAGCTCAGATCCAAGCACTTGAAGCACAAAGCCGCGAAATCAATGCCGTTGTCTCTGCCATTCAAGGGATTGCTGAACAAACCAACCTGTTGGCGTTAAATGCGGCCATTGAAGCCGCGCGCGCCGGAGAAAGTGGCCGAGGGTTTGCCGTGGTCGCTGATGAAGTGCGTCAGCTCTCTCGGCTAACCAATGATTCCACCTTACAAATTGAATCCACCGTACAAGCACTGACCAAAGGGATCGCTCAAACGGTCAACAAAATGGCAGACAGTGTCGATCAAGCTCGTACAACGAATGTGGATACGCGCCATGTGGTCGAAGCGATTGAAGGTATCAGCACGCAAATCACCGAGATGTTTGATATGAACACGCAGATTGCGACCGCGTCAGAAGAACAATCAATGGTATCAGCAGAAATTGACCGCAATATTACGCAAATCGCGCAGCTGGCGGGGGACACTTATGAGATCGTTTCTGGCTCTGTCCGATGCAGCGAACAAGTGTCGGATGTTAGCCACAAGCTGGAAAAGATCGTCGCCCAATTTAAGTATTGAACGCCCTAACCTCCTTGCCCTCATCGACTTAGTGACGACAGATAGCAGAAAAAGCAAAAGAGCCTCAGTGAGGCTCTTTGTTTGATCTTTATAAGCACGCAACGCGAAATTAGCTTTCTACACCACGTGATTTTAGGTACTCAGAGTAAGTGCCTTTGAAGTCGGTGATTTTGCCATCACGAATTTCAATGATGCGAGTTGCCAGTGAGTCTACAAATACGCGATCGTGCGAGACGAAGAACAATGTGCCTTTGTATTGCTCAAGAGCATTGTTCAATGATTCGATCGATTCCATATCCATGTGGTTGGTTGGCTCATCCATCAGCAGCATGTTTGGTTTGTGCATCATCAGCTTACCAAGCAGCATACGACCTTGCTCACCACCAGATAGGACTTTTACCGACTTCTTGATGTCGTCTTGACCAAACAGCATACGCCCTAGGAAACCACGAACCACTTGCTCATCGTCGCCTTCTTGACGCCATTGGCCCATCCACTCCATTAGGTTTAGGTCTTCTGCAAATTCATGCGCGTGGTCTTGCGCGTAATAACCGATGTTGGCGTTTTCAGACCATTTGAATTCACCAGTGCGTGGTTCGAGTACACCCGCCAGCGTGTTCAGTAGGGTTGTTTTACCCACACCGTTCTCACCGATGATCGCAACACGCTCACCCACTTCAAAAATTGCGTTGAAGTCTGAGAACAAGTCATCTTCAAAACCTTGGCTTAGGTTTTCAACAATCAAAGCGTTACGGAACAACTCTTTTGACTGTTCGAAACGAATGAATGGGTTTTGACGGCTAGACGCTTTTACTTCATCCAGTTTGATCTTGTCGATTTGCTTCGCACGAGAGGTCGCTTGTTTTGCTTTCGATGCGTTGGCAGAGAAGCGCGCTACGAAGGTTTGTAGCTCAGCAATCTGTGCTTTCTTCTTCGCATTATCGCTTAGTAGACGTTCACGAGCTTGTGACGCCGCGGTCATGTACTCGTCGTAGTTACCTGGGTAAACACGCAGCTCACCGTAATCCAAGTCCGCCATGTGGGTACACACAGAGTTTAGGAAGTGACGGTCGTGCGAGATGATGATCATGGTGCAGTTACGCGCGTTTAGTGTGTCTTCCAACCAACGGATTGTATCCATATCCAAGTTGTTGGTTGGTTCGTCAAGCAACATGATGTCTGGATCGGCGAATAGAATCTGTGCTAGAAGCACACGCAGTTTCCAACCTGGTGCCACACTGCTCATTAGGCCGTAATGCTGTTCCATTGGAATACCTACAGCAAGAAGAAGCTCACCCGCTTTCGCTTCTGCCATGTAGCCATCCATTTCCGCGAACTCGACTTCAAGATCCGCAACACGCATGCCATCTTCTTCGCTCATTTCTGGCAACGAGTAAATACGATCACGCTCTTGCTTCACTTTCCACAGTTCTTTGTGACCCATGATAACGGTGTCGATAACCGTGAACTCTTCGTAGGCAAACTGATCCTGATTCAGTTTTGCAACACGTTCATTTGGGTCGTAGCTAACGTTACCACTCGTTGGTTCAAGTTCACCACTGAGGATTTTCATAAAGGTTGATTTACCACAACCATTTGCCCCAATTAGACCATAGCGATTGCCTTCGCCAAATTTAACTGAGATGTTTTCAAACAGTGGCTTTGCGCCAAATTGTTGAGTGATATTCGCTGTAGAAATCAAAGCTTTTACCTTAGTGAGTAAGTAACAAATAGAAAAAACTGCGCAACGTTACTTGTTCATGCCCAAGAGTGCAAGCTTTGATTTTTATGACTTAAATCACAAAACGTTGACATACGAAAGGTGAATATGGATAAAGTTTCACAGCAAATTTCTATTTGTCTGAATTATGAACAGTTTTTGAGACTACAATCTCTTCGTTATGTCTAAAGATTACGATCAACTTATGCCAAAAATATTACGTCTATTCGTTTGTTTTACTCTGCTGTTTGCACCTGCATCCTTTGCCCAATGGCAATATGCTGCGCAAACACCACCTCAGATCAACGCCCATGCACTGAGCGTTGAGTCCGATTTAGCCCGATTGCCTGACCCGCTCTTTATGAGCGCCAAAGATCAGGTGAAGGTGAACCAAATGCTCACCGCTGTTATCGCCATGCAAAAGTCTGAAGGTGACGCCTTCAAACGTTTGCTTGAACAATATCGCCAAGCGCCTACAGCAGAACATTGGCAAACGGTTGAGAGTCAATACCTCACCCTCAATAGCTTAGGCAGCAGTAAAGCCAAGTTGTTACAGCTCACTGATAGCGCGACCAAAGAGCAATTGACCGGTTTTGGCCCTTATGGCGTGACGCAGTTTCGCCAAGAGCTGACACTAACGAAATTGAATCTAGAATATTTAGCCCATTTTCAGTTAAGAAGCTTTCGCGCACTGATTAAAAACACCTTCATTTCTCCTGTGCCTGTTATTTGGACTGGGTTAAAGGTGTTTGCCGTATACTTGTTGTTGGTATGGTGGATGGCAAACAGCAAACGTATCATCACGCTGTTTCGTGAAAGCCAACTTGATAACAACAACGCCCCAGCCCTTTGGGTACGTTTGATTTGGTACATCAGCCGCGCAAACAAAGCCATTGCGTGGTTGATCGCGATTACGGTGTCGCTGCGCATACTCGCCTCACTGCCAAGCTTGCAACATTTGGTCTATTTGGAGATTTTCACCTGGTGGATCCTTGGTGGCTCCATTGCGATTAGTTTTATCCTTGAGTTTGCTTATCGTAACAGCCGTAGTTCGAGTAAAAAGGTTATTGCACTGCGTCTATCAACTATTCGTCGTTATGTATGGAGTGCGATCGCGGCAGGGGTTATTTTACAAATCTCCGTACGCACTTTGGGCAAAGGAACGATCTATTACTGGATCTACAGTGCGCTCTATTTTTGGTTTGTTTTGGTCACCATCTCTGTACTGCACTTGTGGCGTGCAACTGTATTCAATGTAGTCGACCGCATTGCTGAGCGTCCGGTCTGGGTACAGTGGGCAATCAAACGGCAAGATAGCTTTATTCTCAATATTCCAGCGACCGCAATAGCGGCAGTATGGCTGATTAGCCACCACTTTAAACATCGCATTATTGCGACTCTCTCAAACTACACTATGTTCAGTCAGGCACTTGCTTACCTCTTCCGTATCGAAGTGGCCAAGCAAACCAGCAACCGAGATGGTAACGACTCACTGGTACGCATTCGTGGTGATGCGGCATTTCAATATGTGCTGCCTCCGCAACAAGACAGCGAGTGGATTGACTACGCCAGTGATGAGATTCAAAACCTCTCTCGTTATTTGTTGACCGATAGCCCAGCGATTTGCGTGTTGTCAGGTGAGCGTGGTGTGGGTACCACATCGGTATTGAAGAAAATTCTTGGCAAAGTGAAAAACGCCACACCGCTTTACCTTAACTGCCCTTACGATGGCTACCCAGAGCTATTGAAACAATTGGCGACAGGACTAGGGCTATCAGAAGAGTCGACAGAAGTGCAAATCTTAGCGTTCTTGCGTAAAAGCAATGTGCCTTACCTGATTGCGGTCGATAACGCACAGCGTTTGGTGAAGCCCATGGTTGGTGGTTTAGTCGGACTAATGAAGCTGACGAACCTGCTGCGCCGCTCTAAACAAAATCACCGCGTTGTGATGGCGATTGAAAAAGCAAGCTGGCGTTTTGTCGATCGCGCTCGTGGCGAGCGACTGCTGTTTGATTGGGTCTCCTTTTTGCCTCGTTGGAATGAAAAACAGATTTCTGCGTTACTCGATAGCCGCGTGAATCACGATATTGAAAACCCGCTTAGCTTTGATGGCCTTGTGGTGCCTAAGCAGTGGGATCAAGAAGAGACTTCTGAGGAAGAACGAGCCAAGCAAGGCTTTTACCGAATTTTGTGGCATTACTCCGATGGTAACCCAACAGTGGCGCTGCGATTCTTCCGTTTGTCGTTAAGACGCAATAAAGAGTCTGATAGTGTCGTGGTGCGCTTGTTCCATGCACCGGAATCCAAGGAGCTGGAGCAGATGCCTAAACCGATGCTGGCGGTGTTACGTTCGATTGTACAGCTTGAAGTGGCCTCTCCCGAAGAGCTCTCTGAGTGTACTCAGCTCAGCATTGCTGAAGTGATTGGCACACTTCGTTTCTTTGAAAGCCGCGGCTTTATTGCCTGGAACGAGGATAAAGCTCGCGTCTCGGACCATTGGTTCCGCTACATTACCAACGTTCTCGATCGTCAACATTTGCTGGTGAAGTAATATGAATAAGAAACTCTACGCGCTATTCGCCACGGCTTTGATCTCGGCCCCAGCCTTCGCGACGGAAGAAATCGCCAATATGGAAAACATCCAGCAATTTGCCAGCTTGATCCGCTGGAGCGGTGTGTTCTTCTCTGTCATCATTATCGCCATTACTTGGCTGCTGTTGAAGTTCATGAATTCACTGGTAGAGACTATTGGCGGCCAGTTTGCGCAGTATCGAATGCTGTTGCAGAAAACCCAATCGTTCTTGCAATTCTTCATCTACTTAACCGCCGGCCTTGTGGTGTTTATGATGAGCTTTCGCATCAACGACCATATTTTAGCCTTAATCGGTGGCACGCTGGCGGTGTCGGTTGGTTTTGCGTTGAAAGACTTGGCCGCGTCTTTTATTGCCGGGTTGACGGTGATGATTGACCGCCCGTTTCAGGTGGGTGACCGCGTCACGTTTGAAGGCAACTATGGTGACATCATCGCGATTGGCCTTCGTTCTGTGCGGATGAGAACACTGACCGATGACATTATTACCATTCCGAACAACAAGTTTCTCAATGAAGTGACGGTCAGCGGAAACTATGGCGCACTGGACATGCAGGTGGTGATCCCCTTCTATGTCGGTATGGATGAAGATATTGTGCTTGCGCGTGAGTTGATTCAGGAAGCGGCTTCGTCTAGCCGTTACATCCACCTGCCGAAACCGGTGGTGGTACTGGTGAAACAGACGATCACGGACAACTATTTGGCCATCCAGCTAACCTGCAAAGCCTATGTGGTGGACACTGCTTATGAAAAACTGTTTGAATCTGACATTACTTTACGTGTAATGAAAGAGTTTAAGAAGCACGGCATCAAACCACCGAGAATTGCATTCAGCGGCCAATAGACCGTAGTCAATAAGCATCTATAAGTCCTTCAAACAAAAAGCTCTGTCGTATCGACAGAGCATTTCTTTATGCTCATCCACACAATTATTGAATCAGCAAGGTATCACGCAGTTTGGCTTCGTTCTTTCTTGGGAGGTAAACACTAAACGTGCTGCCTATCCCCAGTTGTGAACGCACTTTGATCTCCCCGCCTGATTGGCTAAGCAAACTCTGGCTAACAGAAAGACCAAGCCCGGTTCCATCACGTTTAGTGGTGTAAAACGGGTCAAATATTCGGCTCAGTTTTTCGGGCTTAATGCCGCAACCTTGATCTTCAATGTGGATCACCGCCCCCACGCTTTCCCCTTCTTCCAACCAATCTTCACTGGTGATGCTCAATCGGCCCTCACCGTTCATCGCGTGGATGGCATTCATTTGTAAGTTAACCAAAATCTGTAACAGTTGATGGCGATTCACTTCAACGGACGTATGCGCCTTGAGATCAGTGACGAATTCGATGGTGCGTTTTTTAGAGCCGGTTTTAACCAAGGTAATGCTCTCTTCGATGATCGGATTGACGTGCTGCCAAATGATCTCATCCTGCACCCCGCCCTGTCGGCTGTATTGCAGCAAGCTTCGCGTGATGTTACGAATTCGGTCGATCTGCGCCATCACCGTTTCTATTTCTTCCTCAACGCGAGCGGCATCGTCACCGAGTTCAAAACGAATCAACTCGACGTTACCCAGTATCACGGCGGTTGGGTTATTAATCTCATGGGCGATACCCGCGGTTAACTCGCCCAAGGCCGCCAGCTTTTCATTGACGACCAGTTTGTCGCGCGTTTGATTGAGTAATCGAATGTGGTGCTCAAGCTGCTCGGTTTTTTCATTAAGACTGGCTGTGCGCTCCAACACTTTTTGCTCCAGTTCATTGGCCGCTTGTTTGATCTGCTGTTCGCGCGTCTTGAGCAGATCGAGCATGTTGTCAAACTGTTTGGCCAGTTGCGCCAGCTCGTGGTTTTCATCTAGTCCTAACGCACCAATCCGCTTGTCTTTGCCCAGTTGCACCAGTTTTACCACTTTATGAATGCGTTCAATCGGACGGAAAAGATCCCGCGAGCCTCTATAAACCAAAAGCCCAGAGACCACCAGCAAGGTCAAGGTGATAACGCTGATTTCTACTATGTTGGTGAGATACGCTTTAACAAATGGCCACATCAAATAGCCGGTGTAGAGCATGCCGATGGTACTGTTGTACTGGTCGCGAATGGGTTGATAGGCTGTGATATACCAAGCGTCATAGACAAAGGCGCGATTGACCCATTGCTTGCCCTCGATCAGCACCGATTTATGCACTTCGCTCGACACTCGAGTACCAATCGCACGGCCAATCTGATCTTCGCTGTCTAACGGCACATTGGTGCTGACGCGGAGATCTTCCATAAACAGCGTCACGGTGCCAATTGGCCTGAGAGAATCCTCATCTCCGATGTAAATCAGGTCGCGGATTTGGTCGACGAGCACGGTGCTGTTGTTGAGCAGTAGTCCACCATCTAGAAAACCAATCAGATCATTACTTTGGTTAAACACCGGAATCACAGTGCGACTTACTAGGCCGCGCGTTTCGACCTTTCCACTTTTTAAAATGGGAACTTCCGCTCGTTTGGCCAAATCCTGATCAAGCTGTTTTAGTTCCTTTTCGCTCAGTACATCGAAAAACGATTCCTTTTGGGTTAAATCAAGAAAACGGAATTTTTGCTCTATGGTGTCGACACGATGAAAAGCGAGAAAATCGAGCTGATAATGTTTTTTCTGTTTATGCACCCATTGCTGAAGATCGTCTTGATCCACTGGCTGATTGATACGAGTGCGAAACTGATAGCTTTCAGCAAAGGCTTTAACGTAATTAGCCTGCTTCTGTTGCAATAGTGTAATGCTGTTATTGGCAACTCCTAGGCGTTCAGAAACATCAATCAGTGCACTGCTCCAAGTGTAATGAATCGACCAATAGACAGAGATGCCGATCAGTGCAATCAAGGTGAGGAAAATTGGCGCCGAGGTTAGAAACAGCAACCGATAGCGCACCATACTTTTAAAGCGATAGCGCCAAGTTGACCAAAGTGTTTGATCACTCTGCATAATCCGCTTCCTCAGTTTCCCACTCTTTGTATTTACGCTCCAACGTTTTGCGTGCCACGCCAAGATCACGCGATGCCGCCGATTTATTACCATCGTAATAGTGCACCACTTGCTGGATATGGGCTTTTTCTACCTCTTTTAATGTCCAATCATTGGGGTAGCCGGCACCGGAAAACTCAGGTTTCCCTTCTTTAAACGTTGGCACTTCCATACTATGTGAAACGGTGATCGACACATTAGGAAGAGCGGCAACGCCATTGAGCTCACGCCAATAATGTGCTGGTGGCTTACCCAACAGAATACAGCGCTCAATTAGATTCCTGAGTTCGCGCACGTTACCAGGCCAATTATAGTCGTGCATCGCTTCAATATCTTCGTGTGCCCACAGTGGCGCTGGCATGGCCAGTTCGGTAATCAATCGCTGAGTAAAAAATGGGACCAGATCATGGAGATCGGCTTTTCGATCACGAAGTGGTGGTACTTCAATCTTCAGCACGTTGAGTCGGTAATAGAGATCTTTACGAAAACGCCCTTTTTCAACTTCTTGTTGTAAATCGCGATTGGTTGCCGCGACCACGCGTACATCGACTGGAATTTCTTTTTCACTGCCAACAGGGCGAATGCTGCGCTGCTCTAGCACTCGCAGCAAGGACGATTGCATCGCGAGTGGCATCTCACCTATTTCATCGAGGAATAATGTGCCGCCGATGGCAACGCGGAAAAGCCCTTCACGTGCTTTTTTCGCCCCAGTAAACGCCCCAGAAGTATGACCAAACAGTTCACTTTCCAACAGTTCCGGCGCAATCGCGCCACAGTTTAGTGGCACAAAAGGACCGGTTCTACCACTGGCCAGATGAACACCACGAGCCACCAGTTCTTTACCAGTACCCGACTCCCCTTCAATCAGCACACACGCTTTTGATGGGGCAAACTGTGTGATCATGTGCTTTAGTTGGCGGGTTTTGTCGGAGTTCCCAACCATTTCAGAGATATGATTGCGCTGATAATCGCGTTTGAGCGCATATTGCATTCGTGCATTGAGGCGACGATCCATGCAACGTTTTACCGCTTGCAGCATCTGCTCGAGATTAAACGGCTTGAGAATAAAATCCGTCGCGCCCAGTTTTAACGCGGTAATGGCGGTTTCGAGATCGGCATATCCGGTCATAAAAATGACATCGGCTTTTCGCTCGGGATCATTAAACGCTTCTTCCCATTCGATACCCGAACGCCCTGGCAAATTGATGTCGAGCACTATCAGGTCGTAATGGTTGGTCACTCTGAGCTTTTCAGCTTGTTCGATACTGCCTACCGCATCCACTTTTGAAAACCATTTACCCAGCGCTTTTTTCAAAATGGCCTGCATGCCGACTTCATCATCGACAACTAACACGGAAAACGCTTGGTATTGAGATACGGAGTTGGGATCCAATTGAATAGACATACTTTCCTCGAGACAGAATGACGTATAGGACATAGTGTACCAATGAATCATTAAATCTCCTTATAAAATGTGCGACATTTTGTCTCACATCAAACTATTCGATGTTTAACTGCATGATATAAGGCTTATTTTCTCAATTTAGTACTGGTGTTTTGTTGGCATCTTGTTTGCAATAGGCCCATATGCAATTGCAAACTGATATCTAACAGCGCTAGCCGATGAGGTTTGACCGAGTGGTGACGCGGTTTGTGTGTCAGTGTGCTTAACGGCAATGGCCTATTTGCCCAAGAATGATTTGAAGGAATAAAAATACAATGAACAAAGTAGCTCTTACTTTGGCGGCAACGTCGATTACGCTGGTGAGTTTCTCCTCTTTCTCTGCCGATGATGTTCACCGTGTGCGTTTGGCAACCACGACCAGCACTTATCACTCTGGCCTGCTTGATTACCTACTGCCCGAATTCGAAAAAGACACCGGTTATAAAGTGGATGTACTGGCCGCTGGCACTGGTAAAGCACTGAAAATGGGTGAAAATGGCGATGTGGATTTGGTGATGACACATGCGCCAAAAGCCGAGTTGACCTTTGTCGAAAAAGGTTACGGTGTGTTACCTCGCAAGCTCATGTACAACGACTTTATTGTGGTGGGTCCAAAAGCAGACCCAGCGAAAGTCGCTCAAGACAACAGCGTGCTTGAGGTGTTTAAAGCCATCGCGGATAACAATGCCACCTTTATTTCACGTGGCGATGATTCGGGTACGCATAAGAAAGAACTGGGCATTTGGGCACAAACTAAGATGGAACCCAACTTCGGTGGCTATCGCTCTGTCGGCCAAGGCATGGGGCCAACACTGAATATGGCAGCCGAAATGCAAGCTTACACGTTAACAGACCGTGGCACCTGGCTGGCGTACAACAACAAGTTGGATCTTGCGGTACTGTTCGAAGGTGATCAAAAACTCTTCAACCCGTACCAAGTGATTTTGGTCAATCCCGAGCGCTACCCGAGCATCAATTATCAAGGTGCCAAAACGTTCAGCGATTGGTTAGTCAATCCGCGTGGTCAACAGCTGATCAACAGCTTCCTCTTAAATGGCAAGCAGCTGTTTGTGGCCAATGCAGATCAGAAGTAGTCATCAATGAGCCTTTGGCAAACAACACAAGAGGCTTTTGCCTTACTGTTTAGCTTAGACAAAGAACTATGGGAGATCGTTGCGGTCTCCTTTAGCGTTTCTCTTACCGCCATATTGTTGGTGCTGTTGCCTGCGACTTTTTTGTCTTTTCTCCTCGCCTACACCAATTTTCGCGGCAAGTGGCTGTTGGTTTCATTTGTGAACACGTTGCAATCGGTACCCACGGTGGTGATTGGTTTGCTGCTTTACATGTTCCTCTCGCGATCAGGTCCGCTCGGTGACTGGCAGATGCTGTTCACCCAAAAAGCGATGATCCTCGGACAAATGCTGATTTGCTTTCCTGTGTTGGTTTCGATGATGTATGGCGCGTTGCAATCGAGCGACCGCCGCGCGTTAGAAACCGCATTAACCCTTGGTGTGTCTCTGCCAAGATTAAGCGCGACGATGATTTGGGAAACCCGTTTTCCTCTTATGGCGGCTACCATTACCGGTTTTTCTCGAATTGTGACCGAAGTGGGTTGTTCGATGATGGTGGGTGGAAACATTATGGGTTTGACGCGAAACATCCCCACCGCGATTTCAATGGAGAGTCACAAGGGCGCCTTTGCTCAAGGTGTTGCGCTTGGTATTGTGCTACTCACCTTGGCACTCGTGTTGAACTTTTTGCTGTCGAGTATGCGTGGCAAAGGCTATTTGCGAACTTAGGAAGTGATATGACGATTAAAATTACCGCTCGAGATCTTTCCATGCGCTTTAAAGAGCGAGTGCTGTTTCACATTCCTCAACTTCAAATCGGCCCGAACGATGCCATTTACCTCAAGGGGGACAATGGGGTTGGCAAAACGACCTTGTTGAAGATCTTGGCTGGTTTGGTGCATCCGACGAGCGGTAAAGTGTGTGCGCAAAATAATGGCTGGCTTCGCCGCTGGTTTACTTCATTGGGCCGTCGTGATGTTGTTTATCTTCATCAGTCCCCTTATCTGTTTGATGGCTCCGTCTATGAAAATGTCCTTTACGGCATCAAATATGATGGTGGCAGCACAAAGGAGAAACGAGCCGAAGTGATTCACGCGCTGCGTATGGTAGGCTTAGAAACCTTAGCCGATGAGCATGTGTCTGTGCTGTCTGGTGGCGAGCGTCAACGGGTTGCAATGGCTAGAGCGTGGATCCTAAAACCTTCAATCTTGCTGATGGATGAACCCAGCGCGTCGGTTGATCAAGAGTCGATCGAGCGTTTAGTGGTGTTAGCGCAAGATTTATTAGCGAGAGGTTCCAGCATTGTGGTCACGAGCCATCAAACCAACGCGCTGACCGATTTGTGTAAAAAACAGTGGTGGATCAAAAACAATACTCTGGTAGAGTCGCCACTCTTGTATGTCATTACAAAAGAGTTATCCCAAGAGAATACCTATGCTACAACCAACACTCACTAGTTGGGTTATTTTAGCTGGCGGCCAAGCTAGCCGAATGGGCGGTAAAGACAAAGGCTTAATCGCCTTAAATAATAAGCCGTTGATTGAGTACGTCATTGATCGGCTAACGCCGCAAACTTCAAACATTCTGATCAATGCCAACCGCAATCAGGATGATTACCAACAATATGGTCCCGTGTTTGGCGATCATTTTCAAAATTTCCCAGGTCCTATGGGCGGTATTCATGCCGGATTGCTGCACGCGAGTACCGACTGGGTTGGTTTTGTTCCTTGTGATTGCCCCCGCATCAATGAAGACTTGGTGGAGCGCTTTTGTCGTGCGGTGACGGATGAAACCGACATTTTGGTTGCCCATGATGGCGACCATCAGCAACCTGTCTTTACTCTGTATCACAAACGAGTCTTGCCTAAACTGACGGCGTTTTTAGAACGCGGTGACCGTAAAATCATCCTACTCTACAAAGAGTGTCACACACAGTATGTGGATTTTAGTGATTCTCCAGACTGTTTCGTCAACCTCAACACGCCTGAAGAACTCACCCAATTTGGACAACTAGAATCATGAGAAACACCATCACTTTGCCTTTACTTGGCTTTGCTGCTTATTCAGGAACAGGAAAAACCACCCTACTGGAAGCCTTGTTGCCCAAATTGACCGCAGCAGGTCTGCGAATTGGGTTACTGAAACACGCTCATCATGATTTTGACGTCGATAAACCAGGCAAAGACAGCTACCGCTTACGCAAAGCGGGTGCCTCACAAATGCTGATTGCTTCGAGAAATCGTTTTGCCTTGATGACAGAAACTCCAGAAGCTGAATCGGAATTTGATTACCTGCTTAGCCGCTTTGATCAGCAAACCATCGACGTCATTTTGGTCGAAGGCTGCAAGAACATTGCGTTTCCCAAAATCGAATTGCATCGTGAAGAAGTCGGAAAACCGTGGTTGTACTCTAATGATGAGAACATTATCGCCATCGCTTCAGACAGTGGCCCGTTAGAAAGCGCACTGCCCCAACTCAACATCAATGATTTGGATGCGATTTGCCAATTTGTCCTCGATTATGTTCACCAACATCAGCAAGTGGCCACGCAAAATGCACCTGCCGCATGTTGCGATACGCTTTCTCCGGCGTTTCTTTCTGTTGCCCAAGGGCAAGAGAAAATTCTCTCCCTAGTCTCTACTGTGGGTGATATTGAATCGTGCCCGATACAACACGCCTATGGGCGCGTGCTGGCTCACGACGTGATTTCTCCGGTGAATGTGCCGCAATACACCAACTCAGCGATGGATGGATACGCTATTCGAGGTGATGACTTACAGCGAGAAAGTTACCAGATCGTGGCTGAAGTGCTGGCCGGTTACCACTACGAACACCCGTTAGAATTGGGACAAGCGGTCAAAATCATGACCGGTGCGCCAACGCCCATCAACGCAGATACGGTGGTCATGCGTGAGCAAACGCATCAAGACGGTGACAAGGTCACTTTCAATGGTGCCAACATCAAAGCCGGACAAAACGTCCGTCAAGCGGGTGAAGACTTAGCCATCGGCAGTAGCGTGTTTACCGCAGGGACTCGCCTCGCCTCGCCTGAAATGGGCATGATGGCTTCTCTTGGCTTTGCACATGCCAATGTATTACGCAAATTGAAAGTGGCGGTTTTCTCCACCGGCGACGAAGTTCAGGCGCCTGGTACAGAACAAAAAGCGAACTCTATCTACGATTCAAACCGTTTTACTATTATGGGCATGCTTGAGAAGCTCGGCTGCGACATCTTGGACTTCGGCATTCTAGAAGATAACGAGCAATCGATGATCGACGCACTAGAAAGCGCAGCGCAGCAAGCGGATGTGGTTATTACTTCGGGTGGCGTGTCCGTCGGCGATGCCGACTACATCAAACTGGCTCTCGACAAGCTCGGACAAATTGATTTCTGGCGCATCAATATGCGTCCTGGACGCCCATTAGCATTTGGTCAGATCAATGAAAAGCCGTTTTTTGGCCTTCCGGGCAACCCTGTTGCCGTGATGGTGTCATTCATCAACTTTGTTGAGCCTGCTGTGCGTAAAATGCAAGGCGAACTAGGCTGGAAACCACTGAAAGTCAGTGCGATTGCCAAAGAAGATTTGCGTTCTCGCCAAGGCCGCACGGAGTTTAGCCGTGGTATCTATGAATTGGATGAAACTGGCCGCCTAACCGTTCGCACGACTGGGAAACAAGGCTCTGGTATTTTGCGTTCGATGAGTGAAGCCAACTGCTTGATTGAAATTTCTCCCGCGGTGGATAGCGTAAAAACGGGAGAAAGCGTGACAATTATTCCACTTCAAGGCAGAATCTAGCCCTGTTGTTGTTAGAAACAGATACAAGGTCAGCGCGTCTGGCCTTTTATTTTGAGAGATTTCATGATTCGTACCATTATTTACACCTATAAAGGTGTTGAAAAAACTTTGCCATTTTCTTACGAAAAACACCGTAATATTCATGAAGCGGTTGCAGAAGCGGAAGGAATTGATATTCGCGACTATCTGAAAATGGAACAGCAAATTGAAGCGATTTCTGATACGAAAGCCGTGCGCAACTACCGTGACAATCACTTTAAAAAGCTTGGCTTTGGCGTGATCACGATGAAACAGAAAGAGAACCTAGGCGTAGGTAAGAAGAATAAGTAGTTCGCTTTGCTTGCGTATTTCCCATTATGGAATGGGGCTAAAAGAAAAGGCTTGCAAGATGCAAGCCTTTTTCATCAAGGGGTTTTGCAGCGCGTTAGCCTTTGATGTTCAAGAACGCTGCACCACGTACACCGCCTGAATCACCATGTTTTGCTTTGATGATCTTCGGACACTTAGCGACAGAAAGCAGATACTTAGGCACACGCTTTGGCATCTCTTCATAAATCAGTTCAAAGTTCGACAAGCCACCACCGAGAGCAACAACGTGCGGGTCATTAGCGGTGAAGATGTTACCAAAACAGATCGCAAGAAGTTCCATAAAACGCTCGACATGCTCTGCGGCTTTCTCATCACCTGCTGCATTGGCTTTGATGATGTCGATGGCTTTCTTCTCTTCACCATAGTAATGGGCGTAAAGCAGTTCAAAACCACGGCCAGAAAGGTAACTGTCTAGACAGCCTTTTTTACCACAACCACAACCTAGCAGCGGCGCGTTGTCGCCTAAATGGAACCATGCATCCAATGGCAAGCGCATGTGACCAAGCTCACCAGCAACGTTATTGCGACCTGAGAAGACTTTGCCTTCGTAGATCAAACCACCACCAAAGCCCGTACCTAAGATCAATCCCATCACTGAAGGGGCGTCTTGCAATTCTTCATCCCATGCTTCAGACAGTGCAAAACAGTTCGCATCGTTTTCAATTTTTACGCTACGACCAATTTTGGCTTCCAGATCCGCACGTAACGGCTTGCCTTTTGCCGCGGGTACGTTAACCGTCAGTACCGTTGCATCGTCAGCGTCTTCCATGCCTGGTAAACCAAGGCCAATTTTGCCTTCACAAGCAAACTCTTGGTCGTATTTTGCGACAAGACCTGCGATGGTTTCTAACAATAACGGATAATCGTTGGTTGGTGTCGGAACACGTTCTGTTGCCACGCGCTCTAGTTTTTCGTTAAACGCACCAAATTCGATTTTAGTGCCACCAACATCAAAGCCGTAATACATGAATTTCTCTCCTGAAATTGCTGCATGGAGCCAAAAATGAGCCCCTAAAATAAGCGTAAATTATAAAAACTAGCGCCATTATCCATATCTCTACACCTGCAAACCGTGACACAGGCAGGATTTATCTTTTCATGACGTCTGTTTGCGCAAGTTGCCAGCAACTGAGAAGTAAAGCTTAGACTTAACTCTCGCTTTTGAACTCCGCGATGAAACGTTTCAGTACTGGTCGTTCGAAGTCGCCTTTTCCACGGCTTTTGGTGAGTAAGTAACTTTCACGAAATACTTCAAACCAGCTTTGTAGACAGCGACTGGCCTGTGTTTCACCCGCTTGTTTAAGCACCAGTGATGCCACTTCAACCGTTGAAAGATGCTGCTCGTTATCTGAGCGTCGCATCAGGTAAGCGGATAGAGCCTCTGGATGAATCGATAATACTGGCAGTGATGCTAGAAAATCGGAGCGACGAAAGATCTTACGCGCCTCACGCCAACTGCCATCAATAAAAATAAACAACCATTTTCGATTCGCTTCGGTCGCTTGGCTTCGAGCTAAACCGGGCAAATCTTCAAGCAGACGCTTAGGATCGTCTACATAGTCCGCGGGGAACACCACCACTGGTTGGTACTCATTACTTGCTAGCAAACGCAACATGTCGTTATCGGGTTCGGTGCGGTTCCACTGATAGACGTAGGTTTCTTTTATGGTGTCTGCGATCAATCGACCAGTGTTACTTGGCTTAAACACTTCGTTGTCAGAGACAATCAGCATGCAGGCGATATTCGACTCGATATCAGGTTGATAGCCACAAATGCAATGTTGTTGCGCAACGTGACAGTAGTTGCAGCGGATAACGTTACAGCCACGCGCATTGAAAGGCTTGGTTGAGATAGACTGTCGGTACTGGTATAACCGATGGAAAGCATGTACTCGCATGATGTCGCGTCGAATGAAGTCAAAAGGAGCACGATTTTAATGTCAGTTCAGTGAGGCGACAACCTTCAATGCATTTGCTGATAAGAGAATCTTGGTCTGCGAGGCCTTAATAATAGAATAATGATTAAATATGGATGAGATAGCATGACGGACCCTTCCCTGCTTCGCTTGAGTTTTTTCCTTGGTGTTCTTTTGATCTGTTTTGTCTGGGAGAATCGATGCCCGCGTAAAACACTGACCGTTTCTCGCTCGTTTCGTTGGGTCAACAACCTCTCTTTGGTGGCACTCAATAGCGTATTGGTTGCACTGCTCGTACCCGTAGTCGCCTTTGAAGCAGCACTACAAGCGCAGCATCATCAATACGGACTGTTCCATGCATTGAATATGTCGGCGACTTGGAACCTATTGTTTTCAGTCATTGCTCTCGATTTCATCATTTACTGGCAGCATTTGCTGTTCCATCGTGTCAAACCATTGTGGCGACTACACAGAATGCATCATGCCGACCTTGATATTGACGTGACCACCGGAACCCGATTTCATCCTTTGGAGATGTTGATTTCGATGGGCATTAAAGTGGCAAGCGTTTTTGTGCTTGGTGTCTCTCCCCTAGCCGTGGTGGTATTTGAGATCATTCTTAATGCCAGTGCGATGTTTAATCATAGTAACGCCAAGCTTCCGTTGAAGGTAGACCATTGGCTGCGCCGGATAATCGTGACTCCAGATATGCACCGAGTACATCACTCAACGGAAGTGAAAGAGACCCACTCCAATTTTGGTTTTTTTCTTTCTGTGTGGGATCGGTGCTTTCGTACTTATCGCGCACAGCCAAAAGCGGGCCATGATGCGGTTGTTATCGGTGTTCCAGAGATTCGTCATGCCGACGAGCAACGGCTCGATAAAATGCTGACGCAACCCTTTCGGATTGCGCCATAAATCAGTTTAAGCGAGTTGGTATTTGTGTAGCATCTCTTGTTGCTGCTCTGAGATGAGAGAAACTTGCTTAGAGCTTTCTACCATGGCTGAAAGCTGATGCTGTGATTCTTTTGCTTGATCAGAAACGTGGGTAATGGATTTCGATACGTCGGTTGTTGCCCTTTGTTGTTCGAGAGTGGCCTGTGCAATTTGTTCCACTTTGGTGCGAATATGCTGCACGGCGTATTCAATATCTGCAAAAACCACGCGCACTTCATCACTGGATGCCAGTGCTTGCGACATGCTTGCACGTGACTCATCCACCGATTGACGGCTGCGTTCGGCTGCAAGAACGAGTTCATTCATCATGCTGCTTATATTGGTGGTTTGTTGGGATGTGTCACTGGCCAGTTTACGTACTTCATCTGCCACCACAGCAAAACCGCGCCCCTGCTCGCCCGCTCGAGCGGCTTCAATGGCGGCATTCAACGCAAGTAAGTTGGTGTTTGCTGCGATGCCGCTGATCATATCCACCATCTCCAGAATTGCCTCAACTCGGCTATCAAGCTCTTTCATCGCATCATCATTCATATTCAGCGACTGCTTAAGGCGTTCTAACCGCTCTAAACTTCCCTCTACAACACAGACACCGCGTTTGGTGTTCTCTGCAGCTCGTTCAGCATCAGCAAGTGACGTTGTCGTCACCTGCGAAATCTGATTGATGGAGCTTTCTAGCTCGACAATCGTGGAGACCATGGATGATAACGCGCGATTTTGTCTCGTTAAGCTTTGGCTAGCCTGTTCGGCTGCACCATGGCTTATCTCTGAGCTCTGATATAAGGATTCACAGTTTTGCGTTACCAACGAAAGAGATTGCTGTGTCGCACTGATCACTAAGTTCAAATTCTCTGCGATCTCTCGCATTTCTCTTGGGCCTGAAGCGACCGCCTGGTGACGAAAATCGTGCTTTGTCAGTGCATCAAGCCGAGAAAGAATGCCACGTAGGCCACTTTCAACCCAACGCTTGAAAGAAAACCAAGAGGCAAGCAACGTAAATAAGAAGGCCGCGCCACCATAAACAACGGTATTTTTGGTTTGGCCAATCGTATTGTGAACCAAAGATTCGTTTTGCTTAATCAGTAAGCTCGCCGTTGCGGACAAATCATCTAATAGTGTTAACGTGGTGTTGGCTAACTGAGTAACGCGATGAATCTGCAACTGTCTTTGTTGCTGACGTTCAATTTTACGCATGACTTCTGCAAGCACCCCGCTCTCTTGAAAACCGGTGAGTACGATATCGTATGGTGCAGTCAGGCTGGTAAAATTCGTTACATCTGGGTGCCACTCTTTAAAGTCATCAAACGCGAGCTCAATCCCTGCGATGCGGTTCTTCATCTCTTGGTAGTGTTTATCCGCTACCCTAATATCATTTTGCATTAGCAGCATGAGGAAGGTGCTTTCCATCGAACTGGCCCCTGCGCTAAAGCGGTTTGAAGCATCTTGAGAATCAGGATTATCCATTGCCAAAAATGAACTAATTCGTGTCATTTCTGGGCCAATAGAACTTAGCCCGTAGCGAAAAGTTGAAATCGCTTGTTCCAACGAGGCCTGAATTTCGATCTCATTCGCTTGTGACGCCAAAATTGAATGGCTAACTTGCGAGAGTTGCGACATGTTCTCATTTAGCAAGTCTTTTTGCTCGGCAGAGAGTAAACCACCCAGCTGGGCGCTGAGCAATTCGAGAGTTTCCACCAGTTGAGTATTTTGCTGGTCGATTTCGCTCACTTTTTGTGTAACTTGCGCTAAGGCATCCGTTTCGAACAGCGTAACACCGTAGTTTAATTGCTTTATCTGTTGCAGAATGCTCTGAGTGAGTTTGGCATTATTGAACGCCATTGGTAAGGCAGATTCGGATAATGAATCAAATTGTTCACCAAGTTTATTCACGTTGATGTAACTTGATGATGAAAGCAAAGAGACAAACAACATCAGGGTGACAAAAAGCCCACTTATTGCTTGAATCAACGAAATAGAACGATTTTTAATAGTAGTCATAGGTTAACCAGTCGATGACGTCACAAGAAAACGGCGTAGTGATTTCAAGTGAGTCTAGAGTTGGCATATGACTGTAATGTGACAGTTTTGCGATAGAGAGATGACAAGTGACTCAGTGCAAGTGGTTAATAGCGTTTACTTTTTACCTCTTATTAACGGGGTGTGCTCAGAGCCCCACTCAAAGTGTGAATAGCGATTTAACATCGCCCAGTTCACCGGAGCTTTGGTCCGGAAACCACAAACTGCAGCAATTTTTCCTTGATTGGCAGGGTACACCTTACTTATTCGGTGGCGACTCCAAATCGGGCATCGATTGCTCGGCATTTGTCCAGCAAGCTTTTACTCACGCTTATCAACGCTCGTTGCCAAGAACAACCAAAGCGCAAGTACAGTATTCAGTTGAAATTCGGTGGGACGAAAAACAATTAGGTGACTTGTTATTCTTTAAAACGAGCAAATCCGATTACCACGTAGGCATCTACTTAACGGACAAACAGTTTATGCATGCTTCTACGTCGAAGGGTGTCATCATTTCGAGACTGGATAACCCATATTGGGCAAGCACTTTTTGGCAAGTAAGAAGGGTTACAATGTAACCCTTGGGAAGGTTGGTTTGAAGCTGAAACTCTACGAGGAGGAAAAATGGCTTCTTTTCTAATCGTATTTTGCAACGGCGGTGTCGAACAAATTTTTCACTAACGCGATGTATTCGTCCAAAAAATTAATTTGTTCATTAGTGGCTTTTTTATACCAAACCCCCGCGAGCACTTCACCTAAGTCTTCCGCTACGGAGTCCGCCTCTTTTAGCAGCTTAAAGCGAACGCTTGAATGTAACTCTGGATTCTGCTCAAAAATAGCCATGATATTTGAGGCGATCATATCCGTGACGACATCTTCAACGGTTTCAGTACCTGTGTCGCCAACATCAGATGCAAACACATCTAAATTTAAGGCAAGGTGTTCAATGAGCGCTAAGTATCCATCGGTGTTAACAACCACTCTAATTCTCCGTCTGAACGCTTACTTAGTACGTAAGCTTACATCGTTGTTCTCTTTGTTAATACTAAGCCAGTTAGAGAAAATTTCATCCCCTTATTTGATTATATTTGCCATTATTTGATGAAACGGCAAATTTGCATCAAAAATGAACAAAGATCACTCTTCGTTTACGGTAACCTGGTTTCGTCCCCCCTCTTTGGAGCGATACAAAGCGTCATCAGCGGCTTTTAGCCACTCGGTGTGAGAGGCAAATTTTGGCCTAAACTCACAAACACCCAAACTAATTGTGAATTTTATTTCGAACTTTTCTACGCATACCATTTCCTGTTCGATACGTTTTCTTAGCCGCTCAGAAAAGTAACGCGCTTGGTCTGCACTGGTATTGGGCAGCAAGACGGTAAACTCTTCCCCTCCAAATCGTCCACAAAGATCACTATTGCGCGCAGTTTTACGCAAAAAGGCCGCTGTTCGCCGAATGACTTCATCCCCAGCATGGTGTCCATAGGTGTCGTTTACTTTTTTAAAATGATCGATATCGAATATGACGAGAGAGCTGATTGATTCTTGAAGTTGCATGCGAGCAAACTCCTCTTTTAGAGAGTGCTCCCAGAAGGCTCGATTTAGTAGACCGGTAAGGCCATCACGTCGGCTGATTTCCGAAAGATGATGGTTTGTTTCTTTAAGGTGCGTTTTGCTTCGTGCAATTTCAGATACGTCATTAATTTGAATTGCAACATGACTGATCTCACCTTTAAGTGAACGTAGCGGTGTGATCACGATATCTTGATACATGTAGGTGCTGCTGTTTGACACGGGGGAAAAGTTATGGAACTTGAACAAGTAAGGGCGATTTTCCCAGCTAGAAAATGACCGTGTCTCTAAGACGCTTGCCGTGTTAACTTTGGTCTCCAGCCAAGCGCGTGGTAAATCGACAAAACAGTCGAAAAGATTTTTACCAAGAATATGCTGACTCAGTACGCCACTGTAAGATTGCATAAAGCTGTTCCAGACACAGACATTGTATTCTCTGTCGATAACGACTAATCCGGAATCCATCGTGTCTAGAATTTGTGTGATCCAATGAAAGTCAGCGATGTTCAGGGTTAAATCGGAACTCATATTGACTCCATAATTTCGTAGATAATGCTGACTGACGGTTTATCAATCAAAAACAGGACTTCGCATTCAAAGTCTAATGATTCAGCAAAATAGGTATATTCAACCGTAAACAGTTCGTCTGACTCTCGTGCACTGTCATATTGGGAGCTCAAGCTATCGATAATTGCGGGCTGACGAAGTGAAAACTGTTTGTCTAATTGCCCCCCCAGCGAAGTGAGGAATGAGGAAACTAATAAATTTGAGACGTTTAGTATAATTTCATTGTGGGTAGAAAAGTCGCGAAGATAGCCAAGTTTTTGCCCGATATTGTCAATGTCATTTCCCCAAAGACAGACTAACGCTTCGCCGTGGATTCCGCCACCAACAAAGCGCTGCGACACGGCCACTGCGCCTTCCCGCTTAATGACATCGGCCATGGTCATACACAGTTCACCATATGTCAGTGGGCCTACGCTAGGGACTGGCAACTGAATAAACTCATTGAGGTGGTCCGCCATAATGGCAGCCCCTTTGCCCAAGGCGATGTTGGTAATTTCTTTGAATTTTGCAAATGCGCTTAGTTTGGGCTCAGGGTTTGCAGCGGGCTTGAGATGCGGCTCTGCGAAATGCAAACCGAACTGAGCGAATAGAGGCTCTATTTCATTTCTGGCAAAAGGTTTGCACAAAAACGCCATCGCACCAAGCTCTAAGCAACGTTGTTTTGCTTCTTGCTGTACATCCCCAGAGACAACAATAACATCAGTGTGATATTGGCTGACCGGAAGGTTAGCAAGTAATTCAAATCCATCCATAATAGGCATGGTGAGATCGAGAAAAAGAAGATCAATATTTTGCTCCATCATAATCTGAAGAGCTTCGTAGCCATCCTGCGCTTCCAAAATGTGGATTGAGTTGTCGCAGACAATGGAACGACTGATTGATTTTCTCGCAAATGCCGAATCGTCACAAATTAGGATTTTCATACTACTATTGGAACCAACATCAAAAACTGAATGATACTTGGCGATTATTAAATGCTCTAGTGCTCAAACCACTAAACTCGTGATCACTAAGCGACTGGATTCACATTTATGCTAATTTTTAGCTCCAACTCGCTATGATGTTGTCAAAGTTTGTCAGTTAACCAAATCAGAAATTGAGTTATGAATTAAACTATTAGGTGTGTGGTGATTTAGAAGAGAGGAAGATTATGTGGCAAGCGATTTCTCAACAACTTTCTGAAGCCTTAATGTTTTCATTTAACATCGTTGAAAAAGTCCATCTATCGGGTGGCGATATCAGCGAATGTTACATGATCAGTGATGGAGAACAACGTTACTTCGTTAAAGTGAACTCCAAGGAGTATCTGGGTAAGTTTCAAGTCGAAGCAGAAAATCTTCGCTTGATGCGTCAAACAGATAGCGTTGCGTTACCTGAGCTCGTTCTGATTGGGCAGAGCAAGACAAATGCCTTTATCATTCTTAACTACCTTGCCACTAAACCTCTTGAAGATAATGAAAACAGTTTCGCCTTTGGACAAAAATTGGCAAAACTTCATTTGTGGGGTGAGCAAAAACAGTATGGCTGCGATCAAGATAACTACCTTGGTGCAACATTGCAGCCCAATTCTTGGCACAAAAAGTGGTCGACCTTTTTCGCTGAACAGCGAATTGGCTGGCAACTTCAATTGCTGAAAGAGAAAGGTGTTGTATTTGCGTCAGTAGACGACATTGTTGAAGTATTTTCGAGACTTCTTGCTAACCATAATCCACGGCCTTCACTCATTCATGGCGATTTGTGGCACGGCAACGTCGCACTTTCCGCTTTTGGACCCATTTGCTATGACCCTGCTTGCTACTGGGGAGATAGAGAATGTGACTTAGCAATGACTGAGTTATTTGGCGGATTCCATGCGGACTTCTATCGCGGTTATGAAGCCATCGCCCCTCTTCCCAGCGGATATAGCGAAAGGAAAGAGCTGTATAACCTCTACCATCTTCTCAATCATTGTAATTTGTTCGGCGGTCACTATCTCGAGCAGGCTCAGAAGTCGATTGACAACATTCTATCCTACTGAATGCATGTGCGTCTTTTTGACGCACATCACCTCAATTTCAAACCTGTCGTTTCTATAGTGAGCGGATAGTCATGTTTTGTACTTAATTCGTCCCAAATAGCAACTTATCTGCCTACTATGAAAGTAAGCTCTTAGAGCGAAATTGAGATAAGTCTAGAAGAGACAACCTCCTTTGCATTCCCCCTTCTAGATGGAAACAGGATAGACGTAAGGATTATGATGTATGCGTAACTACACTGAGAAGCGATTTGCTTGTCCACACTGTGGACACAATATTGGCATTACCCTAGATGCAACCAATGGCGACCAAGAATTTTATGATGACTGCCCAGCGTGTTGCCATGCGATACATTTGAATATGATGGTTGACGAGCTTCATGACACCATCCATCTCACCGCTGATGCAGACGACGAACAAGTATTTTGACCAAAAGATGTGTCTATATCGCTAACTGGGTATCACCTAAATGGTGATACCTTTAGTTGATAACACTCGTTCAACGGTATCCACAATGGCCTGTGTTTGTGGATCAAACTCGATATTCACGCTTTCCCCAACTTTACGCTGACCAAACAGAGTTCGATTTAGCGTCTCTGGAATAAGATGCACACTAAAACGATCTGCTTCGACTTCCCCAATCGTTAACGAGCAGCCATCCACGCCTATGTAGCCTTTCACCAATATGTATTTCATCGCATCATCGTGAGGCAGTTTGAACCAAATGGTTCGGTTATTTGGTGTATCAATGATTTGATCGATCTTTGCCGTGGTACTGATGTGGCCCGACATTGAGTGACCACCAATTTCATCCCCAAACTTTGCCGCTCTTTCGATGTTGACTCGATCGCCAACACGAAGCGTTCCTAAGTTGGTTAACTTGAGTGTTGCTTGCATTAAGTCAAAGCTGACAAGATCATCGGCTATCTTTGTCACCGTCAGACAGCATCCATTGTGTGCCACTGAAGCACCAATGGCCAAGCCACTAAGCATCTCGCCACATAAGCGAATGGTATGAGTTTGAAATAACTCCTTCACCTCAATGATAACAACCTCTGCCGTACCTTGAACTATGCCTGTAAACATCTAACCAGCCTTCTTTTCTATAGATTGAAATGTAAGATTCCATTATTATCCCAGTAGAATATACCTAGCGCGGTAACACTACCGGATTTCCATACTGCCTCCTTCTTTTCCGTTGTGCAACTACGGCATTAATGCGTTGAAAACGTCGAAAGGCCTGACGTCGGATAGGCATGTGCGTTTACCGCGTAGGATATATGCGTCTTTTCAATCTTCTGCTTAGCTTCGGAGTCAATCGTGCATCGCTATAAGAAAGAAGCGTCTAGCTTAATTAAACTTGCAACTCCAGTCTTAATTGCCTCTGTTGCTCAAACGGGAATGGGATTTGTTGATACTGTCATGGCCGGTGGGGTAAGTGCTACCGATATGGCCGCAGTTTCTGTTGCTGCGAGTATATGGCTGCCTTCGATACTGTTTGGAATTGGTTTACTGATGGCCCTCGTTCCTATTGTCGCCCAACTCAACGGAGCAGGAAAGCGTGAACGGGTGCCATTTGAGATCCAGCAAGGTGTTGTCATGGCACTATTGATTAGCGTTCCTATTATCGCGGTCCTATTTCAAACACAATGGATTCTTGGTTTTATGAGCGTCGAGGCTGAAATGGCCGAGAAAACGATGGGTTACATCCATGCGGTTATTTTTGCTGTTCCTGCTTTTTTGCTATTTCAAACGTTGAGAAGCCTGACCGATGGTCTATCGCTCACTAAGCCTGCCATGGTCATTGGCTTTATTGGGCTTTTGCTTAACATCCCTCTTAACTGGATGTTCGTCTACGGCAAACTTGGGGCTCCGGCCTTAGGGGGGGTTGGCTGTGGTGTTGCAACCGCCATTGTGTATTGGGTGATGTTTTTACTGCTGTTGCTTTATGTGACCACGTCACAAAGACTGAAGCCGATCAAGCTGTTTGCGACTTTTCACGCACCGAAATTAGCCGCTCAAGTCACCCTGTTTAAGTTGGGTTTTCCAGTCGCTGCGGCACTGTTTTTCGAAGTGACCTTATTTGCAGTTGTCGCCTTGTTGGTCGCTCCTTTGGGGTCAACGGTGGTAGCGGCTCACCAAGTTGCCATCAACTTTTCGTCTCTCGTCTTTATGTTACCTATGAGTATCGGTGCGGCAACCAGTATCCGTGTGGGACACATGTTGGGGGAAAGATCGACGGAAGGTGCACGAATCGCTTCTCATGTTGGTATTCTTGTTGGTCTGTCTACCGCTGTGATCACTGCGCTGATTACCGTATTGCTAAGAGAGCAAATTGCTCTGCTGTACACAGATAACCAAGTCGTGATCACTCTCGCTATGCAGTTGCTTATCTTTGCGGCCGTATATCAATGTACCGACGCCATTCAAGTGATCGCTGCGGGTGCACTGAGAGGTTATAAAGACATGAAAGCAATTTTCAATCGCACCTTCATCGCGTATTGGTTACTGGGTTTACCCACGGGTTATGTGCTTGGATTGACCGATTTGATCGTCGAGCCTATGGGAGCTCAAGGCTTCTGGATAGGTTTTATTGTTGGACTTTCGTCTGCGGCTGTGATGCTTGGCGCTCGCTTACACTGGTTGCATCGCCAGCGTGATGAGATTCAGTTGAACTATGATTTGAGACCCTAGTCTTTAACGAGGGTCTCATGTTTGTGGCGGCTTAGCGTTAAGTCGTCATATTTACCAAGTCGTTATACTTTTTATTCCGCCTGTCGTTCTCTCATGTAACGCGCAAACTTTGGCTTACCAGAATTAGTGAAGCCATTGTGACGAAAAGTGACGGTTGCACCGATTGCGGGCGGTCTCTTACGTTGTTCATCGGTAAAGCCACTGCCAATATAAAATTCAGTACCATCTTCAAGCCGAACCAATAGCGCACCGAGCATGCCCATCAATCGCCCACTTCCCGGTTTATAGCCAATCACGGTCGCCTCTGCATCATTGAACTTCTTCAGTTTGAGTAGATCGTTTCCTCGCCCAGCTTGATAACGGCTGGTGATATTACGCAACATCACCCCTTCACCACTCAAGCCGGTAATCGCATCCAGTTTTTCAAACAGCTCTTTCTCGCTATGGATCGGTTTGTGTTCGACAAAGCGGATATGTCGCTTGTCGATATTCTTCACCAAATCAATCAGGGTGTAGTAGCGTTTTTGGTAGTCACCCGCTGATTCGGGCAAATCAAACACCATGAACCGAAGCTGTAGCCAGGCCTCGTCCGATGGCTTGTGGTCGAGCACAGTTTGCTGCACAAGATGGAAATTTCCTCGTCCTGCCCACAACTCTCCATCGAGAGGCATCTTCGGTAAGACATCAGTAAACCAACTAGGCGCATAAATTGGATTACCATTGCGCGTGACAAAGCGCTCTCCAGTCCAGTAAGCCCGAATACCATCGAGTTTTTCACTGTACCAATAGTCCGTAACCCGGATGCCATGCTGGTACGACTGAGCGAGCATCACTTCAGGTAAAGGTATTGGTTCGTATTCTGCCTGGGCAGTCGATGTTGCTAGCATGGCTATAGACAACAGGCTTAAACGTATCATCACTCATCCTTGAATTCGTCATCTGCTCCTCTTGTACTGTATTTGCTGCGCTGATTCATTAACTCGACATGGGTTCATAAACGATGTGCGATTTTCATCGTCAAAAACCGTCTTTGCGATCTAAAAATTGCACCATTTTCATGCGACACACCGAATTTTTGATGATTCTCAAATTGAGAATTCGTCCTCTCTAATTGAGAATGGCGGTAATGTGTTGGGTAACATATTGAAATTTGTGATTTATATTTTTGGCATACAACCTGCTCCCATAACATCATCCCAATACGGAGAACGATATTATGGAACTTTGCACACTCGACATTAATCAACACACACTCACCCTATCTATCACTGGAAACTTTGACGCCCATGGCAGCCGTCAAGCCCAAATCCACATCGATAACCTGATCAACAACGATGCTCACCATGACATCGAGGTTGATATGGCGGGTGTCGAATTTTTGGATTCTTCAGGCATTGGCGCGATTGTTTACCTTTACAAACGTCTGATTGAACGTGACCGAAGCATGCGCATTGAAAATGTTCGCGGTCAGCCATTAGAAATCATCAGCCTACTGCGTATAGACCACGCGATCCCGGTCAACTCGAAGCAGTTTTAACCATAAAAAATACTCTGGAAGAGAACGGAGGTTGGCATGAAATCGAACGGAATATCATCACTATTAAGCATCACACTTCTGTTTCTATCGGGGTGCGCCAGTTACCCTGAACAAGGCAGCGGAGGGATGGCGGAAAGCTACCAAAACATTCATTACGAGAATGCCGACTTCTCTCCCGTGATGCCTGATGAGCCTTTAGGTCCTGAACACGGTATGCGCTTTGACTGGCAAATCGCCAAGTTGCACCTTGACTCTTTAATCAGAGAAGGCGCCAAATGGTGCTTCCCTGCATCTGTCGTGCAAGCGCTTGAGTTGCAAAATCGGATCGCTCGTGAGTTGCAAGGTGGCTTGTTGCTCGATGCGGCCAATGATTTAGTGATTCAACGTAAGCGCCTTCACCAATTGGAACAGCAGTTAGATTACGTGCTGTCTCAAACCCGTTGTGTACCACCCAACGATGAACATCAGTTCCGCTTGCAGTTGGATGTGGTCAACGATATTTATCAGCTACTCAATATAGACAATCAATTTGCCGTTAACTCAGCGGAAATCAACCCTAAATACATGGGACACCTTGCCAAAGCGGCGAACTTATTGCGTGAAAACGAGCGGCTCACTTTGGCGGTCACTGGTCATGCAGATGCCACTGGCAACGAGTCGTACAACGAAAAACTTGCCATGGATCGTGCGGAACAAGTGAAACGTTACCTCACCATATTTGGACTTTCGCCAGAGCGTATCACCACTCAATCTTTGGGCGAAAAACTGCCCCTATTTGACGGTGACAGTGCCGCGGTAAGACTCACCAATCGCCGCGTCAGTATCGAAGTGCAATCGCCTGCCCAAACCGAGCAAAAAGTAAATTCAGGAGGCCGACCATGAGCTTAGCCAAACATTATTTGCTACTGATTTTGTTGCTCGTTGTATTGGCGCCCTTTAAAGCAAAGGCGATAGAAGAACGTGTCCAAGTCGGCGATTTAATTCAAATTAACCTACCGGGTGAGGGGAGTCTCAATCGTGGGTTTCAAGTCGATAAGCGTGGGCGCATTACCTTGCCAGAAATCGGCCCTATCTATGTAGCGGGTTATCAAGCAGAACAGCTTGAAAATGCGGTTAAACAGTCGCTGTCCACCGTTTTTCGCGATGTGAGTAACCTCGCCGTATTCATCAAACAGCAACAAATGCTCATTTCAGTGCAGGGGTATGTTACCCAACCGGGTGAGTATACCCTACCCCAAGGTGCCAGTGTCGAGATGGCGTTTCATGCCGCAGGCGGACTCCGTTCAGGCGCTCAGCTCGACAAAATGCAGCTCAAACGAGGAAGTGATCGCAGCGAGTTTAATTATAAGCAGTTTCTTGATACGGGTAACGATGAGTTACTGCCAGCGCTTACATCGCTGGATGTCCTATTTGTGCCTGCCTCTCCGCTTGTTGGCAACATCGAACAGACGTTCGATCCTGCCAAACTGGCCGACAGTGGTGACAGCGCTGATTCTGCGAAAGGAATAAAAGTGTTCGGCGAGGTCAACTCTCCGGGTTCATTCAGTTACAAAGCGGACACCAATTTGGTGGATATTCTAATGCGCTCTGGCGGTGTTACTCGCTACGCTGGCGTTGAGCAGATCCGTGTTATCTCGAACAATGAGCCGCGAATCTTCAACCTAAAAAAATACCTAGACAGTGGCGATGCCTCGTTACTTCCTGAAATTGCACCAGGTTCCACCGTCTTTGTGCCTCGCCAAGAAGAAGAGATCAAATCGGGTGCGAACACGATTTACATTATGGGTGAAGTGGCGCAACCGGGCGCCTATGAGGGCAAACCTGGCGCAACATTCATGGATATTCTTGCCAATGCAGGTGGCCCAACGCGCTTTGCTGAATCGCGCCAAATCCGCGTGCTAAAAGCGGATGGCCGTGTGATTCGTTTTGACTTAACCGCTCACACCGAAGGTTTAGGCCACAGCAAGATACCTCAGATCCAAGCGGGTGACACAATTTTCGTACCAGAAAAAACCGACATGAACGAAAAGTCATGGCTCAAAGTCGCGCCCGATCGCGCGGTGGCAGTGATGGGAGAAGTCGTTCGTCCCGGCCGCATAGAGTGGTCTGATGAAATGGATCTGATGGATCTTCTCGCTCACGTTGGCGGCCCGACGCTGCGCGCTGACACAACAAAAATTGAAGTCGTCAATCAAGGGAAAATGCAGGTGTTTGATCTGGATGCGTTTATTCGTAAAGGCGCACCAAGCCAATCGCTACCGAGAATCCAAGCAGGCGCGATTGTTCGCGTGCACGATCTGCCACAGGATCCTTCAGACAACAAATCGCAGTGGGTGAGACAAAGTTCTGACTCCTCAATTTACGTGTTCGGTCAAGTTAACGCCCCAGGCCGCTATCGCTTTACCAACGAAATGCACTTCCTTGATATCTTGTCTGCTGCCGATGGACCAACCAAAGACGCCGATATCCACAACATTCGCGTGACTCATCGTGATAAGAGCTACTCACTGGTGAGCAAACTAAACTTATCGCTCTATTTCGAAACTGGTGACGAGTCGCTGCTGCCGCAAGTCAAAGCCGGTGATACGATCTATATCCCCGAAAAAGAGAAAAACTGGCTTGATACCAGTAAAGAATCCACCGTGCGAGTGCTGGGCGCTGTCAACAAACCCGGGCGCTACGCGTTCAATGACAACATGACGATCTTAGATTTACTTGCTGAGGCTGGTGGCCCAAGCTCGAGTGCCTATCTAGAAAAGATAAGTGTGGTGAACATGTCATGCTGTCAAGGCCAAGCGCGCACGTTCGATTTAGTCAGCTTCAGTAAAACCGCCAACATTTATCATCTCCCCGTTATTCGTGCAGGTGACACTATTTACATTCCAAGCCGTGATGAAAGTTTGTTGGAAAAGGCCCGCGCTGGATTGCGTGATGTGCTGCAAATCACCACCACACTTGTTTTGATAGGAGCATTGTAATGACGATTCCTGCAACCCATGCTGAAATTGAGCAGATTTATTTAAAGGCTGAACTCGAACAAATTCGCACTATATGCTTAACTGGTTGCTGCTCAGGTGACGGTGTCACATCAATTGCCACTGCGCTCGCTGAACGTTTTATTCTGGCGGGACATAACACGCTCTATGTAGACTTGAATCTGTTTAAACCCGCCTTTCACCATGTGCACAGTTTTGAGCATGAAGAGCAACCCGGGGTTCTGATTGAGCACAACGAAACGCATCAAGTATTGGTGGGCTTACCTGTCCCACAGCAAACCGCCATCAAGTTAAGCTATAAGGATCCCGCTAACTTGTGCGCTGCGGTCAATAAATGGCAAAGCCATTATGAGCGCATCGTGATAGATACCTCACCACTGCTTAATCTCAACAAAGGCAATGTACCCGCTCAAAGCGTCGCCAGTGCGTGCGATGCCACCATTTTAGTCGCCTGTTATGGCACGACAACGGAAAACCAAATCCTACAGGCGCAAAATCTACTCAGTGCCAGTTCTATCCATTTGATTGGCACCATTCTCAATATGAAAAATGCCCCCAGTTTTTCAGAAGAACTTGTCCGACAACTGAATAAGTTCCGCTTTCTTCCACTAAGCTTAAGAAAGCGCTTAGAAATTTGGTTGTACCGTAATGAATTTCTCAATTTGCCTTACTGACAATCGGAGAGATGACAATGAAAACAAAACGCTCACTTTTGCTGATAATTGCATTGCTGTTCTTTTCGTCGTTCGGCATCGCCAAACCATTGGTATTTGGTATCGTCCCACAACAATCGGCCAGTCGCCTTGCAGAAACATGGACGCCCGTCATTAAAGCGTTGAGTGAAACAACCGGTTTGGAGATTGTTTTTGCCACCGCACCTGACATTCCAACCTTCGAGCAACGCCTCGCGAATGGCGATTACGACATCGCCTACATGAACCCGTATCACTATGTCGTCTATCACGAGCGTTCTGGCTATCAAGCCATTGCCAAAGCGAAAGACACTCGTATTCATGGGCTGATTGTGGTTAACGCAGAGAGCGATATTCATGATGTCCGGCAACTCTCGGGTCAAACACTCGCGTTTCCCTCCCCTGCTGCTTTCGCCGCAACCATCCTGACTCAGGGGTATCTAAACCAACAAGGCATCTCCTTTCAGCCCAAATATGTCTCGTCACACGATTCGGTTTATCTCAATGTCGCGAAGGGTTTTATCGCGGCAGGTGGCGGCATAGAACGCACACTCAACGCTGCGCCAGAAGAAGTCCGCAAGCAACTGCGAGTCCTGTGGACCAGTGCTGGTTATACACCACACCCGATCGCAGTGAAAGCACAGATCGATCGCGACACTCAGCTCGCCATCCAAACTGCGCTGACAAACTTGCACCAACGCAACGATGGTAAAGAGCTTCTAAGCCCTTTAAAAATTCATGCATTTCTTCCCGCGTTAGATCAAGACTGGAATGACATTCGAGCATTGAATATCAACGTGTTAGAGCATTGAAGCAAAAAGAAGGAGGTATCAGATGTCTTTTAGAATCAAAACCATCATCGGCATCGGGTGCATCGAAATGGTCATGCTGATGCTGCTGGTTTTTAGTGCTATGAACTATATGCGGCAATCAAACGAAGACCAGTTTATCCAAAAAGCACTTTCTACCTCCGCCATGTTCGCTCGTGCATCAAAAGACGCTCTCTTATCGTTCGATATCGCCACCCTAGAAGATTTGACTAAAGAAATTCACGCGTTGCCCGGTGTGAGCTATGTTGACATTTATGCCAACGGCCAGCAGTTGGCCTCTGCTGGCAATCTACCCAGCAAAGGTTTGTCTGTAGAATCTGATAAGCAACTCATCCTCAGCGATCGCATCTTTGATGTCCATGAGGAGATCATGGTCGATGGTGTCGTCTATGGCGACATTCGATTGGGTTTTGATACCAATACGGTACAAGCCGCCCTTGACGAAGCGAGCAAGTTGTTTGTTTTGATTGCGATTTTAGAAGTGTTGCTGGTCGCACTTTTCTCTTATTTCCTTGGCAGTTATCTAAGCACCAACCTTTACAAACTGACCCGCGCAGTTGAGCGTGTGTCCAATGATGGTCCTGGATATCAGCTCAACCTTTCTTGTTCTGATGAAATCGGGAAAGTTGCTAATGCCTTTGATGATATGTCGAAAAATCTTGCCACCAGCTATCAAGAGTTAGAACAAGCAAGACACCAAGCCGAACAAGCCAATGAATCCAAAAGTCGCTTTCTCGCCTCTATGTCTCACGAGATCCGCACTCCCATGAATGGCGTTTTGGGCTTACTGGGCATTTTGGGCGAAACCAAGCTCGACCATCACCAGCAAAATTTGGTTCACACCGCCAAAGAATCGGGAGAACTGCTGCTCTCGATCATCAATGACATTCTTGATTTTTCGCGTATGGAAGCCAATACCTTAATCCTCTACCCAAGACCTTTTCTTTTAAAAAGTTGCATAGAGGAGATCGTCAACAGTTTTGAGCCATTAGCCAAAAATAAAGGACTCTATCTGTCGGCACGCTTTGATGGTGATGAAAACACGTGTGTGATCGGCGATTCTAACCGCTTTAGACAAGTATTACTGAACCTGATTGGCAATGCTGTGAAGTTCACCCCTCGGGGCAGCGTGACGATTACAGTGCAGACGCAAATGGATGGCGATACGCTCAACATCCGTTGCGAGATCCGTGACACCGGTATCGGAATCGAACCAGACGCTATGGCGATTTTGTTTGAAGAGTTCACTATGGTCGATCAAAGCTACTCACGTACTCGTGAAGGGTCAGGACTGGGTTTAGCCATTTGTAAACGGCTCGCTCAATTAATGGACGGAGAAATCCGTGTCGAGAGTGAAGTGGGCCGAGGTTCAAGCTTTCTATTCAGTGTAGATATGCCGTTGGCCGATGCCGATATGAGTGCGACTGAGGATATTGACACTCAGCCGGATATTGAAACATTACTTAAGGATGCGCGTATTCTCGTGGCCGAAGATAACACCGCGAACCAAATGGTGATTCGCGCGATGTTTGAACGTCTCGGCTGCGAGATCGATCTCGCCAAGGACGGTTACGAAGCAGTGAAAATGGCCTCTCGCGAGCACTATGACCTGATTTTTATGGACATATCCATGCCCGGAAAAGATGGCATGCAGGCGTGCAAAGAAATTCGCCAACTTGCCGATACCCAGCAAGCTGGCGTGCCAATTATCGCCCTCACCGCACATGCGCTGTATGGCGATAGAGAGAAATTTCTTCGTGCCGGGATGAATGGTTATCTCTCTAAACCACTGCGTAGCCGTCATTTAATTGATGAGATAACGGCGCACCTAAAGAAACACAAAACCGCACAAGGAGATATGGTGGAAAACAATTCCATTCAAGTTCAGCCAGTTAAAGCCCCTGCACCTGTCACGCTGATCTCTGATAGCAAAGCTCAGGTACCACTGGTGGATGAGCTCATCATTCAACAGATGATTCGTGATACCAGCGCAGAGGTTATGCCAATGCTTATTGAGCACTACATCGAAGAGTCGGAAATACGAATCGGCAAGATTACCCAAGCCATTGAGGCTGAAGATTTTGCGCAGCTCGAGTTTGAACTGCATACCTTAGGCAGCTCATCTCTGGCACTAGGCAATCGCAACCTCTCGAACGTTGCCAGAGAAGCCGAGCGATTTTGCTTCGCGCACTCCTTCAAGGACGCGCTTAAGCTCGCCAAAACGCTTCCCGAACTTGCACAGCGTTCTTTGCAGGCACTCCATCAGCGCAAACTACAGGGTTTTGAAGAGCCGGACGCGATCGACCATGAGTAGGTACGTCAATCTCAGCACCGCTCAAAACGATAAAAAGAGAAAATAGTAATAAAAAATAGGTGCTTAACAGAGCAAAGCTGAACTCATGTGCTAAACCTATATAAGAAACCAGAAGAATAAGAACGTTTAGGAGATGCCATGCGAGCAAAAGTGTTGTTAGTTGAAGATTCCACCTCTCTTGCCATCTTGTACAAGCAGTATGTCAAAGATGAGCCTTACGACATTTTCCACGTCGAAACGGGTAGAGAAGCGATGCGTTTCATTGAAAGAAACGTGCCTCAACTGGTCATTCTTGACCTCAAACTGCCCGATATGTCGGGTGAAGAAGTACTCGATTGGATTAATCAAAACGACATTCCAACTAACGTCATCATAGCGACAGCACATGGCTCTGTTGATATCGCCGTCAGCCTGATGAACAAAGGCGCCGAAGATTTTCTCGAAAAACCGATAAAAGCCGATCGTTTAAAAACCTCCATTGCCGTTCATCTCAAACGAGCCAAACTAGAACATCTCGTTGAAGATATGCAGCAGAAATTTGATCGCCCCGGCTATCATGGTTTCCTTGGCTCTTGCTTGCCGATGCAAGCGGTATACAAAATCATTGACTCGGTTGCGCCGACAACCGCCAGTGTGTTCATTTGTGGCGAAAGTGGTACTGGTAAAGAAGTGTGTGCAGAAGCCATTCACAAACAGAGCTTGCGCAAAGATCAGCCCTTTATCGCCATCAATTGTGGCGCTATTCCACGTGATCTAATGGAAAGCGAGATTTTTGGCCACCTCAAAGGGGCATTTACCGGAGCAACGACCGATAGAAAAGGTGCTGCAATGCTGGCTAACGGTGGCACACTCTTTTTGGATGAGTTGTGCGAAATGGAGTTGGAAATGCAGAAAAAACTCCTTCGTTTCTTGCAAACCGGTACCTTTACCCCCCTTGGCGGAAGCAAAGAATTGAAGGTCGACGTTCGGATCATCTGTGCGACAAACCGGGATCCGTTAGTGGAAGTAGAAGAAGGCCGTTTTCGTGAAGATCTCTACTATCGTGTACATGTTGTGCCAATTGAAATGCCCCCTCTACGTGAACGAGGTAACGACATTGTGGAGCTGGCCAGCCATTTTCTAAAAAGTTATGCCAAGGAAGACAACAAAAAATTCAGTTCGATCAGCAGAGAGGCACAATCGATTTTAAAAAAATACCACTGGCCCGGTAACGTGAGACAGTTGCAAAACATCATCCGCAACATTGTGGTGCTGAATAACGAAACTCAACTCACTCCAGAGCTACTTCCTGCGCAATTGACGGCTAAACAGAGCAACAAAGTGGAACAAAGTCGAGCACAGGTTGCCACTTCCAACCCCTCCGTTTCGATTCCGCTTGCCACCAATGCCACAATGCATGATCACTCTCCAACCCACCCCGTCAACGTAACGGGATCGAATGATGGCCATGGTCAATCACTTAACAGAAATGCCTTTCACAACAGTGATGGCTCCATTCGCCCCATGTGGCAAATTGAGCGCGAAGCGATCCAAAACGCCATTGCCTTTTGTGATGGGAATGTGATTAGCGCTGCTGTGATGTTAGAGCTGAGTCCTTCTACGGTTTATCGTAAAAAACAGGCGTGGGAGACAGAGGAAAATGTCTGAGTGCCCTATTGTTCAAACCCGTTCATCTCCTTCGACAAAGGCGAATAAAGTGGAGAAAGCTCGCCAACGGAAAGAGGTTTGGTTGTTGCTCGATTCATTGGTTTACGGTGGAATTGAAAGTCACGTGGAGCAGTTGGCTCGTGCGTTAAAAGCACAACATATCGCGGTGCGTGTATTGCTGACCAACAAGTACAAACGACGCCCCGACATTATGAAGAACTTGCGTCATGCTGGTGTTCAAATCAATTACGTCTCTCAACTGTCTGGCAACCATCCAATGCCCGTCATGCAATTGGCTGTAGCGTTAAAGCGTTACAAACCACTCGTTCTACACACCCACGGTTACAAAGCAAATATCTACGCACGGTTAGCTCGAATGATGAGTTTCCCCAATTTGCGCTTGGTGAGTACCTACCACGCTGGAGAGAAAAAGTCGGGTAAACTGTGGCTCTATGATCTTTTGGACCGCTACTCCAGTTTTATTAGTGATCACCGTTTTGCCGTTAGCCAAGAAATACTGTCTACCCTCCCTTTTGCTGGAGAGCAAACCAACAATTTCGTTTCGGTCAGTGAAGCGCTACCAAAAATACAAGAGAAGATTGGTTTCGTTGGCCGGCTCAGTTATGAAAAAGCGCCGGATCGTTTTGTTGAGCTGGCGGAGCATTTTCCTTCACAACACTTCCATTTGTTTGGCGATGGGCCGGAACGGGAAGCACTCGAAACACTCGCCAACGACAATGTGCACTTTCATGGTTTTACTTCTGACATGAGGTCTGTTTGGCCAACGCTGTCAGTGTTGGTGATTTCCTCTCGATTTGAAGGCCTCCCCATGGCCGCGCTGGAGGCAATGGCGAATGGTGTCGCGGTCATTGCAATGCAAGTGGGTGATTTAGGTCGTTTAATTGACGATGGAAACAATGGCTTTCTCGCCAATAACGAGCAGCAGCTCGCTGAAGCACTGAATCGTTGGCTCGGCATGAACAACCACCAGCGCCAAGCGCTGCTTGCTACAGCTCGAGAGACCATAGCCCTCAACTACTCTCCTCAGGCTGTATTACCGCAACTGCTATCGGCTTATCATATCGATAGAAAAATTCTCAATTTGGGAATCAATTTGACGCCTCACCATTAACAAAAGCAAGAGTGTTTTAATTTCAATTGTTTAGAAACATATTCACTCTGGCATTTCCATTGCAATCCTTACCATTCAAACACTCGTGGGTAGGGATTGCAGATGACAACAACGACACCGATTCTCTTTGTACACTATGGCGATAATTGGATTCGTGGTAGTGAAACCACGCTGTTTCAACTCATCGAAACCCTTGATAAGCGTCGCTACCAACCAATCGTATGGTCCAACTGCAAACCATTGAATGCGAAATTGACTGAGCTAGGGGTTGCGACCTACTGTGATGTTTTCTCGGTGTTCGCTGTGCTTGGGCAGCACAAGTGGGGCATTGTGCCATTTTTATCCCTTGTCTCTCGCGCCGTACAACTCATCAAGCAGCATCAAATAAAACTGATCCACGTGAATAGTGGCGCCCCGTGCCAATGGATGAGCTTAGCCTCTCGATTGACAAAAGTGCCACTGTTGTTGCAGTTGCACGGTGACTACCCATTGCGCGAGCGCTTCTTAATGGGGTTTCATCTTGCCGACAAAATTGTTTGCGTCAGCGAGGCCATCAGCCGTGAGTTAAAAAAAGACCGGTTGCAATCCAACCAGCTCAGTGTTGTCCATAACGGTGTTGCGTTGTCACATGTTCAACTGACGGCATCACTCAAGCAGGCCCTTAATATTCCCAACGACCACTTCACCTTTGTCACCGTTGGTTCACTGATTCAACGCAAAGGCATCGATCGGCTGCTTAAAGCACTCTATTTTCTGCGCAACAGTCAAACGCCTGCGCATTTGGTGATCATTGGTGATGGCCCCATGCGCATGCCGCTAACGACGCTATGCCGAAAGCTCAATCTTGAGCATCGCGTGCATTTTCTGGGTGAACGCCGCGACGCGACCGCGTGGCTAGCCTCTAATGGTGATGCGTTTGTCAGCGGCGCATATCAGGAAGCGTTTGGCTTAGTAATAGCAGAAGCAATGATGGCGGGGTTGCCCGTGATCGCGCCCAATCTCGGCGGTATTCCAGAGTTCGTTAACCACGGCAACAACGGCCTTCTCTACAAATCCAATGCATTTTTCTCCCTCCTTAAAGCAATGGAAAGCATGATGAATTGCGAATCCCTAGCGATCCAACTCGCCAAACAAGGAGAGCAAGACGCACAGCGCTACTTGACGATCCAATCCAATACTCAAGCTCTGCAGGCCGAATACGACAGTTTGCTACTAAAGCGCCATCCTAGCCCTTCATGGAGCTTCGCGCTTAAGCCACTGCTGCAACTTGTCCGCCGCACGGAGGTCTGGTTATGAAACGTAATATTCTTATCTTCGATCCCATTGGTTACATGGGCGGGTCAAAAATCGCGACATTGGAGATGCTTCAAGTTGGGCAAAACCAGCCGATGCATTTCTATATCATCAGTGCGAATCCAGACAATTGGCGCGAACAAGGAAACAACTGCACCATTTTCAAGCTTCCCACCATGGCTTTTCTTATCTCTGAGCAAGGTTGGAAATATTGGGCCATGCAAGGTTTCTACTTACTCATGTTGATGATCATTGCCCTACGCTTGCCAAAGATCCATCAGTTGATGGGCATTTCTGGCCCAGGGGTTGATATGCCCTTATATCTGTACAAATCACTGTTCGATACACCTATCGTTCAGGTGATTCACGGCAACGTCGCCCGCTCTCGTTCGATCGGCTACTGTCTGTCCATTGCAGAGAAGGTGTTTTACTTACCCTGTACCAAAAAAAGCCTGTTCGGTGCTTTGTGTCGTTACTACGAAAAACAGCCAAACATCCGTTCAAATAGCGAGATGGCGCAAGCACTGTTCGAGCGACACAACTTCATTGCTTTTACCAACGGACTCAGCCAAGAAAAATGGCCCACACCTTGTAATCCCAATGGTAGCAAACTGTTTTGGGCAGCTTCGCTTTTGAAATGGAAGGGTTTGGATCTTTTTGTTGAAGCGCTGAAAATTCAGCCTCAAGATTTACATGCCCACATCTGTTACATTCAGCCACAACAAACACAACTTCCAGTCAGTGAGCCGGACCGTTCGCTGCCTTATTCTCATTGGTATCAACAGCCGAGTAATCTTGATGAGATTCGTGCGCGCTGCTCAATTTTTGTTTCTACCAGTCACAATGAGCCTTTCGGCTTGTCCATCCTGGAAGCTTTAGCCGCGGGCATGGCGGTGATCATCCCTGACGACGGCGCGTTTTGGGCTGAAAAATTGGTCGACGGTGAACATTGCCTTAAGTACCAACCCAACAGCGCACGCGATTTACGACTCAAAATAGAACGTTTACTCGCTTCCCCGGCAACTCGGAAGCGTTTATCTCAAAACGCAAAAAATCTCGCACGCCTTTATCGTTCGGAACTGTGTTACAAAGCCATCGTTGAATCGCTAAGCCAAACCAACCCAATAAAAGCATCAGCCTCAAAAGAAATACACCGCGTCAAAACGAGTGAAAAAGGTGCCTTATGACCATCAAATGGCCGAGCGCTCTACGAGCAAAATCTGTCCAAAATATCTCTTTGTTTGGTGTTGCTTTGTTACTGCAAAAAGGTGCGGCCTTGATCATGTTACCTATCATGGCGCATCATCTCACTGCAGAGCAAATGGGCTCTTTAGAACTGCTCGCCTCTATCGGTACTTTCAGTGCTCTCCTGATCTCCTTCTCGTTGCACGAAGTGCTTTATCGCTTTGCCGCGCAATACACCACAAGTGATGGCAAAAAGCAGATCGTCAATCAGATCTACAGTTTTGCTCTATTGATTGCCAGCATGTCGCTAATGCTTTGCATCTTAGCCGTGATGTACTTGCCCCTACCGTTACGAGCATTGGATGGAGCGGTAACAAGGGTTTCCCTGTTGCTGCTTTTTATTTGTGTTTGCCTAGAGTGCCTGATTGCCATTGGCACTGCTTGGCTAAGGATGCAAGAAGACAAAGCAAAAACCTTGGTAAAAGTGAGCGTCAGTGCTTTAGTGCTACAACTCAGTGCGGTGATGATCGTGTTGCGCTTTTTCCCGGCAGTTGAGGCGATTATTGCTTGCAGTCTAATTAGTGCGCTTTACCAGTGCCTGGCCCTTCACGTCATACATCGCTATCAGTGGATGACACTTTCGTGGCTTCAGCTCAAAAGCTGGCTTCACTATGCCGCTCCGCTGATGTTCTCGGGTGTATTAGCGTTTAGCTTAAATGGCGCAGAACGTTGGTTTATTGGTGGCTACACATCGCTCACACAATTGGGGATCTACGCAATTGCCGCTAAATTTGCCTTAGCGATGTGTATTCTGGTGCAACCTTTTGGTATGTGGTGGATGCCGAAACGCTTTGAATATTTACAGAGCCAGCGATACAGCGAGGCAGCACAGATTTCTCAAATTGGCCTTGTTTACATCGCTTTCCTTGGCGTTATCGTCTTTGCATTGGGCAAAGTGTTTGTTCTTCATGCTTTGCCAGAAAGCTTTTCCCCTGCAATCCATTTCCTCGCTCTGCTCATCCCAGCTGCCATGTTTAAAGAGTGCTACGAACTGCTCAATCTCGGGGTTTTATTTCGCCAACAAACCGCATTGCTGTTCAAGATCAACCTATTGAGCGCTGTTATCGCTCTTTCGCTGTTTGCCCTCTTGTCACCCATTGGCGTGATGGGGATTTGTTTGGCCCTAGCCCTTACCCAAGCCGCGAGACTTTCGTTCATCAGCTATTATAGCCAGCAAGCGTTGCCATTAGTGTGGCAACGCCGACGACTCGTTGCTGTCTATGCTACGGCTTTATTGGGGATCGCTGGGCAATATCTCCTTACGAGACAGGATGCTAACGCGAACGAGTTCGCCTCTCTATTTCTTGCCTTAATCACGCTGATGGTCATGACTTGGTTAGCATACCCGATGTTGAATTGGAGCTCGTCATCGCGCAAAACTGAAATACAAGGAGAAATCGCGTGAACACCACAGCGAAATACCCTCACCTCGTTTTTATCGCCAGCGCATGCATGGTGTTGAGCGTGGTTTGGTATTTTCAGCCCAATCCGCTGGTCATATTGGTTCTGTGTTTTCTCCCCATCGCGATTCTTTATGTCCTCAACCAAACGTTTTGGTTGGTGCTTCTGTTTGTGGTGTTCTCTTTTTTCCGTATTCATGAAGCGATACCGCAACTCTATTCACTTAAAATTCCATTGTTACTCTCCTTTGGTGCATTGGCCGCTTTGAGTTGGCATTTGGTGATCACCAAGCAAATTCAACCTTACTGGCACCCGGCAATGAAATGGCTGACGCTGTTTTGGGCGATCGTTTTTATCGGCCTATTCTTTGCCGGAAACCGAGGCGTTGCCTTTGACGCGTTTAAAGGGGTTTACTGGAAAATCATGGTGATGACCTTGGCCATCGCCTGGCTTGTCACCACGGCAAGACATCTCAATGCCATTTCCATGGTGATCACATTGGCTGGTTTACTCATTGGCACCGTGGCACTGAGTAATGCAGCTCAAGGTATCGGACTTGTTGAAGGTTCTCGCGTCACCATTGGACGAGAGTTAGGCTCTATGCTGGGTGATCCAAACGATCTTGCGTTGGTACTGATGTTCCCATTCGCATTTAGTGTCAGTATCGGTTTCCACCGTCAAAGTCGTTTTGTTGCACGCACTGTTGCCATCGTCACTTGCTTGGTGCTGTTTCTCGCCTTATTAGAGACGCAAAGCCGCGGTGGCTTATTAGGTTCCATGGCTGTGCTTGGCTATTTTGCCAACAAGACAATTCGCAACAAGGCGCTGCTTATGCTTCTTGGCCTAGTAGGCAGTCTGCTTCTGTATGCGGTCGCTGGGATTTCTGATCGCGCATCTGGCGGTGCTGGTGAAGAAGGTATCGATGCCTCTGCGATGGGGCGGCTTTACGCGTGGGAAGCGGCGTTTAAAATGGCGCTGGACCACCCGCTACTGGGGGTTGGCTTACAAAACTTTTACTACAACTATTTCTTCTATAGCCCTCACTGGGATGGCCTCAATCATGCGGTTCATAGCACTTGGTTCGGCGTGCTGGCGGAAACTGGCTTTCTTGGTTTGACGGTGTTTGTCACGCTTATCGTCTGTTTAATCAAAACGTCGTTGCGCTCTATTGCTGCAATTCGCCCTGACATGCCTGTCGCCATCGACATCGCTGCCAACGCGGTGTTTGCGGGTCTACTGGGTACGATTGTCTCGGGAACCTTTTTGACACAAGGTTTTACCTGGCCTATCTACATCCTCACGGCGCTGACTATCGCCATCAGCCATATCATTAAATCTGATTCTCAAATTGAGAAAACCACTTCTTAATTTCGTAATGATTTCTCTAATACAATGATTTTTCAGGCTTTTTAACGTGGCACGCATGTTGATTACTAATCGATAGGGCGACCTGTGAGCCATAAAGTTCAGACAATCTCTTTTAGATATTAGAATTTGGAGGCGTTATGTTGGTAAAGAATCGAACGGAGCTAAAAAGCAATCGGTACCTTGCTCGAAGCGATTTAAAGTCTTGGCTAAAACATCACCGCCATCCCGCTTTAAGAGGGCTTTTCCAGTTTTTAAAACGTGCACGAAGCGCCAACCTTCCGACTCCTTACTGGTTCAATTTACTCCTTTACCGCTTCGTTGTCGGTTTGCGTAACTTAGGCGAATTTTTGCTGCGAACCTTTGTTACTACGCCAGCCTTCAAAGGTCGGGTGAAACATTGTGGCAATCAACTCTACCTATACGGCGGTTTGCCCCTAGTCACCGATAATGTCGCGATTTGCATTGGAGACGCTTGCAATATTTCCGGTCAATCCACCATCACCGGCTGTAGCTCAGTGCGAAATCCAACCTTAAACATTGGGAGTCGCGTTTCCATCGGTTGGCAAACGACCATCGCCGTTGGTGACCTCGTTTCGATTGAAGATGACGTCGCGATTGCTGGTCGATGCATGTTCTTCGGTTACTCTGGGCACCCACTCGACCCGAAGAGACGAGCGGCAGGCGAAGGGGACGACCCCGCACAAATTCGCCCGATCACGTTAAAAAGAGGCTGCTGGATCGGCAGCAACGTCACCATCATGGCTGGCGTCACCATAGGTGAAGGCAGTGTGATTGCCGCAGGCAGTGTGGTCACCCAAACCATACCCGAAGGGGTGATTGCAGGGGGGAATCCCGCTCGCGTGATTCGTTCAATCTCGGCCAATGCTCAATCTCGTTTCTCAACGCTAAAAACAGCTGAAGAGCAAGAGATTCATAACAAGAAAGGAGAACGCGATGAGTGACCTGATCGTATTTGCAGAGGACTTTGGCGGGCTGCCTTCATCAACCCAACATCTTATTCGCCGTATGGCTAAGCGACATCGTATTTTATGGGTCAACTCCATTGGCTTGCGTCAACCAAGATGGACGCTTAAAGATGCGAAACGCCTGCTCAGCAAACTACTGTGTCTGACTAGTAAACGTAACGTTGTCACTCAATTTGAATTGCCAGATAGCGACAAAACACCAGCTAACATCTACATCACCACACTGCTGACTATTCCTGCGCCTTCAAGCCGTTTCGCTCGCTGGTTGGCTAAACAAATGCTCTCTCTGCAGCTCAAAAGAAAAATTGGGGAGCTAGGTATGCATGACCCCGTGTTGTGGAGCTCACTGCCAACCACAGCTGATCTGCTCGACAGCTTCCCGCTTTGGCGTTCGGTTTATTACTGTGGCGACGATTTCTCTTCCCTAGCCGGTGTTGATCATCAAACGGTTACAGCCCATGAAACCAAGCTGGTTCAACAAGCTGACTGTGTTTTGGTCGCAAGCGAGCGGTTAATGGATAAGTTTCCTGCCGAAAAAACACATTTTGTACCCCATGGGGTTGACCTTGAACTCTTCTCCCAACCCTGTTCAAGAGCACACGATCTACCGAATGATTACCAACACGTTTGCGGCTTCTACGGGTCACTTTCTCATTGGCTCGATTACCAGATGATTGAAACCGTAGCGCGACAGTTGACGCAATGGGCGTTCGTCTTTATTGGGCCGTGTGAGTTTGACCGTAATCCACTACCCAAACTTAGCAATGTGTTCTATCTGGGTAAAAAGCCACATGCGCTATTGCCTAGCTATTCACAACATTGGTCGGTGAGCTGGTTGCCATTTGTTAACAACCAACAAATTGAATTTTGTAATCCGCTCAAGTTGCTCGAATATCTAGCGGCGGGTCGGCCTGTGTTAACCAAACGTTTTCCGGCCTTGGAGCCGTTTCGTTCAAATGTTTTGATTGCTGAGAACTCGCAACAGATGATCGAACAACTGCAAAATTTTGCCACGATTAGCAGATTGGAGGCGCCTGATCTTTCGCAGCAAAGTTGGGATGCTCGTGCCGATTACGTTGAACAATTGGTGGAACGATTATGATGGGTTTGAAACTGAGGCTTTACTCGATTCTTGTCGCAGCGTGGCGTAGACGTTATGTCATCGTTGTTCCGATTTTGGTTCTGCCGGTTGTCGGCGCTTTGATTGGCATGAGCGCAACGCCTGTCTATCGCTCTCACACCAGTATGCTGATCCAAGAAACGGCGAAAATGAATCCCTTCCTCGAAGACATTGCCGTTTCCACCATGCTCAAAGATCGCTTAAGCGCCCTTAGTACCCTGCTAAAAAGTCGTCATGTGCTCTACTCTGTCGGCAAACAAGAAGGCCTGATCACCGATGAAATGAGCGTGGCTGAACAAGATCGTGTCATCCATCAACTGGCTAGCAAACTTAACGTCCAGCAACTTGGCAAAGATTTCATTCAAATCGAACTCCTTGCAAGCTCACCAAAAGGAATGGCATCCTTATTGTCTGCAGTGAGCGATCATTTTATTGAACAACTGCTCGCACCAGAACGCTCATCGATCCGTGACTCCAGTGAGTTCTTAACTGTGCATATCGAAAAACGACGCCAAGAACTGTTTGTCGCTGAGCAAGCACTGGCCGATTTTCAAAATGAATTTTCAGCCGACACGCCCGCGATGCAAGCTCAAAATCTCACCCGTCTTGCATCACTCAAACAAAGCTTAGCGGAAAAAGAGGCTGAATTAGCTGGGGTGGAAAAAACGCTTGGTTCGCTTGATCAACAGCTTTCCAAAACCAACCCTGTGATCGGCAAAATAGAAGAACAAATCATCTCCATACGCAGCGAACTGGCACTTTTGAGTGCTAAGTACACTGAGCAGCACAGCGCTGTACAAGCCAAAGTACGTGAACTCTCTCGTTTAGAACAAGAACGACACAGTTTGCTAAGCAATCGCACAACCACATTAAACACTGATCAACTTTGGGATATCGCTAGCAGTAGCACATTAGGTGACAGCAGTGACAACCAGCCGCTACTCGTTACCCAACTGCAACAGTTGCAAGTCATTCGCGGCCGCTATGAGGCATTGAATGAAGAAACCGTGAGCTTAAAAACCATGATTGATGCGTTAGAACAAAAAGCCAATCAATTTGGCAACACGGCGAAAGACATCAATCGCTTAGAGCGTGAAGTCAAAGTAAAACGTCAACTCTACGAAGAGCTCGTTCAACGCTACGAAATGGCGCAACTGACGGGTTCACTCGGCATCTTTGAACAAAACAAACGCGTAAAAGTGATTGACGTGCCGTTCACTCCCTCAGCCCCCTCCAACTTGCCTGTGATCCTTTTCATTTTGGTTGGGATTGTTGCTGGCGTTGCATTGGGGGCCGGATTAGCGATGTTCTTTGAAATATTTGACTCGACCATTCGCAGTCAACAACAGTTAAGGACGTTACTCAACACCCCTGTACTGACCGTGATTCCTAGGATCAAAGAGCCCTAAGAGGTGTGCCTCTCATGTTAAGTGAGGTTGAACAACTTTTTACCTCGCTCAGGCAACGCTCCAACTGTTGAAAACCGAAAAGCCCATTTTTCCGTATAAAAAATGGGCTTTCTTTTTGTGGTTCACGCTTGGGATTCAATCCGATTCTCATATTGAGAATCGGACCTGACCAGAACAAAAGCACTCTCAAGACATTGATTTAAAGTAATTATTTATTTGGCACGGCTTCTGCTTTATCCCATTCAAAGAGGTCCATTCGTCCATGATGTATGGGTATGTGGTAGCCAAATGGTGGATTTTAGACCATCACAGTAGCGAGATAAGAAAATGAGTACAGAGAAGAAGAGAAAAACGCTGTTCCATGTTGTACAACACCTTGCTCCTGGTGGGTTAGAAACATTAGTGCTGGATATGGTGAAGGTTTGCTCCGCTGAACACGAGGTGTACATCGTGAGTTTGGAAGGAAATAAACAGGAGGCCGTGATGCGCTGGCCCAAGCTGAGAAAATACGCCAGACAATGTGTTTTCCTCGATAAAAAGGAAGATGGCACGGATTGGCACGCTCTCGTCCACTTGGTACGCCTGTTTAAACAGTTCAAACCGGATGTCGTCCACACACATCATATTGGTCCCTTACTTTACGCGGGCTTGGCTGCACGTTTTGCGGGGGTTCGATGTCGCATTCACACTGAGCACGACGGCTGGCACCTCTCTCAACAGAAAAATGCATGGCTTCAAGCAGCGGCATTGAACGTGATCAATCCCATTTTGGTTGCCGATGCAACCGAAGTGAAAATGAGCATCCAGCGACATCTTCATAGAGAAAACATCGTGACCATTAAAAATGGTATCGACTGCGACTACTTTGTTCCAGGTAACATGCACACCGCTCGTGAGCAACTCGGTCTACCCCTCGACAGGCGCATCGTAGGCTGCGCTGGACGATTAGAGTACGTTAAGGGGCAAGAGTGGTTGATTCGTGCAATGCCTCACCTTCCCGAAGATGTTCATTTGGTCATCGCGGGTAATGGCTCTCATCGACAGAGTTTAGAGTCTTTAGTGTTTACGCTTAAACTGACCAAGCGCGTCACCTTCTTGGGTTTGTGCAACCACATGCCTCAATTTTACCAATCACTGGATCTATTTTGTCTCCCTTCTCTCAATGAAGGTTTTCCACTCTCAACTTTAGAAGCGCAAGCATGCAACATTCCGGTTGTTGCAACCAGCGTAGGAGGAACACATGAAACTTTGTGTCCTCACTTGAGCCGGCTCTGCCCACCTAGAGATGAACACGCATTGGCTTTAGAACTCCGTGAACTTCTGCAACTGGACAAGAGCTTGTATCCCAACTCACTGCGTGACTACGTGGTACGTCATCACAATATTCGTCATGTGGTTGAACAATATCATCAACTGACATTGGGGGTTTTATTATGAACGTTGCGTTGGTTGGTTCGATGAACACGATGGAGTTAACTTTGCTACTCACCTTTGTCATCTCCTCGGTGCTGATTGTTTATCACCATGCCGGTTACCCGCTCTTGCTCAAATGGCTGGCAAAACGCCAACAACAGCAATCGACGGGGTTTAGCGCTCACATTGAATCCAAAAGCCAGCGACACTATCGAGATCAGCTGGGTGATGCTGATTTGCCCACTATTACCGTTTTAGTGCCCGCTTACAATGAAGCCGCATGGATAGCTGAAAAAATACGCAATCTTGCCGCGTTAGATTACCCTACAGATAAACTGAAAGTGGTGATCGCGTGCGACGGATGCTGTGATAATACCGTAGAGATTGCGCAAGATACGATCCAAGAAGCCATCTGTTCTGAAGTTCTGTTTGAGATTCACGACCACCCGATTAACCGAGGAAAGGTTGCGGTCATTAATCATGAAATGGCGTCAATTTGTAGCGACATTACGGCGATCAGTGATGTTTCGGCTTTGATATCAGTGGATTCCCTCTTGCTCGCGGCAGCACATTTTGATGACCCTAAAACCGGTGTGGTAAATGCTTGCTACCGCATGTTGTGTAACGGTGGATCATCGGAAGAAGCGTATTGGCGTTACCAAACTCAAATCAAAGCCACTGAAGCATCAATCGGCTCCAGCATCGGCTCGCATGGTGCTTTCTACCTGTTCAGAACCGAACTGTTTACGCCACTTGCACTCAATACCATTAATGATGACTTTGTCCTACCAATGTTAATTGTTAAGAAAGGACACAAGGCAGACTATGAAACAAGGATGGTTGCGATTGAGCTCGAAGCAAGTTCCACTCAACAAGACTTTGCTCGCCGTCTGCGCATTTCTGCGGGAAACATGCAGCAGTTGATTCAACTTGCCTCACTATTGAACCCTAAATTTGGTGGGACGGCTTTCACCTTGTTTTCAGGGAAAGGGCTGCGACTGCTGACACCGTATCTAATGCTTTTGTGCCTGTTAAGCTCACTGCTGCTTAGCCACTACTTTTTCTTTGCGCTGATGCTTACTGCTCAATGGGCACTCTATGGTACTGCGCTTATTGGTTACTATTGGCCAAAAAGCAAGCAACTTAAACCGGTAAACCTGATTCACTATCTTGTCGTTGGCCATTTTGCCAACCTCACCGGTGGTCTTCGTTATTTGCTTGGCAAGGAAAATGGCCAGTGGTCACGCATCAATCAAAATGGAGAACAGTTATGAAACACTATGGCTTGTTTGAATCAAATATCTTCCGAGCAAAACGTCTGTTTGACATCCTCTTCGCGTTATTGGCACTGCTCATCACGCTTCCGCTCTTCCCGCTGATCGCGATGGCTATTAAAATCACCTCGAAAGGCAACATCATCTATAAACAGTTGCGTGTCGGACGCTCGACCCCCGAGAAAATGGAACTGTTCGAGATCATGAAGTTTCGCACCATGTACTGCGATGCAGAATCACGCTCTGGCGCAGTGTGGGCAACGGAAAACGACCCAAGAATTACCCCTGTGGGCCGATTTTTACGCAAAACGCGCCTAGATGAATTGCCACAGCTATTTAATGTTTTAAAAGGTGAGATGTCTCTGATTGGCCCAAGACCTGAGAGACCCGATTTTTATCAGCGCCTTGAACAAGAGATACCCTATTTTGCCGATCGCACCTATGGGGTCTTACCCGGAATAACAGGGCTTGCACAAATCAATCAAGGCTACGACACCAGTATTGAAGATGTGCGCCGAAAAGTGGGGTTTGATCATAGCTATGCGTTGAGCCTCAATTCCTTCTCTAATTGGCTCCAAACAGACATAGCCATTATCGTCAAAACCATCATTGTGATGGTAGATGGACGAGGTCGTTGAGCTAGTTTTGCCAGCGCTGACGCATCTTTTCTATCGTCTGTGCTGGCACATCATGAATCGAGCCATATTCACCCGTACAGACAAGAATCGCCACGCTGAATCCATGACGCTCTGCAAAACGCAAGTAGGGCTTCATTTCCCAGTGCTGAACAAAGGTATTGCTCACAATCACCGCTCTGCCCTGTTTGAGGTATTGGCACACTTTGTTTAAACACCAACGATGGGCTTGCTCTAAGCGCGTTGGGTCAAATTGATAGCGGCCTAGCTGATCGACAAAATACATGTCTGTCTCGAGATGAACGGCGTGCGTTTGCTTCGCGAGTTGTTGCGCCAGCGTACTTTTACCAGAACCAGGTAATCCGCGAATGAGTGTCAATTTGGCTTGTTGAGACATAGCGACTAGAGATACAGAGAGTAGAAATAAAGCATAAGGCGGACATATTATCAGTTTTTGTCGCGGTATTCTCGTTAACAAGCAGAGAGCGTACCGCTGTGAAGTTCATTTGGGGTGATGGAGATAAACGCGCGCCTTCAGTGCGGCTAAACGCGCTTGGCTGCGCGCCAATATTTCCTGCTGTTGTGCTGCGTTCGATTGCGTCCAGCCTAAGATCTCGTTTAGGTGTCGACCGCAACCTAAACAGACATCTTCCTCATTCAAACAACAGTGCCGAATGCATGGATTATCGAATCGTCGCTCTTCCATATGCGCGCCACCTCAATTGCAAAACCTCACTAAAGTATCGTTCAATTTTGGCACCACGTCTTTTTCATCCACCAGTTCGAACTAAGCCATTGCTCAAATACTGTCTCAATGCTCAATAAAAGTGTGATCAATGGCTGCACTTTAAAAGATAGCGTCTCCTCATGCCTTGTATTTCAGTATGTGGCCCCAATAACATGTGCAAGCGAGATAAAACAAATGCATTGTCTACTTGAGTAAAAGTAGCTTATCCAACGATTTTTGATTCACCGCAATGCGGTGCTTCGCTAGCCAGATTTAGTATTACGCTTCATTTTAGAAGCCATTTTCAAAGGTAAATTTTATGTCTGATGCACCTACTACCGTTGAATACGCAGTAGAAACTGTTCAACCTGTTGTTGAATCTGCAGGTTCAGTTTGGGGTTATGTGATTGGCGGTATCGCGGTTGTCGCGCTGATCGGCTATTTCGGCTTCAAAAAGCTCAACAAGCCTGCTTTCATCATTAAGCAAATGCGTCGACGCAACCAAAAAGAGATGAAAAAACAAGGTATCGAAAGCGCAGAAGCCATGGTCGACCTTGATCTTCTTTTGGATGCCGTTGAGGAATACGCAACAGAGAAACAGATGAGTGGTACTCAGATGGTGCAACTGCTTGCGCCTATGAATGACAAGTCAAAGATCAAATCCGCAACGGATTTGTACAACTCAATGGCGTACATTGCTAAGAGCATTGATAACGTCTCACTAGCAAAATCCCTACAAGGCAAAGGCAAACAAGCGCGCTCAAGCTCTGCGCTTATGGCCGGCCTACTTAAACGTGCAGGTGTTTAAGCGACGCCTTATTCGTCAATAAACGAATCACAAAGACAAAAAGGCATCTTGTTAGATGCCTTTTCTATTTAAAGAGAACGCAAAATAATTCCACTACTGCATAGAATGTAAGCCGATCATATTGCCTTCTGAATCCTGCACTAACGAGATAAAGCCGTACTCGCCGATGGCCATTTTCGCTTGAACGACAACGCCACCGTGTTGCGTTGCTCTCTCCTGTTCAACCGCACAGTCTTCACAAGAAAAGTACACCAGCGTACCGCCAGCTCCGGCGCTAACGCCGTCCATTTTCACTAATGCTCCACTTGCGCCATAGCTTTCCATATCCGATGGGAAGAACCACATTTCTATATCTGCTCCTGTCGGATCCAGCATTTGTTCAAAAGTGACTTGAAAAACCGATTGATAAAAATGCTTGGCTCTCTCTACATCATCAACATAGATCTCAAACCAACCAATGGGATTCTTATCCATTCTGCCTCCTACACGTTGTTATGTTCGCCATAACACTAGTCGATGAGGGCCTAATTGCCAGTTTTCGACGTCTTAAGAATGAGCATCCCGCCTATTACATTCATACTTTCACTTAAACTAATATAATCATCAACAAAGCGCTGCTTAGAACAATTACGCTCGCTATGAATATTGCAATTGAACATCGTTTTATTAATTGTTAAGGTCGCCTTCTCGATTCACCATCTTAATAGAAAGTACAATGAAAATAAAAACATTGACCACAGTAGCACTGCTACTGACTCTTAGCGCAGCTGCACACGCAAACTCTTTTGGCAAATACTCTTACATCGGTGTCGGTCTGCAATACAGCGAGCAGAAAAATGACAGTCTAGGATCATTTCTAGGCTCTGAGTTCGATGGTAAAGGCTCAAGAGATCTTTTTGGTGTTAACTTCACTGGTAGCTATTCACCCGTTACCATGGATGCTTATGTCAAATACGAGTTTGAAGGTACCACATCAGGAAATACCGACATCTCCAGCTCGTTTGCTGGCTTAGGCGGTTACAATAATTTCAATACCACTTCGCTTTTCTACACACTTGGTGTCAGTAAATACGACGTAGAGCGTGAATACAGCTCCCGTGAAGGTTCTGCGAGGTTTCGAGAGTTTGGCCCGGCTGCCGATCTTGGCGTCAGCTTTCAGCTCGCCCCATTCTTTGCTCTCACGCCAAGATATCGAATTTCTTATCTTGACCAAGATGTGATGAATGACTACAAACTTACTGGACAGTTTATGTTTGGCTCAACCTTCTCTCTTGAAGTTTCTGCCGGTTACAATACCTACCGAGATTCTGAACAGTTTAATGGGCAAACCGCGGTAAAATTTGCTTTTTAGCGGCAAGATCCAACGCACTCTTCGCACGCGACAGACAAAAAAAGAGCACCTCGATGGGTGCTCTCTCGTTATGAAACCTAGCCGTTATAGCCCGCCTTCCTGCTGAGCTTGCTTTACTAATGCCTGACGTTGAGTTTCCTTATCTGTTACCACTTTATTTTCCTTTTCCTGAGTTTGTTCAACTGCTTGTGGAACAAATACAAAGTACTTATTAATAGTCATCTTAAGAACCTCGGTTGTAATTTAAATCACCTTCCCGGTAAGCATTTAACAATATCGACTCACAAACGAATCGACTCCATGTTGGCGGTTTCAAAAAATAGAGGATGTTTAAATATTAAACATCCTCCATATGCACGCTAATTATAGGATGAGTTCTGGGGCGTAGATAGCTGAAAATGAAAAAAGCTGGCTTCAATTATGTTTATTGGCCGCCAAACATACAGTCCGATGCAGGGTAATACTGGATATTACTATATGCGGGTCCGGCGCTTGACATCATGACCAAATCAATAGGAAGTAGAACCACATCAGTCACTAGTGATATCGGTATATCAGCTAAAACCAATGGATATGGAATAAACCATCCAGCACCAGAAGCTACAAACCCACACGGTTGAAGTAGAATTGATTGTATTGGACCTGAAAAAGGATGACCAAACTCACCGCCATTACTGCGTGCTACAATTGAAGAGCAACCTGAAAGTAGAATGACCAAAATAAGTATGTTAACTAATTTCATAACAACCGCCTAGTTATGAGTATGATTTAAAAGGGGTAATATCTATACCTTCAATGTCACAAACCGCCTGAATCGTTGGATTTAAGCAAAGTCGCTTCAAGTACGCCGCTAGGTGCTTGAAAGTCAGTGGTGACCTTTCTATTGGTAACGACCAAAGAGCGAGCATAAATAAGAAGTAATCACATGCTGTGAGCGTATCGCCAAGTAAATACTCTTGGTGCGCTAGTTGGTTGTCGATAATTGATAATGCATCAGCAATCCTGTCATCTTGCGCAGACACAACATTGGGGATGCTAGCTTCATCGTTGGTATGTCGGTGTGGATAATAGCGAACCATGAGTTCTGCTTGCAGCGTATTATTAAGAAAAGCTAACCATTGATAAAACAAAGGTCGCTTTGAGTCACCAACAGAGGGCATTAACGTTGAGTCTGGGTGCAATTCACAGATATGAATACAAATCGCAGGGCTTTCAAAAATTGGCTGGTCATTGATAACTAACGTAGGTATGCGACCTGCTGGATTGAGCCTAAGATAATCTGCCGATTTCTGTGAGTTCAATTTTTTATCGACCAACACTAACTCATACCTTGCATTTAGGTGGTGAAGCAAGAAATGAGGAGCTAGGCTCGCATTGTTCGGATAATAGTAGAGTTTAAACAAAATTGACTCCTTATCTAGAAACTAGCGGATGCTCAAACGCCCCCTTAAGGGGCTGGTAACGCATGACCAAAAGCGCAAAACAATAACGCTAACCACTGCGTCTAAATGGGACTGTTAACGCCACGCTTTGACAGTCCCTCTTGAGGCGTTTGTTATAGCGCTGCCACATAATCACTTGACAGTACAGTTTCCTTTTTGTGCCATATCAACTTTAAGAACTTCTGCTTTACCCTTGTTTTCATCCACTTGCTCTAACCCTGCCCCACCTACAAATACGCCCATTTTAATAAATTGATTAATAAAATAGTTTCGTCCTTCCTCTGTATAGATAGTCAAATCATTTTCAGAAAACTCAGATTCAGTACTTATCTTGTGTTCTTTATTGCCCTCAACTTCATGGTAAAAGAAAACACCTGGGGCCGTTTCACCAATACATTCATCATCTACGTAAACATATTTCTTTAGTGCCGCACCAACTAATGTATCTTCACGATAAATATAAATACCTGCATTACCTGTTGTGGGTGCTTCAAATGCTTTTGCCTGATTAGATATTGAGCTATCAGCTGTAGGCACAGACGCACAACCTGATAACCCCAACAAAAGTACAGAGCATAAAATTAGTTTATTTTTCATCAAATTGACCTATACATAATAAAACCAAGCAAACCATACTACGCATGAATATTTAGAGATTAATTGATCTGTCAGGATTGCGACTCATATAGCGCTATAACGCTGCGTTAAGGGGATATGACAAAAACAATTATATACATAATTACAATAACTTAAACCAAATCATACAGATAAATCCATTCTTATGTGTAGTGCATATGTAGCATTGCAATTTATCTCTTCAACTAACTAATTTATGGACAGAAATGAGTTTGAGCCGAAAGGACGGCTCAGTGCCAGAAGCGGCTCTTTAATGCTACTTTTTAAACTACATTGGTCAGGTAAGTAGCGAAAACACGCCACCTGACAAGAATGATAAGAAAGCCCAACTTACCTCGTTAATATGGACCCCATGATTACCTATTGGTTTTTTAGAGACTAAAAACTGCTTGTTTTAGTCAATGCACCAACTATATAATTCAATGACTTAAAGAAACCTAACTACTGTATATTGGAGCTGCGTATTTTGCGCGTTTAACGCTTTTTCAATGTATCAGTAGTCGGACAAGGATGCTCGTCTTGCGCTATGTAATTTTATTTTTGACGTTCTCTATCGGATTGCTCAGCCCCTCAACATGTTTTGCTTCTGATGCAGCTAATCAAGCCGCAATACAATCTCAAACAGTAGTAGACCAATCGTGGCTGATTGGTCAGCTTATCGAGCTGCAAGCTAAAAGCGCAAAACTTGAAGCGACGTTACAGCTACAGAATGTAAGCAGAAGCGATTTAAAAAATGTCGAGGCAGAGCTAAATAGGCTGCAAGTTCAGCTTGTTGAAGTGAAAGAAAAGCTAACCGCACAGACTGAAAACCAAGCTAAAGAACTGGCGTCTTATGACCGTAGGATTGGCGACGTTAGTTGGAATACCAATATGTGGGGTCTCATCCTGACTGTTTTTGGCACTATCATTACAGTTGCTGCTATCTTTTTAGGTTTTACGGCTAAAAATCGTGCGGTTGCAGAAGCAAAAAAAGAAGCGCAAAAGTACATCAAAACAGAAAGTCGGAGTCTTCTTGAAGCACAAGAACAAAATTTCAAAGACGAGCTAGAAAAGCATTCGACTAACTTTGAAAAGCTCCACGAGCAACAAGAAATCCAAGGAAAGCTTATTCATGTGCAAACTATTTTTGATAAAGCACGTGAAGATTTTAATGACAAAAACTACGACTCTGCACTTTCAGCTTTTGAAAAGGTATTGGGTTATATCGGATCTAATACTGATCCAAGATTGAAAGAATTCGCCTGCAGAGCGTTATTTGCTAAAGGCCTAGCCCAAGGCCAGCTAAATCAGTCTGAGCAAGCCATCCAAACCTACAATGACTTAATCGCTTACGTTTAATCGCTTACGTGGGTGACGACCAAACGCCGGCTTTGCGAGAGCAGGTTGCTATGGCTCTTAATCAAGTTGGGTTTACCTTGCTATGCCAGAGTAAGCCACTAATGCAGAATAATGATTTTGACGGAGCTAACATGCTCCTCAATCAAGCCTTAGAAAAATTTGAATTGGCGATTCGCGAGCATGCCTCTGGTATCTATATTGGCAACAAGGCGTACGCCTTAGCGTTATTAGGTCAATTTGCAGGTCCAGAGCAGGTGTTTGCGAAGGCTTTACGAGCAGAAGTGGATGGCGGTGAAACCTTGTACCAAGGCACGCTGAAGGATTTCGATATCCATCCTATAGAACAAGACAAAGCCTTCCGTGAAATCGTTGAACAGCAGTGGGTCCACTATCAGCAAGAGCTTAAAGGTAGCGGTGAATAGATTACATGAAAGTGATAAGTGGGATCGTCTCTTGCAACTTGCAGCATTGAAAAAAACCAACAGGCGCCCCCCCTTTTATCACGCCCGAAAATAAATAACTTAGTAGCAATTGGTTTCACATGAAAAATGAAGGACGGGTTAAGCCATACATGGCCTATGTCGCCGTTTATGTTCACATCAATCGATTATTTGAAGATTAAGCGTGATTTTAGGGGCGCAGGGAGAGTCCAGAAGCCCCTCTTTAGTTGCCGGCGCCAATGCGACAAAAAGCTGAGCAATGGAATCATGGTAAATATTCAATTGCAGTGCTTCTCAATATAAAGACCAAAGATCTTCTATTCGCTCATTTGCGACGCTCGGCTAAACACGTTTTGGGGCAAACACTTGCTAGACGACACCCTCTCACCCATTACGCCGCACTGATATCCTTGGTATACCGACATCGAGGGTAAGAAGAGCAGCCGTAAAACTGATTGCCTTTGTTCTGCCCTCTTTTCGCGGTGCGCATGATCAATGGCGCATGACAACTTGGACAAAGCGGAGTGGCGCTTTTGGGTGGTGTCACTTCCACGGCTTGCTCTGCTGGACGATTGCGCACTTGTTCAATCATATGAACCAGCTCACCACCATTGATTAGCCACAGCCGTTTATCGAGCGCATACTTGATTGCCTCTGAGGTAAAGTCGCCCGAAGTCACTACAATCATTTTGCTGGCATTGTGTTCTATCATCACGGCGTACATTTCGCGTAAGATTTGGATCCCCACCTTGCGAGCCTTCCAGTGTTTGCACTGAACGAGCGTTAATTGGCCGTCTTTTCTCATCCAGATGTCCACGCCCCCATCCGGCTTTTGCGAAAAGGCTTGTTTGACTTCGTAGCCCTGTTGTTTGAAGAACTCGCCGATATAGCTTTCAAATTCTAACCACGACAGGTTGTTTAGAGCGGCGGTCGTACCTTGGCTGGCTATTTCATTGGTTGTTGTAGAATACTGGCGCTGTCTGCTTAATTGCTTGAAGAGTGCAACAGGAGCCGGAATAAGTAGAGTAAACGCGACATAGGGCGCGAGTATCGGCAGATTTGGCGCAACAGAGTTAAAAATAAAATTTTCTGAGCTCATGGCTAAAGCAGGTAGCACAAAGCTCAAGCCAATGTAGGCTATTGCTGCGAAAAGCACACTTACCCACCAAGGGGCATCCATAAGATGCCATAGCAGCCCATCGTTCTTTCTTGCCATACTGTCTTGATTTGATTGATTTAATATGAGCATTAGACCATATCAACGGTGTTCTTACTTTGATTTATCGCTCACTTCTCTTTTTGGACTTCATAAATACAGTTATTCACAGAACTCCAAGTTAAAAAGCGTGACGCATGTTAGATTCGATGCGCCACTTAAACAGACGAGTGATGATTTCACGCCCTTCAATGGCAACCCCTTTCAACGCTCTAACCAGCTCACTGGCACAGTACAACGTGGTTTTGATAACGCCGGTCTCCGTGTCGATTGAAAACGCATAGTGCGGCTTAAACACTTGCGCTTTGCGTGTACTGAACACACCGCCCATGCGCTGCGTGAATCGCTTCCAGTCGCCTTTATCTGCCGCTTCCACAATCTCTTTTGCCACTACGGGTAAATCTTGCATTTCTTTGAGGCGGCGCAGCTCTCGCCATACCGTCACAGAGCAGCCGCCGAGCTGTTGAAACTGGCGGATACCCCAACATGAAGCCCATGCGTCCACTCTTGCGGCGGCGTCTTTCGGGTCTTCCCCATAGACACCACAATCAAGATCACTTCCGTCAATGTTTTTCGAGATGTATTTGGCAATGTATCCGGTAGCACTGCCTTTGGCGGGGTCGATTTTGACTTCGGTAAAACGATGCTCCGTTGCGCCCTTTTCCTCCCCATCTTCGCGCATGGCGTAATCACGCATGGTTTGCACCATCAGGTCATAGTGTTTGGGCTCAACAAACAGCAGCAAATGCCAGTGCGGTGTACCGTCATGTTGCGGCTCTGCTACACGAAAACCGTAGAAACGCACGCCCAAACGGTTGAGCATTGAGCGCATCAGTTTCCAGATGTCGTTAAGGTAAGTTTGCCCGTCCAGCGGGGTATGCCCTGCCCATTTGGGGTTCACCTGTCCCGATGTGGAGTAACTGCGATGGTACTTTGACGGACAAGTAATGGTGAGAAAGGTTGCTACATGACCGAGCTCTTTGGCTAAGTCTTCAAAGCCTCTGGCTCTGACCATCAGCTCGCCTTTGCGAATGGTTGGGTCGGAAACGCCTTTTTGTGACAGTTCCAGTAAAGAGAACGACTGACCTAGCTCATTGGTGGCGATGGTGTTTTCGAGATACGCCTTTTGATAGGCTTTCTGCTGACGCCTTGCCATCAGTGTGGGCATCGAGCAATAGAGGCTTTTGTGTTTGTTCACTTGGTTGAGGTGATGCAACACCAGCTCGATGTTACGTCGTAACGCCTTGCGCAATCCTCGCAGCCACCATTTGCGGTCACTGTATCGAGCTACTTCACCTCTAAGTGAATATTGCCCCTCATAGGGCGTTAACCCTTTTTGGGCGACAAACTCACGCAGCACGCTCAAGGCGCGTTCGTCATTACGAAAACGGCGGCGGCGCTCCAACACTTCCGCAGCGTTCATTTTGGCTTTTGCGCGCAAGTCTTCTTCACTGACGTCGAGCGTGATTTTGCCAATCGGCAGCGACAACTTGGCCGCAATCGCCTCCACCGCAGTTCTAAGGTAGGTATTGCGTTCAAACTTGGTCGGATAGCTCAAATATTCTTTAAGTAGCAAACGCTGAATGACGTCCGGAAATGGCAAAAGCCTTTGCTGAACAAAGGCTCTGTCGTCACGGTCAATGCAAGAAAGGTCGAGTGTGCTCATCGAATGCCCTTCCCTTTTTCAGTGATGGAAAAGACATCCCAACGCAAACCGTTGAACTGTTGTGGGGTATAGTGGATAAGCCCCTCTTTCATCAGTTTATGGATGGTTTTGTGATGCACCTGTATCGGTAAAAGGGATTTCGGTTGCACATCGCCATTATGGGGACAGTAATCCGAGCACACCTCAAAGGTGCGCCCTGCTCTCATCCATTTCAGTAGCGTGATTTGCTCCGGTGTTAAATTAACCATGCAGCCACCCTCCTTGAGAAAGGTGGTTAAGTTTGGTTTGGCTATCAAGCCATGCGTCTAAGTCTTCTTTGAGGTAGCGAACCGCACGACCAATTTTAATGAACGGTGGCGCGAGAGTACGATTTTTACGCTGCCCTTCCATACGGGCTTGACGTAAGAAAGAACGGCTCATGCCAATGTAAATCGAGGTTTCTTGCTCTGTGTATGCACGTTTATCAAGTGTTTTCATATGTGTGTCACCTACTTTGTTGTTTAGGAAGTGACATTGAAACTACACAGTTTAAAAAAGGGATTTGAAATCGGATTTAGAATCGCGTGTTTCGATTTGTTAAGCCAATCACAAAACACCCTTTTTGGGGCTCCCAAAAGCACTATGTCAGCATAAAAAACCAAATAGATTGCGGATTGCAGACGTTTTTCTAAATCATGTTCACAATGTTTCTAAATAAAATCCCTACAGATACCCAATCCAATAGAGCAACATTCTAAAAATCATCACGCATTTAACCGATGAGATTCACCGCACTGGCCTTATGTTCAGGAGCCAGATGCGCATAGCGCAGCGTCATTTTTAAATCCGCATGGCCCAACAATTCACGAACCACGTTCAAATCCGCTTCTTTCATCACCAACTTACTGGCGAAATGGTGGCGCAAGTCGTGAAAACGGAAATTCTCTATTCCTGCTTCTTTGAGTAACGACTCCCACTGGTACTGATAAGAGTCGAGCGGTTTGCCATTTCGCTCAAACACCAATTCGGTATCCGGATTTTGCTCATGCCAAGCCTGTAACATGGTATACACCGTGTTATTGAGTGGAATGGTGCGTTTGTTTTTCGATTTGGCATTCTCAGAGCGAATGGTCAAATACCTGTCTTCCATGTTGATGTGTGACCACTTAAGCGACAACATTTCGCCTTTGCGCATACCTGTATTGAGTGCCAGTACAATCAACGGCTCTAAGAAATCCACATAGCGCTGTGACACCAGCCTTTGGGCGCGCTTACCGTATCTTTGTTGTGGTGGAGCATAACTTGGCAAACTATGTTGATTGGATTGTTTGTAGGGTTTGCAGGCGGAATGCTTGGCGTGGGGATTGCTCTTGGCATTGGTTTATCGGCTGATGCATCCAACAATGTCGCTAGCGTTGTGTCTTATCTTGCGGTGGTAAGTGTATCGTTTTTTATAATTAAAAGTTGTGTTGGGAAGTCGTTTGGTGGTTATAAGTTTGTTTTAGTAAAAGATTGCTCGGAGGAAGTAATCGAAGCCGAGAAACAAACATAACAAACGCTTCAAGACGGATTCGCAACGCGTGGCATTTGTGATTTGCGGTAAATTTAGTGATTTAGGTGGTATGCGGAAGCATCGCATTGCGTTGCTCACCACTTAAGCGGGCGTTATGCCTTTTAGGAGAAATACATGACTATCCCAAAGCATTCCAAGCTTTATGATTACGCGCAAGGCTCTTATTTTGCTGACAGTTTTTCTCGCGAGATCCCATACACGAATCAGACAGCTTTCGATGTTTATCTTGAAATCGCCAAGCAAACACCGCGCTGGGTTTCTATCTTAATGGAAATGAGAAACCGTATTGTATCCATGTTTGGCCTGAAGCATTTAGGTCGATTTCAGGATGCCACTTTGGAGGCCGTTGTAGATAATGTCAAAGTGGGCGATCGGATAGGTATTTTCACGCTCGTAAGTAACGAAGAGCATGAAATTGTTCTTGAGGACTGCGATAAGCATCTTGATGTGAGAGTGTCGTTTCTGCTGGACGTGAAAGGTGACAAAGTCACTGTTCATGCGACAACGGTAGTGCATGTCCACAACTTGTTTGGCAAAGCATACATGCTTGTCGTAGCGCCTCTCCATAAAGTTATTGTCCCAAGCTCATTGAAAACTTTGGCACAGGCATAACAAAGCGTTAAAGAGGGACTTGGCACGCGTGGCATTTTTGGTTTGCGTTGGGTTTAGTGGTTAAGGTGTGATGCGGTCACTTTTGTATTGCGTGCCTGCGCCCCTTAACGCGGCGTTAGCAATCTTAGGAGAGACAGTGTGCAACATTTTAAGGGATGCAAATTAGTTGTTCATTGTAACGAGCAAATTCTTACCTATAAAAGAGATAATATTTCTTCCATTTCATATCCGAATTGCTGGGATTTACCTGGTGGCGGTCGTGAAGGGAACGAAACGCCAGAGGATTGTGCGCTTAGAGAGCTGAAAGAAGA
>NZ_SZTO01000010.1 GCF_013369385.1 Vibrio sp. 05-20-BW147 | reverse complement strand
AGCCTTGCAGGTGAACTTGGTCTAGGCGAAGGCAAAAACGTCACGGTAGACACGATTGACGTGACAACCGTACAAGGTGCGCAAGAGTCAGTAGCGATTGTGGATGCGGCACTGAAATACGTAGACAGCCACCGTGCAGAGCTGGGTGCATTCCAGAACCGTTTCAACCATGCAATCAGCAACTTGGACAACATCAACGAGAACGTGAACGCGTCGAAGAGCCGAATCAAAGATACCGACTTCGCGAAAGAAACGACTCAGTTGACCAAGACACAAATTCTATCGCAAGCATCAAGTTCAATTCTTGCGCAAGCGAAACAAGCGCCAAACTCAGCGCTAAGTCTACTAGGCTAATCGCCTTAACCAGACAGAAACCTCATTGGCTCGTGGTGAGAGATGAGCGAGTAAAGCCTGACTTCGGTCAGGCTTTTTTTATGCGCTATTATTTAGGGAGAAGTCACACTTTTTAACCCAACCAAAGAAATATTCAAAAAAACGAAAAATTCTCCTAAAGGTATTCTTTTGGTGGCCGTTAAAGGACTGAGAGAAATGAGATGTACCAAAGTGAGGTGAGAGACACGATGGTGCATCAGCAAAAAGCCTAAGGAGATCATTTATGGCTATCAATGTAAACACTAACGTGTCAGCAATGACCGCACAGCGTTACCTAAACCAGGCCGCTGAAGGTCAACAAAAATCAATGGAGCGTTTGTCTTCGGGCTATAAAATCAATAGCGCGAAAGATGATGCTGCAGGTCTACAAATTTCTAACCGTTTGAACTCGCAAAGCCGTGGTCTCGACATGGCGGTTAAAAATGCCAACGATGGTATCTCTATTGCACAGACTGCTGAAGGTGCAATGACAGAGACCACCAACATCCTACAACGTATGCGTGACCTTGCCTTGCAATCGTCTAACGGTTCGAACTCTCGTTCTGAGCGCGTGGCGATTCAAGAAGAAGTGTCAGCGTTGAACCAAGAACTTAACCGTATCGCAGAGACAACCTCTTTTGGTGGTAACAAACTCCTTAACGGTACGTACGGTTCTCAGTCTTTCCAAATCGGTGCCGACTCTGGTGAAGCTGTGATGCTTTCTATGGGTAACCTTCGTTCAGATACTGATGCGATGGGTGGCATGAGCTACAAATCTGAAGAAGGTGTCGGTGCTGATTGGCGCGTAAGCGACAACACTGACTTCACTATGTCTTATGTGAATAAACAAGGTGAAGAAAAAGAGATCACTGTCAACGCCAAGGCGGGTGACGATCTTGAAGAACTGGCGACTTATATCAACGGTCAAAACGATGATGTGAAAGCGTCGGTCGGTGAAGGCGGCAAACTGCAGTTATTCGCTTCTAACCAACGTGTCGAAGGTGAAGTGGAATTCGGTGGTGGTCTAGCGTCTGAGTTGAACATCGGTGATGGTACCAAAACCAACGTGAGCAACATTGACGTAACGACGGTTGCTGGCTCTCAAGAAGCCGTATCGATCATTGATGGTGCATTGAAATCGGTAGACAGTGAGCGTGCCTCACTAGGTGCATTCCAAAACCGTTTCAATCATGCAATCAGCAACTTAAGCAACATCAATGAAAACGTAAACGCTTCGAGCAGCCGTATCAAAGATACTGACTACGCGAAAGAAACGACTCAGATGACTAAGACGCAAATTCTGCAGCAGGCGAGTACTTCTATCCTGGCGCAGGCGAAGCAGTCACCATCTGCAGCTCTTAGCTTGTTGGGCTAATACAGCGGCGTGAGCTTAGCTGTACGGTAGTTTACTACTCATAGCTCATAGAGGTGGAAGGGAGATTGTTATGGAAATACCATCCTACACATCGAACATCCAGCCTTACGGCTTGCAAAGTGGCACGAAAGTTGCTTACGAAAGAAGCGGTGGCGTGCCTAGTGTATCAGTCGAAAAAGGCAACCCTTCATCGGAAACGGTGAAAAAGAACGACGTGAATCTAACGGTTGAAGCGGCAGTCAAAATGGCGCAAGCTCGTCAGGAGCTCAACCGAGAAGAGAAACAGAGAATGGTGGAAAAGATGAATGAATTTATCTCTTCCATCAATAAAGGGTTATCTTTTAGAGTAGATGAAGAGTCTGGGAGAGATGTCGTGACGATTTATGAAGCCAAAACAGGTGACATTATTCGTCAGATCCCAGATGAAGATATGCTGGATGTATTTAGACGCTTAGCCGCACAAGCTACCAGTTCTGGTTTGCTGGTAGATAAAGTGTAAGTCGTGATTGAGGTGATTTGATGAGTTTAGGCCCCTTGGGGATGTCTGGTGGCATGGATATCAACTCCATGGTCAGCAAAGTTGTCGATGCAGAGCGCGTACCAAAGCAGCAACGCATTGACAATGAGCGGGCCAGGATTGATAGCAGCATCAGCGCCTATGGTCGACTCAGAGAATCGCTGGATACGATGAAAAATATGATGGCGATCTTTCGTCAGGAGAAGGCTTTCGCGGTGCGAAAAGTCGATACGACTGACGAGAGTGTCGTCTCAGCCACTGCAACTACCGATGCCATTGCAGGTAAATATGCCATCGATGTGTTGCAGCTTGCACAGAGCCACAAGGTTGCGTCGGATGTTTTAGCTGAAGACGCTCAATTTGGCCCCGGCAAGCTGCAGATTTCACTTGGTGATAAATCGTTTGAAGTCGACGTCAGCAAAGACTCTAAGCTGGTTGATGTCGTTAAAGGGATTAACGGAGCAAGTAAAAACCTTGGAGTCCGAGCCTCCATCATCAATGATGTCGAAGGCCCCCGCCTTATCGTCGCCTCGACGGTGTCAGGCAAAGAAAATCAAATCCGAATTCATGTGGATGCGGAACGTGGTGATCCACTCAAAAAACTCGAATACAAAACCCTCGAAGACCGAGTCAAAGCACTCGAGCAAGCTCGCCTTACCGCAGAAGAAGTAATCAACGAAGGCAAACCGGAACAGTCGGCAGAGACGGATGGTGTCCCGTCAGAGGAAGGCGGGGAAGCTCAAGTTGATGCACAAGGTAATCCGATTGACGCTGCATCTGATAGCGGTGATTCTCAACTAACCAGCGATAGCGCTCTGGCAGAAGACGGTTCTCCTGTTGCTGAAGAAGAATCGAACAACAGTTTTGGTACTGCCGCCGCACAAGCCGCTCAGCAAGCATTAGATGAAGCGAGCCAAGCTGCTGGTTTAATGCCAGAAGATAATATTGCGGGGTGGTCAGAAACCGCCTCTGGTACTTTGCTGGATTCATATTATCGTCCAGAGTTGGAGCTTGATGAAGCTGCGATTGAAAAAGCACCAGATATTCCTGGTTGGACGAATACCGCCTCAGGCACATTAACCGATTCCTATGAAACGGTGAAAGAGGCCAAAGCGAAATTTGAAGCCGAACAAGCACGAATTGAACAAGAACTCGCGGAAGAAAAAGCGCAAATTGAGGCAACGCTAGCACAAGAAAAAGCGGCGTTGGATGAAAAAGTGGCCAAAGGTGAGCTCACCGAAGAACAGGCAAAACAAATTCAGCGCGCGAAACTAGAACCTCAGGAGCGTGAGCGCCTAGAGCGTATCGACCAAGCGAATGAACAACTCAAGCAAGCACAAGAGTCTTTTGATACCTATAGCGGCATGACGGAAGTTCAACAAGGGCAAGATGCGATGGTGGTGTTGGATGGTGTTGCTCAGCTATCGAGTAACAACAACATTATCGAAGACGCCATCGAAGGGGTCGATCTCGCGCTCAAAGGGGTCACGCCCAAGAATAAAGCGCCTGCTGAAATAGGTGTTGAGTACGATAGACGAAGAGTTCGCGACGATATTGAAACGTTTGTCGCCGCTTACAATCAGTTTTATCAGACGTCGAAAGCGTTGTCGGGTGTCGATCCTGCAACGGGACAAAAAGGGCCTTTAGCAGGGGACAGTACAGTAAGAAATGCCGACTCTCGTTTAAAGAGTGTTTTCTCGACTCGAATAGAGAAAGCGCCAGAAAACCTAAAATCACTCACAGAATTTGGTATTACCACCACTCGACAAGGTACGTTGGAAATCAACTACGACATGCTTGATCGTCAGTTGAATAACAATTTTAACCGCTTAGAAGAGTTCTTTGGTGGTAATACGGGGTTCGCGAAGCGTGTTGAGGATGCCATTCACGGTATCACCGGGGTGACAGGATCGATACGTACTCGAGAAAAAAGTTTATCAGAGCAAACTTATCGCCTAGTGGATGAGCAGGCGGCATTGGATCGCCGCATGGGCAGCTTAGAGCAGCGCACTCACTCGAAGTTTACTGCCATGCAAGACGCCACCAGCAAAATGCAGGGGCAGTTGGGTGCGTTAATGAACGCATTAGGGTGATAACAAATGGCTTCACTCGAGCAGTTACGTGATCTTGATCAGTTAATTTCTCAAGAATTAGAAAAAAGCGAAATAAATGCTGAAGAATTGGTGCGCTTGGTCGATAACAGGGAACAGTTATTGCAAATCCTTCTGCAGATGTTGGCGCAACAGCCACACTTAAAGCAGGAAGAAGAGTGGCAATTAATGCTCACTCGAACAAAAGCACTATTTGAGCGAATGCAGTCGCAGACCAGTTTAGTTAGCCTTCAACTACAAAAATTGAGGCATGGTCAGCGTTCGCTCCAACAATACAAAAAGTTTACGTAAAAGAGGATTATTATGCGCGGTTCATTACAGGCTTATAAAAAAGTGTCAGTGGATAGCCAACTCAGTGCTGCGTCGCCGCATAAAGTCATTCAGATGCTGATGGCAGGGGCGATTGAGCGTCTGATTCAAGGCAAAGCAGCGATGCAAGCAGGTAACATTCCAGTGAAAGGTGAACGTCTTGGCAAAGCGTTGGACATCATCATTGCATTGCGTAGCTGTCTATCGATGGATGACGGTGGTGATATTGCACGTAACCTCGATCAGCTTTACGAATTCATGATCACGCAGATCTCTGGGGCGAACCACAAAAATGACCCTACAATGATTGATGATGTGATCGACATTATCCGTGAGATCAAATCGGCATGGGATCAAATCCCCAACGAGTACCACAATCTCACCGCGGCTGATATTGGTGTGTAATTCGATAACCAATCTTTTAACCGAGCTCACACCTCCTAATTGCTTGGTTGCCTTATTTTTTTATTCAAATAAAATAGAAGCCATTAGTAGCCCTGATGGCTTTTTTGTTGCTGATTTTCCTGTTTTGTCTATCGTTAATTGAGTGTTCTATCACCAATAGAGCACCTTAGTTTCGCATATCAAGGTTTGGCCGCAACACATCATAAAACAAAGGCAATAATCGGTACTTATGCAAAGTTTGGCAAAGCTGCTTGTAATAGAAGACGATGAAGCGAATCGTCTGAACTTACGCAATATACTGGAATTCGTTGGAGAGAGTTGTGAAGCTCTTCGATCAGATCAGATAGACGGTGTTGACTGGTCTAAAATGTGGTCTGGTGTGATTGTTGGTTTGGTCAACGGTCAAAACGCCGCTCATGTGATGGCGAAGCTCAATGCTGCGCATCATATTCCTTTACTCGTTTTGGGCGATTTTGTCGGTCCAGTAGAGCACTTACCGAATTTGGTAGGAGAACTCGAGTTTCCACTTAATTATCCTCAGTTGAGCGAAGCACTCAGGCATTGTAAAGAGTTTCTTGGCCGTAAAGGCGTCAATGTTTTAGCATCTTCTCGTAAAAATACGCTTTTCCGCAGTTTGGTTGGACAAAGTCTTGGGGTTCAAGAAGTGCGTCATTTGATCGAACAGGTGGCGGTCACGGAAGCCAATGTACTGATTTTAGGTGAGTCCGGTACGGGTAAAGAGGTGGTTGCGCGTAATGTTCATTATCACTCGACACGTCGCAATGGCCCTTTTGTGCCAATCAACTGTGGTGCCATTCCGCCAGATCTGCTCGAAAGTGAGTTGTTTGGCCATGAAAAAGGGGCATTTACCGGTGCGTTAACCACGCGTAAAGGCCGTTTTGAGTTGGCAGAAGGTGGCACCCTTTTCTTGGATGAAATTGGCGACATGCCAATGGCGATGCAGGTCAAGCTACTTCGCGTGCTTCAAGAGCGTTGCTTTGAGCGTGTCGGTGGCAACACCACGATTAAAGCCAATGTTCGCATTATTGCGGCCACACATCGCAATTTGGAAACCATGATCGACGACGAAAAGTTCCGCGAAGACCTTTTTTATCGTCTCAATGTTTTTCCGATTGAGATGCCAGCGCTGAAAGAGCGCAAAGAGGACATTCCACTGTTACTTCAAGAGTTAATGACTCGTCTACAAGCCGAAGGTGGACAACCGATTTGTTTCACTCCTCGTGCGATAAACTCTTTAATGGAACATGACTGGCCCGGTAATGTGCGTGAGTTGGCAAACCTCGTTGAGCGGATGGTGATTCTCTATCCAAATAGTTTGGTGGATGTTAATCATTTGCCGACCAAATATCGTTACAGTGATATCCCAGAGTTCCAGCCAGAAACGTCTTCTTTTAACTCGATTGAAGACCAAGAACGTGATGTGCTGGAAGATATTTTTTCAGAGAGTTTTGATCTTTCGGTAAAAAATCCCTTTGATGACCATTTTGATGCGCCTCAGTCTTTGCCACCAGAAGGCGTAAACCTCAAAGAGCTGTTGGCTGATCTTGAAGTTAATATGATTAACCAAGCGCTGGAAGCACAAGGTGGTGTGGTGGCTCGTGCCGCTGATATGTTGGGAATGCGCCGCACCACATTGGTTGAGAAAATGCGTAAATACAATATGCAACGTTAGAAAACAATTTCAGCGTCAACTTATTGTCAATTACCTAAAATATTGATAATAAACAAAAATAGCCTGGCATGCATTTTGCGTGTTAGGCTATTCTAGTATTTGAGGCGAGATTTCGACAGCGCATGGATAATTTAACCAATCAATCCCACTTAGACTCGGTAGAAAGTCAGGTAGAACGTTACAAGCAAGTGCTTGATGTGATGCCTGCGGGAGTGATTTTGCTTGATACTCAAGGGGTGGTGCGAGAAGCCAATCCAGAAGCGCATCGAATTCTAGAAGTGCCCTTGGTGAACGAGCGCTGGTTTTCGGTGATCCAAGCTGCGTTCGATCCGCGCGAAGATGATGGTCATGAAGTGTCTCTGCGTAATGGTCGAAAAGTACGCTTAGCCATTTCGGCTTCTGCGACAGGTCAACTCATTTTGATCACTGACCTAACCGAAACACGCTTGTTGCAATCTCGAGTGAGTGATTTACAGCGGTTATCTTCGTTAGGACGCATGGTCGCGTCTTTGGCGCATCAAGTTCGAACCCCGCTCTCTAGTGCGATGCTTTACGCCTCAAACCTTTCTGCTCCTAACCTGCCTAATACAACGCGAGAGCGCTTTCAATCAAAGCTGATGGATCGCCTGCAGGATTTGGAAAAGCAAGTCAATGACATGCTGCTGTTCGCAAAAGGTGGTGATAACAAGGTGATCAAACCGTTCACTATTTCGCAATTAGTGGGTGAATATCAGCCAATGGTGGAAACGGCCTTAAAGAGTAATTTGATTGATTACTGCCAAGAAGTAGAAGAAGAACAGACCGTTATTTTGGGCAACGCCAATGCTATCGCCTCTGCCCTGAGTAACTTAGTGATGAATGCGATCCAAATTGCCGGAAAAGAAGCACAAATTGATGTTTTCTTTCGCCCAGTCAATGGTGAGCTGCGTATTTCCGTGCAAGATAGTGGTCCTGGGGTGCCAAAAGAATTGCAGAACAAAATCATGGAACCCTTTTTTACGACACGCTCACAAGGCACTGGCTTAGGTCTGGCTGTGGTACAAATGGTCTGTCGCGCTCATGAAGGGCGACTAGAATTATTATCGGAAGAGGGAGACGGTGCTTGCTTCACTATGTGTATCCCTCTGGAAAGAACTCAGTCTGCTGCGGCAGAATGAGCGCGTAACAACACTGGAGAATTGAAATGGCTCAAAGCAAAGTGTTAATCGTAGAAGACGATGAAGGTCTACGCGAAGCGCTAGTCGATACATTGGCATTAGCAGGTTATGAATGGCTAGAAGCGGATTGCGCAGAAGATGCTTTGGTGAAGTTAAAAGCAAACCCGGTGGATATCGTTGTTTCTGACGTACAGATGGCGGGCATGGGGGGCTTAGCACTGCTGCGTAGCATCAAACAAAACTGGCCCAATTTACCCGTGTTGTTGATGACCGCTTACGCCAACATCGAAGACGCCGTGTCGGCGATGAAAGAAGGAGCCATCGACTACATGGCGAAACCATTCGCACCCGAAGTATTGCTCAATATGGTTAGCCGTTACGCTCCGGTCAAATCAGACGATAACGGTGATGCGGTGGTCGCTGATGAAAAAAGCCTAAGGCTATTGGCGTTGGCAGATAAAGTCGCGCGCACCGATGCTAATGTGATGGTGCTTGGCCCGAGTGGTTCGGGCAAAGAAGTGCTATCACGTTACATTCACAATGCTTCTCCGCGCAAAGACGGACCTTTCATTGCTATTAACTGTGCCGCCATTCCAGACAATATGTTGGAAGCAACGCTATTTGGTTACGAGAAAGGCGCGTTTACCGGGGCAGTTCAAGCTTGCCCGGGTAAATTTGAACAAGCGCAAGGTGGTACCATTTTGCTTGATGAAATCAGCGAAATGGATTTGAACCTACAAGCGAAACTATTGCGTGTTTTGCAAGAGCGTGAAGTAGAGCGCTTGGGTAGCCGTAAAAGCATTAAGCTTGATGTTCGCGTACTTGCTACCAGTAACCGTGACTTAAAGCAGTATGTGGCTGCTGGTAACTTCCGTGAAGACTTGTACTATCGTTTGAATGTTTTCCCAATTACTTGGCCATCACTGTGTGATCGCAAAGGTGATATCACCCCGCTAGCGAAACACCTCGCTGAGCGCCACTGCATTAAGCAGGGGATTCCAGTGCCTCATTTCTCACAAAGCGCGTTGGAAAAATTGTTGCAATACGCTTGGCCTGGCAACGTACGTGAGTTAGACAACGTAGTGCAGCGAGCGCTGATTTTAAGTGAAAACAGCCATATATCCCATGAGCACATTTTGCTTGAAGGTGTCGATTGGCAAGATGCGGATAGCTTGCAATCAGTGGTTCAGCAACACGATTATGTTGCACCCGATGTCAAGCCGGTTGCAGAAGTAGGCTCGGAACCCGACGCTATGATTCGTGGCCTTTCTGCTGGAGATAGCTTAGGCAGTGAGCTGCGTGATCAAGAGTACGCTATTATTTTGGAAACGCTGATCGAATGCCAAGGTCGTCGTAAAGAGATGGCGGATAAACTGGGCATTAGTCCAAGAACCTTGCGTTATAAACTGGCTAAGATGCGCGATGCTGGTATCGAGATCCCGGGATAAGCTTTGGGGTCTTGGTCAGTTTGCCGGAGTCAGGTAAACTGGCCAGCCATTATTAGCAATATGGCATGTTAATTGCTGTGTCAATTATACAGCAAGGCAGTTAGTCAAACTTTTGGCTTAGAGGTAACGATGAGAATTGATGGATTAAACGGCGAAATGCGCGCCATGATGCTTGAAGCAACCAATGCGACGGCACCTGCAACCGGAGCCAAAGTCAGTGCCGATTTTAGCGCACTGCTGAATCAAGCCATCAATAACGTTAACTCACTGCAAAAGACCTCTGGCGATTTGCAAACGCGTTTTGACCGCGGCGATGCGGACGTGTCTCTATCCGATGTGATGATTGCCCGAAACAAATCCAGCGTTGCATTTGAAGCCACGGTACAGGTTAGGAATAAACTGGTCGAGGCATACAAAGACCTTATGAACATGCCAGTCTAATGTAGGTAGTAAACTGTGGCTGAACAAAATAAATCAACCGATCTCGCACTGACAGATGATGGCTCAAGTAAAGCATTAGCCATGCATTCTGACATGGACATGGATGGCCAAAATCCGGATTTGGATGAACGTAGCTCATCTAAATTCGATATGGCGGTAGGTGATTTAGACTTATTGCGTCAGGTGGTGCTTGTCCTATCGATTTCGATCTGTGTCGCCTTGATCGTGATGCTCTTTTTCTGGGTTAAAGAACCAGAGATGCGTCCTCTCGGCGTGTTTGAAACCGAAGAACTGATTCCAGTTCTCGATCATCTCGATCAGCAAAAAATCAACTACAAGTTAGATGGCAACACCATTCTAGTTGAAACCAGCGAGTTCAATTCCATCAAGTTGGACATGGTACGCTCTGGCCTGAATCAAAGCACTCAAGCTGGCGATGATATCTTACTGCAAGACATGGGGTTCGGTGTTTCTCAGCGCTTAGAACAAGAACGTTTGAAGCTCAGCCGTGAAAGACAGTTGGCCAAAGCGATAGAAGAAATGAAGCAAGTGCGCAAAGCTAAAGTGCTTCTCGCGTTACCAAAACAGAGTGTGTTTGTACGTCACAACCAAGAAGCGTCTGCTTCGGTTTTCCTAACGCTGGCTTCAGGTGCCAATCTCAAGCAACAAGAAGTGGATTCGATTGTCGATATGGTGGCCAGTGCGGTTCCAGGGATGAAGACCTCGCGTGTGACCGTCACTGATCAACATGGCCGCTTGCTCAATTCTGGCTCTCAAGACCCCGTTTCAGCCGCTCGCCGTAAAGAGCAAGAGTTGGAGCGCAATCAAGAACAAGCGCTGCGTGAAAAAATCGACTCCGTGTTGATCCCTATTTTGGGCTTTGGTAACTATACTGCCCAAGTCGATATCGAGATGGATTTTAGTGCGGTTGAGCAAACGCGTAAGCAGTTTGACCCTAACACTCCAGCGACCCGAAGCGAATACGCACTTGAAGATTACAACAATGGCAATATGGTGGCAGGGGTGCCTGGCGCACTGAGTAATCAACCACCCGCCGATGCGTCAATTCCACAAGATGTTGCCCAAATGAAAGATGGTTCGGTGCTCGGTCAAGGGTCGGTGCGCAAAGAATCGACACGTAACTTTGAATTGGACACCACCATCAGCCACGAACGTAAGCAGACTGGAGTGATCAACCGTCAAACTGTAGCGGTCGCCATTAAAGATCGCGCCACCATCAATCCTGATACAGGTGATGTGACGTATACACCTCGCAGCGAGGCGGAAATTAACGCGATTCGCCAAGTGCTTGTCGGTACCGTCGGCTTTAGTGAAAATCGCGGTGACTTGCTCAACGTATTAAGTATGCCCTTTGCTGAGCCAGAGCAAGAGCAGTTGGCGGATGTGCCGATTTGGGAGCATCCGAATTTCAATGATTGGATTCGTTGGTTTGCGAGTGCATTGGTCATCATCGTTGTGGTTCTTGTACTCATCCGTCCTGCAATGAAGAAACTGCTCAACCCTGCGGGTGACGACGATGACGAAATGTACGGGCCAGATGGCTTACCGATAGGTGCCGATGGTGAAACCAGCCTAATCGGTAGCGACATTGATGCAGGTGAGCTGTTTGAGTTTGGCTCTAGTATCGATCTCCCTAACCTTCACAAGGACGAAGATGTGCTGAAAGCGGTTCGTGCCCTCGTGGCAAATGAACCTGAACTGGCAGCACAAGTGGTCAAAAATTGGATGATAAATGGCTAACGAAATTGTAAATGGGAACGAAGACGGCTCGATGGATACACCAGAAATAGATATCAGCTCGATATCAGGTGAAGAAAAAGCAGCAATTTTGCTGCTGAGTTTAAACGAACAAGACGCCGCCGGCATTATCCGTCACTTAGAGCCAAAGCAGGTTCAGCGCGTGGGTAGTGCGATGGCGCGTGCCAAAGACCTTAGCCAAGACAAAGTCTCGGCAGTGCACCGTGCTTTCTTGGAAGACATTCAGAAGTACACCAACATCGGTATGGGCAGTGAAGACTTCATGCGTAATACCTTGATCGCGGCACTGGGTGCTGATAAAGCCAATAACTTGGTGGATCAGATCCTATTGGGTACGGGTTCGAAAGGTCTCGATTCGTTGAAATGGATGGACCCACGACAAGTGGCGAGCATCATTGTTAACGAACACCCACAAATTCAAACCATCGTATTGTCTTACTTAGAGGCGGATCAGTCTGCCGAGATCATCGCGCAATTCCCAGAGCGTGTGCGTCTTGACTTGATGATGCGTATCGCCAACCTTGAGGAAGTTCAACCTTCAGCACTGGCTGAGTTGAACGAAATCATGGAGAAACAGTTTGCCGGCCAAGCGGGCGCGCAAGCAGCGAAAATTGGCGGCCTGAAGGCAGCAGCAGAAATCATGAACTACCTCGACAACAACGTCGAAGGTCTGTTGATGGAGCAGATTCGCGACCAAGACGAAGATTTGGCGACGCAAATCCAAGATCTCATGTTCGTATTCGAGAACCTTATCGAAGTGGACGATCAAGGTATCCAGAAATTGCTGCGTGACGTTCCACAAGATGTATTGCAGAAAGCCCTTAAAGGCGCCGATGATGGTCTTCGTGAGAAGATCTTCAAGAACATGTCGAAACGTGCCGCTGAGATGATGAAAGACGACATCGAAGCGATGCCACCAGTACGTGTTGCCGATGTGGAAGCGGCACAGAAAGAAATTCTGGCCATTGCCCGTCGCTTGGCTGACAGCGGAGAAATCATGCTGTCCGGTGGCGCAGACGAATTCTTGTAATAACAGACAAGCCCCGAGTTGGGGCTTTGTTTCCTTAAGAACAATGAAAACTCAATGACTGAGTTTTACATGTGACCATTCAGAGGTAACCGATCCATGGCTAACGAGAGAAAACGTGGTTTTATCCGCCCTGGTGAAGACGATGCCGTTCCACAACCTCAGCGTTGGGGATTGCCTGATTACGGCTCTGAGGTGAATAAGAAAGCCAAAGAGACGGCCTTTAACTACGATCCTGGCTGGATGCCGGATTTCGAACAAACGGAAGAAGAAGCTGTCCTTGAGTTAACCGAAGAGCAAATCGAACTGATTAAGCAAGGCGCTTATCAGGAAGGTTTGTTCCAAGGTCAAGAAGCGGGCTTTAAACAAGGTTTTGATAAAGGCAAAGAAGAAGGTTTTCAAGCCGGTCATGAAGAAGGCCTTGAGCAGGGCAAAAATGAAGGCATTGAAGCTGGAGAAGAACACATCAAGCAGCAGGTCGATACCTTTATTAATCTCGCTAACCAGTTTGCCCAGCCGTTAGAACTGATGAACAACCAAGTGGAAAAACAACTGGTGGATATGGTGTTGTGCTTGGTTAAAGAAGTGGTGCATGTCGAGGTGCAAACCAACCCGCAAGTGATCTTAGACACCGTGAAAGCCTCTGTTGAAAGTCTGCCTATTGCTGGGCATCCCATTACGCTGCGCCTCAATCCCGAAGATGTCGACATCATCCGCTCTGCTTATGGTGAGGATGATCTCAACTTCCGCAACTGGACCTTACTCAGTGAACCAGCCCTGAACCGTGGCGATGTACAAATCGAAGCGGGTGAGTCCAGCGTGAGCTACCGTATGGAAGAGCGCATCAAGCAAGTGATACAGAATTTCTGTGGTAAGAATCGTCACCACGGAGGTGAATGATGATCGCGCTAGCAGAGAGACTCAAAAGCTACAGAGTACAAGGCTTGGGCAGCCGTCCAGTCGCCTCAGGCAAACTGGTGCGTGTTGTCGGTTTGACGCTGGAAGCGACAGGCTGTCGAGCTCCCATCGGCAGTTTGTGTTTGGTGGAAACCATGACGGGCCAGATGGAAGCCGAAGTCGTCGGCTTTTCGGGAGACAATCTATTTCTGATGCCGAGCGAGCAAATCGGCGGCATTCTGCCCGGTGCTAAAGTGACGCCGTTAACCAGCGAAAGTGGTTTGCCCGTGGGCATGGAACTGCTTGGTCGTGTGATTGACGGTGTGGGCAACCCCTTGGATGGTTTAGGCCCAATTTACACCGAACATCGCGCTTCTTTTAATGCGGAACCGATCAACCCCCTTGCGCGCAAACCCATTACCGAGCCGCTCGATGTCGGCTTAAAAGCCATTAACGGTTTACTTACGGTGGGAAAAGGCCAACGTATCGGCCTGTTTGCGGGTTCTGGTGTGGGTAAATCGGTCACGCTAGGTATGATGACTCGTGGTACCACCGCCCAAGTGGTTGTGGTGGGATTGATTGGTGAACGTGGACGAGAAGTCAAAGAGTTCATCGAAGAAATTCTCGGTGAAGATGGACGCAAGCGTTCCGTCGTCGTCGCGGCGCCAGCGGATGCGTCGCCGCTTATGCGCTTGAAAGGTTGTCAGACGGCCCTCACCATTGCGGAATATTTCCGTGATCAAGGGCTCGATGTGTTGCTCCTGATGGATTCATTGACACGCTTTGCCCAAGCGCAGCGTGAAATTGCGCTGTCGGTCGGTGAACCGCCAGCTACCAAAGGTTATCCACCTTCGGTGTTTGCCAAATTGCCTGCGCTGGTGGAGCGCGCCGGTAATGGTGGCCCACAACAAGGCTCGATCACTGCATTCTTTACTGTTTTAACGGAAGGTGATGACCTTCAAGACCCGATTGCAGATGCGTCGCGAGCCATCTTGGATGGTCATATCGTCCTCTCGCGTGAAATGGCTGATGCGGGTCATTATCCAGCGATTGATGTTGAGAAGTCTGTAAGTCGAGTCATGCCACAAATCACCACCGAAGAGCATGTGTTAATGTCGAAAGCGGTGCGCCAAGTGTTGTCGATTTGTCGCAAAAACCAAGATTTGGTGTCGATTGGTGCTTATAAACCAGGTACCGATTCAGCTATCGACAGTGCTTTCACATTGAAGCCGAAGTTGGACGAATACTTGCAACAACGGATGAAAGAAACCGTGCCTTACGCCATGTGTGTCAACATGTTGAAGAACGTGCTTGGAGTGCAGTAATCGATGGAAAACGCAATGGACTTTCTGCTTGAGCAGACCAAAGAGAAAGAAAACCAAGCGGTGATGGCGCTGAATAAGGCGAAATCGGAGTTGGAAAGTTACTACGCTCAATTGGCTCAAATTGAAAAGTATCGCCTTGACTATTGCCAGCAGCTCGTCGAACGAGGGCAAAATGGTCTGACTGCCAGCCAGTTTGTTCATTTGCATCGATTCCTCGGTAAACTGGATGAAACGCTCTCTAAGCAAAAGCAAGCAGAAACACAATTTAAACAACAAGTCGAAAACTGTGAACATTATTGGCTAGAAGTGCGCAAGCAACGAAAATCCTACGAGTGGATGATTGAGAAAAAACAGCAAGAGAAACTCAAAGCTGAAGCAAAGCGAGAGCAGAAACAGATGGATGAGTTTTCAACCTTGCTCTATTCACGGCGCTAAATGAGAGAAGTGGCTTGCTTTTTGCAGGCTATTTTTTTAGCTCAATACCAAGGCTGGAAAGCGTTGGATTTTAACCCATTTTAGCGCGGCTAAGAGACTCGAATTATGAATGTGAATCTGCAACCCGTTTCCACGACAACAAAGACCACCAGTCAAAGTGACGAAAGTTTGGCTGCAACCGCCAAGGCCGACTCTACGGACTCCAAAGGTTTTTTGCAGACCCTTTCTGAAGTCTTCTCCTCTGGAAAAACGGAAGCGGACGGCAATGTATCAGCAAAAGCTTCGCAAGGCACTAAATTGGAAAGCACTAAAACGGGAGACACCAAAGAGGCGAGTACTCTTGGTGATGCCGTCGAAACCAGTGAGGCAAAGGTTAGCCCATCAGATAGCTCGGTTGATGAGTTACTAGAGCTTGAATCAGCAGCAGACCTCTCTGCGTCTCAGCGCGTGACCGAATCGAAATCAGACCAAGACTCTTCAGCAGTACTTGGTAGTGAAGATGACAAATCGGATCAATCGCTTAGTCGCCTAACGACACACAGTGATGTATTGAAAGGCGCTCCTGTTGCAGCAAAAGACACCGTGGTTCCAGGTGACAAGAGCAAGCAAGCGGTGATGCAGGAAGGCTCCAAAATACTGGGTCAGTTAGAACAGTCAAATGCGGCGCTCAAAGAAACCAGTGGCAAAGCGTTGCCACAAAACGCATCGCCAGACATTGAATCGAGCGCAGCCATTGCAGCAGCGGCGACTTCTGTGCAGCTACAACGTGATGTACTCGATGATGATCAAGCCTTGATTGCGGCCCAACAAGGGCAAAGCTTCTCCCACTATTCCGCGCATCTTGATCAACAGGCTGTTAGTCAAGCACAACCTATTGATGCTGCTCATCAAGCTCAAATCATCAATGCGCAAGTGGCCAAGACTGAATTGCCACAAGATTGGCGCGAGGTGATGCCGCAACCTCAGGCGGGTCACCTTGCTAATAGTGCGGCACTCGGCAAGGATGTTCAGCCAAGTGCTGATATGGATCCACAAGCGTTGCTTGCCAGCAGCGCCATGGGAGTCAATTCGGTTAAAAATAGTGCAGCGTCGTCAAGTGAAACACCGCAAGTGGTGTCACTTGAGTTGTTAGTGGTCATTGAGCAAAAATTAGCGGCGGCGCAACCTTTGAGCGCGCCTGAGCAAAAAATTCTCGATGGTTTGAAGTTGGGTCAAATGGTGGCGGATTTCCCCCCATCAGAATGGACGACAAGATTACCCGTTATCGCAGCCACCACTCAGGCGCAACTTACCCCTTCGGAAGGAGTGAGTGAACGACATGCCGCTATTGATTGGACATCGTCTCAATCTGCTCCGCCAAAGCATCAAGATAGCGCTGCTGCTAAAACGGCAGGCAGCGCAGCATTAGCGCAAGCGGTGCATACGGCACTGGCACAGCCAAACGCGGCCACAACTGTCCCATTGAATGCAGACAAAGCCACCATCACTCTGCCTGAAGGCATGACGGCGAATACGATACCAACCGCATTTAATCCTGCTGTGTCTCCGGATGTGGCTAAATCTCAAGTGCAATCGATGCAGGCTGCATTAGCGGCGGCTGGCCTTGCCAGCAGCGTAAAAGGCTCATCGAAGCAAACAAGCACAGAGAACCAGGGGGCTCAACCAACGCCCTCTCTCTACAGTGCGCAGACAGTGACAGGACAAACGAGAGCAGAGAATGTTGCAGCACAACAGCCGCCAATGCCATTAACGCGAGAGTTAGCGAATGAGCAGGTGGCAGAAAAAGTGCAAATGATGATGTCGAAGAACCTCAAACAACTCGATATTCGTCTTGATCCTCCGGAGCTTGGCCGTATGCAAATTCGCATGGCAATGAACAATGATATCGCTAATGTGCACTTCACTGTCACCAACCCGCAAGCGCGCGAAATCATTGAACAGACATTGCCGAGACTGCGGGAAATGCTCGCCCAACAAGGAATGCAACTAGCCGATTCGTCGGTACAGCAGCAAGCGTCTGGCCAACAGCAGAGACAATACAGTGCAGATGGGCAAGGGAATGGACAACAAAGCAGCAGATTTGCCTCTTCAAATGAGGAAAACCTTGAGGCTGACGTTAAACTTGACTTAAATGTCACATCAAAGCGTGATGGAATCAGTTTTTACGCATAAAATACAAATTGTTAAGTTTGATAGGTAGAGCAGCTCATGGCAGAAGAAATGCAAAACGGTGAAGACGCACCAAAAGGGAAAAGTAAACTCCTCATCATTATCATTGCTGTTGTTGTTTTATTGGTTGGTGGCGGTGGCGCGGCCTTTTTCCTGATGGGCTCTGATCCTGCGGAAGAAGAAGCCACTGCACAAGTCGACGCAAAACCTGTTGAAGACCCGATTGCGTACGTTAATATTGCTCAGCCTTTTGTTTTCAATGTGACAGGCGACAATCGTAACCGCATGGTACAGATTAAAGTGCAGTTGATGGTCAGAGGAACTGAAAACGAGAACCTTGCTCGTTATCACTCTCCACTGATTGAAAGCTCCTTACTGTCTACCTTTGCTTCAGCAACGGTTGAGCAGTTGCGTTCACCTACTGGTCGAACGGAGCTACGCGACAAAGCCACAGATGACATTAAAGCAGCGCTGACGAAATCGGTAGGTCAGTCTGTGATTGAAAAAGTATTGTTTACCGACTTTGTAATCCAGTAGGTATAGCGTGACCGATCTATTAAGCCAAGACGAGATTGATGCGCTCCTTCATGGGGTGGATGATGTCGATGAGATAGATGAGCCGATAGATGATGATCTAGGCAGTGCCGTCAATTTCGACTTCTCTTCACAAGATAGGATTGTCCGTGGTCGCATGCCGACCTTGGAGTTAATCAACGAACGTTTTGCTCGCCATATGCGTATCAGTTTGTTCAACATGTTGAGAAAGACTGCCGAAGTCTCGATCAACGGTGTACAAATGATGAAATTTGGTGAATACCAAAACACGCTGTACGTACCCACCAGTTTGAACATGGTTCGCTTCAGGCCATTAAAAGGCACCGCGTTGATCACCATGGAAGCGCGTTTGGTGTTTATTCTTGTAGAGAACTTTTTTGGTGGCGATGGTCGCTTCCACGCCAAAATTGAAGGCCGTGAATTTACCCCAACTGAGCGACGCATCATACAGCTTCTACTGAAAATCGTATTTGAAGATTACAAAGAAGCTTGGTCTCCGGTGATGGGGGTAGAATTTGAGTATCTCGATTCGGAAGTGAACCCGAGTATGGCGAACATTGTTAGCCCAACGGAAGTGATTGTGGTGAGCTCTTTCCACATCGAAGTGGATGGCGGCGGTGGTGATTTCCATGTGGTCATGCCGTATTCCATGGTCGAGCCGATCCGCGAATTGCTTGATGCGGGTGTGCAATCGGACAAAATGGAAACGGACGTACGTTGGAGCTCTGCTCTGCGCGAAGAAATCATGGATTGCCCGGTGAATTTCCGAGTTAACTTGTTAGAGAAAAAAATCTCTTTGCGCGATCTGATGGAACTTCGTCCTGGAGACGTTATTCCTATAGAAATGCCTAAACATGCGGTGATGTTTGTCGAAGAATTGCCCACCTATCGTGTAAAGATGGGGCAATCTAACGAGAAGCTGGCTGTGCAAATTTCCGAAGAAATTGAACGCCCGCATGTGGTGAAAACCGATTTAACTTTCTTGGGCAAAGACATTATGTCTGAGCTAGAAAGTAACGACGATGATTAATACGCTCTGTATTGAGTAATATCTTTGTCTAGTATTCAGTTAAACAGTAAGTAAAAACAGGACAGTAACATGGCATCAAGTGAAGATGAAAGGCTAGCGGCAGAATGGGCAGCGGCTCTGGGTGAAGATCCTTCAGCGCCTGACATTGATGTTGACGAAGTTTTAGCTGCACCATTGGAAGAACTAAAAGACACCTCTGCGCCAATCACCGCCGATGAGCGTCGTAAACTGGATACCATTATGGATATTCCAGTGACCATTTCAATGGAAGTGGGCCGTTCACAAATCAGCATTCGTAACTTACTTCAGCTTAACCAAGGTTCGGTAGTGGAACTGGACCGCCTGGCGGGTGAATCACTCGATGTGTTGGTCAATGGAACATTGATTGCGCATGGCGAGGTCGTGGTGGTCAACGATAAGTTTGGTATTCGTCTCACTGACGTGATCAGCCAAACTGAACGTATCAAAAAATTGCGTTAATGCTTATGAGACCAAGCCGTTATCGCCATCGCTTATTTGGTCTTACAGGAGCACTGGTCACCATGACGAGTGCTCCTCGTGTTTGGGCCGCGCCTCAAACGCCAGAACTTGACCTTGCCACCACGTTTGCTTCTCTTCTCCTCGTTATCGCTTTTATTCTCTTTTTAGCTTGGCTGATGAAGCGCATCCAAACGCCAGCATTCGGCCAGAAACACGGTCTAAAAGTGGTGAGCCAAATGGCGGTGGGGACCCGAGAGCGCATCGCCGTTGTTCAGGCGGGGGAAGAACAATTTTTAGTGGGCATCACCAGTCAGTCTATCCAGCTGATTGCAAAATTAGAGCATCCGTTAAAACAGGAGGAGTTGGCTAAAACGGCATTTGCACAACAATTTAGCCAGCTACTGAAAAAGAATGAACAATAAGCAACTTCTGACCACGTTTTGGCTATCACTCAGCTTACTGATGGCATCCCTATTTTCCTTTTCGGCTTGGGCACAAGCGGAAGAGACCGCGTTGCCAGCCAATCTTGCACCGGGCGGTAGTGTGACGGTTTCACAAATGCAGAGTGACACCAGTCAAAGCGAGTTTATGAGTGTTGGCAAAGGTGGGGGAATTCCTGCTTTCACCATGACCACTAACCCTGACGGCAGTGAAGACTACTCGGTCACGTTGCAGATTTTAGCGTTAATGACCATGCTTGGCTTCTTGCCAGCGATGGTAATTTTGATGACCTCATTCACTCGCATTGTGGTGGTGATGTCGATTTTGCGACAGGCCATGGGTCTGCAACAAACGCCGTCAAACCAGGTCATTATTGGTATCGCACTTTTCTTAACCTTTTTTATCATGTCGCCGGTGATCAACGAAGTGAATGAACAGGCGGTTCAGCCGTACCTGAATGAGCAGCTCACCGCACGCGAAGCGTTTGACGCCGCGCAAGGGCCAATGAAAGCGTTTATGCTCAAGCAAACACGCGTGAAAGATCTCGAAACATTCGTCAACATGTCTGGAGAGCAAGTCACTAATCCTGAAGATGTGTCGATGGCAGTGTTGATTCCCGCGTTCATCACTTCTGAGCTGAAAACCGCATTCCAAATCGGATTCATGCTGTTTTTGCCGTTCCTTATCATTGACCTTGTGGTGGCTTCGGTGCTGATGGCAATGGGTATGATGATGCTTTCTCCAATGATCGTTTCGTTACCATTTAAGCTGATGCTGTTCGTGTTAGTCGATGGCTGGAATTTGATCTTGTCCACCTTAGCTGGCAGTTTTGCCTTGTAGCAGGGAGGATAAGCGATGACACCTGAAGTCTTTGTTGAGCTGTTTCGTGAAGCACTGTGGATGGTTCTTATCATGGTGTGTGCCATCATTATTCCCAGTTTGTTGGTGGGTTTGATTGTGGCTATCTTTCAGGCGGCGACCTCGATCAACGAACAAACCCTGAGCTTTTTGCCACGTCTGATTGTGACTTTGCTGGCGTTAATGCTCTTTGGCCATTGGATGACACAGATGTTGATGGAATACTTTTTCGCGCTAGTGGAACGTTTTCCGCAAGTTCTGTACTAGGTGGGAGGAGCGATGGAATATCCAACCACCATTATTCTGGACTGGATAGCCAACTATTTTTGGCCTTTCACCCGTATCTCATCCATGCTGATGGTGATGACGGTGACGGGTGCGCGCTTTGTTTCTCCTCGAATTCGACTCTATCTCAGCCTTGCCATCACCTTGGCCTTGATGCCCGCCATTCCGGCAGTACCACAAGAGCTCCAACTGCTCTCGTTCCAAGGTTTTTTGACCACCTTTGAGCAAATTGTCATTGGTGTAGCGATGGGGATGGTCACGCAATTTATCATCCAAACGTTTGTCTTGCTGGGGCAGATTTTGGGTATGCAATCGAGCTTGGGTTTCGCCTCCATGGTGGACCCGGCCAATGGACAGAATACACCGCTGCTCGGTCAGTTATTTATGTTCCTGTCGACCTTGTTCTTCCTTGCCACTGATGGCCACTTGAAAATGCTGCAATTGGTGCTGTTTAGCTTCAAAACCTTGCCCATAGGCAGTGGTTCATTGAATGCGGTTGATTTCCGCGAACTGGCACTGTGGCTGAGCATCATGTTCAAAACCGCCTTGAGCATGTCGCTTTCGGGCATTATTGCGTTGCTGACCATCAACCTCTCTTTTGGGGTGATGACCCGAGCCGCACCGCAGCTGAACATTTTCTCCCTTGGTTTCGCTTTCGCTTTGCTGGTGGGATTATTGATTTGTTGGTACATCTTGGCTGGCTTATACAGCCACTATGAGCTGTACTGGTTGCAAGGCGAACAGCAGGTTTGCCGATTTATTCGCTTGAATTGCTAGGAGGCTGGTTTGGCAGAGTCAGACGGTCAAGAACGTACCGAAGAAGCCACGCCCCGACGGTTACAACAAGCGCGGGAAAAAGGCCAAGTTGCACGCTCAAAAGAGCTGGCTTCTGTGTCAGTATTGGTGATTGGTGCTGTTTCCCTGATGTGGTTCGGTGAAAGTCTCGCACGAGCGTTGTTCAAAGCGATGGGGCGTTTGTTTAGCCTCTCTCGTGAAGAAATTTTTGACCCCAGTAAGCTATTTGATATTGCCAGTGGTGCCTTAAGCGCTTTGCTGCTTCCTCTGCTGCTTATTTTGTTTGCGCTCTTTGTCGCCGCTGCGATTGGTTCTGCCGGCGTCGGTGGCATCAGTTTTTCAGTGGAAGCGGCAATGCCTAAATTATCGAAAATGAACCCACTGAGCGGCATCAAACGTATGTTTGGCTTGCAAAGCTGGGTTGAACTCATCAAATCCATCTTAAAAGTCGCCTTGGTCACGGGCGTAGCGATCTATCTGATTCAAGCTTCACAGGAAGACTTAATCCAACTCAGTTTGGATGTCTATCCACAGAATATTTTCCACGCTTTGGACATATTGTTGAATTTCGTTTTGCTGATCAGTTGTTCGTTGTTGATTGTGGTGGCGATCGACATTCCTTTTCAGATTTGGCAACACGCTGATCAACTGAAAATGACCAAGCAAGAAGTGAAAGACGAATACAAAGACACCGAAGGTAAGCCTGAGGTCAAAGGCCGTATCCGTATGCTGCAACGTGAAGCCGCTCAGCGCCGTATGATGGCGGACGTTCCGACCGCGGATGTGATCGTGACCAACCCGGAGCATTTCTCTGTTGCGCTGCGTTATAAACAAAGTACCGATAGAGCGCCTGTGGTGGTGGCGAAAGGAACCGATCACATGGCGATGAAAATTCGAGAAGTTGCTAGAGAGCATGATATTTACATTGTTCCAGCTCCGCCGCTGGCACGCGCGCTTTACTATTCAACGGAGCTGGAACAGCAGATCCCAGATGGGTTGTTTACTGCAGTGGCTCAGATTCTGGCGTATGTGTTCCAACTGAAGCAGTATCGAAAACGAGGTGGGCATCGTCCGAAACTGAAAGATTATGATTTGCCTATTCCACCTGATTTGCGCCAGTGATTTGCTTGTTATGAGAGCGCTTTTGAGCGGTACTTTGCCGTATGGTCACGTTTGTCATTATTTTGGCGCATGAGCTGGTATAGAGATTGCTTGAGAGTGGCCTAATCCGAATGATACGTACGGATAACCCCAGTGGTTATTTTCTATATCAATAAGTTAAAGTTATCCATTGAGACGAAGTAATGGCTATGAAATTTACTCTGCCGTTTGCAGATAAGTTGCCGAAAATTCCCCAACGCTCCATGCCTGCGATTGGCGCACCGATTATGGTGTTGGCCACCTTGGCGATGGTTGTGCTCCCCATTCCTCCGTTCCTATTGGACATGTTTTTTACCTTTAACATCGCCTTAGCCATGGTGGTGTTGTTGGTGACGGTGTATACCCGTCGACCACTCGATTTTGCAGCGTTCCCCACGGTACTTTTGATTGCGACCTTGCTTAGATTGGCCTTGAACGTTGCCTCAACGCGTGTGGTTCTCCTGAAGGGGCACGAAGGGGGAGACGCGGCTGGTAACGTTATCGAAGCGTTTGGTAACGTGGTGATCGGCGGTAACTACGCCGTTGGTCTTGTGGTGTTCCTGATCTTGATGATCATTAACTTTATGGTTGTCACCAAGGGTGCGGGTCGTATTTCCGAGGTAAGTGCTCGCTTCACCTTGGACGCTTTGCCTGGTAAACAGATGGCGATCGATGCCGACTTGAATGCGGGCTTGATAGACCAAGAACAAGCGCGTTTACGTCGTTTTGAAGTGACCAAAGAAGCCGATTTCTACGGCTCGATGGATGGTGCATCGAAGTTCGTTAAAGGTGATGCCATCGCCGGTATTTTGATCTTGTTCATCAACATCATTGGTGGTTTGAGCATTGGTATGGCGCAGTATGATCTTGGTTTCACCGACGCCATCAAAATCTATACATTGCTGACCATTGGTGACGGTCTGGTGGCGCAGATCCCATCCCTGTTGCTTTCTATTGCAGCGGCGATGATGGTGACTCGTCAGAATACCGATGAAGATATGGGCGAGCAGATGCTCTTCCAAATGTTTGACAATCCAAAAGCGCTTACGATCACCGCAGCGATTCTGGGCATCATGGGGATTGTACCTGGTATGCCTCATTTTGCTTTCCTGACGCTAGCGGCGATCGCCGGAGCAGGTGCTTACTTTATTGATAAGAAGCAAAAGCAAAAGGCCAAAGAACCGAAAGTGCCCATGGTGGCAGACAGCAGCAATGCCCCCTCTGTACGTGAGCTCTCTTGGGATGACGTACAGCCGGTCGACATCATTGGCTTGGAAGTGGGTTATCGTCTTATCCCATTGGTGGACAGAGACCAAGGTGGCGAACTGCTTGAACGCGTGAAAGGGGTTCGTAAGAAGCTCTCACAAGATTTTGGCTTCCTGATCCCGCCAGTGCACATTCGTGACAACTTAGAACTCACTCCGAACAGTTATCGAATCACTTTGATGGGTGTCGCCGTCGGTGAAGCTGAAATTCGTCCTGATCAAGAACTGGCCATTAACCCAGGTCAAGTGTATGGCATGATCGATGGTGAACCGACTATCGACCCAGCATTTGGGTTGGAAGCGGTTTGGATTCGACCTGACCAAAGAGAGCACGCTCAAGCACTAGGCTATACTGTGGTGGATTCTTCAACCGTGCTAGCAACTCACATGAGTCAGCTACTCACTAATAATGCATCGCAGTTACTCGGCCATGAAGAAGTACAGAACTTGCTGGAAATGTTGGGCCGAAGTGCGCCGAAACTGGTGGAGAATTTTGTTCCTGACCAACTGGCGCTAGGTACGGTGGTGAAAGTGCTGCAAAATCTACTTAATGAAGCGATTCCTATTCGAGATATTCGCACCATTGTTCAGACCTTGGCTGAATATTCCTCAAAGAGTCAAGAACCCGACATTCTCACTGCGGCAGTACGGATTTCATTAAAACGACTAATCGTTCAGGAAATCAATGGAATAGAACCCGAGTTGCCAGTGATTACCCTAATTCCAGAGCTGGAACAAATATTGCATCAGACCATGCAGGCGTCAGGTGGTGAGTCTGCGGGCATCGAACCCGGTTTGGCTGAAAGATTGCAATCATCGTTGATGATGGCGACTCAGGAGCAAGAGCTCAAAGGCGAACCAGCAGTCTTACTCACCTCGGGCGTGCTGCGGTCCACTCTGGCGAAATTTGTTAAGAACACGATTCCTAACCTCAGAGTGCTTTCGTATCAGGAAATTCCTGACGAAAAACAAATTCGAATTGTACAGGCTGTGGGTAACTGATCTATTAATTAATAACTGATGGTTAAGCCCTGTTTAATGGACGAATGGTTTGAAAATAAAACGATTTTTTGCCAAAGACATGCGAACTGCATTACTCCAAGTAAAAGAAGAACTTGGCGTTGATGCTGTCATCATGTCGAACAAAAAGGTGGCCGGTGGCGTTGAAATTGTCGCTGCGATTGATGGTGACAATCAATCCTCCACTTTTGGCAGCATGCCTAATTTAAGTCGCCGACAAGCGACAGCAACCCCGTCGACAGCAGGGCAATACACTGCGCCTCCCGCACGTAAAGCGACTCGCGATCTTCAAGACGATCGCGTCAGCTTACAGAGCGAGAAGACCAATGGCGGATCCATGACCAAACGCTTTGCCAACATGCTTAAGCAGTACAGCAATACAAGCGAAGAGAGCAGCTACCGAGATGAATCGGCCGACTCTCTGAACTCATTGCTGGAAAGACAAAACAAACATCGTGAAGAGCAAGGCAATAACGTCCGAATTCGTGAGAATTCACCGTTGGCTAAGCTGATTGCGGAAGACAGGCGTGTTCCACGCCCAGAGCCTCGCCTCGACCCAACACGCTATGATCGTCGTAAGCCTCAGCCTGAACAGGAAGAAGGCAGTAACGAACTAGAAAACATGCGTGAAGAGATGACCTCAATACGGCGTCTGCTGGAACATCAGGTGTCGGGATTACTTTGGCAAGAAGTGGAACGTAGAGAGCCACTTAGGGCAATGCTTATCAAGCGCCTCGAACGTATGGGAGTTTCCCCTGAACTGGCGGATCAGATGGCGTGTTACATTCCAGAAGATACCAAACCCGCCCGTGCATGGAAGGCGTTGCTCGCTTTGGTCTCTGACCAAATTAGCGTGACCAAACAGGATATTCTGAAACGTGGTGGTGTTGTGGCGTTGTTGGGCCCAACCGGGGTTGGGAAGACCACCACGATAGCCAAACTTGCAGCACGAGCAGCCATGGAGTATGGCGCGAACAATGTCGCGTTAGTGACGACCGATACTTATCGAATCGGTGCGCATGAGCAACTCTCCATTTATGGAAGAATTATGGGTTGCCCCGTAAAAGTTGCTAAAGATTCTAAAGAGTTAGCCGATGTAATCTATCAGCTCAGAAACAGAAAACTGATCTTGGTCGATACAGCGGGTATGGGACAGCGAGATGTCCGATTATCAGAACAGCTCGATACCTTGATGCAGGAGAGTGGTGAAGTCATTCATAGTTATCTAGTGCTTCCCGCTACAGCTCAACGACGAGTACTACAAGAGACTTTAGATCATTTTCGTAGAATTCCACTTTCAGGTTGTATCCTGACCAAGCTCGATGAGTCATTAAGCTTGGGCGAATTTGTCAGTGTTGTCATTCAAAATGCGCTGCCCGTTGCTTATATCGCAAATGGCCAGCGGGTGCCAGAAGACATCGTGATAGCACAACCAAAATATTTGATCGCGAAAGCGAATGAACTGCTTGAGAAGTCGACAGAGAATGAACCTCACTACTGGAACAGTGACAACGAAGGATTCTAGGCGGCGGACTACTATGACTGAGAATATGATACACGATCAAGCAAGCGGCCTCCGTCGCTTAACACAACCATCATTAACCAAAGTGATTGCAGTTACTGGCGGAAAAGGTGGTGTGGGTAAATCAAACGTAACCCTTGGCTTAGCGATTTCAATGGCTCGCCAAGGAAAGAAAGTGATGGTCCTAGATGCTGACCTAGGTCTTGCTAATGTCGACGTTATGCTCGGAATTCGTTCAAAACGTAACTTAGGGCATGTATTGGCTGGGGAATGTGAGCTAAAAGATGCTATTGTTGAAGGACCATATGGTATTAAAATAATACCGGCAACGTCTGGGACGCAGAGTATGACAGAGCTTTCACATGCTCAGCACGTTGGTTTGATTCGAGCATTCGGTAGCCTTGAAGATGATATGGATGTGCTGCTCATTGATACAGCCGCCGGTATTTCTGATATGGTGATTAGTTTTTCACGAGCAGCTCAAGATGTTATCGTTGTGGTGTGTGATGAACCTACCTCAATTACCGATGCATATGCTTTAATTAAGTTATTGAGTAAAGAGCATCAAGTTCAACGCTTCAAGATTGTTGCAAATATGGTCAGAAGCTACCGAGAAGGTCGAGAATTGTTTGCAAAATTGACGTTGGTCACAGAGCGATTCTTGAATGTGAGCCTCGAACTCGTAGCATGTATTCCGTTAGATGATAAAGTGCGACAAGCGGTCAAGAGACAGAAAATCGTGGTGGACGCTTTCCCGCGTTCCCCTGCAGCGTTGGCGATCAGTTCGTTAGCCAACAAAGCGCTGACTTGGCCAATACCCAAAAGCCCAAGTGGTCATTTGGAATTCTTTGTCGAAAGATTGCTCTCACGCAATGCATTTATAGAGGAACCGTTTGGTGAATAAAGCGCTTACTTATGACCAGCATGCGAATGTGAACAGCCAAAAACTGTTCATTGAAAGATATTCGGTGTTGGTCAAACGCATTGCTCACCATTTATTAGGACGGCTGCCTCCTAGCGTTCAGGTCGAGGACCTAATCCAAGCGGGTATGATTGGCCTGATAGAAGCTCAACAAAATTATGACGCTACAAAAGGCGCGAGTTTTGAAACTTATGCTGGCATTCGTATCCGTGGTGCTATGCTTGATGATATCAGGCGTGGTGATTGGGTGCCTCGTTCGGTACACAAAAGCAATCGAGAGATTAGCCAAGCGATAGCCGAACTTGAAGGAATACTCAATCGAGATCCAAGTGATGCCGAAGTAGCGAAGCATATGGGGATGTCACTAGAGCAATACCACAATGCTTTGACAGATATCAATTGTTCTCGCTTGATTGGTATTGAAGATCTTGGGGTATCGGATGATGTGATCACCTCGGTGGAAGATTCAGACAACAACACCCCTTTTAAAGGTGTTGCTGATGAATATTTTAGAAAAGCACTGGTTGAATCAATAAAACAGCTACCAGAACGTGAAGCTTTGGTACTTTCGCTCTATTATGATGAAGAGCTAAACTTAAAAGAAATTGGGGAAATTCTGAGTGTTAGCGAGTCTCGCGTCAGTCAGATATTGAGCCAGTCAATGCAACGTTTGCGCACTAAGCTTAGTGCTTGGACACAAAATGATTAAAACACTGATTTCGACATTCAGTGGAGGCAATTTTGAATAAAAACATGAAGATCCTTATTGTTGACGATTTCTCAACAATGCGCCGTATTGTAAAGAACCTGCTTCGTGATCTGGGTTTCAATAACACTCAGGAAGCTGATGATGGTTTGACAGCGTTACCTATGCTGAAAAAAGGTGATTTCGATTTCGTCGTTACGGATTGGAATATGCCGGGGATGCAAGGTATTGATCTGCTGAAAAATATTCGCGCGGACGCTGAGCTTAAGCACTTGCCTGTATTGATGATTACAGCAGAAGCGAAGCGTGAGCAGATCATCGAAGCGGCTCAAGCAGGCGTTAACGGTTACATCGTTAAGCCATTTACAGCGGCAACCCTAAAAGAAAAACTCGATAAAATTTTTGAACGTTTATAAACCTCGTTTGAAGATTACTTCGTCAGAGCTGCTATAAGCATCGATAAAGATGCCACTTAAAACATTGGCAGCTCATAAACGCAGCATGCTTCCGAAGCATAAACGAAAAGGGTCTATTCAGAATGATCTCATTAGAGCAAGCAAAGTCTCTAGTTGAATTACTGGAACAGGGAGAGCAAGCAGCAGCAGACCAGCTGGTTGCTTCGATCTATGAGGACAATGGCAATCCAATGCTACAAGAGATTGGAACGCTGACTCGAGATCTGCACACTTCTCTGAAGAATTTCAGCTTAGATCAACGGATGACAGAAATTACAAACGATGAAATCCCAGATGCAAGGGATCGCCTTCAATATGTCATCGAAAAAACGGAACTCGCAGCGAACAAGACCATGGATGCTGTCGAGCTCTGTCTCCCAATAGCCGATAATCTTCACGAATGCTTGCTACAAGTCCGTCCTCAGTGGAATGAACTGATGCACGGTCGCATCGAATTGAGTGAATTCAAGGCCCTTTGCCATCGTATCGAAGATCTTTTAGTTCAAGTCGAAGGCGATAGCACAGAATTACGCGGCCAGTTAACAGAAATTTTGATGGCACAAGATTTCCAAGACTTAACTGGACAGATTATCCGTCGTGTCATCACTCTCGTAAACGAAGTGGAAGGGCGATTGGTAGATATCCTAACGGTGTTTGCTGGAAATAAACCGCCGAAGGACAAAACTCAAGAAACACAGAATCTTGCCGAAAAAGAAAAAAGTGGCAGCGAGCCAGAGGGTCCAATTTTGCACCCCGAGTTGCGTGAAGACGCAGTTGCATCGCAGGATGAAGTCGATGATTTGTTATCCAGTCTTGGATTTTAAAGGTAACGTATGAGCTACGATTTAGACGAAGATATCCTACAGGACTTTCTAATTGAAGCCGGGGAAATTCTGGAGCTGCTTTCTGAGCAGTTGGTAGAATTGGAAAATAACCCAGAAGACAGGGATCTTCTAAACGCTATTTTCCGTGGATTCCATACGGTTAAGGGTGGTGCCGGTTTCTTATCACTGACTGAACTGGTGGAAACTTGTCATGGTGCTGAAAACGTGTTTGACGTATTGCGTAATGGCCAGCGTACTGTCTCTCCAAGTCTAATGGACACCATGCTACGTGCTTTAGACACAGTAAACCATCAGTTTAAAGCCGTCCAAGATCGCGAGCCACTCGAAGCGGCCGATCCTGTTCTGTTGGATGAGCTTCATCATCTCTGTCGTCCTGAATCAGAAGATGTAATTCATGAAGAAGTTGCGGCGGTGGAACCAGAGCCAGAAATTACGCCTGAGCCTATCGTCGAAGAGCCTGTTGTGTCAGTAGCAAACAGCACGGTTGCCTCGTCAGTGGATGAAATTACCCAAGATGAGTTTGAAAAACTTCTTGATGAATTGCACGGCAAAGGCAGTGCACCGAGCGGTGCAGCAGCGCCATCAGCCCCGCCTCGGGCCCCTGTTAGTGTAGCGACCGATAGCGGTGACATCACCGACGACGAGTTTGAAAAGTTGCTGGACGAGTTGCACGGCGCGGGAAATAGTCCAACTTCTTCAAATGTAGTAACCCCGCCTCCGCCTCCTCCGTCGCCAACAAAACCTGTTGCAGCGAGTGGAGCAGACAGCGACCTGATGACCGATGAAGAGTTTGAAAGACTACTAGATGAGCTTCATGGTTCCGGCAAAGGGCCAACTTTAGAAGAGTTGGATTTTGCAACCAAACCAGCCGCTGCCAACGTGACGCCACCACCAGCGCCAACGTCCAAGCCTGCCGAGCCGGTAAAAGCCGCACCAAAACCAGCAGTTGCACCAGCGCGTGCGGAAGTGAAAGCCCCCGCAGTGCAAGAAGCCAAAGCACCAGCGACGCAACAAGCAGCCAAAAAGCCGCAACAAGCGGATGCAACAGTGCGAGTGGATACTTCAACGCTCGATACCATTATGAACATGGTGGGTGAGCTTGTACTGGTTCGAAATCGTCTTTTGAGTCTCGGTCTGAATAGTAACGATGAAGAGATGGCGAAAGCAGTCGCTAACCTCGACGTGGTGACCGCGGATCTGCAAGGCGCCGTTATGAAGACGCGTATGCAGCCAATCAAGAAAGTGTTTGGTCGTTTCCCTCGTGTTGTTCGTGACTTGGCACGTAACCTACAAAAAGACATCGTGCTGGAAATGCGCGGTGAGGAGACTGACCTAGATAAAAACTTAGTTGAAGCACTAGCAGATCCATTGATTCACTTAGTGCGTAACTCGGTCGACCACGGTATCGAGATGCCTGATGACCGTGCTAAAGCAGGTAAGTCTCGTACGGGTAAAGTCATTCTTTCTGCATCTCAAGAGGGCGATCATATTGAGCTCGCCATCATCGATGATGGCGGCGGTATGGACCCTGACAAACTTCGTGGTATCGCGGTCAAACGTGGCATGATGGATGAAGATGCGGCAGGTCGTCTATCCAATAAAGAGTGTTTCAACCTAATTTTTGCTCCAGGGTTCTCAAGTAAAGAGAAAATTTCTGATATCTCAGGTCGTGGTGTGGGGATGGACGTAGTGAAAACGGCCATCAATACGCTAAACGGCTCAATCGATATCGACTCAGAACTGGGCAAAGGCACCAAGATTACAATCAAAGTACCGTTAACGTTGGCGATCTTACCGACATTGATGGTCGGTGTTGCGGGTCACCCATTCGCATTGCCACTTGCCTCGGTCAATGAAATCTTCCATTTAGATCTGAGCCGCACCAATGTGGTTGATGGTCAGTTAACCATCATTGTTCGTGAAAAAGCCATCCCGCTTTTCTACTTACAAAACTGGCTTGCGCCTAAATCGGGTAAAGCACAACTGCGCAAGGGTCATGGACATGTCGTGATTGTTCAGATTGGCAGCCAGCGTGTCGGCTTTGTCGTAGACACCTTAATCGGTCAAGAAGAAGTGGTTATCAAACCGCTAGATAACCTGCTGCAAGGTACTCCAGGTATGGCCGGTGCAACCATTACAAGTGATGGCCATATAGCGCTGATTTTGGATGTGCCAGATCTGCTTAAACAGTATGCGGCAGCCTCTCGTATCTAAGCGAGAACCAGCAATACAATAAGGACTCAAATGGCGATAAAAGTATTAGTAGTTGATGATTCCAGTTTTTTCCGACGTCGGGTCAGCGAGATCATCAATGCCGAATCGCGCCTAGAAGTGATCGATGTGGCCGTAAACGGCAAAGAAGCCGTTGAAAAAGCAAAGCGCCTAAAGCCAGATGTGATCACAATGGACATCGAAATGCCGGTCATGGACGGCATTTCGGCCGTTCGTGAAATTATGGCGTCGATACCGACGCCAATCTTGATGTTTTCGTCGTTAACACATGATGGTGCTAAAGCGACTCTAGATGCGTTAGACGCAGGGGCATTGGATTTTTTACCGAAGAAATTTGAAGATATCGCACGAAACCGTGACGAAGCGGTCTCCTTGCTACAGCAACGTGTCATTCAAATCGCGTCAAAACGCGCATTCATGAGACGCCCAGCGGTCGCCTCTGTTGCAGACAGAGCACCACAAACCTCACTAAGTCGTCCTACAACAGGACTAAGGCGTGAGGCAGTTGCTCAGCCAGTTGCACCAACGCGAGCTCCTGTTGTCACAAAGTTCAGAGCATCGGGTAAGAAGTATCAGCTTACTGCCATTGGTACCTCAACAGGTGGGCCAGTTGCTTTGCAGAAAATTCTGACAAAACTACCCGCTAACTATCCTCACCCCATCGTCTTGGTTCAGCACATGCCGGCCACCTTTACGGCAGCGTTTGCCAGTCGTCTTAACACCCTGTGTAAGATTCAGGTAAAAGAAGCGCAAGATGGTGATGTATTACAACCGGGGGTGGCATATCTAGCTCCTGGTGGTAAACAGATGATGATCGATGGCCGCCCTGGAGCCGCAAGGCTTCGCATTATCGATGGTGGAGAGCGCATGAACTACAAGCCTTGCGTCGATGTCACCTTTGGTTCTGCAGCAAAAATCTACGCAGATAAAGTGCTGTCTATGGTGCTTACCGGAATGGGAGCTGACGGTCGCGAAGGTGCTCGCATGCTCAAGTCTGCTGGAGCGACGATTTGGGCGCAGGATGAAGAGAGCTGTGTCGTTTATGGCATGCCACAAGCGGTGGCCAAAGCAGGACTATCGACAGAAGATCTGCCTTTGGATCGTATTGCAGAGCGTATGCTAGTTGAAGTAGGGCTAGCGTAAGGAAGGATATGATAGTTTGGAGTGTAGCAAATCAAAAAGGTGGCGTAGGTAAAACCACCACAACCGTCACTCTCGCCGGACTGTTGAGTCAAAAAGGCCATCGCGTCTTGCTGGTCGATACCGACCCACATGGCTCTTTGACGACATATCTGGGCTTTGACCCCGATGGAGTGACGCGCAGTCTATTTGATTTGTTTCAACTGAAAGAGTTTACGCGAGAAAACGTTAAACCTTTGCTATTGAAAACCGATGTTGAAGGGATCGATATCATTCCCGCTCATATGTCTTTAGCGACACTTGATCGCGTAATGGGCAACAGAAGCGGCATGGGCTTAATATTAAAACGTGCGTTAATCGCTTTGTCTAAAGATTACGATTATGTCTTGATTGACTGCCCACCCATTTTGGGTGTGATGATGGTCAATGCCTTGGCGGCCAGCGATCGAATTTTAATTCCTGTCCAAACCGAGTTTTTGGCAATGAAGGGATTGGAGCGCATGGTTCGTACTTTGTCGATCATGCAAAAATCGCGGCGCGACCCTTTTAAAGTCACGATCGTTCCAACCATGTACGATAAGCGCACGAAAGCATCCTTGCAGACACTGACTCAGTTAAAAAAGGACTATCCAGATCAGGTTTGGACTTCAGCGGTTCCGATTGATACTAAGTTTAGAGACGCGAGTTTGAAGCGTTTACCTGCATCTCATTTTGCCGAGGGCAGCCGTGGTGTTTTTGCTTATAAGCAATTGCTAATCTATTTAGAGAGGTTAGCTATCGATGAGTAGCAAAGAAGCGGTACTATCGAGCGAAAAAGCACTGGATGATTACTTCAGTGCTTTACTGGCCGAAGAGCAAGAACTGGAACTGTTCCACGAAGACGATTTAGTGGCAGAGCGTTTAGTGAATTCTTATCAACCAGAGCTGAGAGTTCAGTATTCAGAGCCAGAATCCTATCGGTATGCGGAAACGGATTTAAGAGAGTTCGAAGCGCCAAATTTGGAAGATGTCGAACGTCTTCTCAGTCAGTTAGAATCTACCAATGTCGTAGACGAGCTTGGTATCGACGATATTTTGGCGCAAAACACCGCGACGATTGCTGAGTTGCAACAAGAGGCGCAACTGGTGGTCGAACGAGAGGTACTTGTTGATGAAGTGCCGGTGGTCGAAGTTAAAGAAGAAATACAAGATTGGCCTGTAGAGACCGAGTTTAGCGAAGAGATTCAGGATTGGCCGGTTGAGATTGAAGAGCCAGCGGTTGACGTCGCACCTGTAGAGCCTGAGTTAGAAACGATCTCGCAGGAAGAAGAACAAGTGTCTCATGAGACACAAGTCGAGTTGGAAATGCAAACCGAGTCAAACAGCGCTCAGGTTTGGTCATCGACTCAACGAACAGATGCTTTCCAAGTACTCTACTTTGATGTCAACAGTGTGACTTTCGCTGTCCCTCTCGATGAGCTAGGTGGAATCCATCAACTGACTCAGTTGAACCACTTAATCGGTAGACCAGGCTGGTATCTTGGTTTGCAAACCAATCGGGATCAGCAACTGGATGTGGTTGATACGGCACGTTGGGTTATGCCAGACAAGCTGGCTGATGAAGAATACAAATCGAACTATCAGTATATTGTCATGCTAGGGAATAGCATGTGGGGCTTAGCCAGTAATAAATTGCTGGGCACTGAGCTTCTTTATCCAGAAAAAGTGCGTTGGCGTGAGCAATCGGGTAAGCGCCCGTGGCTTGCCGGCATGGTGAAAGAGAAAATGTGTGCTTTAATTCATGTAGACGCATTAATTTCCATGCTAAATGCCGGACTGGATGTAAAATCATTAAATTCAGAATTTTGAGAAGTCGGGAACGACATTAACGAGGATTAGCTATGTCTCATTCTAACGAAGTAGAAGTAAAAAAAGATCACACAAATGATGAAGTACTTCAGTGGGTGACGTTCCAGCTGGAAGAAGAAACTTACGGCATTAACGTAATGCAAGTTCGCGAAGTACTTCGTTATACAGAAATTGCGCCCGTCCCAGGTGCACCAGATTATGTACTTGGTATTATCAACCTACGTGGTAATGTCGTTACGGTGATCGACACTCGCTCACGCTTTGGCCTAATGGAAGGCGAAGTAACAGACAACACTCGCATTATCGTGATTGAATCTGAGCATCAAGTGATTGGTATTCTTGTAGACAGTGTCGCTGAAGTGGTTTACCTGCGTTCTTCAGAAATCGATTCAACCCCATCTGTTGGTACGGATGAGAGTGCCAAGTTTATCCAAGGTGTGAGCAACCGCGATGGTAAGTTGCTGATCTTGGTCGACCTGAACAAGTTGTTGACGGATGAAGAATGGGATGACATGGCTCATCTATAATGCTTGAGATGTTTTCCGATAGCCCTGTGATACTCGCTGGCTTTGTGGTCTTCTCTTTTATTGTACTTATTTTGCTTCCATTGCGAGTCAAAGCAGTACTGCAAAAGCGTTTAGACCAACAAAGCCAGATGTTGCGTAGCAGTGACAAAGAGTTACAGAAAGCAAATAAGCAATTACTTGAGGTCAGATCCGTTGTTATTGGGTTGGGACAACGAGTAAGCGAACAGCAAGACATTATTCAGCATCTAACAGAACGAGTTGTCGAGTTGGAGCAAGCAGATACCGATGGTCGTTTGTATACGCGCGCTAGCAAGATGGTTCAGCTCGGCGCAGATGTCAACGAACTAATCAAAGAGTGTGAGTTACCGAAAGCTGAAGCGGAATTGATGTTGTCACTACAAAAGAAAATAGCGGGCAAAGAAAAAGTGCCACCGTTAAGCAGCCGCCTCTCTGATTTGGATGAAAGGTCGCAAAAGAAAACGACACCAAGACGCTAGGCATGTTTGTCTGTTGAAAAAGAAAAAGAAAAAGAAAAAGAAGCTTCGGCTTCTTTTTTGTTATTTTGCGCTGCAAAGCACAATAGTGAGTCGTGACCGAGCTAGTGGAGAGTTTTGTTCAGGGAAAGTGAAAGAATTGAGATACTTATCACTCTATAGAGGTAAATTTAAATAAATGTGATAACAGGTTAACAAATTCTCACCAACTGACAAACATAGAGGGTTTGTTGTCCTGTCTTGTAACTAATTAGCTGTGTTAATATACCCCTCAAATTTGTGTCGCTATGAAGCCTTATGCTAGAAGTTTCCCATTTAACCGCAATTCGCGATGAACGCGTGCTTTTTGAAAATCTTCAGTTTGAAATCAAACCCGGTGAGTTGGTGCAGATTGAGGGTCGAAACGGTACTGGTAAAACCACGCTACTTCGAATCGTGACAGGGCTTGGCGACAGAGACGAAGGCTCCATCAAATGGAAAGGGGAGGCGATTGAAAAAAGCCGCGACCAGTTCCATCAAGATTTGCTTTTCTTAGGCCATCAAACTGGGGTGAAAAGAGAGCTTACCGCGTTTGAAAATTTACGCTTTTATCAATCGATTCATAATTCAGACTCCTCTTCAGAACGGATTTTTCACGCCCTGACTCAGGTTGGCTTGGCGGGACGTGAAGATGTACCCGTCGCACAGTTGTCTGCCGGGCAGCAGAGGCGCGTGGCGTTGGCCCGCCTTTGGTTAAGCAATCAGATCCTTTGGATTCTTGATGAGCCGTTAACTGCCATCGACAAGCAGGGGGTGAAAGTGCTTGAGTCTCTGTTTTCCAACCATGTTGATAATGGGGGCATCGTAATCTTGACGACACACCAAGATATGTTTGCAGATAGCCCGAAACTCAGAAAAATTAAGTTGGGTGATTGAGATGATTTCTGCAATGACAACCATTATTCGCCGTGAGCTGCTTATTGCTTTTCGACGCCAAGCCGATATTTTGAACCCACTTTGGTTTTTTATCATAGTTATTACCCTGTTCCCTCTCAGCATCGGCCCCGAGCCGAATTTGTTAGCGCGTATTGCAGCAGGTATTGTTTGGGTAGCGGCATTGCTATCCGCTCTATTATCTTTAGAGCGTCTGTTTCGCGATGATTTTCAAGATGGTGCACTTGAGCAAATGATGCTGATGCCAATTCCTTTGCAACTTGTAGTGATTTCAAAGGTCATAGCACATTGGTTATTGACAGGTTTGCCACTGATTCTCATTAGCCCGTTGTTGGCCATTTTGTTGTCGTTAGATTTCAATACTTGGTTATCGGTGGTCTTAACCCTATTGCTTGGTACACCAACGCTAAGTTTTATTGGAGCAATTGGTGTTGCCCTAACCGTAGGACTGCAAAAAGGGGGGGTATTGTTGAGCTTATTGGTTTTACCGCTTTATATCCCAATTTTGATTTTTGCGACGTCTGCAATTGATGCCGCAGCGTTGGGAATGGCGTATAACGGCCAGTTGGCCATTTTGGGTGCCATGCTCGTTGGCGGCATGACACTCACCCCTTTTGCTATCGGCGCTGCGTTGAGAGTCAGTGTTAACTAAAAAATTACCGACATTAATACAATATCGGATCAAAGAATTATTATTACAGCACTGCTAGTGTAACACGCTAAGTTTGTGCCTGAGTGAAGTAAGAGTGAGAACTAAACATGTGGAAATGGCTCCATCCTTATGCAAAGCCAGAAACAGCCTACCAGCTAAGTGGTAAGTTGTTGCCTTGGTTTTCCGTTTTAGCCCTGATCTTTTTGGTAGTCGGTACAGTATGGGGCTTAGCATATGCTCCGGCTGACTATCAGCAAGGCGACAGCTTCAGAATCATCTACATTCATGTGCCTTCGGCTATTTGGTCGATGGGGGTGTATATGTCGATGGCCATCGCGGCCTTCATTGGCTTGGTTTGGCAAATTCGTTTGTCAGAGATGGCGGCGCTTGCAATGGCCCCGATTGGTGCGGTGTATACCTTTATCGCGTTAGTGACTGGTGCAGTCTGGGGGAAACCAATGTGGGGTACATGGTGGGTTTGGGATGCTCGCCTGACTTCTGAACTGATTCTTCTTTTCCTTTATTTGGGTGTGATTGCACTTTACCACGCCTTTGATGACCAAAAAACGGCGGCGAAAGCAGCAGGGATTCTGGCGATCGTTGGCGTGATCAACCTGCCAATTATTCACTTTTCGGTTGAGTGGTGGAACACCTTGCATCAAGGTGCAACGATCACTAAGTTTGCTAAACCTTCGATTGCTTCAGACATGCTCTGGCCATTGCTCCTGAACATTTTGGGTTTTGCTTTTTTCTTTGCGGCGGTGACTATGGTGCGTTTTCGCAACGAAATCATCAGTAAAGAAAGTCATCGTCCTTGGGTGCGTGAATTAGCACTCGAAAAAACTCAGTGAGGGTTTTAGAACATGCATTTTGAATCTCTGAGCGAATTTTTTGCGATGGGAGGCTATGCCTCCTACGTGTGGGGAGCGTTCGGCATAACATTTTTGTCGATGCTTATTCTTCTGATTAGCAGCTTACGCCGCAGCAATGCGCTGTTGAATGAAGTGAAAGCGAAGATAGACCGTCAGGCTCGAATTGATGCCGCGAAGAATATGGAGAACACTCTATGAATCCAAGACGTCAAAAGAGACTCGGCATTATTTTAGCCATCTTTATTGGTGTGAGCGCCACGATTGGTTTAATGATTTATGCATTGAACCAAAACATGGATCTATTCTATACCCCAACCGAGTTGGTAAATGGTAAAGAGGATGGCACAACGCCAACCGTCGGACAGCGTTTGCGTATTGGCGGTATGGTGGTCACAGGTTCTGTACGTCGTGACCCGCAGTCACTGAAAGTCAGTTTTGATCTTGCCGATGTCGGTCCAAAGGTGACTATCGAGTACGAAGGGATTCTTCCTGATTTATTTCGTGAAGGTCAGGGGATCGTCGCTCAAGGCGTTTTGAAAGATGCAACCACGGTTGAAGCATTTGAAGTCCTTGCAAAACACGATGAAGAATACATGCCACCTGAAATTGCTGAAGCAATGAAGAAGACGCACGCACCGTTACAATATTCTGAAGAACAAAAACAAGGAAGCGACCAATGATTGCAGAAATCGGTCACTTTGCCCTCATCGTCTCTTTAGCGATGGCGGTACTATTGAGCATATTGCCTCTTTGGGGGGCGTCAAACAACAATACCATGTTGATGAACAGCGCTCGCCCTTTATCTTGGGCGATGTTTGTGATGCTGTTTATCTCATTTATCGTTCTATGTTACGGTTTTTACGCGAATGATTTTACGCTGCAATATGTTGCCAGTAACTCGAACAGTCAGCTTCCTTGGTACTATCGTTTAACAGCGGTATGGGGCGCGCACGAAGGTTCATTACTGCTTTGGGTGTTGATCCAAGCAGCATGGACGGTTGCCGTCGCGACCTTTAGTCGTGGAATGCCTCAAGAATCGGTTGCTCGCGTGCTCGCAGTTATGGGGATGATTTCCGTTGGTTTCCTACTGTTTATCATCTTGACGTCAAATCCATTCCTACGCACCTTGCCTTTCTTCCCGGTTGATGGTCGAGATCTTAACCCGTTATTGCAAGACCCAGGTTTGATTGTTCACCCACCAATGCTTTACATGGGGTACGTGGGTTTCTCAGTGGCATTCTCTTTTGCCATCGCCTCGCTGATGACAGGTCGATTAGACACTGCGTGGGCACGTTGGTCTCGTCCATGGACGACCGCAGCATGGGTATTCCTTACCTTAGGTATCGCATTGGGTTCTTGGTGGGCTTACTATGAGCTTGGCTGGGGTGGCTGGTGGTTCTGGGATCCCGTAGAAAACGCCTCCTTTATGCCTTGGCTCGCGGGCACTGCGCTGATGCACTCTCTCGCGGTGACAGAAAAACGTGGCACCTTTAAAGCGTGGACAGTACTACTGGCGATCTCAGCGTTCTCGTTGAGCTTACTAGGTACCTTCCTAGTGCGATCGGGTATTTTGGTTTCTGTTCATGCATTTGCCTCTGACCCATCACGAGGCATGTTCATTCTTGGCTTCCTCGTTTTTGTTATTGGCGGTTCACTCCTCCTTTTCGCGGTAAAAGGCGCAGCAGTACGTGTGCGTGGTAACTTCGACCTGATTTCACGTGAGAACATGCTTCTTGGCAACAATGTCTTGTTGATCGCCGCGTTAGTCGTGGTGTTAGTCGGTACGTTACTGCCGCTAGTTCACAAGCAGATCGGTTTGGGGTCTGTTTCCATTGGTGCACCATTCTTCGACATGCTGTTTGCGTGGTTGATGATGCCATTTGCTTTCTTGCTTGGCATTGGACCTTTGATCCGTTGGAAGCGTGATCAGCTTTCGCACCTCATCAGACCTATGTTGGTTTCTGGCGTTGCTGCCTTTTCGCTCGGTTATTTATGTGTGTACCTGTTTGCCGATTTCTTTGACGTGATGGCATACATCGGCTGGGTGATGGCGATTTGGATCATCGCAATGCACGGCTTCGAGCTTTATGAACGTGCAACGCATCGTCATTCATTCTTGACTGGCGTTCGTAAGCTACAACGTAGTCACTGGGCAATGATGTTGGGACATATTGGTCTCGCAGTGACGGTGATTGGTATTGCGATGGTGCAAAACTACAGTATTGAACGCGATGTGCGTTTAGCGCCTGGCGAGCATTTCCAAATTCAGGGTTACGATTTCTATTTCTCAGGTCTTCGCGACAAGAATGGCCCGAACTACGATGGTTATATCGCAGACTTTGAAATCACTCATAACGGTCAGTACGTTAATACACTGCATGCCGAGAAGCGCTTCTATCGCACCGCGAAATCGATGATGACAGAGGCGGCAATCGATCGTGGTATTACTCGTGATCTGTACATTGCTATGGGTGAGCGCTTGGAAGATAACCGTTCTTGGGCGGTACGTATTTACTACAAACCGTTTGTACGTTGGATCTGGGCAGGTTCTTTGATTATGTCATTCGGTGGTCTATTGGCGATGTCGGACAGACGTTACCGTTTCCGCAAGAGCAATAAAGCCGATGCCAAAGCGAAGCTAGAAGAACAAGAGGCATAAAATGAACAAGAAAATTTTGTTTGTTCCGCTGGTTGCCTTTATGGCACTTGCGGTGATTTTCGCCACTCAGTTGATTAAAAACCAACATGGCGATGACCCAACCAAGCTTGAATCGGTGTTAGTGGGTAAATCGGTGCCGACGTTTAAATTGGAAGATTTGGCAGAGCCGGGCAAGCTTTACGATCAGTCGATCTTTAAAGGGGAGCCGCTGCTGTTAAACGTTTGGGCGACTTGGTGCCCAACGTGTTATGCAGAGCATCAATACCTTAATGAGCTTGCTGGCAAGGGCGTAAAAATCATTGGTATGAACTACAAAGATGATCGTACCAAAGCGGTGGGTTGGTTAAATGACTTAGGCAACCCATATCTAATTAGCCTGTTCGATGGTAACGGCATGCTTGGTTTAGATCTGGGTGTCTACGGTGCGCCAGAAACCTTCATTATTGATGCGAATGGAATTATTCGTTATCGCCATGTCGGTGACGTCAATCCACGTAACTGGTCGGAAAAGCTAGAGCCGCTTTACAACCAGTTGGTTGAGGAGGCGAAACAATGAAAAAATTCCTTCTAGTTGTATTGGCGACTTTTACTCTTTCACTTGCTGCGCACGCTGCCATTGAAGTGTATGAATTTGATAACTTAGAGCAAGAACAGCAGTTCAAAGAGTTAGGTCATACGTTGCGCTGTCCAAAATGTCAGAACAACACCATTTCCGATTCGAATGCGGAGCTGGCGCAAGACCTGCGTCAAAAGGTGTATGAGATGACCAAAGAAGGCAAGTCAAAGGACGAAATCGTTGATTACATGATTGCCCGCTATGGAAACTTTGTGACTTACAACCCACCATTGACGCTTGCTACATCGATACTTTGGCTGGGCCCATTGGGCGTGATCGTGATTGGATTCACCTTGATTGTGCTACGAAGTCGTAAGCGAAAAAGTGTAAGTGAAGGTAGTGGCGAATCTTGGGATGATGATAAAGAAGCCCGTCTTAAGGCCTTGTTAGATGAAGAGAACAACGGAGACAAACAATAATGACACTTTTTTGGTTATCCACTGTCGCTCTGATTTTAGTTGCGTGTGCACTTATTGCTATGCCGATGCTTAAGCAAAAAGCCAATACTGATGATGTGTTACGTGATGAGCTCAACAAAGCATTTTATAAAGATCGCCTTTCTGAGCTTCAAGAAGAAGCCTCTGAAGGGTTAGTAGAAGATCAGCAGGACCTGATTGCCGATCTCAAACAATCGTTATTAGACGATATTCCTGATGCAAAGAAGCAGGGTGAAAGCAAAATTTCACCGATGGCGGTTTTGATCCCCTCAATTGTGTTGACCGTGGCACTGAGCTATGGGTTATACATCAAATTTGGCGCCTATCAAGATGTGGTGAAATGGCAAGAAGTCAATGCGAACTTGCCTGAGCTTTCGAAAAAGCTGATGTCCTCAACGGCTGAACCGCTCAGTGACGATGAGATGACGGATCTCACCTTGGCGCTGCGCACTCGTTTACATTATCAGCCTGATGATGCGACAGGGTGGTTGTTACTTGGCCGCATTGCTCTGGCGAATCGCGACGTCAACACCGCCATTGATGCGATGCAAAAAGCATTTGATCTGCAGCCAAAAGATGCCGATATTCAGCTGGGTTACGCGCAAGCTTTGATGTTGTCACAAGACGAAATGGACCAAAATACGGCTCGTTCGATTTTGAGCCAGTTGGTACGTGAGGATTATGTCGATCTTCGAGTGTTCTCTTTGTTGGCATTTGATGCGTTTGAACGTCAAGACTTTGCTGCTGCGGTTAAATACTGGAGTATTATGCAGCAAATGATTGGGCCACAAGATAGCCGCTACGAAATGCTTGCTCGCAGCATTGAAAGCGCTAAGCAGCGCATGGGCGAAAAGGGGGCTGCTGGTAAGAGTGTCGCAGTGACCATCGAGCTTAGCCCACAAGTGCAGGCGGATCCGAATTCAGTACTGATCGTCTCGGTACACAACGCGGACGGTTCGCCAATGCCTATTGCTGCAGCTCGCTATCCGCTCGGTACCTTTCCTCGTACCGTCGTGCTCGATGATGGAAACAGCATGATGCAAGGGCAGCAGCTTTCTAATCTGAGTGAACTGATTGTGCGCGCGCGCATCGATAGCGATGGTAATGTGGCGACAAAGCAAGGTGACTGGTATGGCGAAAGTGAGCCTGTCGCACTCGGTGCGCCGGTGACGCTGAGTATTAATAATCAATACTAATCTCGCTGGCTATCAAGTAGAATCATTAAGGTCAGTGAAAGCTGGCCTTATTTTTTGCTCTTGATATTGTCCTTCATCAACAATGGAATTCAGAATGTACAGCAAAGGGAAATCCTTCGCGATGTTATCGTTGCTGATCTTTGGTCTCTCTGGTTGCGCAAGCGCGCCGAAGGACCAAGAAGGGCAGGCCGATGGAACATCGACAGAAACCGATCATTATGACGGTGACCCATTTGAGTCGTTCAACCGTTCTATGTGGACACTCAACTACGAGTATCTCGATCCTTATTTGGTGCGTCCAGTCTCTCTGGCTTACGTAGAGTACACGCCGTCTCCTGTTCGAGTTGGGGTTGCTAATTTTCTATCAAACCTTGATGAACCCTCTAGCATGGTGAACAACATTATCATGGGTAATGGTCAACGCGCGGTGGAACACTTTAACCGTTTTTGGATCAACTCTACATTTGGCTTGTTAGGTTTGATTGATATTGCTACCGCCGCGGGGATTACTAAGCATGATGATAAAGCGTTCAGTGACGCTATTGGTCATTATGGCGTTGGCAATGGTCCCTTTTTGATGCTGCCAGGCTATGGGCCTTATACGGTTAGAGAAGTGACCGATACGGTTGATGGCATGTATGTGCCTTTGGTTTACCTAAACTTCTGGGCCGGATTGGGTAAGTGGGCATTAGAAGGGATGGAAAAACGGGCGTTATTGGTTAATCAAGAAGCACAGCTCAATTCATCGCCAGACCCTTACGCGTTAACGCGTGGTGTGTACTTACAACGGCAAGCGTTTAAAGCAGAAATCAATAAAGATGGCGTCGATGAAGAGGAAGAAGCACTTCTCGATCAGTATCTTGAAGAATATTAAAAGACAAAAGGGCTTAGTTAACACTAAGCCCTTTTTGATCTGCGTATGAACGAAATTAGAAGCGGTAGTTCGCTTGAACACCAATGAGCCACACGTTGCCCGTGGTTTCACCGACAAACTGGCCACCAACTGCTTGTGCCGCTTCGTCTGAACTGTAACCACGTGATTCCTTAATTGGCGCATCTTTGGCTATGATGTAAGTAAAGCCCGCGTCTAGAGTGAAATCTTGCGTCCAGTCGTATGTTGCACCGATGCTCAACCAAGTACGATCGGTTTCTGGAATGGTAATGGTACGGTTTTTGTCGCTCACGGCTGAGGTGTCATAAGCAATACCGGTTCTTAGCGCCAGTTTAGGCTGTAGTTGGTATGTTGCACCAACGGCAAAGCGGTAGTTGTCTTTCCAGTGTTCTTCTTTAACCGTCGAGCCTGGATTGTTGTCTAAATCGGCATAAAGTTCTTTAAAACTGCTCCAGTCTGTCCAGTTAATACTGGTATGTAGCGCTAGCTGTTCAGAAAGCTGGTGGAAGCTTGCAAGTTCGGCTGTTGCTGGTAGTGATAGAGTCATACTGCCTGTATCGTAGAAATCTCGGGTGTCTCCAAGGATTTTATTGAAGCCAAACCCTTCAGCATGGCCTTCCAATTTTAGTTCTACTTCAGATTTGTAGGTAAAGCCTACACGATGATTTTCGTTGATCTGCCATGCGGAGCCAATTTGCCAACCCCACGCGGTGTCATCACCTTCCATATATTTTAGAGTAGTGCCTTGTTGAACGCCCAAAATATTCTTTTTTGGTGCTGTAGCACCAAAGCTACCTTCAGCAATAATGTAGCGAACACCACCGCCAATGCTGAACTGCTCATTCAGTTGGTAAGCGAGGTTTAAGTTCGCTTCTTTACTGATCACGCTGGCTTCGTTGCCGAAATGAGAGGCAGTGAAATCTTTGCCTAGGTCAGTTTCCATACCGTAGTTGGTGCCTAGTGCAAAACCAATCGCAAGTTGATCATTGTAACGGTGTGAGATGTAAAGGTTTGGAATAATTGCGTCGTGGGCAAAATCTTCAGAGCTTGCCGCAGTATTTCCGTGCATCGGATGGCGAACTTCGCCTTCCACATCAATATTTGGGTTCACATAAATCGCGCCAACAGAGACTTGTGTACCCTCTAGGTAGGTTAGCATCGCAGGGTTACGCCACTGTGCGCTTGCGTTGTCTGCCATCGCAGCTTCACCCGCGTATGCGCGGCCAAGGCCTGTTGCCGAGTATTCTGCTAGTTGGAAGCCTGCAGCATTGGCAAGATTGGCACTAGAAAGTAGGCCAAAAGCGACGGCTGTAGATAGAAGAGTCTTGTTGGTTTTCATTATGTTTGTTCGCTGAAAAAGTGGATATGTGGGAACGGATTGTAGATCTTGAGTAAATACTTTAAAAACCAAATGCCAATAAAACAGTGTATTTAGAGTATTTATCTAAAAATATAAAGTTTATCTCGTTAACGTTCTGTTTGTTATCGGCTTGTTTTGAAATTTGAGCGTACACGCGTGTAATGAAATGGCCAATCCAGCAAACAGTTGTGCTCTGAAATAGTGAGATGCAGTAGGGAAAATAAAGAAAAAGGGCTGGTAGACCAGCCCTTTAGCATAGAGGTTTGCTCTAATCTAAAATTAGAACGAACGGCTGTATTGTAAGCCGACTAGAATTGCGTCCGCATGTGTTGTACCAGTGAACGTCGTGCCTACGGTGTTAGCTGGCAGGCCTGAGCCCGCAGGGGTTAAGTCGGTGCTTTCCGATACCTTAACATCTTCACCCATCAAGTAGGTGAAACCGAAATCGATGTTCGATTTTTGATCAATATGATATGTGAAACCGGCAGACAACCATTGGCGATCTGAATCTGGTACTGAAACCGAGGTAATCTGGTCTTGTGCGCTGGTGTCATACATGTAACCAGCACGTAATGTCCAATCTTGGTTTAGGAAATAAGTACCACCGATTGAATAGTGCATGCCGTCTTGCCATTGGTACTCATTTAGCACGCCGCTTTTTTTCGCTTCCAGCTTATCGAACTCCGCCCAGCCGATCCATTGCACACTATAGTGAACAGCGAACTGCTCATTCAAGCGATGGTAGCCAGAAAACTCAGCCATATCTGGCAGAGGCATGATCAAAGTATCGTCAATCTCACCTTTACCTGAACCAACGTAATTGACTTTGCCATCCGCTTCTAAATCTGGGCTGTATCGGTAGGAGAAACCAAAGCGGTTATCTTCATCAAGCTCGTAGACGGTACCCAAGTTGAAACCAAGCGCCCAGCCATCAGCATCGGCATCCAACGCGGTTTGTGTCTGTAGTACAGCACCGTTGGCTGGGTGGTATACTCGCATCGATCTCTGAAGCTTGCCTTTACCGTAGATCAAATCTAAACCCAGACCAAAGCTTAGCTGCTCATTGACGCGGTAAGAACCGGCTAAACCAAGGTTCATACTCTTTACGTCTGTCAAACCGCCATATTCTGTACCAACAAAAGAATCATCAAACTCTGTTTTGGTGCCAAAGTTGGTGTATGCATTAACACCCCAAGCGAACTGTTCATTCACTGGCACAATCAGGTGAATATTAGGCGCAATGGAAGTATCACCAGCATCGCCGTAATTTGATTCGCTCGTATATGACATTCCTTGAACAACTAGATTGTTCTGTGAATATTGAGCATCTTTTACTTTGATCTTTGATGTAATGGAAACAAAGCCTAGCGACAGCTCCATATCATCGAAAAGTGCCATCGCGGCAGGGTTGCGCGCCATGACGGAGGCGTTATCTGCAATGACGGCATCGCCGGCAAAAGCACGGCCGAGACCTGTTGCAGATTGTGCGTTAAGCTGGAAACCTGCTGCCATTGTTTGGCCTGAAGCCAATGCAACAGTCACTGCGAGAAGAGACTTTTTAAACAGACGCATGTTCTGAGTCATTTCATTATTCCTTTTTGTTACCGCCTCTAAATGGGCGTTGTTTTTGAGCATTTGCTCAGTTGGTGGCTGATCCTAGTCGTAAGCGTAGCAGATACAAATCCGACCATTGAGTTAAAATGAATGAAAATTGCAAAATTGGCGGATATCTGGCAGGAATAAGCAGCTAAAACGCATAAAATAGAGTTTTAACTCTATAGGCATTGTTTTGGTGAATGATTTTGTGTGAATTAATAAAGCAAAAAGCCGCAAGTTAGCGGTAACTTGCGGCTTTTGACGGTGAAATAGCGATTAAACGAGCGGTTTAATCATTGGTGCCAGTTTGTCAGCAAATTTCTTTGTCTCTTCGCCGTTTTCACCCACCAAGATTAAGCTGGTATCCCCAACAGGAACGATAATGCCATTCATACCATCTTTGGCGAAATCCGCTTCTGCTGAGCTCTTAATTGGGGCGATAAACAGCGTAATCTTGCCTTTCTCTCCTTGGAAAATCATGTGCAGTGCATTGGTATGGCCAAAACCACAGTGATTGAGGTAGTACACGTGATACGGGAAGTTATCATTAAAGTAATACTCCAATGGTGATAACTTGGCGTTGATCTGTATGGACGTGACTTGCTCATCAATGTGTCGTACAAAGGCACTTTCAGCAACAACATGCTGTATCGCGGTGTCTGCTAGGCTTGCTTGCGCCGGTGAAACCAATAAGTTGCCCCAGTTAATTTGTCCAACCAGTAAACCAGCGGTAAACGCAAAAGAGGCGGCAAGGGCCATGGCTTTGCGGACGAAACTCGGTCTGACGATTTTATCCTCACTTGCGTAAGAGGTTTGCTTAAGCAAGATTTTGTCAACAAGCTCTTCCGGCACTTCCACTTTCATCGCTTGTTTGATTTGCGCATCCAAATCCAGCACATCTTGAGCAAACTTTGCATTGGAGTCACTGCTATCGAGTGCTTGCAAAATCTCTTGGTCACGGCTTTTCGGGTCCGACAAAATACGGCGACGAAATTCTAAATCATCCATTTTTTTGCCCCCTTTGAGTTTGGTCTGAGTCTAACAGTTCTTTCAGTTGGTTTCTGGCGCGAAACAAACGTGTCATCACCGTATTTTTGTTTAAATCCAAAATATCGCTTATCTCATCACCACTAAACCCACCAACAACTTGAAGAAACAGCGGCTCTCGATATTCGATATCCAATTTCATGATTTGCGCTTGCAGCCATTCTTGCTGGTGGTGGTCATCATCATTGACTTTGGCTTCGTTGCCATAATCTTCGATGTCCACGAGATCGAATTGCTTTCTTTCAAAACGACGAGCATTCTCTCGTCTCAATATGGTAATGAGCCAAGATTTTGCGGCCTTTTCGTCTTGCAGGCTATCGAGAGATTTCCAAGCTCTGAGGCAGGTTTCTTGCACGAGATCTTCTGCTACAGATTGATCTTTGCAAAGCCAGTACGCATAGCGATACAAATCTCGGTGATAGGCTCTTACAAGCGCTTCGTATTTTTTTTGTCTGTCCATTTCCGTATTGACCGGAGTGTCAGAGGTTTTCTTTCCGAATATTTTAAATATTGCCACAGGAGCCTCCATACCTGCTCTGTGTGGAAATAGGAAGCCAACAATAATGGCATGATTCCTATTGGTTTTGTCAATCGAACGACCTGTTGGTCAGTCTAACGTAATTATTGATAAAGGAAATGCTACATGCGTTCCGATAATGGCAAACATCGGTCTAACGGCGTGTTAACGTCAGAGACGATTCGATCTTCAAGTTGAACAAGAGCGCTCTATACCAATCAGTTTAAGTCAAAAGGTTGTCGATAGGTCTGGTTTGGAAAAGTCTAAAAAATGCCATTTAGATGATGAAGATCAGAGTAAGTCGGGAATATCGGCTAACTTGCCAATCTGTTAGCGCAAAACCACCATAAAATTGATCTAATTCAAAATCTGTAACGACAAACTGGCTATAGTAAACCCTGTCATCTAGTTAACCCTTTGGGTTAGCGTGTTGAGCAAGATGACACTTCCTTTTGAAGGCTGACTTTACTTTCTCCTAATCAGGAAACTGATTATTTTCAATTGGCGTAAGTTAATTGTTTTATACCGATTCCGACCACACAGTTTTGTGTGGTTTTTTTTTGCCTGCATTCCACTTGCCATTGAAACCTTTTGCAATATTCCTTTGTAAGTTATTGAAGTAAAAGTAATCTAAGTTTGAGTTAGAACAATAGATCTACTAACCTCACGTTTATTTAAACGCACGTTTGATAAATTTAACAAAATGATTACAATGCGTCAGGTCAGACCTCTTGTTATTAAGGAGAAACAATGGGCAAGCAGGAAGTGAAAACACGCCATGGTGAGCGTGTAGCTATTGTGGCGGGGTTGAGAACCCCCTTTGCTCGTCAAAGCACGGAGTTCAGCCAAGTACCCGCTGTGGATCTTGGCAAGATGGTTGTGAGTGATCTGTTGGCACGTACCGACATCGATCCGAAGTTGATTGAGCAAGTGGTGTTTGGCCAAGTCGTGCAGATGCCAGAAGCACCCAATATAGCGCGTGAAATCGTGCTAGGGACAGGCATGAACATTCACACCGATGCTTACAGCGTGACCCGTGCTTGTGCAACGAGCTTTCAATCGGCAGTGAACGTAGCAGAGAGCATCATGGCAGGCGCAATCGATATTGGCATCGCTGGCGGTGCGGATTCTTCTTCTGTTCTGCCGATTGGCGTATCCAAAAAATTGGCAGCGAGCTTGTTGGCTCTTAGTAAAACCAAAACACTAGGTCAAAAACTTAAGGTGCTTTCAAGCTTAGGTTTAAAAGATCTGATGCCTGTTCCCCCAGCAGTGGCCGAATACTCTACGGGTTTGTCTATGGGCCAAACCGCGGAGCAGATGGCGAAAACTCATGGCATTACTCGTGCAGAACAAGATGCTTTGGCGCATCGCTCTCACACTCTGGCCTCTCAGGCGTGGCGTGATGGCAAAATTGCCGGAGAGGTAATGACGGCGTTTCCCGAACCTTATAAAAAGTGGATCGCAGAAGACAATAACATCCGCCATGATTCCACATTGGAAGGCTATGCCAAACTTCGCCCTGCGTTTGATCGTCAATTCGGCACGGTCACTGCGGCTAATAGTACGCCACTGACTGATGGTGCGGCGGCAGTAATGCTGATGCGCGAAGGGCGAGCAAAAGAGCTTGGTCTAGAGATTCTCGGTTACATCCGTGGCTATGCGTTTTCTGCTATCGGTGTCGAGACTGATATGCTGATGGGGCCTTCCTATGCAACCGCAAAAGTGTTGAAAAATACCGGTTTGGAACTCTCAGATCTTACCTTAATTGACATGCATGAAGCCTTTGCCGCTCAAGCCTTGGCTAACGTGAAAATGTTTGCTTCCGATAAGTTCGCCCAAGAGAACCTTGGCCGTTCCAAAGCGATTGGTGAAATCGATATGGATAAGTTCAATGTGTTGGGTGGTTCGATTGCTTATGGTCACCCATTTGCCGCCACTGGTGCGCGGATGATGACGCAGACTCTACGTGAGTTGAAACGTCGTGGTGGAGGTTTAGCATTGAATACCGCGTGTGCGGCAGGTGGCTTGGGTGCTGCGATGATTCTGGAGGTTGAATAATGAGCGAGCAAAAAGCATTTAATCTGAAGATTGATGAACAGAACATTGCGTGGCTTGGCATTGATGTTCCAAACGAAAAAATGAACACACTTCAAGCTGCGTTCGCTGAAGAGATGAAAGCGATTTTTTCTCAGCTAAAAGACAGTAGTGGTCTGAAAGGTCTGATCATTCACTCATTGAAACCTGACAACTTTGTCGCGGGCGCAGACGTGCGTATGCTTGAAGCGTGTAAAACAGCGCCTGAAGCAGAAGCACTAGCACGCCAAGGACAAGAGTTGTTTCAGCAACTCTCTGACTTACCCTATCCTGTTGTTGCGGCGATCCACGGCCCTTGTTTAGGTGGTGGCTTAGAGTTGGCACTGGCGTGTGATTTTCGCGTATGCAGTGACGACGATATCACGCGGTTAGGTTTACCCGAAGTGCAACTAGGCTTGTTGCCAGGGTCTGGCGGGACTCAACGTTTGCCTCGCTTGATTGGTTTATTGCCATCGCTAGATCTTATCCTGACAGGTAAGCAACTGAGAGCCAAAAAAGCGAAGAAACTGGGCGTTGTCGACGAATGTGTTCCACAAACCATTCTGTTGGATGTCGCAAAACAGTTGGTTGAAAAAGGCAAAAAACGCGCCAAGCAAAAAGTCTCTACCAAAGAGAAACTGCTTTCTGGCAGTGGGCTAGGGCGTAAGTTTGTGTTTGAACAAGCGGCGAAGAAAACCCACGAAAAAACGCGCGGTAATTACCCTGCGACCGTAGCAATTTTACACGTAATTCAACATGGCCTTGAAAAGGGTATGAAGCAAGGGCTTGAGCTGGAAGCGAAGCGCTTTGGTGAACTGGTCATGAGCAATGAATCAAAAGCGCTGCGCTCGATTTTCTTTGCCACGACTGAAATGAAGAAAGAAACCGGTAGCGATGCCAAACCAAGCCAAGTGTCAATGGTGGGCGTTTTAGGTGGCGGGTTAATGGGCGCAGGCATTGGCCATGTGACAGTGGGCAAAGCCAAAGTGCCTGCTCGTATTAAAGATGTGAGCAACGATGGTGTTCTCAATGCGTTGAAATACAACCACAAGCTGTTTGATAAGCAGTACAAGCGTCGTATTTTGTCCAAGGCTCAACTGCAAAGCAAAATGATGCAACTGAGCGGTGGAACAGATTTCACCAGTTTCAATCGCACCGATGTGGTGATTGAGGCGGTGTTTGAAGATTTAACACTCAAGCAGCAAATGGTGGCGGATATTGAAGCAAATGCTAAACCAGAAACCATTTTTGCCACCAACACCTCTTCACTGCCAATCCATAAAATTGCAGAAAAAGCGCAGCGCCCTGAAAACGTCGTTGGCTTGCATTACTTTAGCCCGGTGGAAAAAATGCCGTTGGTAGAAGTCATTCCACATGAAACGACGTCGCAAGAAACCATTGCAACGGTGGTGGCATTGGCGAAGAAGCAGGGCAAAACGCCGATTGTGGTCAAAGATCAAGCTGGTTTCTTTGTGAACCGTATCTTAGCGCCTTACATGAATGAGTCTGCCCATATTCTGTTGGCAAACGAACCTATCGAGAAGATAGACTCGGCGTTACTGGATTTTGGTTTCCCTGTCGGGCCAATCACTCTGCTCGATGAAGTTGGGGTGGATATCGGCGCGAAGATAATGCCTATCCTTGTCGCTGAGCTCGGTGCTCGTTTTAAGGGTCCGGATGTGTTTGATGTACTGCTCAACGATGGCCGCAAAGGACGCAAGAGTGGCAAAGGTTTCTACACCTACAAAGGGAAGAAAAAAGAGGTCGATAAATCGGTGTATAAGCTGCTCAAGCTAACGCCAGAATCGAAACTCAGTGATAAAGACATCGCTTTGCGTTGTGTGCTTCCTATGTTGAATGAAGCCGTCCGTTGCTTGGATGATGGCATTATTCGTTCCCCTCGCGATGGTGATATCGGCGCTATTTTTGGCATTGGATTCCCTCCTTTCTTGGGTGGGCCATTCCGCTATATGGACCAATTCGGTTTGAAAGAGTTGGTGGAGAAAATGAATCAGCTTGCCGAGAAGTATGGCGACCGATTTGCGCCGTGTGATGGTTTGCTAACTCGCGCTGGTGAAGGGCGTAAGTTCTACCCTGAGTAAGTGTCGAGAAAGCGTTTGAAACAAAACAGGCTACCGAAGGTAGCCTGTTTTGTTTGTCTAGCCAATTTGTCTATGCATTCAGTTCACTTTGAGTTAACCGAGGCCGGTATCTTTCGGCCTCAATTGAAACTCTTCAATCGATCCGATCTCTTGCCCAAGATGAATCTTAGGTTCTTCTGCATGGGCAATGCCCTGTGTGTGCATCACCAAGCGATTCGCAGTTCTTGGTTTGAGTTCGTTAACGACAAAACGGATCATGTCAGCGCGCGTTAAGCCTTTTAGTTCGGCTAAGACCTTTTCGCGTTGGTTGAAATCGGTATCTTTGTTGCCAATGGCCACCCATAGGCGTTGTGCTCGATTACGCAAGGTTGTATCTGGCGCCGCTATTTGATTCCAAAGCCCTCGTTTACTGCTGTGCCATTCGTACTCGTTTAGCTCTAACAGTACCATGTAAAATGCGTTTAGGAACTCGTCAATGGAGCGTACAAGCTCTGCCGGCGCAGAATTCGGCGACTGCACATACAGCACAATACCAGGGTGTTTGTTAAGTGGCATGTTGCCAGTGCCGACCATGTAGCCAAGCTGCTGCTTAGTGCGAATCTCGTGGAAGAAAGTGGCTGACATCAAGTGATTAGCAAGAGAGTAAAGTGCGATGCTGTGCGGCGAAGTATCTTCACATTGATGGTAAATCACCACGGCAGAATCTTGTTGTCCGCACTCCACTTCTCGTTGGAAGCTGCCATTAGCGCCAAGCATAATCAGTGGACGTAAGGCTTCTTCATAGCGTTGCTCTTTCACACGTAGCGCATTTTTGAGTGTTGTTGCCATGTCATGTGCTTGCTGGCGTTGCCAATCACCATAGACAAACATTTCCACGTGCAGCTCCGCCAATATTTCATCGACGAAATCGGCCAACTCCTCCACATCGATCTGTTGTAGTGCTTCAATGAGCGTCGAAAATGGTGGGTTGTTTGGTTGTAAAATGCCCGTCATTGCATTGAACAGTTGCGAAATAGGACGATCTTGCGCCGCGTTGCGCCAGCTTCGTAACAGTTGTTTTTTGATGTTGTCGAAGCGAATTGGGTTGAAATCCCGAGTCGCAAACCGCTTTAGAATCATTTCAAGCAGTTGAGGCAGTTTTTGAGAAAAACCGGAGAGCGTGAGGGTGACGCCACCTTGATGGGCATACATGTTGTATCCCATACCAGCGATTTCAGCTTGGTAGGTTTCTTTTGCTAATGAGTCCAAAAACATCTCGACACAAAGACGTGTTTTAACAATATTTTTTGCCGATGCTACGGCATGAGGGCTATCGATAGCAACATACAACACCCCTTTCGGAACACGAAACTCGGTATCTTGCAGGTGCCACAAACGGAACCCTTCGAGATCTTCAATCAGTTGAGGGAGCTCTTCATCACTTTCAAGTGGTGTTGGGTCTAGATCGTAACAGATAAAGGGGTTCTTTGCGGGTAAATCGAATCCCCAGCCAGGGTTGATCCGCGCATAGCTCTCACGTTGCTCAAGGCTTAGTGGTACCACTTTATAAGGTGTGAAATACCACGCCGCTTCGCGATCGGTTTCTATCCCTTTTGCAATTAGCGTGACACGTAAATTATCAATGGTGAAGTACTCAAACAGAGAGCTCAGCAATGCTTCGTCATAACCCACCATCATATAGTCACCGTAAATGGTGTCTTCAGGTCGATAGTGTTGCATGTTGACCACTAAATGGCTCACCATATCGAGAGGACGAGAGGGCTCCTGGAAACGGAAAGCCGACTCAAGTACCGCTTGCTTCTCTTTGTAACGCCACTCTTCCAGACCCTCCGCTTTGATTAAACGGATGTATTGGAAAACGGCCTGAATAATCTCATCGGTGTGTTCGAGGCCTTGTTTGGTTAGTGTGCAGCTGATGGTGAAATCGCGATAGTTACTACCCGCCGCGCCACCGCCAGCTGAGAGCGAGGTGATCCAATTTTTGTTCTTCAACCCCAGCATTAAACTGCCTTCGCCCTCATAGCCTAAAAGATGGGCAAAATAAGAAAGAGGTTTGATGGCGTAATGCTGGTCCATACCTGGGAAAGGGAAGGTGAGCACTAACTTACGGATCTCTTTGAGTGGTTCAATACTCACCGTCACACCAGTGCTGTTATCACCAATGATGGGCACACTAATCGTCTTACCTTGGCGTTGGTTATTGGTAATCTCGCCAAATTTCTCTTCTACCCAGTGCTGCAGTTCATCAAGGGATTGTGGTCCATAGACGGTGAGCGTCATCAAATCGGCAGAATAATGAGAACGATAGAAATCGACGACTTCTTGCCGAATAGAGATGCCATTGCGATCATCAAGAGTATCAAGATTGCCAACAGAAAATTTAGCAAATGGATGAAGTGGATTAACCACTTCTTTATTCACCTGATAGAAACGACGTGAGTCATCGTTGAGTTTAAGTCGATATTCCGATTCTACCGCTTGACGTTCTTTATCCAGCGCTTCTTCATTGAAAAGAGGGGCGACAAAAAACTGACTAAATCGGTCGAGGGCTTTTTCGAAGACATTCGAGCTGACGTCAAAAAAGAAACAGGTGTGCTCCGTTCCTGTCCAAGCATTGTTGCTTCCGCCGTGTTGGCTAATATAGCTTTGAAAATCGCCAACTTTAGGGTATTTTTCCGTCCCCAAAAAGAGCATGTGCTCAAGATAGTGCGCTAAGCCATGTCTCTCGTCTGGGTCATCAAAGTGGCCAACGTTGACCGCAAGTGCAGCAGCAGATTTTGTGGCGTCTTCGGAGCTGATTAACAACACCCGCAACGCATTGTCGAGCGTCAGGTATCGGTATTGATGGTTGTCGTTTGGGCTTAAGTGCACGTTGCATCTCCGAAAATGTCAATATTGTTATTATGAACCTGAAAAGAGCGGGTGCAAATTCTCTGTGGTATTTCCATAGTGAATATTGAGATTGATAACGCTTTGCGTACCTCTCTTTAACAGATTGTTAAGAAAGTCGAAGTCTTTAGCAAGCGAATTGATATAATTGTCGTGGCTGAGTCGAGCAGATAATCAAATTAACAATCGACAAAGTGTGTTAGACACACAAAAACGGCTCGAAAAATGCAGCAAGATCGAGAGTCCTCCGTCATCGCATTTTCGAATCGATAAAAGTCCAAGGATATTACATGAAAGTACTAATCATGCGTCACGGTGAGGCAGAGCATTTCGCTGAGAGTGATGCGCAACGTGCTTTGACCTCACGAGGTCGTTTAGAGTCAGATGTGGTTGCAAAAGCGTGCGCAGAGCAAGGCATCACTCATTTTAATAAGGTCTTAGTGAGCCCTTATCTGAGAGCACAGCAAACTTGGCAGGAAATCAGTGGTTATTTTCAAGCCGATGTGGTTGAAACGTGCGAAGACATCACCCCTTATGGTCAGTCTGAGCAAGTGTATGATTACCTGTGTGCATTGATTGAAGTTGAGCAGCCAGAGCAAATTCTTCTTGTGTCTCATCTTCCGCTTGTGGGTTACCTAACGGCAGAATTTGTCAAAGATATGTCTGCGCCGATGTTTCCGACTTCTGGCATGGTTTGTATTGAGTTTGAACCTGCCCTACATCGTGGCGAAATCCGATTTAGTTTAAGACCGTAGCTAGGGTGGGCAAAGTGCTCAGAAGAGCGCTGCAGGAGAAACCTGCCTGCAGGCGTTAGAGGGTTTATTTCTCAGGGATTGAGATCAGAACAAGTAAGGCGCCATCACCGCCAAACTCTAGTGGTGCTTGGTGAAAGGCCATGACATCAGGATGTTGCGCGAGCCATAGCGGCGTTTTTTGTTTGAGAATGTGCTTCCCGATGCCGTGCTGCACACAGGCACAATGCACTTCATTTTTCACACAGTACGCTATCATTGCACCGAGTTCGCGCTTGGCTTCTTGTTGTGTCATCCCATGCATATCAAGAAACACATCGGGAACATATACCCCGCGTCGCAAGCGTTTGACTTCATAGGTGGATACGTCGTCACGTGCGTAACGGGTCGGCCCTTCTTCGCTTAAAAGAGGAACAAACTCGTCTGAAAAATAGAATTCAGAATCACTTGCTTCACGGCTCACGCGCTTGATTTCTTTTTGTTTAGTATTTCTGTTTGGTTGCTGGACTATGGTATCCTGAGGCAACTTTTTTATGCCCTGTACTGCTTCCCGGAATAATGAGAAATCGTCGTCAAGGTCGTTGTCTTTGTTACTCATGGGTTTAACACTAAATATTTATATCATTGGCAGTATTGTAGCGCTTTTCGGAGGCAATTTTGGATAAGATTTTTGTAGAAGAGGCCGTTTCTGAGCTTCATACCCTTCAAGACATGATTCGTTGGACGGTGAGCCGTTTTAATGCCGCGAACTTGTTTTATGGTCATGGTACCGATAATGCATGGGATGAAGCCGTTCAGTTGATCCTACCAACCCTCTATTTGCCGATTGATGTGCCTCCACATGTATTGAATTCTCGCCTAACCAGCAGCGAGCGTTTGCGCGTTGTTGAACGTGTGGTGAAACGTATCAATGAGCGCACGCCGACGGCATACCTAACCAATAAAGCTTGGTTTTGTGGCTTAGAGTTTTTTGTTGATCAGCGTGTACTTGTGCCACGCTCACCAATTGGTGAATTGATCCAAGCACAGTTTGAACCTTGGCTTATTGAAGAGCCTGTGCGCATTATGGATTTGTGTACGGGCAGTGGCTGTATCGCTATTGCATGTGCACATGCCTTCCCAGAAGCGGAAGTGGATGCGATTGACATTTCTGCAGACGCGCTAGCGGTTGCTGAGCAGAACATCCAAGATCACGGTATGGAGCAACAAGTTTTCCCTATTCGTTCCGATCTATTCCGTGATTTGCCAAAAGAGCAATACAACATCATCGTGACCAATCCACCGTATGTGGATGAAGAGGACATGAACAGTTTACCAATCGAATTTACCCACGAGCCAGCACTAGGCTTAGCCGCGGGTACGGACGGTTTGAAACTGGTTCGCCGTATTCTCGCTAATGCGCCAGATTACCTAACAGAGAAAGGTATTTTAGTCTGTGAGGTGGGTAACTCGATGGTTCACATGATGGAGCAATATCCACATATTCCATTCACTTGGCTGGAATTTGAAAACGGCGGCCATGGCGTCTTCTTGCTAACGCGCGAGCAGTTGTTGGAGTGTGCGGAAGATTTCCGTCTATACAAAGACTAAGCATTAACCCCTTTTGCTGACACTTTTTGAGAAAACGCCCGCTTTAATGATTTAAGCGGGCGTTTTTTTTCGAAGCGACCGAAAAAGACAAAATTGATCGTTTTAGGGGTTTACATCAAAACGCAATAGCGCCACTATGAATTCACGAAGAATTGGAATGTATAGCGCAGTTTACAGCGCTAACAAATTTGAGGAAGTAATGGCAGGAAACAGTATCGGACAACATTTTCGAGTGACGACATTCGGAGAAAGTCACGGTATCGCACTAGGATGTATCGTGGACGGGTGTCCCCCAGGGCTCGAGATTAGTGAAGCGGATCTTCAAACCGATCTGGATCGCCGTCGCCCAGGGACATCGCGTTACACTACCCAACGACGCGAGCCGGATGAAGTGAAAATTCTTTCTGGTGTGTTTGAAGGAAAAACGACGGGCACATCAATTGGTTTGTTGATTGAGAATACCGATCAACGTTCAAAAGATTATTCAGAAATCAAAGATAAATTCCGCCCAGGCCATGCCGATTACACCTATCACCAAAAATACGGAATTCGTGATTACCGCGGTGGTGGCCGTTCTTCGGCACGTGAAACGGCAATGCGAGTGGCAGCAGGCGCGATTGCGAAGAAATACCTCAAGCAAGAATTTGGCGTTGAAATCCGTGCTTACCTTTCACAAATGGGCGACGTTGCGATTGATAAAGTGGATTGGAACGAAATTGAGAACAACCCATTCTTCTGTCCCGACGTCGACAAAGTTGAGGCTTTTGATCAACTGATCCGAGATTTGAAAAAAGAAGGCGATTCGATCGGCGCGAAAATTCAAGTGGTTGCCACCAATGTACCTGTCGGTTTGGGTGAACCTGTCTTTGACCGACTTGATGCGGACATAGCTCATGCTTTGATGAGCATTAATGCGGTGAAAGGAGTGGAGATTGGTGATGGCTTTGATGTCGTGAGTCAAAAAGGCAGTCAACACCGCGATACGCTTTCTCCTCAGGGTTTTGGCAGTAACCATGCTGGTGGTATTCTGGGCGGCATCTCAACTGGGCAAGACATCGTTGCCAATATTGCGTTGAAGCCAACGTCCAGCATCACAGTGCCAGGGGACACCATCAATGTGGATGGTGAATCCACACAACTCATTACCAAAGGTCGACACGACCCTTGTGTTGGTATCCGAGCAGTGCCGATCGCAGAAGCCATGTTAGCGATTGTGGTGATGGACCACTTACTGCGTCATCGTGGACAAAACCATGGTGTCAGTACGCACACACCGAAGATCTAATGGCATTTGTCTATCGAGAAAATATCAAAGGGTGGCCAATGGGCCACCTTTTTGCTTTGACTCGTTTTGTTGATTAACTCGTTGGCGGTGTGAACTCTGGTTTGAGTTGTTGACACACATGGCGTGCAAAGCCGCTACCTGCCTCGTTGTAAATGTTAAAGGCTGCGTGTACGCCACTGTTGGTGAGTGTCTCTAATTGGTCGGAGTACTCGGCAATTGCCGCAATTTGTCCTTGATAATTTCGACGTTTGAGCTGTTCGAGCGCCGTTTGATTACCTTGGTGGTGGGGCATGGCCAGCAAAACCAGTTTCACATTCGCTGTATCAAGAATACGCTCCCAAAAGTCTGGGTCGGTGGCGTCTCCAGCAATCACATTTCTACCTTCTTCGCGATGGTACTGCGCCGCTTCTTCACGCACTTCAACACCTAAACTGATTTTTCCGTAACGTGCGCGTAGTTCATCATAGGCCCCCGTCCCGATGCGGCCCATACCGAGGATGAGAACTTGAGCATTCCCCGGATTGATCAACTGATCGCGTTGATTGAGTTTCTCTGCTGCCGTTTCCTGAAGCCATTTGCCTGAGTGTTGATAAATCTGATGCCCCATTTTGTTTAACGGCGCGGCAATAATAAACGAAAGCGACACGGCTACCGCTAAGGCGACCAAAATATCACTTGGCATCCAGCCCATTTTGTAGGCTAGACCGCCTACGATAAGACCAAACTCGCTGTAGTTAAATAGTGTTAACGAAGCGAGCAGAGACGTACGTACACGAAACTTGAAATGATTGATGGTCAGGAAGTAGAGCAGACCTTTAAGTGGCAGCAAGAGCAGTATGAGCAGTGCTAAAGAGACACCAGTTAAACTGAGAGACGCTGATAAGCCGATGTTGAGGAAGAAGCAGACCAAGAAGAGCTCCTTCATGTTAAAGAGAGATTTGGCAAGTTCAGAGGACTTCCTATGACCTGCGAGCAACATGCCCAGCACCAGCGCACCTAAGTCTGCTTTCATGCCTACGAGTTCGAATAGTCCTGCTCCGGCTACTAGGGCAAAGAAAATGCCGCATAGCACCAGCATTTCTCCGTGACCCACCCAGTCCAAAATTTTGTAGAACAGTGGACGCAGCAACGGCAGGGCGAACAAAATGATTGCATACCAATGCGGCAGTTTTCCTGTTGAAGCAGTGAGGAACACAACGGCAAAAATATCTTGCATGATTAAAATGCCGATAGCCAGTGTGCCATAGGTAGCGTTCATTTCCCCTTTTTCTTGTAATGACTTAACGGCAAATACCGTACTGGAGAATGATAGGGCAAATGCGAGCAAAATAAGGTGGTTCAACTCCATCTCAGCGAGAGATGAGATTCCGAGAAACTTGAGGCCAACGAATGCCGCTGTAAAAAGTAACGTTGAGAGAAGGTTATGAACAGTAGCGCCAGCCCATATTTCTTTTGAGAGCAGAGTTTTGATGTCAAGTTTTAGGCCGATGGTGAACAACAATAATGTTACACCGAGATCTGCGAGCGTAGTGATAGTGAGGTTACTTTCAAAACCAAAAGCGTGCAGTGCAAAACCCGCAAGCAAGAAGCCGACTAACGGAGGAAGATTGCATTTCAACGCTGCAAACCCAGCGATAAACGCCGTAGATATTAGAATGATTTCCATGGGGCTAACGTGATTTCCTTCAAATGTAAAAAGGGCTGTGATGACACAGCCCAATTGTAGCTTATGTAACGGATTGAATGACAGATGCTTTAATCACCTAACAACTTTTGTAACAAAACGCCATTCAGCATGGCACGTTTAATCATTGCAAATGCGCCCATAGTAGGTTGCTTGTCAATTTGTGACGCGACAATTGGCAGTTGGTTATGGAATGTCTTTAGTGATTGATTTTCGACGTTGCGCTGAATAGCTGGGAACACAATGTCTTTCGCCGCAGTAATGTCACCCGCAATAACAATTTTTTGTGGGTTAAACAAATTGATGGTCATTGCGATCGCCTTACCCAACTGATTCCCAACGCGGACTAAGCTTTGTTGCGCCAGTTCATCGCCTTCTAGAGCGTGGTTACAGACATCTTGGATGGTAATGTGATCCAATTTTGCTAGCGATGACTCATAACCTTGCGCGATCAGTTTTTTCACGCGCTGAATAATTGCTGGGTTTGCTGCAACTGTCTCAAGGCAGCCGAAGTTACCACACTGGCACTGTTCACCGAGAGGATCGATTTGGATATGACCAATTTCTCCCACATTGCGGTTAAAACCAAGGAACACCTGTCCATTAACGATAATACCAGCACCGGTGCCTCGATGAACGCTGACGAGAATTGAGTCTTGGCAATCCTGACTGGCTCCAAAATAGTGTTCAGCTAACGCCATGCCACGCACGTCGTTGCCAACGAAACATTCAATGCCAAATTTTTCACGAATGATCTCACCGAGCGCAAGTTTATCGATGTCTGTGTTTGGCATGTACTCAACAACACCGGTTGTTGGGTTGACTAGGCCAGGAAGGGTGATACCAATGGCGATGAGTTGGTCTATTTTGCCTTGACAGCGACCAATAAAATCTTTCAAAAGGGAAGTAAGTCCCTGCTGGAGGTCTGATTGGTTGGTGTAACGGAAATCGTGTTGATCTTGTGCTAGCGCTGTCCCACCAAGATCGTATAGGCAAAATTGTACGTAATCTCGTCCTAAACGAACCGCAACAGAGTGAAATGGCTTTACTTCGGTGGTCAGTGAAATGGCGCGTCGCCCACCCGTTGAGGCCTGCTGAGCAACCTCTTTGATTAGCCCACGCTCAAGTAACTGGCGAGTGATTTTTGTAACACTGGCAGGTGCCAGCTGACTGACATCTGCCACTTGAATGCGGGAGATAGGTCCTTGTTGATCAATCAACCTGTACACAGCAGCGCTGTTCAGTTGTTTTACTAAGTCTACGTTACCTATCTGTCCGCCATTCATTCTTAATTTTGCTCGTATTGTCCGTTAACAACCGTCGCTTTAACGTTGAAGTCTCGATCAAAAATCGTCAGGTTAGCCACGTAACCTTTCTTAATTCGACCTAGGTAAGCATCTACACCAATTGCTTTTGCTGGGTAGAGTGTTGCCATACGAAGAGCTTCGTCTAAAGCGATTCCGACATGTTCAACTGTATTTTCGACGGCTTCAATCATCGTCAACGCTGAACCACCTAATGTGCCATTTTCATCAACACATTTGCCATCACGGTAATATACTTTCTTACCTACAAAAATAAAGTAATCCATGTTAGCGCCTGCAGGAGCTGTGGCATCGGTCACTAATACTAGCTTCTCGCCTTTGATTTTGTGCGCAATTCTGATGTTTGCGTAATCGACATGGAAGCCATCCGCGATGATACCAGCATACACCTCAGGTGTGTCGTAAATAGCGCCCACTACACCAGGTTCACGGCCTGCCATTGGTGTCATTGCGTTAAACAAGTGAGTGGCAAAAGTGATACCTGCTTCAAAGCCTTTGCGAGCTTCTGCGTAGGTCGCGTTGGTGTGGCCAATTGACACAATGATGCCGGCATCACGAAGTTTTTCAATGTGCTCAGGATTGTTCAGCTCTGGTGCGAGAGTCACTTTAGTCACGACGTCTGCGTTTGCGCAGATGAAGTCAACCATGCTGTTATCTGACGGGCGGATGTAGTCAACGCTGTGGATGCCTTTTTTCATCACGTTAAGGTAAGGACCTTCAAGGTGCAAACCAAGCGATTGGTTTTCGTACTTGGCGTGATACTCACGTGCTGCAGCGATGGCTGCACGCATATCTTCATCAGAGGATGTGATCAGTGTAGGCAGAAAGCTTGTACAACCGGATTTCAAGTTGGCTTCATGCATAATTTGCATGGTTTCTGCGGTGATTTCATCGTTCAGCATTACACCACCACAGCCGTTTAACTGTAGGTCAATAAAGCCTGGGCTAACATTAGCACCTGCAAGGTCTTTGACTTCGATCCCTGAAGGTAGATCCGCTGCAGGCACAACCGATGTGATCAAATCATTTTCGATGATGAGAGCGTGTTCTGAAAGAACATCACTTCCTGTATAAATTTTACAGTTCGTTAGCGCGTACATGTTCAGCTAATCCTTATCAAATGAGATTTAAATTCGTTTCATTTACGGTTCCTTAGACAGCGATTCATCCGAAATATTGGACACTTAGTTTGTGTCGCTGAATTAGACCGTAAAACCGGTACAGCAAACATTGGCAAGATAAAGGTTTAATAGCGTAAGTTGCTGAGTTTTATTTGTTTTTATGGTTCTTTCAGTGTTTGTTATTGCCCACTTGTAATTTTAATGTTTTGAGCAAGGGTAAAAAAAGGGATTCGTTTATCACTAAAAGTCTGAGAATTTTATCGCCAATTCACCATTTTTTTGAATGATAAAATAAGTTTTATGATCTCGCTAGCAAAAACCTTTTGGAAGGGCAAAATCTGGTGATTATGATCACAAACAAAGAGCTTTTAATTTGCGGAGCAAAATTAATGTCATAAACTGAAAAAGACTAAATTGGATGACTAAAAAAAGTCTTTCAAAAAATGAAAATCCTATAGGGGGAACTTAAGGTGAATATTCTTGGATACGCGCAAAAATTAGGTAAAGCACTTATGCTACCTATCGCGACCCTACCGGTTGCGGCGCTCTTACTACGTTTGGGTCAAGGCGACCTGTTGGATATCCCATTCATGGCGCAAGCTGGTGGTGCTATCTTTGGTCAACTTCCTCTTCTATTCGGTCTTGGTATCGCGATTGGTCTTTCTAAAGACGGTCAAGGTGCTGCAGGCCTAGCTGGTGCAGTTGCATACTTCGTGCTAACAGCAACAGCAACAACAATCGATGCGTCTATCAACATGTCGTTCTTCGGCGGTATCATTGGTGGTATCATCGCTGGTCACTCGTACAACGCTTTCCATGCTACACGTCTTCCTGAGTGGTTGGCATTCTTCTCTGGCAAACGTCTAGTGCCTATTATGGCAGGTCTATTCTCGCTGGTTGCTGGTGCAGTAGCTGGTGTGGTTTGGCCTTCAATCCAGGGTGGTCTTGACGCTCTAGCACACGCTGTATCGACTTCAGGTGCTGTTGGTCAATTTGTTTACGGTACTCTTAACCGTGCACTTATCCCTGTTGGTCTTCACCACGTTCTAAACTCATACTTCTGGTTTGGTATGGGTACGTGTCAAGAGATCCTAGTAACTGGCGCGCAAGCTGCTGGTCAAGCACTACCAGCGCTACAACAGCTTTGTGTTGACCCAGCTCTAGCGAAAACTCTTGTTGCTGGCCAAACTCACACATTTGAATTTGCTAACGCAGTAACTCCAGAAATCACAGCAACAGTAAAAGAAGTAACTGAAACTGTTAAATCTGGTGACCTACACCGCTTCTTCGGTGGCGATAAAGGCGCTGGCGTATTCATGAACGGTTTCTTCCCAATCATGATGTTTGGTCTACCAGGTGCGGCTCTAGCGATGTACTTTGCAGCGCCTGCTGAGAAACGTCATCAAGTTGGTGGTGCACTGTTCTCTGTAGCATTCTGTTCATTCCTAACGGGTATCACAGAGCCTCTAGAGTTCATGTTCGTGTTCCTTGCACCTGCGCTATACGCAATGCACGCAGTATTCACTGGTCTAGCTCTAGTGGTTGCGAACATGTTCGGTACTCTACACGGTTTCGGTTTCTCTGCAGGTCTAATTGACTTCGCACTGAACTGGGGTCTAGCAACTAAACCATTTGTACTACTACTAATCGGTCTAGCATTTGGTGCTCTATACTTCTTCACTTTCACCTTCGCAATCCGCGCGTTCAACCTGAAATCGCCTGGTCGTGAAGACGATGACTCTGAAGTTGCTCAGTCATCTGGTGATGCAAAAAGTGGTGACCTAGCTCGTCAGTACCTTAAGGCACTAGGCGGTCATGAGAACCTAACATCAATCGATGCATGTATCACTCGTCTGCGTCTAACGCTTAAAGACCGCTCTGTTGCTGACGAAGCAGTACTTAAGAAACTGGGTGCGAAAGGTGTGGTTAAGCTTGGCGAAAACAACCTACAAGTTATCCTTGGTCCTCTAGCAGAAATCGTTGCTGGCGAAATGAAAGCAATTGGTGCTAACGAAGACCTATCTGATGTGAAACTGCCTTAATCGCAATCACATGAAACAAGATCAAAGCCTCCCTAGGGAGGCTTTTTCTATTTTAGTGCTTTATCGTGGTTGTTTAAGATAAATAATCCCATTTAAACGCGAGATCTTATTGTCTATTGGCGCATAATTGTGGATCATTAACGGCAGTGTGCTCTGAAGGCTGAATGCAGCTTCGGAGCTAAGTTTTCTCTGAACAATACTAAAACAAACTTGAGGTGCTTTAGATGAGTGAAGCTGATGCTCGTCCATCAAACTTTATTCGTCAGATCATTGATAAAGATCTGGCGGATGGCAAACACACGAGTGTGCATACACGATTCCCACCGGAGCCAAACGGCTACCTACACATCGGCCATGCGAAATCGATCTGTTTGAACTTTGGTATTGCTCAGGACTATCAGGGTAAGTGTAATCTTCGTTTCGACGATACCAACCCTGAGAAAGAAGACATCGAATACGTTGAGTCGATCAAAAATGATGTGAGCTGGTTAGGCTTTGAATGGGACGATGAGATCTGTTACTCATCGAACTATTTCGACAAGCTTTACGAGTATGCAGTGGAACTGATTAACAAAGGCTTAGCGTACGTTGATGAGCTAAGTCCAGAGCAGATCCGTGAATACCGTGGTACGTTGACTGAGCCTGGTAAGCCTAGCCCTTACCGTGATCGTCCTGTCGAAGAAAACCTTGCGCTGTTTGAAAAAATGCGCGACGGCGGTTTTGAAGAAGGTAAAGCATGCCTTCGTGCGAAGATTGACATGGCTTCATCGTTCATTGTTATGCGTGATCCAGTACTTTACCGCGTGCGTTTTGCGTCTCACCACCAAACCGGTGACAAATGGTGCATTTATCCAATGTACGACTTCACGCACTGTATTTCGGACGCGTTAGAAGGCATTACGCACTCAATTTGTACTCTTGAGTTTATGGACAACCGTCGTTTGTACGACTGGGTTCTCGATAACATCACCATTGATTGCCGTCCTCATCAGTATGAGTTCAGCCGTCTGAATCTTGAATACACAGTGATGTCTAAGCGTAAGCTTAACCAACTAGTGACCGAGAAATTGGTTAATGGTTGGGATGACCCACGTATGCCAACTATCTCTGGTTTACGCCGTCGCGGTTTCACACCAGCGTCCATTCGCGAGTTTTGCAAGCGTATCGGTGTGACGAAGCAAGAAAACATGATCGAGTTTAGCTCGCTTGAATCTTGTATTCGTGATGATTTGAATGAAAATGCCCCTCGCGCAATGGCGGTGTTGGATCCTGTTAAGCTAGTGATTGAGAACTTCCCTGCAGGCGAAGTAGAAAATCTAACGGTTGCTAACCACCCAAATAAACCAGAAATGGGTGCGCGTGAAGTGCCGTTTAGCCGTGAAATTTGGATCGAGCGTGAAGATTTCCGTGAAGAAGCGAACAAGAAGTACAAACGTTTGGTTCTCGGCAGTGAAGTGCGTCTCCGTGGCGCGTATGTGATTAAAGCTGAACGTGTTGAGAAAGACGACGAAGGTAATATCACAACCATCTTCTGTACTTACGACTCAGAAACATTGGGCGTTAACCCAGCTGATGGTCGTAAAGTCCGTGGTGTAATTCACTGGGTATCGGCGGATAAAGGCGTTCCTGCTGAAATTCGTTTGTACGATCGTCTATTCACGGTACCAAACCCAGCAGCGGCGGATGATTTTGCATCCACAATTAACCCAGAGTCACTCACTGTGTTGAAGGGTTTTGTCGAGCCAAGCCTAGTAGAAGCGGAAGCTGAGAAAGGCTACCAGTTTGAGCGTATGGGGTACTTCTGTGCGGACTCTAAAGACTCTTCTAAAGAGCATTTGGTTTTCAACCGCACCGTAGGTTTACGAGATACTTGGGCGAAGATCGAAGCGCAGTAACACGAACAAACTGAATACAAACCCAACTCTTAGAGTTGGGTTTTTTATTGGAAACAGCAAAAAGCCAGCGTTAAGCTGGCTTTTGTGTCTTGGTTAGAAATTAGTTCTTACGCTTATGCGCGTCTGGATTACCTTTGCATGAGCCATCGCCACACTTGCCGTAAAGATAGAGGCTGTGGTTTGTCAGTTGAACATTATAAGCGGCGGCGATTTCTTTTTGGCGCTCTTCGATAATGTCGTCTGAGAACTCAATTACTTCACCACAATCCAAGCACACTAAGTGATCATGATGGTGTTGAGTTGAGAGTTCGAATACCGATTTACCGCCTTCAAAATGGTGGCGAGTAACAATACCGGCATCATCAAACTGGTTTAACACGCGATATACAGTCGCAAGACCAATCTCTTCGCCAAGATCAATCAGCTTCTTATAAAGGTCTTCTGCACTGATGTGTTGGCAATCCGGTTGCTGTAGTACTTCTAAAATTTTCAGCCTTGGAAGGGTAACTTTAAGACCAGCATCCTTTAGCGCTTGGTTGTTGTCTGACATATACTTTCCCGTTGATGATCTGCCGCAATTAACAGAATTCAATATTCTGAACATTATAGGTTAACCAGAGATAACAATAAACCACGAACTTCAAAGGGTTACTAGATTCTTTTTGTAAATTGGTGCAAGGTCGCTTATATTGCTCATCTGACCAGTTACATTTTAATAACAGTTGTGCAAAGAGAGCAAGGGACGCATGAACAAGCAACTCGCAAGGATCTATAGACCAGGAATCGTAAAATTTGCTTTAAACATTTGGCCGCCTTTTTGGGGGGCAGGAATACGAATTTCGAGCATTAGTGATGATTTTAGAACCGTGGAAATGCGATTAAAGTTGCGCTGGTGGAACAAAAACGCCAATCGTACCCAGTATGGCGGTAGCATTTTCTCTTTAACGGATCCTGTTTACTCATTAATGTTGATGGGGATTTTGGGAGAGGAATACTATGTCTGGGACAAGGAAGCGAGTATCAATTTTATTCAACCGGGGAAAACGGATCTCTATGCCAGATTTGAGGTAACCCAAGCGGTATTGGATGAGATATATACTGTGACTAGGATGGGGGAAAAGTGTTTTCCTGAGTTTGTGACTCATGTGAAAGATGAACAAGGCAATGTTGTCTCAGAAGTTCAGCGCAAACTTTATGTAAGGAAGAAACCTCAGTATCGTGAAGAAGCATCAACGTCATGTTGAAAAAAAACCTCCCGTGGGAGGTTTTTCTATCAATCATCTAACTCTGCTAAGCACATTTCTTCGTAGATTTGCTCTACCCAGTTTTTAACACGCTCTTCAGTCAGTTCTGGTTGGCGATCTTCATCAATGCATAAACCGACGAATAGGCTGTCATCACCAGCAACTAAGGCTTTTGACGCTTCGAACTCGTAGCTCTCAGTTGAAGTGTGACCTAGGATGGTGCCGCCTTTTGCTTCTACGATATCGCGAACAGTGCCCATTGCGTCACAGAAATATTCTGCGTAGTCCTCTTGGTCGCCACAACCAAAAATGGCCACTAGTTTCGTCGAGAAGTCGATTTTCTCTAACTCTGGGAAAAAGTCATCCCAATCACACTGAGCTTCACCGTAGTACCAAGTTGGGATGCCTAAAAGCAGCAGGTCGAAGTTGTCGATATCTTCTTTACTACTTTTTGCGATGTCTTGTACGTGAACGAGTTTTTTACCTAGTTGCTTTTGAATCATCTTAGCAACGGCTTCGGTGTTGCCTGTGTCGCTGCCGAAGAAGATACCTACACTTGCCATAGAGTTTATACCTTTAATATTGTCTGTTGTTGGCACTGACGTTTTGGGATCACCCTAAACCAGTGCCTTCCCAGCTAAGCTGAATAATACCTTTTGCGATAAAACCGGCACAGCCAAGGAAAAGTACCAGCCACACAATACGACGACCAAAAACGGGAACATTACCTTGGTTCAAAACGTCCTTTATTGCCATGCCAATCAAAAAAAAGATCGAGGCAAATAAAAGATCAAGTCCTATTGATTCCAGTATGTTCATATAGTCGTAAAGCATAGCGTTCCTTTAATGCCAATTTAGCTTGCGCGCACTATACCACTCTTGAACGATAAAGTTAATGCACACAAAGTGGGGATATCCCAATAAAACTCAGCGTTTTTTCTGATTTGTTAACTGGTAATAAATTTTCTGATCGCACGAAGGACTTCTGCTGGTTTTTCTGCGTGCAGCCAATGCCCAGTACCAGCGATAACGTGCGCTTTTGCTCGACCAAACTGCTGCTGAACCAAGCTTTGATGCTCTGTCGTCAAATAGTCAGAATCGCCTCCTTTAACAAACAAGGTGGGAATGTTGGTCTGCTCGATCGGTGTCCAACCTAATATTGCATCGTAGTTAGTGATCAGGGCGTCGACATTAAATCGCCATGCCAAATGATTGCCTTCTTTGTACAATGACTTGGCAAGAAACTGTCGAACGCCATCGAGTTCAATGTGGTGCTCGAGTAATTGTAATGCCTCAAGGCGTGATGTTGGCTTCTGTTCCATGACCGCGTGCAGTCCGTTAAAAACATTATCATGACGCCTTTGTTGGTACGCGACGGGGGCCATGTCTAACACGATCAACTGAGTGACGAGATTAGGCGCGAGATTGGCCATTTTCATCGCCACTTTTCCACCCATTGAATGACCGATGATAATCGCTTTATCGATACCTAATGTGCTTAGCGTGTCGATAACATCTTGAGCCATGAGCGTGTAATCGTGTTGTTGAGACTTAAAAGACAAGCCATGGTTACGGAGGTCTAAGCTGATGACATGATGATCTTGTGAGAGATCTCGCGCGAGTAGACCTAAGTTACTTAAACTGCCGAACAAGCCGTGTAGCAAAACAATGGCTTGACCGTCACCTTCGAGTTTGTAATTGAGCAATGCTGACATTTTATCTTGTTCGTGATGGGTTTAACGTGGAGTATCCGTGAGGATCTCGTTATAATCCCCCAGAGTTTAAACATTGAGATTGTGAAAAGCGAATGAAAACAATTGAGGTTGATGAGGATCTATACCGTTACATTGCTAGTCAAACCCAACATATTGGCGAAAGTGCGTCAGATATTCTGCGTCGCTTATTAAAGGCCGATGGTTGTCAGGCTTCAGTTCCAGCTGCGGTGGAACCCAAAGGGATTGTTGTCAGTAGAGATGCAGGCAAAGAAACTCAGTTTGATGCTGTCAAAGAAATGCGCTCACTACTGATTTCTGATGAGTTTGCGTCTCTAAAGAAAGCGATCGATCGATTTATGCTTGTGCTGAGCACGCTACATCGAATCAACCCTGAGTCGTTTGCTCAAGCGACAAAAGTGAAAGGTCGTAAGCGTGTTTACTTCGCCGACAATGAGGCGACATTGCTAGAAAATGGCAATACGACGAAACCCAAATCCATTCCAGGCACGGGTTTTTGGGTCATCACCAATAACAACACCAGCCGTAAGAGGCAAATGGTTGAGCAAGTGATGGTACATATGGAATTCCAGCCTGATTTAATTGAAAAAGTAACAGGTTCAATTTAAGAAACCTGATAGAAGCCTCATAATGCGCAAGATTATGCCGATATTATGAGGCTTTTTTGTTTGAGTATATTTTAAGAAAGGATGTCATTAATGGCTATGCACCCTCGTGCAGGGCAGAAAGCTCTGCAAGAAGATCTTCACAATATCCCAGCACTCGTTGCTAATTATTTCCTCCTTCAACCCGATCCAACAAACCCAGCACACAAAGTCGAGTTTGGTACGTCAGGGCATCGTGGTTGTGCGGATAAATCCACTTTTAACGAACATCATATTTTAGCGATTGCTCAAGCGGTGGCTGAAGTACGTGCAGAGCAAGGGACAACGGGTCCTCTTTTTGTGGGTAAAGATACGCATGCGTTGTCTGAGCCAGCGTTTTCTACCGTTGTTGAAGTGCTGATTGCCAATGGCGTGACTGTGATTGTACAAGAACAAAATGGCTATACCCCAACTCCGGGTATTTCCCATGCGATCCTGACATACAACTTACAACACAAAGAAAAAGCAGACGGTATTGTGATCACTCCGTCTCATAACCCACCACAAGATGGCGGTATCAAATACAATCCGACTCATGGTGGCCCCGCTGAAGGCGAGCTCACACAGCGAATTGAGAATCGTGCAAACGTACTCATCGCAGAGGGTTTGCAAGGTGTTAAGCGTATGCCTTTGGCGCAAGCAAAAGCGTCATCGCTATTTGTCGAGCAAGACCTGGTCAAACCTTATGTCGATGACTTGGTGAATGTGATCGATATGGCTGCCATCCAAAAAGCAGGCCTGAAATTGGGTGTCGATCCTCTTGGCGGCAGTGGCATTGATTATTGGCGTCAGATTGGTAAAGCATACAATTTAGATCTTACTTTAGTGAGTGAAGCCATTGACCCTTCTTTCCAGTTTATGTCATTGGATAAAGATGGTGTGGTGCGTATGGACTGCTCTTCTCCCTACGCAATGGCTGGATTGCTGGCGCTAAAAGATCAGTATGATCTCGCGTTTGGTAATGACCCAGATTACGATCGCCATGGTATTGTCACGCCAACAAAAGGCTTGATGAATCCGAACCACTTCTTAGCCGTTTGTATTGATTATCTATACCGTCATCGTCAAGGTTGGGCTGCGGATGTGGCAGTGGGTAAGACCCTAGTTTCCAGCGCTATGATTGACCGCGTGGTGGCCGACCTTGGTCGTGAGCTATGTGAAGTACCGGTTGGCTTCAAATGGTTTGTGGATGGGTTGTACAACGGTAAGTTTGGCTTTGGTGGTGAAGAGAGTGCGGGAGCCTCATTCTTGCGCCAAGATGGCACACCATGGTCGACAGACAAAGATGGCATCATTCTCTGTTTACTGGCTGCGGAAATCACCGCAGTGACCGGTAAAAACCCGCAGCAATATTACGATGAGCTGGCGGCTAAACACGGTGAGTCTCAGTACAGCCGAATCCAAGCCGTTGCCAATGGTCCTCAAAAAGAGGTGCTGAAGAAGCTTTCTGCTGAAATGGTGAAGGCGGAAACCTTGGCAGGTGATGAGATTACCGCGAGACTGACCCATGCGCCTGGTAATGGTGCGGCGATTGGTGGTCTAAAAGTGACAACGGCAAATGGTTGGTTTGCTGCGCGTCCATCGGGTACTGAAGATATCTATAAGATCTATTGTGAGAGCTTCAAAGGCGCAGAGCACCTCAAACAAATTGAGTTGGAAGCGCAAGAGATTGTCAATCAAGTCTTTGCCGAAGCCGGCCTATAACCACGATTAGAGCCAACAATAAAAAATCCCAAACATAGTTTGGGATTTTTTGTTTTGGAACGAACGAATTTGTGATGTAGCGAAGAGCGTTTACACGTTCTGCTAATCTAGTTTTGTACTTCTTCTTCCATTTGAGCATTATCCACTACGTGGTTTTCGCCCATCTCATGTGGAAGGATAAGGTTTAAAACGATCGCGACGATACCGCATAGACTGACGCCTTGTAGGCTGAACTCACCAATACCAAAGGCCATTCCACCAATACCAAATACCAGTGTGACCGCTACGATGACAAGATTACGAGATTTATGCAGATCAACGTGATTTTTGATCAGAGTGTTTAGACCAACGGTAGCGATAGAGCCAAACAGCAAAATCATGATTCCGCCCATAACCGGTACTGGTACCGTTTGTAATAATGCGCCCAGTTTTCCAACCAAAGCCAATACGATGGCCGTCACCGCAGCCCAAGTCATGATGACAGGGTTATAAGCTTTGGTAAGCATCACCGCGCCAGTCACTTCGCTGTAGGTCGTGTTTGGTGGCGCGCCGACCATAGAAGCGGCAATCGTTGCGACCCCATCTCCTGTGATCGTACGGTGAAGCCCTGGTTTCTTCAGGTATTTTTTGCCTGTTACGTTTGAGATCGCCAACATATCACCTACGTGCTCAACCGCAGGGGCAATTGCCACAGGGATCATAAACAAAATGGCATTGATATTAAATTCAGGTGCGGTGAAATTTGGTAATGCAAGCCAAGCCGCTTGCGCAACGGGAGTAAAGTCGACCACACCAAATGCTAAACTCATCGCGTAACCAGCGAAAATACCACCGCAAATGGGCAGTAACTTTAGGAAACCTTTAGCAAATACACTAATCGCAATGGTGACCAAGAGCGAAACCGAGGAGATCCACAAGGCGGCATTGCCTTCAATCAATTGGACGGCACCATCACCGGTTTTACCTAGAGCCATGTTGACTGCAACAGGAGCCAGACCCAAACCGATAACAATGATCACTGGGCCTACTACAACAGGTGGCAATAATTTGTGGATGAACTCAACACCGCGAACTTTAATCAGTGCACCTAAGGCAATGTAGACGAAACCCGCCGCCATTAAACCGCCCATGGTCGCGCCAATCCCCCAAGTTTGAATGCCAAACATGATTGGAGCGATAAAAGCGAAAGAGGAGGCAAGAAAAATAGGAACGCTTCGTTTTGTGATCACCTGAAACAGTAAGGTGCCGACACCTGCGCCAAATAAAGCAACGTTAGGGTCTAATCCGGTAAGCAGGGGTACAAGTACCAATGCACCGAATGCGACAAACAACATCTGCGCGCCCTGTAAAGCATTTTTCATAAAAGATTCCCTATTAATAATCATGCGAATAAATTTGCAGGATTCTATCACCTTGCAAACGTTTGCTAAGTATTTTTGATCAAATTTTTGCTGGATTGCGTCAGTTCATTGATGAGCTGAACGAAATAAGCGCTTTCTATGCCGTTATGTTAGAAGTCACGTAAAAACATGCTGTTTTCTTGCTCATGATGGGAGAGTTGCTTATCATCGGCTTTCGAAATAAGTAAGTTAGGATATGTATGCGCTATTTAGCTTTATTGATGGTCGGGTGTTTATCGCTTCCCGCATATGCATTAACTCAGGTTGATATATACCGGACAGAAGTGGCGATTGACAGCAGCAAAGAGAAAGGTGAAGAGTTAGCCCGCCAGCAGGCGATGCAACAGGTGATAGTCCGCGCTTCGGGATACCAAGATGCGATAAGCAACCCTGTTGTCACCAAAGCGCTTCAGGCGAGTTCACGATATATTTCACAGTTGAGCTACGGCAAGCAAAATGACGTCATGTCTCTGAAACTCCTGTTCAACGACGCGCAAATTCGCTCGTTGCTAACTCAAGCGCAACTGCCATTTTGGCCAGCAGAACGTAGCAACTTGTTAGTTTGGCTCGTCGAAGAACAAAACTACGACCGCAAAATTGCCTGGGAGCATTCCAGCACTGAACTCGTTGATGAGCTACGCGCTATCGCTCGGGATAGGGGTTTACCGCTGACTTTTCCAGTGGGTGATTTTGATGATATTACTGGTATTGAAGTGTCTGACTTATGGGGTGGTTTTGTTGCGCCGATTAGCTTGGCGAGTGGCCGTTACCCGGTTGATGGTGTGCTTGTCATCCGCGCTCAAGGTAATACTTTACGTTGGAACTTATATGATCAAACGCCAGCGAACATGGTGAAATCAAATGTAGCACCTCTCGGTGGGACGCAAAATGGTGCTGACGCTGCAGAGCAGCTCATTAATACAGTGGCGGATTTTTATGCCAAACGAAGTGCTGTTTTGGTGTTAGGAGAGTCTTCTGAATCGGTCGTTGTCAAATTTCTGAATGTGAACAATGCAATAGACTTTTTTACATTGGAAGCAACAATGACGTCATTAAACTCGGTGGCAAACATTGATGTGTTAGAGATAAAAGGCAGTGAGTTGCTGCTTCGTGTTCATCTACTCGCATCCAAAGAAGCGTTTGAACAAGAGGTAGTAAAACATGCCAAAGTGACGAAGTTTGATGATCCGCTGTTGTTACCAGAGTCAAAAGCACTTGATGGAAACGAACCGAGTGTTCAAACAACGCCAGTTAATGTCACATCAGATCAAAATGTCGATGACAATGTGATTGAGCCGGTCATGCCTTCTGTCAACGAGCAAACGGAGATTGCCCCCGCAGGGATTGAACAGGAAAAACCAAAATACGCCTTGGTTTTTGAGTGGAATGCATAACTGATCAAACGAAAAGCCGCTTAGTTTAGCGGCTTTTTTGTATTGCTGTTTGATAAGTTTTTTACAGCTTTTGCATGACGTCGCCAATTTGAATGCTGGACGCCAAGTTGTTTTGGTTCACGGTGAGTTCCGCTTCGTTTTCGTAGACACGTGACACGGTAAGCGTGATTTCACTTCGAGACACTTTATTACGAGGCAAACCATGTTGATCAATAAATGATGCGGTGTGCCAAAGCTGTAATTGATCGCCTTCTTTTACCCCATGAACACGACCGAGATCCATCGTAATGGTATCACCAAATACCGCGACAACTTCAGGCAGTGTAATCTTACAAGAAACTTCTGATTCCATATCCAACATAATGTTGCGGCTAACGCGTAGCATCATTTCACCATATGTTGACGCCCAAAAACGCGCGCTGCGCGTATCAATTTGGCTGGTTTTTGCAAATGGCCATTTTGCCACCTCACGATAACTTCGGGCATAAACTTCATTACCCGTTTTGCCATCGTAGACCTGCATTTCTAAAGCAAATTGTCGGTTGATAACGTCATCGGAAAGCAATTTTGACTCGATTGTTGCGGTGAGATCCGTAATGACACCGCCGATGATGTACTGTGCACCAGTATCTTGTGCAATCATCTTGATACGCTCTGGTCTGCGTTTATCGATTTCGTAATCGGTAGTACCGAGGGAAACAAAACTTCTGGATTCTTGATCAAACTGGCGGTTGATGACGTGGCTAAAATCATCGCCAACTTTATATATCTGGCCCATCACCGCTTGTTGAGGTGATGCGATATCAATGTTGCCAACCAAAATAGTCTTCTTGTATTGACTAACGTGGCAACCAGTTGCCGATGGATAAATGTCAATTCTGGCGCGCACTTCGACCTTGTTGCCACGTGAACGTAGAGACTCGACCAAAATATAGCGCACTTCATGGTTAGTAAATTGATACTCCGTGCGGCTTTCTTCCAAGTAAGGGCGAAGATTACTTAAGCTACCGATGTCTGCGCCAGAGAAGTTTACTGCTTTATACAGAGCGTCTTCCAATGCGTGTACTCTTGCCACCTCTTCTGACGACACAATGGTGGCAACTCCGGTTGCTTCGTACCAAGCGGCTTGAGCATTGATTGAGGCTAGTATCATCCAAGTGGTTGAAATAAAGCCAAAAGTAAATTTTTTCATCGTTGGTTTCCCAAGTGGGTATAAATATTGCTTTGCATTTATTAGCTGTATTAGAGATGTCGCTTTTAACTTGTTGCAGAGATACAAAAGCAAAGACTGTTCCAAGATTGTAAACCAGTCGGAAAACAAAAACAGTCTTAATGGACATCTAAGATTATCTGGAGATTAACCCCATGAAAAAATGGATTGTTGTAGCGTCCGTCATGGCTTTGAGTTCATGCGCCTACTCACCGATATACAACGGTAAAGAACCGTACTCGGGTAGCCAGTTTATGCTAATGGAAAGCCCGCGTCATACGATGGACTTCTTTGTTGAGAGCCTGACGGAAGATCTGATCCTATCCAATACCAGTGTGTCAGCAAGAACGCCAATTGCGGTGACCTCGTTTGTTGATCTGCAAAATATGGATTCAACCAACTGGCTTGGCAACTCTGTGTCTGAAGGCTTTATTTATCAGCTTCAACGTCGCGGTTTTAAGGTCGTCGACTTTAAAACAACAGGATCGATTCAAGTGACGCAGCAAGGCGATTTTGCGTTGAGCCGAGATTGGAAAGATTTGGCACAAGAACAAGAGATTCAATATGTTCTAACGGGCACTATGTTACGACAAGAAGGCGGTGTGTTAGTGAATGCACGAGTGGTGGGGATGCAAACACGTGTGGTTGTGGCGTCTGCTCAAGGTTTCTTGCCTGCTGAACGCATTGGTCGCGACTTGGACACATTAAACAGTATTCGAACTCAAGATGGCGTCATTATTCGTTCAGATCCAACTATTCGTCAACCGTATACGGTCATATTGCGTCCATAGGAGGGGTTATGAAGCACTATATTGTACTCATCACTATGTTATTGATGGTTGGATGCCAACCTCTACAACAGATGCGTCAAGATGATATGTTAGTGGCCGTTGGTTACGCGAGCATTAGTGAGCAAACTGGTCGAACAGACGAAGAGAGACGCGTGAGAGCGATGAGAGCCTCTAAAATCGATGCGTATCGTGAACTTGCTGAGCAGGTGTATGGTATGCGAGTGAGTGGTAGAGCGCATTTGGAAGATCAGCGTTTGGGCGTGGAAAATACCTCAGGTGCCGTTGATGGTGTGATTCGTGGTGCGGAAGTGGTACGTAGTTACCCAGTGGGTGACAGCTATGTCACTGAGTTGCGTTTGGATATCCGAAAAATGGATAAATTACGCGACTATGGTGAAGTACAGCAGATTCCAGAGAAACGTCAACAAACTCTCTTTTAATGCTCCAGCTATCCCAGATAATCTCAGAAGGCGGCCATTGGCCGCTTTTTGCGTTCCATAGGATGTTTCAGTGGATTTTCTTTTAAGTAGAGTCGACACGCAAAACGAAAGCTATCGATAAAAGCAAGTTTGGAGGCTGAGTAATTTGTCAGTCTATGAGTTGAAAAAGAAGGGCAAGAAAAAGCAGCTCTAGGCTTTAATGTTAGTGCCTAGGGTAGAAATGGTATGCGTTTTACCACCAGCATTGTAGGTCATGCCGATCTTCCCATGGCTGTGTTGCATCATATTATTGAGTTTGTTGAAGCTAGATTGAGCGCGAGTAAGCGCTTCACCGTTAATTTGGTTGATCTGTTGACAGTCGAGAATGATCGACTGAATATTGGCGACCGTCTCTTTGAGATAAGAGTCTTCGGTAAGTTGATTGACATGCGGGTGAGAGGCAATACGCTGGTCAGTTTGTTGTAAACGACCAATGAGTGTCATTTTTTCTTTGGCAATTTTTTCGATATCTGACGAAATGCGGCTAGCAATCACTTTGCTTTCCTTTTCCAACACAATCGAAAGAGCTTTAGCGTTTTCAAATTGAAAATTCACTAAGTCTACCAAAGCAGCCATGACTATCTACCTCGACTCTACGCTTTTACACGGTCAGCCAATTCATTTTCAAATTTCATCATGTTATCTGCCAACTTCTCAGGATCAACACGGTAAGAACCGTTTGCGATCGCTTCCTTGATAGCGGCAACTTTTGCTGCATCAAATGCAGGTTTTGCTGCCATCTCTTGGTGAAGCTGTTCAATATCACGACTTTGTTGACTCAAAGAGACGGCATCTTGACCCACGTTGCTTTTTTTCGCTTCACGGGTATCTGATACTGAATTTGAGTCAGCACGCGCAGGACCACGACTATTCGTCGTCATCATTTGGCCTGAGCGTATGTTGTCGATACTTGCCATATTTAAACCTTACCTACACAGTATGGGATTTGTACACTCAGTATCGACCATCATGGACAATACTTTAGAAAAAATTTCCAATTTCTTTCTAGCAGGATTCGGGCCGAAACGGAGGACGATCCTCTGTGAAAGTATGAACGTTATGTTAAAACGAAACCGTGACTTCAGCAATGCCAGTCACGATGCCTTCGATTATACGCTGAGACTTGTCATTTTTCACCCGCACTTGCTCTCCAGCGGCACCATCTTGTAGAGAGGTCCCTTGAGTTGTGATAGTCATCCCATCCTTTGTTGCTTTTATCACCACTTTTTCATTGCGACAGACAACGCAGATATCCCCTCTTTCAACCACATCTCCGGGGCGTAAAATACGTTTTACTTTTGCGCCAATAACTTGCTCTGCCTCAGAGTAACCGTCTTTGCGAAATCGCTGGAGTTCGATCAGGCTAATGCTGACGTCTGAAAATCCAATGATCTCACCGCGAGTTAAGGAGCGTGTTGCAGTCACTAAAGGGACGGCAATAGATAGCCTCACTGGTACATAAATTTGCCACTCGTCAGGAGGGCACTCTACTAACACGTTTATGTTACTGCGCGTGCTATTGGTTGAATTTGAACTTGTGATCAAAGGAATCGGGCAATCAGTCGCTTTTATTCTACTATCTATATTAGCGGCCGTTACGTTAAGGTGGCCGCCTAGTGGCGTGTCTACATTGGCTAAAAGATGTTCTTCTGCCGCTAACTGTATCTGTTTTATTTGATTTTCTGTCGCGCCATGCGCAAAAAAACTAAACAAAGTTAGCAAAATGCCGATAGACTTAGCGTAACTTTTATAGAAAGCTCTACACTTATAGATGGTAAATGAAGATAAATAAGTATTAGAATACGCCATTCTGTTTCTCTGGTGTTATGCAGCTGTAATTAGATTATCACTTTTAATCAAAAAGTTTGAGATGGAGATGAGCTTATGACGGGGATTCTTGATTCCGTGAATCAACGGACGCAACTCGTTGGTCAAAATAGACTGGAGTTGCTAACCTTTCGTTTAATGGGCCGACAACGTTATGGTATTAACGTATTTAAAGTAAAAGAAGTATTACAGTGCCCAAAGCTTACTTCAATGCCCAATCTGCACCGACTCGTTAAAGGTGTGGCTCATATTCGTGGCCATACAGTTTCAGTGATTGATCTCAGTCTAGCGATTGGTGGACGTCCAACTCAAGATATCGACAAGTGCTTTGTCGTTATTGCGGAGTTCAACCGCACTATTCAAGCGTTTTTGGTGACTTCTGTTGAACGCATCATCAACATGCATTGGGAAGCGATTCTTCCACCACCACAGGGTGCAGGCAAGGCCAACTACTTAACGGCTGTGACTAATATCGACAATGAGTTGGTCGAAATTCTTGACGTTGAGAAAATTTTGGCTGAAATCGCGCCAGTGGATGAAACGATGGATTCTTCGATTGGTGAAGAAATTGCCAAAGTAGAAACTGAAAAAGCGATTGTACGTCGTATCTTAATCGCCGATGACTCGACCGTGGCTCGTAAACAGGTAGAGCGCGCCATTACCAATATCGGTTTTGAATGCGTCGCGGTAAAAGATGGCAAAGAAGCTTATGAGAAGTTGCTTGAAATGGCCGCGGAGGGTCCAATTAAAGATCAAATTTCTCTTGTGATTTCGGATATCGAAATGCCTGAAATGGACGGTTATACTTTAACCGCGGAAATTCGTCGCCATGCCGAACTGAAAGGTTTGTATGTCATCTTGCATTCATCCTTGAGTGGTGTTTTTAACCAAGCTATGGTGGAACGAGTCGGCGCGAATGCGTTTATTGCGAAGTTTAATCCAGACGAATTGGGTAATGCAGTGAAAACTGCACTAACAAACTAATAATAAAGAGACGTTAATGACTGCTATTACAATCAGTGACCAAGAGTATCGAGACTTTAGCCGTTTTCTAGAGTCCCAGTGCGGTATCGTGTTGGGTGACAGTAAGCAGTATTTGGTTCGTAGCCGTCTCAGCCCATTGGTCACCAAATTCAAACTCGCTTCACTCTCTGATTTGTTAAGAGATGTGGTCACAGGCCGCAATCGCGAACTTCGAGTGGCAGCAGTCGATGCAATGACAACGAATGAAACCTTATGGTTTCGTGATACCTATCCTTTCACCGTGTTGGCAGAAAAGCTTTTGCCTGAGGTAGCGGCGAGTCGTCGACCTATTAAAATTTGGTCAGCAGCAAGTTCGTCAGGTCAAGAGCCTTATTCGATGGCCATGACGGTGCTAGAGACTCAACAACGCAAGCCCGGCATGTTAACCAGCGTATCGATTACCGCGACGGATATCTCAGCCAGCATGTTGGATATGTGTCGTGCTGGAGTGTACGACAATCTTGCTCTAGGCCGAGGCTTGTCACCAGAGCGTCGCCGCACTTTCTTTGAAGACGCAGGTGATGGCCGCATGAAAGTCAAAGACAACGTAAAGCGTTTGGTGAATTTTAGGCCACAAAACTTGATGGATAGCTATGCGTTACTGGGTAAGTTTGACATCATTTTCTGCCGAAACGTATTAATTTACTTTTCACCAGATATGAAATCAAAAGTGCTGAACCAGATGGCGAACAGTTTGAACCCTGGTGGTTACTTACTGTTAGGGGCATCAGAGTCTCTAACCGGATTGACAGACCGATTCGAAATGGTTCGTTGTAATCCAGGTATCATCTACAAGTTGAAGTAACTTGCAAAGCAACAGACAAAATTCAAACAGCTCGACATTCTCGAGCTGTTTTTTTATATCTAGTTTGCTAGTTTGCTAGTTTGCTAGTTTGCTAGTTTGCTAGTTTGCTAGTTTGCTAGTTTGCTAGTTTGCTAGTTTGCTAGTCCCTAGTCCCTAGTCCCTAGTCCCTAGTCCCTAGTCCCTAGTCCCTAGTCCCTAGTCCCTAGTTTCCCTCAGCCTCTTAGCTCTTCTGTCATTTTCCTTCGAGCTCTCTGGTTCACTTCCACGAAACAGGCGTCTTCAGACTGTTTGGGTGTATAATTTTAAAACCAGCTATATGGATGAAGCTTTATGACATTTCCTTCTCGATATGGCTTGGTTATTGCAGGTGAAGTGTAGGTTTTAAACAAATTTGATTGTTTTTGCCTTTTGGCACAGTAATTGCTTTTGTTTAACCAATAACGGTCAGTTCTTTTTGTAGAGGCAAGTTATGGCTATCTCTTTTGACAAGGCTCTAGGTATCCACCAACACACGGTGGGCGTGCGTGAACGCAATGCAGAGGTTATCTCTACTAACATTGCGCAAGCAAACACACCTGGCTATAAGGCAAGAGGGCTAGACTTTACCAAGGAATTGCAGGCGGCAAGTTCGGGGGCAAGCATTGGTCTTAGCCGCACGGATGGTCGGCACATTCCTGCCACTACAACGGTAATGGGTGAGAAGCTTTATCGTTTACCAACGCAACCTGATACCGGCGATGGCAACACGGTGGATTTAGATTTAGAGCGTAACCTCTTTATGCAAAATCAAATCCGTCATCAGGCATCACTGGATTTTCTAGGTAGCAAATTTAAGAACTTAACGAAAGCAATCAAAGGGGATTAATTAGATGAGCTTATTTAATGTGTTCAATGTGACTGGTTCTGCAATGAGTGCTGAATCTGTTCGTCTAAATACCACTTCGAGCAACTTAGCCAACGCGGATAGTGTCAGCAGCTCTGCTAAAGACACATACAAAGCCCGTCACGCGGTGTTTGGTGCTGAGTTAAGTAATGCCATGTACAACCGCGGGGACACGGTTCCTGTGAAAGTACTAGGCATTGTGGAAAGCGATAAGCCGTTGAGCGCGGAATACAACCCAGAGCACCCACTCGCAAACGATGAAGGCTATATCTACAAGCCTAATGTCAATGTGATGGAAGAGATGGCCAACATGATTTCTGCTTCACGAGCGTACCAAACAAACGTTCAAGTTGCAGATGCTAGTAAACAAATGCTGCTGCGTACGCTGCAGATGGGTCAATAAGGATAAGGAGGTAGCGTATGGCCGGAATTAATAACGTTGGTCAAAGCGGCTTGTCCTATATCGACCAGCTTAAAAGTTTGCAAGAGAGTAAAAAGCCGACTGAAACAACAGGTAAACAAGAGCTTAAACAAGAAGACTTTTTATCGTTGTTGACCAAGCAACTTGCTCAACAGGATCCTTTTAAGCCGGTGAGTAACGACCAGATGATTGCGCAAATGGCGTCATTTGCGACCGTTGATGGTATCGGCAAGATGAACTCTCAGTTTGAGAGCCTCAACTCATCGATGACATCAAACCAAGCATTACAAGCTTCATCTCTTGTTGGACGTGATGTTTTGGTTCCCGGAGCGGCTGGGATGAAGCAGGAAAATGCAGGCATGCCTGCAATGGTCAAACTGCCACAAGCCATGGATAACGTGATTGTGCGAGTGGAAAATGAGATTGGCCAGCTCATTCGTTCTTTTGAGGTAGGAGCGAAGCCTGCGGGAGACAACCGCGTGGAGTGGGACGGTAAAGATGAAAACGGTAATCCATTGCCGGCTGGCAAATACAAAGTGAAGGCATCAGGTTTGTTGGATGGTCAGGCTACTGATTTTCCAGTATCCACTTACGCCAACGTAAACAGCGTATTGCTAGGTAAAGGTGATGGTAACGTACTGCTCAATCTGGCTGGCTTTGAATCGCCAGTTCGACTTGCTGAAGTACTAGAAGTTGGCAAAGCGTAATTACGCTAGCTAGATTCAGGAGATTTTGGAATGTCATATGTATCTTTAAGCGGTTTATCCGCGGCTCAGTTAGATCTGAACACCACGAGTAACAATATTGCCAACGCCAATACCTACGGCTTTAAAGAGTCGCGTGCGGAGTTTGGTGATGTCTACTCAAATTCACTGTTCACCAATGCGAAAACCACTCCGGGCGGTGGTGTACAAGCAAACCAAGTGGCACAACAGTTCCACGAAGGTTCAAGCATTTACACTAACAACCCTATGGATTTGCGCATTAGCGGTACAGGTTTCTTTGCTGTAGCGAAAGACCGTATGGTACCAAACCAAAACGAGTTAACTCGTAACGGTGCGTTTCATTTAAGCAAAGACAACTACATGGTGACGGCGAATGATGAATACCTACTGGGTTACCAAGTGGATCCATTAAGTGGTGATGTGGCGTCTTATGAACCTCAGCCGCTTAATATTCCAGCGGAATTTGGTAAACCAAAGCAGACTTCTAATGTCACGGTGGGTGTTAACCTACCTGCCAGTGGTGCGCTAAAAGATCCACAGGCATTTGATTTCCAAGATCCAGATACTTATAACCGTTCTACTTCTTCGACGATTTATGACTCAATGGGTCAATCTTACAAATTAACCACTTACTATTTGAAAGATCAGACTCAACCCAATACTTGGCAGACGTACTACACAGTAACCGATAGCCAAGGTGAAAAACCGCTCAATATTGCTGGTGGTGATGCAACCAATGCGACAGGTCATATTGGTCACACCGTTAAGTTCAATAATGATGGTACATTGGCGAGCCTCAACAATGGTCAACCGATCATTTCTGATCCGCTTGGTGCTGGTGCTGTGCCGATTGATATGAATGGTGGCGATCCAACGCAAACCATCGCGTTTGATTTAAACTCATCAACCCAGTTTGCCGCGCCGTTTGAACTGACAAAGTTCGATGAAGATGGTGCAACCACGGGTTTCTTGACCAAAGTTGATATCGACGAAAACGGCAGTGTTTACGGTACATACTCTAACGGTGAAAACGTGACTCTAGGTCGTGTTGCCTTGGTACGTGTTCCAAATGAGCAAGGTTTGGATAAGAAAGGTGGTACGCAGTGGAACTCAACCAATAACTCAGGCGATAAAATCTGGGGTGAATCAAACAAAGGTTCATTTGGTACGGTTTCCAGCGGTGCGCTTGAGCAGTCGAATATCGATATGACTCAAGAGCTGGTGGATCTGATTTCTGCTCAGCGTAACTTCCAAGCAAACTCTCGTGCGCTAGAAGTTCACAACCAGCTACAACAGAACATCCTGCAGATTCGTTAATCGTTTTTACATGACATTCATCTGGTGCTTAGCCTGAACAACCTCACTCAGGCTAAGCATTATTCACATCTATCATACTTTGCCTCTTTGATTGCCGATCGGCATCGTTTCTACCGATGGTTTGCCTCTCTCTGATTGCCTCTCTCGTAGTTATTCTTCTATAGATTTGAATTTATTGAATAAAATAAATTGGCATGATGCTTGCTTTTAAGGTCTTAGATTAAGATTTTTGGAGCGGATTATGGATCGTGCACTCTTTCTTGCTATGAGTGGTGCCAAGCAGAATATGCAGGCACTGCAACTACGAGCGAACAACCTAGCCAACGTGAGCACAACCGGGTTTCGTGCAGATTTAGCACAAGCTCGTTCAATGCAAGCGTACGGTGACGGGCTACCTACTCGAGTTTTCAGCATGACAGAACGTCCTGGACATAATTTTGCTCAAGGCAGTGTGATCACCACAGGCCGTGACCTCGATATTACGATTGAGGGAAATGGTTGGATTGGGGTGATGGATAAACTAGGCAAAGAAGGGTTAACCCGTAACGGTAATCTGAAAGTCGATCAAAATGGACTACTGAGCAATGCCAGTGGACATTTGGTCCTTGGGGAAGGTGGTGCACCCATTACTATTCCTCTTCCTGTGAGCAAAATTGAAATCGGCCGTGATGGCACGATCTCGGTCTTACCTCAAGGAGCGCCAGCGGAAGAGATGGAAGAAATCGATCGTATTAAGCTGGTCAAGACCAATGACAGTGCCTTGTTTAAAGACACCAATGGCCTGTTCCGCCACAAGGAACCCAATCAGCCGTACGAAGCGGATCCAACGGTGCAAATCATGACAGGTGCCATTGAGGGCAGCAACGTGAATGCTGTTGGTGAAATGACGGCTCTGATTGACCTGCAACGTCAGTTTGAGATGCAGGTAAAAATGATGAGCACAGCAGAAGAGATGGACAAGTCGTCTGATTCTCTGCTTCGTATGAGCTAACAGAATTAGAGGTCACAGATTATGCATCCGGCACTATGGGTAAGTAAAACGGGCTTAGACGCTCAACAAACCAATATCGCGACAATTTCAAACAACCTAGCGAACGCCTCAACCATCGGTTTTAAAAAGGGTCGTGCGGTATTTGAAGATCTGTTTTACCAAAATATTAACCAACCTGGTGGTCAATCTTCTCAGAATACTCAACTGCCCAGTGGTTTGATGTTAGGTGCGGGCTCAAAAGTAGTCGCAACGCAAAAAGTGCATACACATGGTAACGCCCAAACCACCACCAATGCGTTGGATCTGATGGTCGAAGGGGATGGCTTTTTCCAAATCACCATGCCCGATGGCAACATTGGTTACACCCGTAATGGGCAGTTCACATTGAACGGTGAAGGTGTCGTGGTCACATCCGGTTCGGGTTATCCGTTAGAACCTGAAATTGTGATCCCTGAAGACGCCATTTCCATTACTGTCGGTACTGACGGTGAAGTCTCTGTGCGTGTTCGTGGCCAGCAGAATAACCAAGTGGTTGGACAGATCACCATTACCGACTTTGTTAACCCAGGTGGCCTAGAGCCCATTGGTCAGAACCTCTACTTGCCGACAGGGGCGAGTGGTGACCCACAAGAAGGGGTGCCTGGCCTTGATGGCTTGGGTGAAGTGCGCCAATCCATGCTAGAAACATCCAATGTGAACGTAACGGAAGAATTGGTCAACATGATCGAAGCGCAACGTGTTTACGAAATGAATTCAAAAGTCATCTCATCGGTCGATAAGATGATGAGTTTTGTTAACCAGCAGCTTTAAGCACTAGTTAGCTAAACGAGTAGGAGAGAAGATCGCCATGAAACGCATAAGTCTGATTGCTTTAGTCACTATCATGAGTGGCTGTACCATGCTTGAGCCGATCGAAACGTCTGAAGTGGTGAATGCCACTACCGTTGTTGATGCGGTAGAAGGCGACAAATCGAAAAGTGAAAGTTCAGGCATTGTTGATACCTTACGTGGACGTAGTGACCCTGTGGCAGGCGATCCTGCATGGGCTCCGATTCATCCGAAGCAAACCCCAGAGCACTATGCCGCCGAAACGGGCTCTCTATTTAGCGTGAACCATTTGTCGAATCTTTATGATGATTCGAAGCCTCGCGGCGTCGGCGACATCATTACCGTCACTTTGGATGAAAAGACCAATGCTTCGAAAAGTGCCAATGCGGATCTGTCGAAAAGCAACGATTCAAATATGGATCCACTGGAGGTTGGTGGACAAGAGTTGAAAATCGGGGATAAGTACAACTTCTCTTACAATCTAAGTAACTCCAACAGTTTCACTGGCGATGCGTCGGCAAAACAGAGTAACAGCATCAGCGGTTACATCACCGTGGAAGTGATCGAAGTATTGGCCAATGGCAATCTCGTGATTCGTGGTGAGAAGTGGCTGACGCTGAACACGGGTGATGAATACATTCGCCTCAGTGGCACAATTCGTCCAGATGACATTAGTTTCGACAATACTATTGCGTCAAATCGCGTTTCCAACGCAAGAATTCAATATTCTGGCACCGGAACACAACAAGATATGCAAGAGCCTGGATTCTTGGCACGATTCTTTAATGTCTCTCTATAAGCGGCAAAGCCGATGGCAATTTGACGGCTTGATCCTGCACTAGAGAAAGGTAAGTTAAGATGAAAAAGTTCACCCTACTGTTGTTATGTTTTGTATTGCCGATGACCTCGGCCTATGCGGCGCGTATTAAAGATGTTGCTCAGGTGGCAGGGGTAAGAAGCAACCAATTGGTAGGTTACGGCCTTGTCTCTGGTTTACCTGGAACGGGTGAATCCACACCGTTTACCGAGCAGAGTTTTGCCGCAATGCTACAAAACTTCGGCATTCAGTTGCCTGCGGGAACCAAGCCAAAAATCAAAAACGTGGCCGCTGTAATGGTAACGGCAGAACTTCCTCCTTTTTCTAAACCCGGTCAACAGATTGATGTGACGGTCTCCTCTATTGGTAGTGCCAAGAGCTTACGTGGCGGTACCTTGCTGCAAACCTTCTTGAAAGGTTTGGATGGGCAAGTTTATGCCGTGGCACAAGGCAACTTAGTGGTGAGCGGTTTTAGTGCAGAAGGGGCGGATGGCTCTAAAATCGTCGGCAATAACCCGACCGTCGGTATTATCTCTAGCGGTGCCATGGTTGAGCGTGAAGTGCCAACCCCATTTGGCCGCGGTGACTTCATCACATTCAACTTACTTGAATCTGATTTCACCACCGCACAACGCATGGCCGATGCCGTCAACAATTTCCTTGGTCCTCAAATGGCTTCTGCGGTCGATGCGACTTCGGTACGTGTGCGAGCGCCCCGTGATATCAGTCAACGCGTCGCCTTTCTTTCTGCCATTGAAAACCTCGAGTTTGATCCAGCAGACGGCGCAGCCAAAATCATCGTTAACTCACGTACGGGCACCATTGTGGTGGGTAAACATGTTCGATTAAAACCTGCGGCCGTGACTCATGGTGGCATGACGGTTGCGATTAAAGAAAACTTGAGTGTGAGTCAGCCGAATGGCTTCTCTGGTGGTGAAACCGTCGTTGTTCCCAACTCAGACATTTCAGTGACCGAAGAACAAGGCAAAATGTTCAAATTTGAGCCGGGCTTAACCTTGGATGATCTTGTTCGCGCGGTTAACCAAGTCGGTGCTGCACCGTCAGACTTGATGGCCATTCTACAAGCGCTTAAACAAGCGGGTGCCATCGAGGGACAACTGATCATCATCTGATCGGTTTGGAGGCAATATGATTAACAATCCAAACGACATCGGCTTTATTCACGACATTAGCAATCTTGATAAGCTACGTCAGCAAGCCGTGAACGACAAAGATGGCGGTGAACAAAAAGCACTAGAAGCGGCGGCAAAACAGTTTGAGTCGATTTTTACTTCCATGTTGTTTAAATCGATGCGCGAAGCCAATAGTGGTTTTGAATCGGATTTGATGAACAGCCAAAACCAGCTGTTCTATCGCCAAATGTTGGATGAGCAGATGGCCAGTGAGCTCAGCTCTTCCGGTTCACTTGGCTTAGCAGACATGATTGTGGCGCAGTTAAGCAGTGGAAAAGGCATCGACAAAAATGAGTTGGCGATACGTGAAGCGGGACAAGAAGCGCCACAACGTATGCCAATCAATCGCTCGAAAGCCCGAGAAACCGAGCAGCGCCTAATTGAATCTGGCCAGCTCGCTCGCAGTGACAAGGCAAGGTTTGATTCACCAGAGTCGTTCATCAGTTCGATGAAACCTTACGCCGAAAGGGCGGCAAAATCCTTAGGTGTTGAACCTTCTCTATTGCTCGCACAAGCGGCCTTGGAAACCGGCTGGGGGCAGAAAGTGGTAAAAAATGCTCGCGGCAGCAGCAATAACCTCTTCAACATCAAAGCGGATCGTAGTTGGGCGGGTGACAAAGTCACCACGCAAACTTTAGAGTTCCACGATAATACGCCAGTGAAAGAAACGGCAGCGTTTCGTTCATACGATTCGTTTGCTGATAGCTTTAATGATTACGTGGCGTTTTTAAATAACAATCCGCGTTATCAGACGGCACTTCAGCACAATGGCGATTCTGAAAGCTTTATTCGCGGTATTCATCGTGCAGGTTATGCGACGGATCCCGAATACGCCGACAAAGTGCTCAAAGTGCAGCAACGTATCGACAACATGTAATCTCCCAGCGGTCTACTAAAAAGTAGGCCGTTTTTTCACCCTTTCTTGACCCTCAAATCCTTTCTATATCAGTTATGTCTTTTTGTTGGCATATCTTTTGCATTTTTACCGTCAGGTGATCAGTTTTCACTGATTTGATTGAGTTTTTGGGGGCATTATGGCGTCGGATCTTCTGAATGTAGGTACTCAGAGCGTACTGACAGCTCAGAGACAATTAAATACTACCGGTCATAACATTTCTAATGTAAATACAGAAGGTTATAGCCGTCAGTCGGTCATTCAAGCGACCAATGATCCCCGTCAATTTGGTGGTTCTACCTACGGCATGGGCGTGCATGTGGAAAATGTTCGCCGCTCTTGGGACCAATTTGCCGTTAATGAGCTTAATCTTTCCACCACCAACTTTGCCAACAAAGGGGATGTCGAAGCGAACTTAGAAATGCTTTCAAGCATGCTTTCTTCTGTGGCGTCGAAAAAAATCCCTGAAAATCTTAATGAATGGTTCGATGCACTAAAAACATTAGCCGATAGCCCGAACGATATTGGTGCGCGAAAAGTACTGTTAGAAAAAGCGCGAATCATCAGTGAAACCATCAATGGATTTCACGAGACCATTCGCCAGCAATACGATGTCACTAACAAAAAACTCGATATGGGTATTGAGCGTATCAACCAGATTGCGGTTGAAATTCGTGATATCCATCGATTGATGATGCGCACCCCTGGTCCTCACAATGACTTGATGGACCAACACGAAAAGTTGGTTAAAGAGCTTTCTGAATACACGAAAGTGACCGTGACTCCGCGAAAAAACGCAGAAGGTTTTAACGTGCACATCGGCAATGGTCACACGCTCGTCTCAGGTACAGAAGCAAGCCAACTTAAGATGATTGATGGCTACCCAGATGTTCATCAACGTCGCTTAGCTATCTACGAAGGAAAGTCATTAAAACCGATTAAAAGCGTTGGTCTAGATGGCAAACTTGGCGCAATGCTTGACATGCGTGACAACCAAATTCCCCATGTGATGGATGAACTTGGCCGCATGGCAGCCGGATTTTCTGATGAAGTGAACAAACTGCAAAAACAAGGGTTGGATTTGCGAGGCAATATTGGTGGTTTGATTTTTACCGATGTAAATGCCGAGGTGATCGCCAAATCAAGAGCGGTGGCGGCCCCAGATTCGCAAGCCGAAGTGGCCGTTTTTATTAACGATTTGGCGTCACTTAAAGGTGGTGAATATGCGCTTCGTTACGATGGCAGCAACTATACAGTGACCAAACCATCAGGCGAAACAGTCTCCGTCTCTTTAGATTCAGCTAAGTCTGCGTTTTACATGGATGGCATGCGTGTTGAAGTAAGAAATGAGCCCAAAGCGGGCGAAAAAATCTTATTGCGCCCAACGCGCAACTCGGCAGGTCAAATGCAAGTGGCAACAAATGATGCGAGTATGATTGCCGCACAAAGTTATGAAGCGTCAACCAGTTTTGCCCAAGGAACCGCTCAATTTAACATCTTAGCGGCGGGTGACTTGCGTGAGTTTGAAGTGATAGTGTCACCTCAAGGCGACCAGTTTGCTGTGATTGACACTAAAGGCAACGTGGTACGAAGCCCGGAGCCTTATCCACCCAAGGGGCCGGTTTCAGTGACCTTGTCATCATCGCATCCCAGTTACAAAGAGGGTAAAGAGACTGTTTTTGAACTGACCGCGGGAGCGTGGGCAAACGACAAGTTTACCGCCAACCTAGTTCCGTCTGAAGGTGATAACGGAAATTTGCGTAAAATGCAGCAAATTCAATTGGATAAAAAGATGGATGGTAATCAATCGACTATCATCGATGTCTACCATAATCTCAATACGAACGTCGGTTTGCGCAACTCTACTGCAACACGGTTAGCCAATATTGCGCAGCATGAAAACCAAGCAGCACAAGAACGAATGGCTTCAATCGCTGGGGTAAACCTCGATGAAGAGGCGGCAAACATGATGCGGTTCCAGCAAGCTTATATGGCCTCATCACGCATTATGCAGGCGGCCAATGACACCTTTAACACCATTTTGCAATTGAGATAGAGGGAGCAGGTAAATGATTAGCCGTATCGCCAGTTTCCACAACTATCAATCGGTGCAAAACGATTTGCGCCGAATGGAAAACAAAATTCATCATAACCAAGCGCAGCTTGCGTCTGGTAAAAAACTGTTGTCGCCAAGTGATGACCCATTAGCAACACACTACATCCAAAATATAGGTCAGCAGTCTGAGCAGTTAAAACAGTATCTCGACGCGATCATCTTAGTGCGTAACCGTCTTGAACAACATGAAGTGAATGTGGCTAACCAGGAGCAGTTCGCAGACGAGGCGAAACGCACCGTGATGGAAATGATTAACGGCGCACTATCACCGGAAGATCGTCGCGCAAAACGTAGAGAAATCGAAGAGTTGGCAACTAATTTCCTTCATTTGGCCAATGCGCAAGATGAATCTGGTAACTATACCTTTGCCGGAACAAAGCCCAAAGCTCAGCCATTTTTCAGAGATTATGATGGTTCAGTAATCTACGCTGGGGATGACTACCAACGCAAAATGCGGGTGTCGGCCAATCTAGAAATGGCGATGAACGATCCTGGCAGTAAGCTGTTTATGAATATTCCGAATCCCTTTGGTGATTACGAACCAGAATATCAGTTGCAAAATGCCTCCGAGTTGTTGCTCGAAAAAGCAGTGAATGAAGACTATTTCGATAAAGCAACCTATCGCGTCACCATGGTCGACATGAGCAATAACCGCTGGGGTTATCAGCTGGAAAAAGATGGCAGTGTGGTTGCCGCCGATGAGTTTAATCCCTCTACGGGCATTAAGTATGGTGATCTCACTATTCAACTTAAAGGTCAGATCCAGAAAGGCGATGTGATTGAGTTAAAGCCACGAGAAACATTTTCTATTTTTGACAGCTTTAAAAATGCCGCGAAATACTCAGAAGAGTCAGTGTCGGATGCCGATGCCACGGCGAAGTTGCATCAAGTAACACAAGAGTTTCATGCTGCGTTTATCCATCTCAACAAAGCGCGCACCGACATTGGTGCTCGCCTAAGTACATTGGATATCCAAGAGCAGCAACATGAAGATTTCAATCTCTCTTTAGCGAAAGCGAAGAGTAATTTTGAAGACTTGGATTACTCCAAGGCAATTATTGAGTTCAATGAGAACTCGCGCGCGTTGCAAGCGTCGCAGCTCGCTTTTGGTAAAACGAAAGATCTCACATTATTTAATTACTTGTAGTGAGCAAGAACGAACCGTCTCTGAATGAGATGACGGTATCGTGAGTGTGAACAACAGACTTTAGGAAACCTCTCGTTGGTTTTTCAACGTTGATGCCTTATGAGCCATGCCTTAAGTGCGGATAAGTCGAAAAACCTTGCCACCTCCCGGCAGGTGTCTCTAAAAGCGGCAAGGCGGCAAAGCGGCAAAGCCAGTCGATAGAGAGAAAAAACGAAGGGGTTAAAGAAGTTGAAGAAAAACATTACTTTGTAAGTGTATGTTTTCTTGGAAATAAGACGGGTAAGAATCTTATTTGAAAAAGTTGGCACACAAATTGAATCTAATAAATCAGAAATGATTTACCGGTTCTATAAACTGCCACCGGCGGTTTTAGCAAGTAATTACGGTCAGTGCTTTTCCATAAGAGAGTAAAGCTGGCCGCTTCGCAAAAGCTTGCGAACTCGAAAGGAGAGCAAAATGGCTGTAACAGTAAGCACTAACGTATCCGCGATGACTGCGCAACGTTATCTAAACAAAGCGACAGATGAGTTAAACACCTCAATGGAACGTTTGTCATCTGGTCATAAAATTAACAGCGCCAAAGATGATGCGGCTGGTTTGCAAATCTCTAACCGCTTAACCGCACAGTCTCGTGGTTTAGATGTGGCAATGCGTAATGCCAACGATGGTATCTCTATTGCTCAAACCGCAGAAGGGGCGATGAACGAGGTAACGGCAGTACTTCAACGTATGCGTGACTTGTCGATTCAATCTGCGAATGGCACTAACTCAACAGCTGAGCGCCAAGCGATCCACGAAGAAGCGAGTGCTCTGCAAGACGAAATCAACCGTATTGCAGAAACCACATCGTTTGGTGGCCGTCGCCTACTGAATGGCACCTTTGGTGATGCGGCATTCCAGATTGGTTCTAACTCTGGTGAAGCAATGATCATGGGCCTAACCAGCATCCGTGCCGATGATTTTCGCATGGGTGGTACCACCTTCCAATCCGTGAACGGCAAGGATAAGGATTGGGAAGTGAGCGCAGATAACGCAGCACTGAACATCGTATTACCAGAGATGGGTGAAGATGAAGACGGCAACGTTATCGATTTGGAAATTAACATCATGGCGAAAAGTGGTGATGATATTGAAGAACTGGCGACGTACATCAATGGTCAATCGGACTACATTAATGCGTCTGTTAGTGAAGACGGCAAACTGCAAATTTTTGTTGCTCAACCAAACGTGAAAGGTCCTATCTCGATTTCGGGTAGCCTTGCTTCAGAATTGGGTTTAAGTGACGAGCCAATTGCAACAACAGTACAAGATTTGGATCTGCGTAGCGTGCAAGGTTCACAAAATGCGATTAGTGTTATCGACTCTGCGTTGAAATACGTTGATTCACAACGTGCTGATTTAGGTGCAAAACAGAACCGTCTAAGCCACAGTATTAATAACTTGGCGAACGTTCAAGAAAACGTTGATGCATCGAATAGCCGTATTAAAGATACCGATTTTGCGAAGGAAACGACGCAAATGACGAAAGCACAGATTTTGCAACAGGCAGGTACTTCGATTCTTGCTCAAGCAAAACAATTGCCAAACTCTGCAATGTCACTATTGCAGGGCTAATAGGAGTCCTGTGTCTGCTGTGGTTCAGACGTGAGCTTATAGACGCAGGATGACTTGGCAAGCAGCTTTACCGTGAATGAAGGGCTCTCTCATCTCTCACCTGCCTGACATTATTTGTGTAAAGTTGCTCGGTGCCGGAAATGTGTTCATTTCTCTTGATCTCCACATTGGCTCTGGCTACCAACCTAGCCCCGGTTCTCTCAAAGGAATAGGGGCTTTTTCTTTTTCTGCGCATACGAGTTTTTACCTCTACGCGTCCTATCACGAATCTATCTAGCTTTTTACTGCTTTGTCTTCAACCACTTCTTACCTTGTGGCAATACTGTGCCTCTTACCATCGATCTGGATGAGTTGGTTATCTGCCTTTTTGCGCTATGGCAAAGAGCGGAGAAACTTTAGTGTTATTTTTTGTTTTTTCTCTCTTTCATCGCTTTAGTCACGAAAACCCCTTCAAACAAACTTTTTTCAAAAAAAATCGCATTTTTTTCCTAAAGGATTTCCAAACCGAGCCGTTAAAAGAAGTAACTTTGAGAGAACTACTTGGTTTTCCGAGACGTCGGAAACCGTAATATCGGAAAATCAATTGGAGAATTCATCATGGCAGTGAATGTAAATACAAACGTAGCAGCAATGACAGCACAGCGTTACCTGAATAACGCAAACAGCGCACAACAAACTTCGATGGAGCGTCTGTCTTCAGGTTTCAAAATCAACAGTGCAAAAGATGACGCAGCCGGTCTGCAAATCTCTAACCGCTTGAACGTACAAAGTCGCGGTCTAGACGTTGCGGTACGTAACGCCAACGACGGTATCTCAATCGCCCAAACCGCAGAAGGTGCGATGAACGAGACCACCAACATCCTACAACGTATGCGTGACCTATCTCTACAATCCGCGAACGGCTCAAACTCAAAATCAGAGCGCGTAGCGATTCAAGAAGAAGTGATGGCATTGAACGACGAGCTAAACCGTATCGCAGAAACCACGTCTTTTGGTGGTAACAAGCTGCTCAACGGTACTTACGGCACGAAAGCGATGCAAATTGGTGCGGATAACGGTGAAGCGGTCATGCTGTCACTGAAAGACATGCGCTCTGACAACGTGATGATGGGCGGCGTGAGCTACCAAGCTGAAGAAGGCAAAGACAAGAACTGGAATGTGGCCGCAGGCGACAACGACTTGACAATTGCACTGACAGACAGCTTTGGTAACGAGCAAGAGATTGAAATCAATGCGAAAGCGGGTGATGACATCGAAGAGCTAGCGACGTACATCAACGGTCAAACTGACCTTGTAAAAGCGTCAGTGGGTGAAGGCGGCAAGCTACAAATCTTTGCTGGTAACAACAAAGTTCAAGGTGAAATTTCGTTCTCAGGCAGCCTTGCAGGTGAACTTGGTCTAGGCGAAGGCAAAAACGTCACGGTAGACACGATTGACGTGACAACCGTACAAGGTGCGCAAGAGTCAGTAGCGATTGTGGATGCGGCACTGAAATACGTAGACAGCCACCGTGCAGAGCTGGGTGCATTCCAGAACCGTTTCAACCATGCAATCAGCAACTTGGACAACATCAACGAGAACGTGAACGCGTCGAAGAGCCGAATCAAAGATACCGACTTCGCGAAAGAAACGACGCAGTTGACCAAGACACAAATTCTATCGCAAGCATCAAGTTCCATTCTTGCGCAAGCGAAACAGGCGCCAAACTCAGCGCTAAGTCTACTAGGCTAATCTCTGAGCAACAGCGATTAATTTCGGTAAGCAGGAGCCAGGTAGTCTTACCTGGCTCTTTGTTTACTATCCTCGACGCAAGATGTTCTCGGCATAGTTTGACGCTTTTCAGGTCGTTGCCGAATGAACGGTATTGAAACAGGAGAGGGATATCGATTAAATGGTTTCAATCAATACCAACGTGTCTGCGATGGTCGCTCAGAGGCATCTGAGCACAGCGGCAAGTCAGGTGGCTGAAACCCAAAAAAATCTAAGTTCCGGATTCCGAATTAACAGTGCCAGTGACGACGCTGCTGGAATGCAAATCGCGAACACGCTTCATGTGCAATCTCGTGGTTTGGATATAGCGTTAACCAACGCCCACAATGCTTATGCGGTAGCAGAAACAGCGGAAGGGGCGTTGGAAGAGGGCAGTGAAATACTGCAGAGATTGCGCTCTCTTTCTCTTCAAGCCGCAAATGGGTCGAACTCTGATGATGATCGGCAAAGTTTGCAGCTTGAAGTGGGGGGATTGAAAGATGAAATGGAAAGGATAGCCAGGACAACGACATTTGCCGGTAAAAATCTATTTGATGGAAGTTATGGTTCGAAAAGCTTTCATCTTGGAGCAAATGCTAATTCCATTTCTCTGCAACTCAAAAACATGCGGACTCACATTCCTGAAATGGGCGGGTATCATTACCTAGCATCAGAATCAGTGGACGATGATTGGCAAGTTGACAAGGAATCAAGGCAACTTAGCTTTACTTTTCGAGACGGTGAAGGGGATGAGCAATCTATTAAGATCCCGCTCAAACTTGGAGATAGCCTCGAAGAGGTTGCTACCTACATCAATGCACAGCAAAGTGTTGTGGAATCCTCGGTGACAGAGGATAGACGATTGCAATTTTATGTTGCTAATCGCAATGCACCGGAAGGTTTAAAGATCGGTGGAAGTTTAGATGGCGTACTCGATTTTGAACCTCAAGGAGAAGTGACACTTGAAGCACTCGATGTAAGTCGCGTGGGTAATGCTCAACTGGCGATAGCCGTTGTTGATACCGCAATTCAATATCTGGATTCTCACCGAAGTGAAATTGGCAGTTTTCAAAATCGGGTTGAGGGGACGATGGACAATTTGCAAAGTATCAATCGCAATGTCACTGAATCAAAAGGGCGAATATGGGATACCGATTTCGCGAAAGCATCAACCGCTTTAGTGAAGTCTCAGGTATTGCAACAGGCTACCTCTGCCTTGCTGGCTCAAGCTAAGCAAGCCCCAGGCAGTGCAATTGGATTGCTATCATAGATTGCTCGCAAAAAATAAAAAACGCTGCCAATGGCAGCGTTTTTTTGTTAACTGTTTTTCTGCTAACTAAGTAGTAATTACTTAGTTACACGTAGAACTGGTGTTTCACCAACAACAACAGAACCAGAAAGCTTGTTCAGCTCTTTGATTTCGTCCATGTTAGAGATAACAACTGGAGTTAGCGTTGATTTTGCTTTCTCTTCCAGAAGAGCGAGATCGAACTCAACGACAGTATCACCAGCTTTAACAGTTTGACCTTCTTCTGCGATACGAGTGAAGCCTTCGCCTTTTAGTTCAACGGTGTCGATACCAAAGTGAACAAACAGCTCAACACCATCGTCAGACTCGATAGAGAAAGCGTGGTTTGTTTCGAAGATCTTACCGATAGTACCGTTTACAGGAGCTACCATTTTGTTGCCTGTTGGTTTGATAGCAATACCATCACCAACGATCTTTTCAGCAAAAACAACGTCTGGCACATCTTCGATGTTTACGATCTCACCAGACAAAGGTGCGATAATTTCGATTGCACCGGCGCTAGCGCTATCATCAGATACAAGCTTCTTAAGTTTGTCAAACAGACCCATTGTGTCATGCTCCTAAGGTTTAGTTTTATTCTGTCGAATTATAGTATACCAATCCGAGTAGTTAGACGACTTTTTTTAGCCGCCTAACATATTATTTAGACTCGAAAATTGGTCAGCAGATTACTTAGAGTGCTCTGCAATGAATTTTTCTACACATGCTTCAATTTCTGCTGCGGTTGGTAATGACAGAGCTTCTTCAGCCATTGCTTTTACTGCAGCGAAGTTTGCATTGCGGATCACTTTCTTCACTTTAGGAATAGAAATGCCGCTCATAGAGAACTCATCAAGGCCCATACCCAATAGTAGTAGGGTTGCACGCTCATCACCTGCTAGTTCACCACACATACCGGTCCACTTACCTTCTGCGTGAGAAGCATCAATCACTTGCTTGATAACCGTTAGTACAGCTGGTGACAGTGGGTTGTAAAGGTGAGAAATCATCTCGTTACCACGGTCTACGGCGAGTGTGTACTGAGTTAAGTCGTTAGTACCAATAGAGAAGAAAGACACTTCCTTCGCTAAATGGTGAGCGATTGCTGCAGCAGCTGGTGTTTCAACCATAACACCGATTTCGATATTTTCGTCGAACGCAAGACCTTCTGCGCGAAGTTCTGCTTTGTACTCTTCGATCGCTTCTTTCAGCGCGCGAATTTCTTCAACAGAGATGATCATTGGGAACATGATACGCAGTTTACCGTGTGCTGAAGCACGTAGGATACCACGTAGCTGGTCACGAAGAATTTCACGACGATCTAAGCTGATGCGAACTGCACGCCAGCCTAGGAATGGGTTCATCTCTTTTGGAAGATCCATGTATGGTAGATCTTTATCACCACCGATATCCATTGTACGGATAATGACAGCTTGACCTTCCATTGCTTCAGCAACTTCTTTGTAGGCTACGTACTGTTCTTCTTCAGTTGGTAGCGCATCACGATCCATGAAGAGGAACTCTGTACGGTAGAGACCAACACCTTCACCACCGTTACGGATGATGCCGTCACAATCTTTAACTGTACCGATGTTGCCACATACTTCTACACGGTGACCGTCTAGAGTTTCTGCATGCAGATCTTTCAGTTTTGCTAACTCTTCTTTTTCAGCTAGGAACGAGGCTTTTACAGCTTTCGCTTCTTCAATCTGAGCTTCAGAAGGATTAACGATAATTTTGTTGTTCATTGCGTCAAGAATCAGCATGTCGCCATTCTTAACTTTCTTTGTAATGTCGTTTGTACCAACAATCGCAGGAAGCTCAAGTGAGCGAGCCATGATTGAAGTGTGTGATGTACGACCACCGATGTCACAAGCGAAACCAAGAACGTAATCTAGGTTGATTTGTGCTGTTTCAGATGGAGTGAGGTCGTAAGCCACCAAGATAACTTGTTCGTTGATATCACTTAGCGAAACAATGTTGATACCAAGAGCATTTTTGACAAAACGAGAACCGATATCGCGGATGTCAGTAGCACGTTCCTTCAGGTATTCATCATCAAGAGATTCTAGAGCGGTTGCTTGCTCTTCGATAACGGTGTAAATCGCATTGTCTGCACTCATCTTCTCTTTTTTGATGAGCGCTAGGATTTCTTCCTCTAGCTCTTCATCTTCAAGAAGCATGATGTGACCTTCGAAGATCGCTTCCTTCTCTTCACCGAACGTCTCTAGCGCTTTCTGCTTGATTGTTTCTAGCTGTGCAGAAGATTTGCTGCGCGCATCGTAGAAACGCTGAACTTCAGCTTCTACTTGAGCTTCGGTGATAGTGTTAGTGTTTAGGACAATTTCATCTTCTTGAAGTAGTAGTGCTTTACCAATTGCAATACCAGGAGATGCCAGGATGCCTGAAATCATAGCCTTACCTTAAGTTGGTCAAACGTAAACGGGAATGTGTGACTAAATCGCTAACGAAAAATTGTAGCTGACTAATCGGTAGTATTTTGAACAAAGCCATTTAGTGTGAGCTAAATGGCTTTGAGCAATACATTGATTAGTGTAGTTGATCCATTAGAGCAACTAGGTGATCAACTGCTTGCTGTGCTTGTGGGCCTTCAGCAGAGATTGTAACTACAGTGCCTTTTACAAGACCTAAAGTTTGTAGTTTGAACAGACTTTTAGCGCTTGCGCTTTTGCCGTTAGAAGTCACAGTGATATCCGCGTCAAAAGCTTTTGCTTCTTTTACGAATTGAGCAGCTGGGCGAGTGTGAAGGCCATTTTCTGCTGTGATTTCTACTTTCTTCTCGTACATGTGATATACCCCAATTGAATGTATTTTTGTTAGTCAAGACTCGTTTTAGCTTAACCGCTTTACTTGAACCGCGCCAGAGCTCGGGGGGAGCAAGCGTGTCGAAGCTGATACGAGTCAAAAGTTTATGTAATACGCTTTATGCATTGTTGCACAAATGTCAAAAAACTTTCTTTATCGCTTCTTTATTTTGAAGCTAAAAATAAAACACCCTGATATTACCAAAGGTGAGGCAAGGATCAACAAAAAAGCCCCTGTATGGGGCTTTTTTGAACGAAAAATTGATTTAAACCCGTATTACTGTTGGTTCTCTTTCTCAGTAAAGATGCCAGCAAACAGTGCGGTACTTAGGTAACGTTCACCAGAGCTTGGAAGTACAGTAACAATGGTTTTTCCTTCAAATTCAGGAAGTTCTGCCAAGCGGTTTGCTGCAACTACAGCCGCGCCTGATGAAATTCCCGCCAAAATGCCTTCTTCTTCCATGAGGCGGCGCGCCATTTCAATCGCTTCTTCCGATGTCACTTTCTCAACACGGTCAATCAGTGACAAATCAAGGTTACCAGGAATGAAACCTGCGCCGATACCTTGGATTTTGTGTGGTGCTGGCTTAATCTCTTCACCTGCGATGGCTTGCGTAATCACTGGAGACTCTGCTGGCTCAACAGCGACAGAGATGATTTGCTTGCCTTTTTCACCTTTGATGTAGCGACTTGTCCCGGTAATAGTACCACCAGTACCAACGCCAGCTACCAACACGTCAACGGCACCATCTGTCGCTTCCCAGATCTCAGGGCCAGTGGTCTTTTCGTGAATTTGTGGGTTTGCAGGGTTGTTAAACTGCTGCAATAGCAAATATTTTTCAGGATTGCTTGCAACAATTTCTTCTGCCTTTGCAATGGCACCCTTCATACCTTTTGCTGCTTCTGTTAGCTCTAAGTTTGCACCTAGTGCTTTGAGCAGTTTACGGCGCTCCAAGCTCATTGATTCCGGCATGGTTAGCGTTAGCTTGTAACCACGAGCGGCAGCCACAAACGCGAGAGCAACACCTGTATTGCCGCTGGTTGGCTCTACCAATTCAACTCCTGGTTTTAGTTTGCCTTCTTTCTCTGCTTCCCAAATCATGTTTGCACCAATACGGCACTTAACACTGAAGCTAGGGTTGCGTGCTTCGATTTTAGCCAATACTTTGCCGTTACTTACTTTGTTCAAACGAACCAGTGGAGTATTGCCAATAGTCAGAGAGTTGTCTTCGTAGATTTTGCTCATAGTGATGTTCCTTCATTACACGTTTAGTGAATACGGTTAGAAGGATATGACTGATAATTCAAAGGGAAAAGGATTAAATAGTTATATCTTATGAGAGTGATAGCATCTGGGAGAAAAAGTGTGGCCACCACATCGAGTGAGGGTGACCACTAGCAAAATCATTTCTGTTTGAACTCATGTACCCACATTGCTGTTGCACCGCATACCGCGACGGGCATGATAATCAGATTAAGAATAGGGATAGAAGTACACAGGGAGACCATGGCACCAAATGTATAGGCCTTAGATTGGTTTTGTTTCAAAGTATTTCGCATGTCATTGAATGGCACTTTGTGATTATCAAATGGATAGTCACAATATTGGATGGCGAGTATCCAAGCGGTGAAAACAAACCACAGAATGGGCGCGACGGTTTGGCCTAAAGCGGGGATGAGTAGCAGTAAGAACAAACCGATCGCTTTAGGGAGCACGTAAAGCAGTTTGCGCCATTCGCGAGCCAAGACGCGAGGGACATCTTTAATGACGTCAAAAAAACCATCGTGGTTACTTTTTTGCCCAGTAAGTTTTTCTTCCACTTTGTCTGCAAGGAGGCCATTAAATGGTGCCGCTATGAAATTAGCCAAGGTGCTAAAGAAATAAGAAAAGGTTGCTATGAGCGTCAGCGCCAATAGAGGCCACAACAGGTAACTTAGCCAAGAGAGAAAATCGGGCAATTGGCCGATCCAACCTTCAATCCAAATACTGAGGTTGGAGAAGAGATAGAAGAGTGCGCCACCGACTAAAAGGATGTTGGCAAGGAGCGGCATGATGATAAATCTCTTTACTCCAGGTGATAATGCTAGCTCTAGCCCATAAAAAAAATAGCCAAATCCGCTTCGTTTTTTGTACGTTGTGGTCATCTCATTGTTCTTGTTAAGAATTGGATGTCTTCATTGTACCTCACTAGCAAAAGAAAAAAAGCGTGCAAGAAATCACACCAAAGGTGGAACTTCTAACATTAATTTGTTCTAACTCTTTCGATAACTTTGGTAAAGTAACGAAATCTATGTCGGTTGAGAGAGTCACAGGTTTTTGTGTGTCTCTGTAATTATGAGAGTAAAAAATGCAGGAATTGCGATTCGTACTCATTGTTGTTGGCGCATTGGCGATCATTGCGCTGCTATTTCATGGACTTTGGACAAGCAAAAAAGAAGGAAAAGCAAAGTTTGGCGATAAGCCACTTAGCAAACTCGATTTAAGTGAGAGCGAGTCTCAATCTACAGAAAGTTATGTTGCGCCTGAGGACGATTATGAAATTATTCGTAAAGAACGCAAAGAGCCCGCTTTTGAAGAAGACAGACCTTTCGCAGCGGAGCCTGTGATAAGTGACCCGCTTATTGATGATCTTCCCGTTTTGGATAGTAAAGAAAACAAATTTGCTCATCCGAAATTTGAGCCTGAAGTAAACACCGTAGATGATGCTATAAAAGTACAGCCTAAGGTTGAAGATGCTTTGCCATTGGAAACACCGACGTTCAGTCAACAGAGAGAGCTAGATACTGATAACGTAATGCCAACGGAAGTGGCAGAGAGCATGGATGTGCAAGAACCCGTCACCGAAACAACAGAAGAAGAGTTGCAAGTGATCGTGTTGAATGTTCATTGTGCAGGAGAGTCTCCTTTTGTGGGCACGAAACTGTTTGATAGCATACAACAAAATGGACTGGTCTATGGTGAGATGGATATTTTCCACAGACACCTCGATATGTCGGGCACGGGCAAAGTGCTCTTCAGTGTCGCCAACATGATGCATCCAGGGACACTGAAGCATAATGATCCTGCTGATTTCACCACGAAAGGCATCTCATTCTTTATGACCCTACCTTGCTATGGTGAGGCAGATCAAAACTTTAACTTAATGCTTAAAACCGCGCAGAAAATCGCGGATGATCTCGGTGGAAATGTGCTTGATGATAAGCGCAATCTTATGACGCCCGATCGATTGGCGGGTTACAGAAGGCAAATAGTTGAGTTCAAAGCGTCAAAAGCTTAAGCTTCATTTATCCCATCAGGGCTCCCTAAGGAGCCCTTTTTTATCGTGATTTAAGGGCTGGACAATGTCTGAATCCAAGCAGAAATATTTAGAAGAATTGAAACAGCAACTGCACTATCACGCAGTTCGTTACTATGTTGAAGATAATCCTGAAATTCCGGATGCCGAATATGACCGTATGATGCGTGAGTTAATGGCCATTGAAGCTGAACACCCAGAGTGGATCTCGTTGGATTCACCAAGTCAGAGAGTAGGCGGGCAGCCACTTGATGGATTTACTCAAGTGGTCCACGAAATTCCCATGCTTTCTCTCGATAATGCATTTAGTGACGAAGAACTCGAAGCATTTCATAAGAGAGCAAAGGATAGAGCCCCTTTAGATACGATTGAAGTTTTCTGTTGTGAACCCAAACTCGATGGACTCGCCGTGAGCTTACTCTATGAAAACGGCGTGCTGGTTCAGGCGGCAACGCGAGGTGATGGTGCAACGGGGGAAAACATTACCGAAAATGTGCGTACTATTGCTTCTGTGCCACTGAAATTGCAGGGCGAAGGTTGGCCATCACGCATCGAAGTTCGTGGTGAAGTCTTTATGCCGAAAGCAGGCTTTGAAAAACTCAATGAAATAGCGCGCAAGAAAGGTGATAAAGTCTTTGTTAACCCACGTAATGCAGCCGCAGGCAGTTTAAGGCAGTTAGACTCAAGAATTACCGCGTCGAGACCACTCGCCTTTTATGCTTACAGCGTGGGCGTTGTTGAAGGTACTGCGCTTTCTTCGAGTCATTATCAACGCTTTTTGCAGTTAAAGGCTTGGGGGCTGCCGATGTGTCCAGAAACAAAGCAAGTTTCCGGACTTGAGGGGGTCAAAGCCTTCTATGAGAACATTTTGAATCGACGTGACTCCTTGCCATACGAAATTGATGGCGTCGTGATCAAAGTTGATAATATTGAAGTGCAAGAGAAACTTGGCTTTGTTGCTCGCGCACCGCGTTGGGCCGTTGCATACAAGTTTCCCGCGCAAGAAGAACTCACCATGTTGAATGACGTAGAGTTTCAAGTGGGCAGAACGGGCGCTATTACCCCAGTTGCGAAGCTGGAACCTGTTTTCGTCGGTGGCGTTACCGTAAGTAATGCAACGCTTCATAATGCCGATGAAATCAAACGCCTTAGTGTGATGATTGGTGATACCGTCGTGATTCGCCGCGCGGGGGATGTGATACCACAAATTGTTTCCGTCGTAATAGAACGTCGCACAGGCAATGAGAAAGCGATTGTCTTTCCTCTTTCCTGTCCCGTTTGCCATTCTCACGTGGAACGCATTGAAGGAGAAGCCGTAACACGCTGCTCTGGAGGCTTAGTATGTCAGGCTCAACGTAAAGAAGCTCTCAAGCATTTTGTTTCTCGCAAAGCACTAGATGTCGATGGGCTTGGTGATAAAGTGATCGAACAGTTGGTTGATAAAGAAATGGTTGAAACACCAGCCGATCTTTTCAAACTATCGGCTGGTGTGCTCACTGTATTAGAGAGAATGGGCCCTAAGTCCGCTCAAAATATCGTGAATGCACTTAATGCCGCGAAGCAAACGACATTGGCTCGTTTTCTTTACTCTTTGGGGATTCGAGAAGTCGGGGAAGCAACGGCTGCAAACTTAGCTCGTCACTTTAAAACGCTAGATAGCATCAAATCCGCAACGCATGAGCAGTTAATTGAAGTCCCTGATATCGGTGACGTGGTTGCTCGGCACATCACAGCATTTTTTGCCGAAGAGAAAAATCAATTGGTGTTGCTGGAACTTCTAAAGCAAGGGATTACTTGGCCTGCGATAGAAGAACGGGCAAGTGATGTACCACAACCGTTGGCGGGTAAAGTGGTTGTGTTAACTGGAACCTTGACCAAACTCAGTCGTAGTGACGCCAAAGCGGCACTAGAGAAGTTAGGTGCAAAAGTGACTGGCAGTGTTTCGAAAAAGACAGATATTCTGTTTGCGGGTGAAGCGGCTGGATCAAAGTTGGCCAAAGCTCAAGAGTTGGGTATTGAGATCAAAACAGAAGAGGATTTGTTGGACCTTTTGTGATTTAAAAGTGCAATAAAACAATCTAAAACCCTCTAAATTAACTTTTAGAGGGTTATTTTTTTATGTGAAATAAATCATTTAAATACGATGAATGTGACGCAACAAAAATATACCGTGAGCAAAGTCGCGTGTTGACTAAACGTTTGCTAATTGCGTAATTATTGCGATGCAATTCAAATGAATTTATTTAATGCTTTGTTTTTTAAGTGATTGTCTGATCTGGTTGGCTTGGGTGTAAAGTTAGATCTAGATCATATTGGTTTGATGAAATTTGGTCTTGCTCATATTTTTTTAGAAAAAAAATAAGTTCCTGTTGGATGTTTTACGCCGCGAAGTTAGTCTAAGAGCCATGGATACACACGGTGTATGCAGGAAATAAAAAAACCAAAATTAGGACTAATTAGGTTTTTTAATAGGAAATGAGTTCTCCCTTCGGCGGCCAACTAAAGGTGAGAATGAAAAAATACAGCTATATCCATTTTTAGGAGTTTTTTCCATGGACAAAATGTTTAAACGTACTCTTCTCGGCGCAGCAGTTGCAACTGCAGCTATTTCTGGTGCTGTTCAAGCTAAACCAGCTACAGACACTGTTGACCTTTATGGCCAAGTTGCTCTTTCTATTTGGCAGTTTGGTGAGCACAAGCTTGGCGGCGGCGATGCACCGATCAACTTTGAAAACGAATCACGTTTTGGTCTTCGCGGCTCTAAAGAACTTGCTCGCGGTCCTAAACTGATTTGGCAAATGGAAGGTGGTAACGTTGGTGACACCGGTGCAGCCAGTGGTGTAGGTGTACGTGATACTTTCGTTGGTTTTGAGTTTGACAACGGTGGTAAGATTCGCGCTGGTCGTTTACTAACTCCGACTTATGAAATCATTGACTGGCCTTATTCTGGTCAACGCGCAGGTGCAATTTTTGACTGGGGCGGCGATGTCATCGGTGGTGCTCGCTACGACCGTCAATCAAACATGGTGCGTTACGATTCTGCAAATCTAGGTGGTTTCACATTTAACGTAGCGGCAGGTCGTGGTACAGAATCTGATAAAGATTCTAACTTCTACAGCTTGGGTGGTCACTTTACTAAAGGCGTTCTAACTGTTCACGCTGGCTACGAAGTGGGTCAAGACCGTAGCGTTGGCACTTTTGATTCAGTATACGCTCAGTGGTTGGCTCAAAATCCAGGTCAAGGTGTTCAAAATCTTAAAGGTTCTGCAAAATCTGATACAACGGCAGCTATCATCGGTTTCGAGCTTCACTTCGATGGCTTTGGCATCAACGGTGCGTTTAAAAATGAATCAGCAGAGTACAAAGATGTTGTGCTAGCCGATGTTGCAAGACCTGAGTTGACTGGTGTCGACATCGCTCAAAACAGCTACTCTCTGGGTGTATACTACTCAGGTGTGGAAAACTGGAACTTCAAGATGAACTATGCGGCTAACCTAGACGCAGAGCTAGACAGCACAGAAGTTAAAGGTTCAAACGACTACATTGTGTCTGCACAAGCAATGTACTTCTTAGATGATTCTGCATTGGCTTATGTTCGACCATACATGATCTCCAAAGATGACTCTGATGCAGAGTTTGGTTGGGGTGTTGGTCTAGAATACTACTTCTAATACAATCTCTTGCTAATACCAATGAAAAGCCAGCAAAAAGCTGGCTTTTTTGTTACCTTTTTTAAGTCACTATTGTCTACACATTTATCTAGAATGGTTTCTTGTAGTTAGCTATGTTGAGTTAAGCTAACTGCTAATTTGGATGAATAGTGCACAAGCGTTCGTAAAGTGCCACAGCGGATTTGCATTTGTTTGAAAATTCTACATTATCTTTTTTGGTTTAGTCATATTATGAAACGTTACATTAAGTAATAACCATTTTTAGGGTCGAATAGAGTAATTTTTTGATTATCGGATAGTTGTTATGAGATTGAGTTCATTCTGAACTAATTTATTTATTAGATAGTGTATTAAGTACGCATAAAATGGAAGGCGCTGCCTATATTAGAAATTTTCTAGGCTTCTAACTTAATTGCGAATTGAGTAAAAATATAAAGCATGAACTTGTTAGGAAGGTGATAATAATAACTCATCGTTGAGATTTGATATGAGAGCGATTCATATGTGCTAAATATGGGTGTGTTGTTCTTGATTGAATGGAGACATGAATATGATTTCATGTCTCTGGTTGTTTTATTCTAAGTTGCTTATAGCCCAAGTTAAGAACTTTCTCTTTTCCTCTAGAGTTGCATTCTCATAAGCATTTCTTAGGACTTCATAACTAGAGCTTGATTCGGTTTCGCTTCCGCTTGTGGTATTCTTCGATGATGAAAAGTTTTTTAAGCTCGCAATTTCTTTGCTCATGTTGTACTTCTCAACCTCGTGGACCATATCGGGCATTAGCTTAAATCCAATCGAAATTTGGCCTTTTTTAAGTGAAGGCGGTTCGATATTTTCCGAATCGATTAGTTGAAATGTTGGACTATTGTTAAACTTCATGCCTTGATCAAAAGTCTCAATCTTTGGGACTTTTAATACAAGTTTGGTGTTTTCAGCATCGAATGTAGCAACCAAAGGTTCGGATTTGAATTTGGTTTTTTGCCCACCTGATTCTCTAACAATATTAGCAAGCCTAAACACAATCTGGTTAACACCATCTTTTAGCGTCAAGTTGTCTTGATAATCAAAACCAAGACTTGAATAGCCAGCGTCTTCACCATTCACCGTAAGTAATTGAACACCACGAGGAATGTCGATAGAAATATCTGCAAGAGCAGGTGCTGCAGACAGTAGTAAAACAGAAAATAGGGTTTTCTTGAGTTTCATAATCACTCCATGATATACGTCAGTGCTTTCAATTAGAGTTATCAAAAAACAAATATATTAGATTTTTTTTGCTAAGAAAACCGATTTAATCGCAGGGTGAGAGACGTGTTTGAATCATTTAAGCTAAAATACTTTTTGCATCGATTTTTTATATCTAGATATTGACGTTGTAGCGGGAAGGATGGGAGATATGGGTTTATGAGTCACTCACTGACAAATAATCCTTTTTGAGTATGTTTAGGTAAACAAGAGCGGCATTATGAAGAACAACTAAAACTGTACATCGGCAGACAGAATATGTACATAAATGGCGTTTTCTTGAACTGGCGCTGCTATAAAAATGTGCAGCCAAGCCGTTAATAACAAAAGGCCATCTCTATCTACCCGTTAGATACGTTGGTGATGATGGCCTAAGTTCTAGGCACTAAAAGTGTTATCTTTAGAGATATACATTGAAAGTTATATGAATGTTTTACCGCGGCGCAGTTTTCTTACCCACATGCGGCTTGGGTGTAACTCCTCAAGCACGTCAACAGGCAAAGGCAGCGGATCGCTACAGATTTGCGAGGCGAGCAACTCAGCCATCAGTGGGGCAGAGCTCAAGCCACGAGAGCCAAGACCAAGGAGGCAGAATAAGTTCGGAAACTGAGAAATTACCTCAATCTCTTCTACTTGAGTGTGCTGCAAATCGGCGTATTGATGTTTAATGGCCGAGAAGTCGCCGACATTGCCAACAAACGGCAGATGATCTCGGCTCACACAGCGGATCCCTTGGCGAGATAAATTGCCAGATGTATCCACTTCTTTTGCCCACGCTTGGTTTGGGACACATTGCGTCAGTTTCTCGGCATTCTCTTGTTGCGCATTGGCATCAAACTCAGTATCCAAATGGCGGCGATCGTAACTCGCGCCAATGCAAAGATGCTGATTGTTTGGGTTGACGGGAGTCATGTAGCCGTCGTAACACAGCACACTTTTGAGCTTAGAAAGCGTCTCAGTAGCAGGAGCATGGCTGACTTGACCTTTAACTTTCGCCAAAGGAATGTCAGCGGTTTGGCTGAAGGTTTGGTACTCATGACCATTGGCAATAACCACAGCACTATGAGCATCGTGTTGACCCTGGGCATGAACTTGCCATTGTTGTGACATTTCATCCCAGATGAGTTGTTCAACACTCTGCTCAAATTTGGCCGTGAAGTTACCGAGGGTGTCCAAGTGCGCAAAGAGGGCTTGGGTTAACTCTGCCGGGCATAGCCAGCCGCCAAGTGGATAATGAACCGATGCCATGTCGATCGGCAAACCAATTTTTGCTGCGGTTTCTTCTACGGAGAGCTTTTGAATCAACTCGGGTGCAAAGTTCCCAGCGAGCATCTTGTCCAACTTGTTGGTTGATTTTTCATCCCACATCAACTGAGTCACGCCACACCAGTCATGATCGAAGGTGAGCGCTTGTGCGGCTTGCTCTACAAACTGGCGAGCAAACAAAAACGCGGGGGCAAATACGCGTGAAACGCCATCATGATTGCCATTGAGTAAAGGGTAAACTGCGCCTTGTCGGTTACCCGATGCACCTTCTGCCGCTTGGGCGTGTTTGCAATAGAGGGTCACTTTTTGCCCACGTTGAACCAAGGCTTTTGCGAGGGCTGCGCTGGCAATCCCTCCGCCAATGATGGCAATAGAATCGAGATGAGATGCAGAGGTGCGATTGAAGTAAGGCGCGTGGCGACTTTGTGGTTGTCTTGTTTCCATGCAGCCTGCGATCATTTCTCGCTTGGTGCCAAAGCCTTTCACTTTTTTCATGGCAAAGCCCGCTTCAATCAAGCCTCGTCTTACAAAACCCGCAGAGGTAAACGTCGCCACGCGACACTCAGACTTCGCCAGTTTCGCCATTCCATTGAAAAGATCTTGATTCCACATCTCGGGATTTTTACTTGGAGCAAACCCATCAAGGAACCAAGTATCGATGATGCCTTCTTCACCGTAAGGCACCGAGGGTAGGCAATCTTTAATATCGCCCAGCCACAGATCAAGCGTGACAGCGCCATTGTCCAGCACAATGCGATGACATTCTGGAACAGCAGGTGGATAATGACGATGAAGTTTTTCCGCGAGTTCCGCCAACTCAGGCCAAGCTTGATGCGCTTTGATCAAATCTTGTTTGCTAAGGGGAAACTTTTCAAAGCTGACAAAATGTAACTCTTTGAGTGTTGCGTCAGGGTTTGCACGGCGAAAGTCATTGAACGCCTGCCAAACCGCGAGGAAATTCAATCCAGTGCCAAAACCCGTTTCGCCAATCACAAAACGACGGCGGTCAAATTCTTGCCATCTTTCAGGAATAAGATTTTGTTTAAGAAACACATAGCGCGTTTCTTCTAGGCCGTTCACATTGGAGAAGTAAACGTCATCAAATTGGTCAGAAACCGGTGTGCCGACTTCATTCCAGCCGAGTTCTGCATGGGTAATGGATGTCATAGTAGAATGTAAATCTGTGATGTAGCGCGGTTAGAATAGGGCGATTGTACGAATTTCTGGGAAAGCTGACCACTTTTGTTATGCTTCTTAGTTATTATCTAGCGGATTTTGAATTATAGGAATGTCACATGAAACGAGTCGTAATCACCGGTATGGGTATTGTTTCAAGTATCGGTAACAACGTCGAAGAAGTGCTTGCTTCTCTAAAAGCAGGTAAATCAGGTATCACTTCGTCTGAGCAATTCAAAGAGAAAGGCCTGCGTTCTCAGGTGTGGGGCGATCTGAAAATTACTCCTGCCGATCATATCGATCGCAAACAAATGCGCTTTATGGGCGATGCGGCTGCGTATGCATACCTATCGATGGAACAGGCAATCGCGGATGCGGGCCTGACAGAAGATCAAGTTTCAAACGACCGTACAGGTATCGTTGCGGGTTCTGGTGGTGCTTCATCACTAAACCAAGCGGCGGCAGTAGACACGCTACGTGAAAAAGGTGTGAAACGTATCGGTCCTTACATGGTGCCTCGTACCATGTCATCAACCGTTTCTGCGTGTTTGGCAACACCATTTAAGATTCGCGGTGTGAACTACACCATGAGTTCAGCGTGTGCGACTTCAGCACACTGTATTGGTCACGCAGCGGAACTTATTCAACTAGGCAAACAAGATATCGTGTTTGCAGGTGGTGGTGAAGAGCTCGATTGGACATTGACTATGATGTTCGATGCGATGGGCGCACTGTCAACCAAATACAATGAGACGCCAGAAAAAGCGTCTCGTACTTACGATGCAGACCGTGATGGTTTTGTTATCTCTGGCGGCGGCGGCATGCTGGTGATCGAAGAGCTTGAGCACGCCTTAGCGCGTGGCGCGAAAATTTACGGTGAGATCGTCGGCTATGGTGCGACATCGGATGGCTACGACATGGTGGCACCATCCGGTGAAGGCGCTGTGCGTTGTATGAAGATGGCGATGCAAGATGTAGAGAAAATCGACTACATCAACACGCATGGTACTTCAACGCCAGTCGGCGATGTCAAAGAATTGGGTGCGATTCAAGAAGTCTTCGCGGGTAACAGCCCTGCTATTTCAGCAACCAAAGCGATGACAGGTCACGCATTGGGTGCCGCAGGTGTTCACGAAGCGATTTACTCAACGCTGATGCTACACCACAACTTTATTGCGCCAAGCATCAATATCGAAAACCTAGACGCTGCGGCTGAAGGTCTTGATATTGTGACGGAAATGCGTGAAGCAGAATTGAATACAGTGATGTCGAACAGCTTTGGTTTCGGTGGTACCAATGCGACTTTGGTGATTAAGAAATACCAAGGTTAATGGCAAAGCTCAGCCGTGTTGCATCGCAGCACGGTCACCAGTTTCCAGAGCTTGATCAGTACCACTGATCGAACAGACGCAGACTCTGTCCCATGGAGAGCGGGACAGGATCCTTTTGTTCTGGAATTTTACCCGGTCTTGTACCGGGTTTTTTCTTTTTGTTTGTCGGTGAATGTGTTGAGATTTTTATGAAAAAGGGCACAATCACTGCAACTTTCCAATATGGATCTGGGATTTGCCACAATGAAAATTCTTGTTGATGAAAACATGCCTTACGCCGAGACGCTGTTTAGCCAGCTTGGTGAAGTAATTTTGAAGCCGGGCCGCAGTTTGACGGCTGACGACTTGGTGGATATTGATGCACTGATGATTCGCTCAGTGACGAAAGTGAACGCTGCATTGATCAGCAAAGCCAACAAACTGAAGTTTGTCGGTACCGCAACAGCGGGCATGGATCACGTTGACCAAGCGCTATTGAAAGAAAAGGGCATTTACTTTACCGCGGCTCCAGGCTGCAACAAAGTGGGTGTCGCCGAGTATGTCTTTAGTGTCATGATGGTACTGGCACAGCAGCAAGGTTTTTCGGTTTTTGAACAAACCGTTGGCATAATTGGTGCTGGACAAGTTGGCAGTTACTTACAGCAATGTTTGGAAGGCATCGGTATTAAAGTACTGATTAATGACCCTTTTAAGCAAGAAGAAGGGGACGAACGTGAGTTCACCTCGCTGGATCGTTTGTTGCAAGAAGCGGATGTTATCACCTTACACACGCCAATCACACGCGACGGTAAATATCCGACACATCACCTGATCAACGAAGAAATTCTAAACTCATTGCGTGCGGATCAAATTTTGATTAACGCTGCACGTGGTCCTGTGGTCGATAATCAAGCGCTTAAGCGTCGTCTGCAACAAGCTGATGGCTTTACGGCGGCACTTGACGTGTTTGAATTTGAGCCAGAGGTTGATATGGAGCTACTGCCTCTGTTAGCATTCGCCACCCCTCACGTGGCTGGTTATGGTCTTGAGGGGAAAGCTCGCGGAACCACAATGATCTTCAATAGTTATTGTGAGTTCATCGGTAATGAACTTCGTGCGCATGCCAGCGACCTCTTGCCAACTGCGCCTGTGCCAAAAGTGGTACTGGATCGCAAGTGGGATGAAGCAACGCTCCATACCCTGACGCAATTGGTCTACGATGTGCGTAGAGATGACGCACAATTCCGACGCGAAATCGGTGCGCCAGGTGCGTTTGACCTAATGCGCAAAGAGTATTGGGATCGTCGTGAATACAGTGCAGTCACGCTAGTGGGAAGCGCGCAATGTCGTCTAAAACCACTAGCAAAACTAGGTTTTCAAGTTGAGGTAAGTCAATGAGCCAACAATACAATGTTGCCATTCTAGGGGCGACCGGAGCGGTCGGTGAAACCATTCTTGAAGTGCTTCAAGAGCGCAAATTTCCTGTCGGTGAGTTGTACTTGCTAGCCAGTGAGCGCAGTGAAGGTAAGACTTACCGTTTCAACGGTAAAACAATTTACGTGCAAAATGTCGAAGAGTTTGACTGGTCGCAAGCACACATCGGTTTGTTCTCTGCTGGCGGCGACCTTTCTGCGAAATGGGCGCCTATCGCAGCAGAGGCTGGTGTGGTTGTGATCGACAACACGTCACATTTCCGTTATGAGCACGATATTCCATTGGTGGTTCCAGAAGTTAACCCAGAAGCCATTGCTGAATTCCGTAACCGCAATATCATTGCCAATCCTAACTGTTCAACCATCCAGATGCTGGTGGCACTTAAGCCAATCTACGATGCAGTAGGTATTGAGCGCATTAACGTTTGTACTTATCAGTCGGTTTCTGGTGCGGGCAAGGCAGGTATTGATGAGCTAGCGGGACAAACCGCGAAACTCTTAAACGGTATTCCGGCGGAAAACAAACAGTTTGCTCAGCAAATTGCGTTTAACTGTATTCCACAAATCGACAAATTCATGGATAACGGCTACACCAAAGAAGAGATGAAAATGGTGTGGGAAACGCAGAAAATCTTTAATGATGCGTCGATTACCGTTAACCCAACGTGCGTGCGCGTCCCGGTTTTCTATGGTCACGCTGAAGCGGTTCATATCGAAACGGGTTCACCGATTGATGCAGAAGAAGTGGTTCGTCTATTGGAAGAAACCGAGGGCGTTGAAGTATTCCATGGTGAAGATTTCCCAACCCAAGTTCGCGATGCTGGTGGTAAAAACCATGTGATGGTTGGTCGCATCCGTAACGACATCAGCCATCACAGTGGCGTGAACTTGTGGATCGTGGCGGATAACGTGCGTAAAGGTGCTGCAACCAATGCTGTTCAAATCGCAGAAGTGTTGATTCGCGACTACTACTGATCTCGAAACACTCGGCTTCAAGCCTTAAGAATACTCAAGCCTCGCCATGTGCGAGGCTTTTTTGTTCGATTAGAGAGCAATTGTGTGAGATTAGTACGAATATCATGTCAGCCCCACATTTTTTGGCTTAATTCCTATAGTTTTGCCGTGGTTATCCGATATATTTAACAGATCATGATTTAAATTATAACTAAGCACAGAGCTGAGCCTTCTATGCGTCAAATTTTTAAGCGCCTGTTAGCCCCTTTATTGCTAATGACTGCGCTACCGACATCAGTTTCACAAGCGGACGGCATTCGATTAGTCGGTCCTACTGGTGAAGTGCAATCATCGCCAAGTTTTTCAGAACAAGTTGAGCGTGCCAACTCGCCACTGCCTGTTTCCGATGAACCCTCTCGTTTCTATGGCCCAACAAGTGCAAACGAAACCTTGTGGTCAATCGCCAGCAAATTACGCCCCGCTAATAACGTCTCGGTACAACAAACTCTCTTAGCCATTTACCGATTAAACCCGCAGGCGTTTGAGAACCAAAATATTCACAGTTTAGTACCTGGTAGTACCTTGCGTGTGCCGTCGCTCGCTCAAGTGCGCAGCGCTTCAACCGAGCAAGCGGTCACGGTGATGAAAGCACATCAGGATAAGCTCAACGCGACTCCTCGTCCTATTGCGCCAACGCCAGTTACTCGCCCAGTCAAAGTGACGCCAGCGACACCAGCCCAAGCAGTGAGTGAAACGGTGAAGGTGGAGTCCCCAGTCGACACTACACCAGTGAAGACACTAGACGTTCCTCAAGTAAAAACACTTGAGAAACAGCTCGAGATGTCTGAAAGCGAGTTAACCGCACTGGAAGAAAAGAACCACAATTTGCGTTTGATGTTGGCGGAAGTTCAGTCCGAAGTGGATGGATTGAAAACCGAGCTGGGTGATGAAAACCGTATTCGTTCCGAAGTCGAGAAGTTACTCGCAGAAGAAAAGGCGAAGCTTGAAGAACAGCAACGCATGCAACCATCGGCGTTTGATCAATTCTTATCAAATGGCTGGATGGTGGCTGCCGCTGCCCTGATTCCTGGGGCATTGATCGGCCTTTTGATTGTGATGCTACTGGGGCGCCGTAAAGAAGCGGAACCAAGCGCAAGTGAAACACAAACTGAAGCGCCATTAACACCACCGCCAATGTCAGATTCGGATCTGGACGATCTGACCGATGATCTCACCCTCGATGATGACCTCTTCAGCGACAGCGATGACAATAGCGAGTTGCTGTTTGATGACACTATGGGAGACGACGAAAACGACGTCTTTGGTGATCTTGACGACAGTGATCTCGATTTCAATCTTGAAGGCGAAGATGGTGAAGACCCATTTGCTAGCATCGGTGATGACGGCGATCTGGATACTGACTTCGATGACTTTGACTCGTCAAACAACGGCATCAGTGTTAAAGGTTCTGACAAAGCGCTGGGTCTTGAAGAGATGGAGCGTGCGCTGGATGAAGTTAGCCCAGAGCTAGAAATCACTGACGACGAAGAGAGTGACTTTGATCTTTCTGGTGAAAACGTCGGCATGTCAGAAGATGACTTAGCGGAATTGCTGGCGTCCGATGAACCGACGGAAGACCTAGGTGATTCAGCCCTTGACCAGTCAATGCTTGATGATCTGTTCTCCAACTTGGGTGACGATGATGAAGTTGACGAGTTTGATTTAGGTTTAGATGAAGATAGCGCGGCTGCACCAACTGAAAACAAACAGATGTCTGATGCAATGTCTGGAACGATGGCATCAGATGAAGATATTGATCAGCTACTGGCCCAGTTTGATGAGCCAGTCATCGATGAATCAGAACTGGAAACGCAAAGCAGCCTAGACGAATTAGAGTCGCTATTGGAGTCTGGTGCTGACGACACGCAAGACGACTTATCCACCTCATTGTTAGATGAGATGTTGGAACAGGCTTCAGATGATGAAGTGAGCCTCGATCCTCTTGATGAGCTCGAAGCTCTGGCGGGTCTAACTGACGATGAGATTGAGGTATCGCCAACAGACACAGAGCTGCTTGATGAGCTACTCGAAGCGGACGAAGAAGAATCACTTGATGAATTTGATCCACTCAGTGAGTTAGAGGAACTCGCGGCCTTTGGTCAAGATGAGGTTGTGCCTGAGCTGGATGAAAACAGCACCGATCTGCTCGATGAATTACTGGAAAGTGCACCAGAGAGTGATGAGTCGCTTGAGTGGCCAGAAGAAGAGTTGGCAACGACAGAGGAAAGCGATCTCTTTGATGAACTGATTGGCTTAGATGAGAGCGACAAAGCTCAAGAGGACGATGCCGCTGAGTCGTTCGATTTTGCCGCAGAGCTGGATGCTGCATTAGATTCATCAGAAGATTTTGTTGAACTGTCCGTTTCTGAACCTGCGATTGAAGAGGTGAGTGCGGAAGTTGACTCGGTAGACAACACAGCGATTGATGAGCTATTGGATGACGTTCTCCCTCTTGAGGAAGCGTCACCTGAGCAAGATGAACCGACGGCAGAGGTCGAAGAACTTGTTGAGTCCATCGATAGCCCAATGGCTGACGATGAATTTGAATCAACAGAATTCAATAGCAGCCATTTTGCTGAAGATTTGGCTAACGTTGCGCCGACGCTTGATCCACTGCTAGATGCATTCCCAGAGGATATTGAAGAAGTCAGCACCGCTGAAGCAGAACTGAATACCGATCCCCAGACCCTACAAGAGTCGCTGGACGATTCAGCAGAATCACTGCTTGAAGAGGCGGCGCCGTCTGAGTCTGTCTTACCTACAGAGCTGCTTGCCGATCTGCCAGTGGAAGAGGGAGAAACTGGTGATGTCGATGACATCGATGCTCAAGATGACCTAGATGACCAAAATGATGACTGGTTGCAAGCCGCCATTGATGAAGTAGAAAGCCCACGTCAGTCAATCGATGAGTATGAGCCTACAACGCAGACGGAAACCGCAGAGCAAGAACTGCTTTCTGACCATGAGATAGCGACCACGGCACCTGAGCTTGATGTTGAGGAAGCACAAGAGCTACAGGAAGAAGACTGGCTACAAAGTGCGATTGATGAAGTTGAATCACCACAGATTGATTCAGAGCTGCATGAGGTCGATTCAGATGAGCGCATTGCATCGACTTCTTTGGCGACAGAGGTTACTGAAGAAGCGTTAGATGGGCATCCTGATGACGCCATGCTTTCAGAGCTCGATGACACACAAGCTCAAGACGATGAGCTTGTGGATCTTATCGACGATATCGCAGAGCCTGTTTCGACTGACGCAGAAGCGTTGTTGGCGCAGGACATTGAGGATGCTCAAGAGCTTGAGGCACCTGCAACGGAGATGCCGTTAGAAGAGCCTGTTCATGAAACGCCGACACCAAACGCAGTGCCAAATGAATTTGGTACTCCCGTCGAAGAAGATTGGGCAGAAGCAGAGACTCTTTTTGATGGTCTAGTAACCGACAGTGAACTGCCACAAGCACAACAAGAAGAATCGCTAGCAGTATTAGCAGAGGCTGAATCGACGGCAGAACAGGACGACAGTCTCGACGACTTAGAACTGTTGGAATTCGATGAAGAAGATGCACTGGAAGCCTTAGCTGATGAGTCTGCACAAGAAGCCAATGCGGTTCTCGGTGAAGATGCTATCGGCTTGGATGAGTTAGCGCTTAACGAGTTTGGCGAAGATGACGAGTTGGCTGTGCTAGCCGATGAGCCTGGTTTTGCAGAACCTTCGCTTGAGAGTGAGCTTGAAGACATTGATCTTGACGAACTGGATTTCCCAGAGTTTGGCGAAGAAGAAGCGTTAGCATCTCTTGAAGAGGAGCCGATGCTATCTGAGGTCGAATTGTCTGAGTCGGAGTTGGTGACGCCACCAATCGACGAAACTGAGCTACTGGAGCAAGCTGAAAGCGCGGTGACTGATCTCGGCAGCATTGAATTTAATGAGAGTGAACTACCGGAGTTCGGTGAGGAAGATGCACTGTCTGCAATGGCAGATGAACCTTCACTCGCAGATTTTGAATTAGATGAGCCCGTTGAAGAAGGTGAAATCGACCTTGCTGATGAGGTTGAGTTTGACGAACTCGAACTGCCAGAGTTTGGCGAAGACGAAGCGCTGGCCGCAATGGCAGACGAGCCTTCTTACGATGCTCCGCTTGTGGAAGAGGAAGTGTTTGCGGCTGAAGAGCCAGCCGTTGAATCTGAAGTGACAAGCGAAGAATCTGCGTTAGATGACGTTCTTGAGCCAAGTGAAGATGTAACTGACAACGTAGAAAGTGCAGAAGAGCAAGCACAAGCCGAAACAACGGACGATGTATTCGACTTTGACGAGCTAGAACTGCCAGAGTTTGGTGAAGACGAAGCACTGGCTGCGATGGCAGACGAGCCTTCTTACGATGCTCCGGTTATGGAAGAGGATGCGTTTGCGGCTGAAGAGCCAGCCGTTAAATCTGAAGTGACAAGCGAAGAATCTGCGTTAAATGACGTTCTTGAGCCAAGCGAAGTCGCAGCTGACAACGTAGAAAGTGCAGAAGAGCAAGCTCAAGCCGAAACAACGGACGATTCGTTCGACTTTGACGAACTCGAATTGCCAGAGTTTGGTGAAGACGAAGCACTGGCCGCAATGGCAGATGAGCCTTCTTACGATGCCCCAGCTGTGGAAGAGGACGCGTTTGCAACGGAAGAGCCAGCAGTCGAATCCGAAATCACAAGTGACGAGTCCGCGTCAGATGAAGTGCTTGAGCCAAGCGAAGTCGCAGCTGACAACGTAGAAAGTGCAGAAGAGCAAGCTAAAGCCGAAACAACGGACGATGCGTTCGACTTTGACGAACTCGAATTGCCAGAGTTTGGCGAAGATGAGGCGGCAGAAGCGGTTGCCAGTGAGCCAAACATCGAACCTGATGCTGAGCCTGAAGCAGAATCAGACGATTTTGAAATTGATGATATCGAACTGCCAGAATTTGGCGAAGAAGATGCCATCGTTTCGGTGGCAGAGGAGCTCGATGAAGCGCCAATTACCTCCGAGCCAGAAGAGCAAGATTATCATTTTGACTCTTTGGAATTACCATCGATTGAAGAGAGTGGTGAGTTAAATACCGTTAACAAGCCGCACATCAATCCTTCTTCCTATGAAGAACAAGATGCATTGTTTGACGTATTTGCCCAAGAGGTGGGATTCGAAACGGCGGAAGAAGAAATTCTTCATCAAGAGTTTGATGAAGCTGCTATGGCTAATTTGCTCTCGGAAGATGCGTTAGACAATAACTTTTTCCCAGATGTATCTGACAGGGATGCTGTCGCCAGTGCCGGCCTTGATCTAGAAGCGATGCTAGAATTTGGAGGAGATGACTGGGCTGGCTTTAAACTTCCAGAAGAGCCGTCTGAAACGGTAGCATCTGAACTCCCTGTTGATGAGCGTGAAATTTGGAGTTCAGAAGAAGCATTAAGACAGCCAAGCATTGATGAAGAAAACTGGGCTGAGCAAGACGACTTTGATCCGAAGAAAAACCAATACATGACGATTGACGAGCTCATGGCTCAAGTGGATGGTGATGAAGTGGAGTTTGAAGAGGAAGATCTCAAACTGGATGTCGGCCTGGATGAATTTCCTGATGTGATTGGGGACATTAGCAACGTCGATGTGGATGAAAACGCAGAAGCGGCAGGTAAACTGGATCTGGCAAAAATTTACATCGAAATGAACGATGCGGAAGGGGCGACCAAACTGCTCGAAGAAGCGATTGTTTATGGTGATGACGATGTTCGCCGTGAAGCGAAAAATCTTATTGATATGATTAACGGCCGTTAATTTTGTTCTTCAGTAACAAGGGGTAGCTTTCGCTGCCCCTTGTTTTATCGCTCAAAGTTTGAGGATTAGAAATTCAAGCCACAACCGTTTATACTTCCCGCCCCAAATTCAAATCGAAGGTTATCATGAGAATTGCATTAGGCATCGAATACAATGGCACTGACTATTTCGGTTGGCAACGTCAACGCGAAGTCGCCAGTGTTCAAGAAAAGCTGGAGAAGGCGCTGTCGAAAGTAGCTAACCATCCAGTAGAAGTCCAATGTGCAGGTCGCACCGATGCTGGGGTTCACGGTACTGGGCAAGTGGTTCACTTCGATACCAATGTTGAGCGCAAAATGGTTGCTTGGACCATGGGGGCCAATGCGAACTTACCCAAAGACATCGCAGTACGTTGGGCAAAAGAAGTACCAGATGAGTTCCATGCGCGTTTCTCAGCAACTGCTCGCCGCTACCGCTACATCATTTTCAACCATGCATTGCGTCCTGGCATTTTAGGCTCAGGGGTAAGCCATTATCATGGCGATCTTGATGAGAAGAAAATGCATGAGGCGGGACAATATTTGTTGGGCGAAAATGACTTCACCTCGTTTCGTGCGGTGCAATGTCAATCGCTCAGTCCATTTCGCAATATGATCCATTTGAATGTGACGCGTCACGGACACTATGTGGTGATCGACATTAAAGCCAATGCCTTTGTGCACCACATGGTGCGCAACATTACGGGCAGCTTAATTATGGTCGGTCGTGGTGAGCAAGATCCAGAGTGGATCAAATGGTTGCTCGAAGCGAAAGATCGTAAGTTCGCCGGCCCGACGGCCAAAGCCGAAGGTTTGTATCTCGTCGATGTGGACTACCCTGAAGAGTTCGATTTACCTCGCGAGTCGATCGGTCCGTTGTTTTTGCCCGATAATTTGAACTAATCGAGAGATTCAGATTCAAAAAAATGAGTAACTTAGCGTGCGACTTTGACTGAAAAAATAGGTACAACCAGTTTTTTATCTACAGTTGTCGTTATATGTGGTTTAATCCACACGCGTAAATTCGAATTTTTGTCTTTCGCTATGGAGCGGAAGCGTTGAGAGAAAAGGTCTTCCATGAGTTGGCTTGAAAAGATTTTAGAAAAAAGCAACATCGTAAGCTCACGTAAAGCGTCTATCCCTGAGGGTGTGTGGACGAAATGTACTTCATGTGAGCAAGTTCTGTATCATGCGGAGCTTGAGCGTAACCTTGAGGTGTGTCCTAAGTGTAATCACCACATGCGTATGAAAGCGCGTCGTCGTCTAGAAACGTTTTTGGACGAAGGCAATCGCGTGGAGCTAGGTGGTGAACTTGAGCCGCAAGATAAACTGAAGTTTAAAGACTCTAAGCGTTATAAAGAGCGTATCGCAGCGGCGCAGAAGAGCAGCGGTGAGAAAGACGCCCTTGTTGCGATGAAAGGTGAATTGCTAGGCATGCCTATTGTCGCTTGTGCGTTTGAATTCTCGTTTATGGGTGGTTCAATGGGCTCTGTTGTCGGTGCGCGTTTCGTACGTGCGGTTGAAGCGGCAATGGAAAACAACTGCGCGCTGGTATGTTTCTCAGCAAGTGGTGGTGCACGCATGCAAGAGGCTCTGATGTCTCTCATGCAAATGGCAAAAACCAGTGCGGCGTTAGAGCGTCTATCTGCGAAAGGTCTGCCGTTTATCTCTGTGATGACCGACCCAACCATGGGTGGTGTTTCAGCGAGTTTAGCGATGCTTGGCGACATTAATATCGGTGAGCCAAAAGCGCTGATCGGTTTTGCTGGTCGTCGTGTTATCGAGCAAACCGTGCGTGAAGATCTGCCTGAAGGCTTCCAGCGCAGCGAGTTCCTACTTGAGCACGGTGCCATCGATATGATCGTCGATCGCCGTGAAATGCGCCAGCGCGTTGGTGGTTTGATCGCCAAGCTGACCAATCACAAGTCGCCTCTCGTTGTTTCTGTGAACGATTCACCAAATGAAGCGGCATATTCTGTACCAGAAGCGAACGAAAAAGGGTAAAGTAGCCTCTAACAAACAACCAAGTCTTTGATGGTTATCGTTAGATGAAACAAAACTCTATTCCACAAGCCACATCCCCTATGGCGGTGTGGCTTGATTATTTAGCCAACATACACACTTCTGCCATTGATCTTGGCCTAGACCGAGTTCAAGCTGTTGCTCTCAAAGCAAACCTCACCAAACCTGCACCTACTGTGATCACTGTTGCTGGCACGAACGGCAAGGGTTCAACTTGTGCGTTAATGGAAGCGATCTTACTTGATGCTGGATATTCCGTTGGCGTTTACAGCTCGCCACACTTAATTCGTTATAACGAACGAGTCCGCATTAATGGTCAAGACCTTGCGGACGAAAAGCACTGTGAAGCGTTTGATTTCATTGAGCAACAACGTGGTGATATCAGCCTAAGCTTGTTTGAGTATGGAACGCTGGCTGCATTACGCTTGTTCCAAACGGAAAAGGTCGATGTGGTTCTTTTGGAAGTTGGGCTGGGCGGGCGATTGGACGCCACCAACGTGGTGGATCACGATGTCTCAGTGATCACTAGCTTGGCGCTTGACCACGTAGATTGGCTCGGAGATGACATTAACGTTATCGGCTTTGAGAAAGCGGGCATTTATCGTAGTGGTAAGCCAGCTATTTGTGGCCAGCCAACGCCTCCGTCAACCGTTGCTGCACATGCAGACGATATCGGCGCAGAGCTTTACCAAGTCGGTATTCAGTTTGACTATCAGCTTTCGGGCGAAGGTTGGCGCTGGCAGCATGGTGCTTTCGCATTGGAAGATTTGCCTCTCCCAGGGTTGCCTTTGCCAAATGCCGCAACCGCGTTAATGGCGCTAGGTGCCTCCGATCTTGAACTGAGCGATATCAACATAGTCAACGGACTAAAAAATGCGAAGTTAGCGGGTCGAATGCAGGTGTTGCAGACAGCGCCGTTAATTCTTTTGGATGTGGCGCATAATCCTCATTCCGCGGAATATTTAGTGACTCAGCTTCAGTCTCGCTACCAAGGCAAAATCATCCATGCGGTGATTGGCATGTTGAAGGATAAAGACATCAAATCGACGCTAGAAGTTTTAGCGCCCGTGACACGCCATTGGTACCCAGCCTCGCTGACAGGACCAAGAGCCGCGACAGCAGAAGAATTGATTCAATATTTGCCGCAAGGCACACAAAGTTATACCGATCCAGCACACGCTTTTGACCAAGCACTGTCACAAGCACAATCTGATGAGATAGTGTTAGTGGTTGGCTCTTTCCACACCGTGGGTGAAGTGTTGGAGCATTGGCAACAAAACAAAGGTAATTAAATGGCAAGTAAGTTCCAAAGCCGTCTGGTGGGGACCATTATCTTGGTCGCTATCGGCGTGATAGTGCTTCCTGATGTCCTCGATGGCCAGAAGCTTCACTATAAAGAAGAGTTTGCCACCATTCCGATCAAACCGGAATTGAGCAATGAAGTGGAGAGTTTTGAAATTCTTGAGCCCGTAGAAGACGACATCAAGCTACCAGACTCTCCTGTGGTCGCGACGGTGGGGCAGTCTGTGTCAACGTCAAGTGAAACGCAACAAAGCCAAACAAAACCGAAATCTGTTGAAGTCAAAATCAACGAGGTCGCAGAAAAGAATAACTACGAAGATTCAGCATGGATCATTCAGTTAATGGCACTGCGTAATGAAGAGAACGCGCAGAACATGGCGAAGGATTTGCAGAAACGCGGTTATCAAGCGCATACCATCAAAGAAAATGGTTTTACTCGAGTTGTAATTGGTCCTGATGTGTCAAAAAGTAAACTTGAAAGACAAGTCGTGGAATTGGAAAAAATTACCGGTTCCAAAGGTCAATTGCTCAAATTTAAACCACTAAACCCATAAGAAAACGTTTGCGTCAGCATTTTTTCTGTTAAAATGCGCGCCAACTTAAGATGAAGAAAACATGAATTGGTTAGATTTTGTCATTTTAGGTGTGATCGGATTTTCAGCTCTGATCAGTTTAGTTCGCGGTTTTGCGAAAGAAGCATTGTCATTGGTGATTTGGTTTGGAGCCTTTTTTATCTCCAGTAACTATTACACCAAACTCGCGGTGTATTTCACCAATATCGAAGACGACATGTTTCGAAACGGAGCCGCAATCGCGGCATTGTTTGTCGCGACCTTGGTAGTTGGTGCAGTGGTCAATTATGTCATTGCTCAACTAGTACAAAAAACAGGGCTTTCAGGCACAGACCGAATTTTGGGTGTGGTGTTTGGTGGTCTACGTGGGGTGCTAATTGTCTCTGCGGTGCTGTTTTTTATGGATGCTTTTACGGCATTCCCAAGTTCGGAGTGGTGGAAGAGTTCGCAACTGGTCCCTGAGTTCAGTCGAATCATTGCCCCATTCTTCGAGCATTTACAAGCAACATCGAGTTTTTTGTCTGGCACTCTCTAGCGGTGCCAGCTACTGTCGCAAATCGAGGATTAGGACATGTGTGGTATTGTTGGAATCGTGGGCACAACCCCTGTAAACCAGTCAATTTATGACGCGTTAACAGTGTTACAGCATCGTGGCCAAGATGCCGCTGGTATTTGTACCATAGAAAGCAATCGTTTTCGTCTGCGTAAGGCAAACGGTCTGGTCAAAGATGTGTTTGAAGCAAAACACATGCAACGTCTTCAAGGCAACGTCGGCATTGGTCATGTACGCTATCCAACGGCCGGTAGTTCAAGTGCTTCAGAAGCACAGCCTTTCTACGTTAACTCGCCATTTGGCATTAGCTTAGCGCACAACGGCAACCTGACTAACGCTCACGAAGTTCGTCAGAAATTGTTCGAAAAAGATCGCCGCCATGTAAATACCACCTCAGACTCCGAAGTTCTTCTCAACGTTCTTGCTCATGAAATTGATACAGTAAAAGGCAACGTTACTGCCGATGATGTCTTCCGAGCCATCGCCAATGTCCATCGTACCATTCGTGGTGCTTACGCGGTCACGGCGATGATCATCGGTCACGGTATGATTGCCTTTCGCGACCCACATGGTATTCGTCCACTTTGCTTAGGTAAGCGCGAAGAGAACGGACAAACGGAATACATGGTGGCGTCAGAATCAGTAGCGCTGGATGCGGTTGGCTTTGATTTTGTGCGTGACGTTGCGCCAGGTGAAGCGATTTACGCGACTTTTGACGGTGAACTCTTTACCAAGCAGTGCGCTGACAATCCAAAACTCAACCCGTGCATTTTTGAGTTCGTTTACTTTGCGCGTCCTGATTCGTTTATCGACAAAATTTCTGTCTATAGTGCGCGAGTCGAAATGGGTAAAAAGTTGGGTGAGCGCATTAAAGAAGAGTACGCCGATCTTGATATTGACGTTGTCATTCCCATTCCAGAGACCTCTTGTGATATCGCACTGCAAATTGCACAAGCGATTGATAAGCCGTACCGCCAAGGGTTTGTTAAAAACCGCTATGTCGGCCGTACCTTTATCATGCCGGGCCAGCAATTGCGTAAAAAATCGGTACGTCGCAAGCTCAATGCCATTCGCTCTGAATTCAAAGATAAGAATGTACTGTTAGTCGACGACTCAATTGTACGTGGCACCACTTCTGAGCAAATTATCGAAATGGCGAGAGACTCAGGCGCGAAGAAAGTGTTTATTGTTTCTGCTGCACCAGAGGTGCGTTTCCCGAACGTTTACGGCATTGATATGCCAAGCGCAACTGAGCTTATTGCGCATGGACGAGATAACGAGACAATCTGTAAGCTGATTGGTGCTGACGCGCTGATTTTCCAAAAACTGGAAGATTTAGTGGATGCGGTAGGCTTAGGAAACCCCGATATCATCAAGTTCGATACCTCCGTCTTTAATGGCGAGTACGTGACGGGTGATATTGATCAGCAGTACCTTGATTTCCTAGATTCGATGCGTAACGACGATGCAAAAGTACAACGCGAAATTCAGCTAGATTTAGCGAATCTAGAGTTGCATAACGAAGGTGCATAGCGCTTGAGTAAAGTTTGCCTTTGGGCAAAATAAAAAGAAAATGAAAAAACCAGAACGTTAGTTCTGGTTTTTTGTTTGAGACACTTTTTTCTAGTGAATGTTATAAGCAATCACGTAGTCGATAAACAAACGCACTTTTTCGGGTAAGTGATCTTTGTGATTGTAGAGCATATAAATATCGCGCGGGTTTGCGCTCCAGTCAGGCAGAATACGCACTAGGCTGCCATCAGCGATGTACTCTTTTATCATCACATCTGGCATGAGCGTGATGCCTAGCCCCTCTGAACATGCGCTACGTACCACATTCAGTGCATTGGCTTGAAAGCGACCACGATCAACGTTAACCACGGTTTCGCCTTTGCTGTTGATTAATGTCCACTTTAACAGCGGGTGGCCTTTGAGCAGGAAGTGGTCGTGCAGATCTTCAGCATGAGTTGGCATAGGGTGAGCGTTTACATACTCAGGGCTAGCCACCAAAATATCTTTTACCGAACCAATTTTACGCGCGATAAGGCTTGAATCTCTTTGTGGTCCTACACGGAAAATGACGTCCCATTCGGTGGGATCAAGTCGATCAGCATTACTTTCAGTGGTGAGCTCAATATTGATGTCGGGATATTTGCTCATAAAACCGTTGAGCATCGGCATCATCATGCGCTTGGTGAGATTGTAGGGCGTTGAAATCTTGATTTTTCCCGAAGCACCGCGGCATTCGTCGGTAATTTCCTCTGCGGTGTTGGTTAGTCTTTGTAATAAAGGCGCACATTCACGGAAAAAGCGCTCTCCAGCTTCAGTGAGCGACAACTTGCGTGCATGGCGATTGAGAAGACGTAAGTTTACGGCTTCTTCTAAAGCTTGTATGCGTCTGGTAATGGTGGCGACCGGAATCATCGTTTTACGTGAAGTTGCGGTGTAGCTCCCATTTTCAACAACGAGTCTAAACAGGTTGAGATCGTCTAATTTCATATTTTCTGACACATCTATTTACCAAATAGGCCTAATTTAACGCTAACTTTGCGATCAAAGTTTGCTTGAAGTCAACTGGAACCGCGATTTGTACTTACTCAATATCTAGTAGCAAAAGCTGATATAGGGTGGAATATTTGTATAAATGGTTTTTTGCAGCTACTTTTTATGACAGAGACTGCATGGGTATTACAACGGAAGTAATGACCCTGCTTCCATTAAATAACAATAAGAATAACATTGATAACCACTTTGACTGAGTGTGTGAGGTGAAGCTATGTATAAGACTCACAGTCAAACGGCAATGACCTCGGCAAGGGATGCGGTACAACCAAAGCTAGTACTATTGGTTGATGATGATCCGATCTTTCGTCGTATTACCAGTGCCTATCTCGAAAACCAAGGATACAGAGTCGTAGAATCAGAAAATGGTTTGCAAGGGCTCCAGCAGCTACGTGAACACGACCCTGATATTGTTTTATGCGATTTGTCGATGCCAGTGCTAAGCGGTATCGAGTTTGTGGAAGAGGTGAGCCTTGAGTATCCCTCTCTGCCGATGATTGTTGTTTCTGCCACCGGAGAGATGTCAGATGTCGCTAAGGCATTGCGATTTGGCATCAAAGATTTTCTTCCCAAACCCATTGGTAACTATCAGCATTTGGCTGATGCCATTGAGAGTACCTTGGAAGACTCGATGAATCATATCGCCGATCAGCGAGACTTTTCTAGTCAGTGGTTCCGAGTTGATGGTGGTGGTGAGTTGCCTGATGAACAAGAACTGCATTGGCACCTTAACTATCTGGAAGACAATCCAAATGCTGCACGTGACTTGCTTCACGCCTTGTTGCCTGAAAAGGATACCTCTCAAGGTGATTGGAAGGTCTGTTACAAGCTTTTGCAATCTATCGATATGATGCCGTTGGTGTTTGATTACCGTTGGTTGATGAACGGGCAGTTTGCTTTTTACTTGGTGGATTCCGCTTCGGTAGAAAAGCAGGGGGTTGCGACTACACTGCTGATAAGAGCTTTGTTCGATGATTATTTGAGAAATTTGAAAAGTTTCAGTGCGGATCTTAAGGATATTGCCGAGATCCTCGAGAGAGGTATTCGTTATTCGGACTGTGCTTGCCCTGTGAATGCTTTATTTGGTGTTGCTGACTTGGTTGACGGCAGTGTGGAAATATTACCTGCAGGTCTAGACAGCCAATGGTCGACTGGATTAGTTAATCAACATATCTCGGCGGGAAATCGCTTGGGTAATCACAGCTTAAAGAATTTTATCACTCGAGATTTGCAGATAGGTTCGGGAAGTCAACTCTCTATCGGCTGCTTGGGATCAGCGAGCTTCAGCCTAACTATTACTCGAGGAAGTAAAGTGAGTTAGCGATGTGAGCGCAAACTTTGAGTAGGTGTGTTAGCTTAATAACACATAACAGCAAAAACACAGTTTCTTAAAGCTGTGTTTTTTTATGAATTGATGCATCTATAGAAAAACAACGTTTAGTCAGCGGTGTTGATGTGTTATCCGCTAATTTATCAATTATCCCTACTTTTGCTTGGTGTTTAGCGAAGTGTCTTTGCGGTATATTGTCGGCGAAAACAATAATGAACCATTTTCTTAACCATTGGTTAACTCTTTTGGGGTAGAAAACGTAAAGAAAGTTATCAGCACAAGAGTAGAAGCATCATGGCAGACAAAGATTTTAAAGAGCCCTATAATCTGTTTTATTTTCTTGGTTTTATCGCAGTTCTTTTAATTCCAACTTTACCTGCGACATTAACCTGGATTCGTGTACTAAACGGTTACGCGGGTTTCTAAGCATTAATATCGGGAGTTCACCATCCGTATTCGACGTTTATTTCTCAATATAGTTGGTGGACTCAGTTTATGCCTTGGTATTGCAGGCATTATCCTTCCTCTGCTTCCAACCACGCCTTTTATTCTGCTCGCGAGCGCCTGTTTTTTACGTTCCAGCCCGCGATTTCATCATTGGTTACACAGCCACAAAACCTTTGGTCCGGTACTGGACAATTGGCAACAAAATCGTGCTGTGACGCGTCGCGTTAAACAGCGTGCTATCTTGTTTATTCTGCTGAGCTTCTCTGTTTCTATTTGGATTGCACCACTCATGTGGCTAAAGATTGCACTAATGTTTGGTTTAATCGTTTTGCTTGGCATTTTTGTCCGCCTCCCTGTGAGCGACTCGGTTGCCGCGCGACGGGAAACTGACTAGAATTGGGAAGAAAAGTGCGCCCACTCTTCGAGTGGGCATTTTGTTTTTAGCGTTACAGAGAATGTTCGACGTCAGCCCTGTAACGATGAGTACCACCTGTTCTAAGCCCTCATAATAGCGTGACAAAAAGAGAGGGCGATGAGCCAATCTAAGTAAATCGATATTATGACTACAAACACCATTGCACAGATCCAAGCCAGTATTAAAAGCATCCCTGATTACCCGAAACCAGGTATCCTGTTTCGCGATGTGACCAGCCTTCTAGAAGACGCTCAGGCGTACCAGGCAACCATCCAATTGTTGGTTGATAAGTACAAAGACATGGGGTTCACCAAAGTGGTGGGTACTGAAGCGCGTGGTTTCCTATTTGGTGCACCGCTTGCGTTGCAATTAGGTGTGGGCTTTGTGCCTGTACGTAAGCCGGGTAAACTGCCTCGCAACACCATCGCACAATCATACGAACTTGAGTACGGTGTTGATACACTGGAAATCCATACGGATGCGATCGTTGAAGGTGACAAAGTTTTAGTGGTTGATGACTTGCTTGCGACAGGCGGCACCATTGAAGCGACAACCAAACTGATTCGTCAGCTTGGCGGTGTGGTTGAGCATGCCGCGTTTGTTATCAATCTACCTGAAATTGGTGGCGACAAGCGTTTGGAAGGTCTTGGCCTTAACGTTTACAGCATCTGTGAATTCGAAGGACACTAATTAAGTCAATGAGTTATTTAGCTTTAGCGCGAAAATGGCGTCCGCGTCAATTTAAAGAAGTGGTGGGGCAAGGCCATGTGCTGACTGCCCTAGAAAATGCTCTTGAGCACAATCGTCTGCACCATGCTTACTTGTTCAGTGGCACACGAGGTGTGGGTAAAACCTCGATTGGTCGCTTGTTTGCCAAAGCTCTCAACTGCGAAACGGGCATCACCTCAGCGCCTTGTGGACAATGTGATACCTGCCGAGAGATTGAAGAAGGGCGCTTCGTTGATCTACTGGAGATTGACGCCGCATCGCGTACTAAAGTTGAAGACACTCGTGAACTGTTAGACAACGTTCAATACAAACCAGCGCGCGGTCGTTTCAAGGTTTACTTGATCGACGAAGTGCACATGCTCTCGCGTCACTCTTTTAATGCGTTACTCAAAACCTTAGAAGAGCCGCCAGAGTATGTGAAATTCCTATTGGCAACGACGGATCCACAGAAACTTCCTGTGACGATTTTGTCTCGTTGTTTGCAGTTCCACCTTAAGCCGATCACGGTTGATGCTATCCATCAACAGCTCGATTTTATTTTGGCGAAAGAAGGTGTCACCGCTCAAGCACGTGCGCTTGGTATGATCGCGCATGCTGCCGATGGCAGTATGCGTGACGCCCTAAGCTTAACCGATCAAGCAATTGCGTTAGGTAATGGTCAGATTGAAACCGATCTGGTCAGCCATATGTTAGGCACCATTGACACCGACCAAGCGATCCATCTCTTAGAAGCTATCAGCAGCAAGCAGCCACAAGTGGCGATGGATAAGATCCAGCAGCTCGCGCAAAATGGTGCGGAGTGGGATGGTTTGTTGCAACAATTAGCGACTCAGCTGCATCGCATTGCCATGTACCAGCTGTTGCCTTCAAGTCTGGACAAAGCGCAGCCTGATGCAGAAAAAATTGAACTGCTTAGTCGTGCACTGTCGCCACAAGATGTTCAGCTGTTTTATCAGATCGCCTTAAAAGGGCGTGATGACCTCTCTTTGGCGCCAAATGGGCGTATCGGGATGGAAATGATTGTGTTGCGTATGATGGCATTTCGTCCTGCGGATGTGTCGCAAGCGAACATCATTTCTGCGCAAGGTGCGAATTTAGCATCAGCGCCGGCAGCTCAAAGTGCCGCTCCTCAAGTGAGTACGTCGCCAGCCCAAACGGCCCCGGCGATGAGCGCAAAGCCAAGCTCTGAACGGGTTGCTCCCGCAGAACGTCCTCAAGCGGTCAGTCACGCGCCATCGCGTCTCGCTTCATCGATGAATGCCCCAAGTTCTGTGGCCCCTCAGCCTGTTCAGACAGAGATGCCACCTCAATATGATGCGCCACCGATGGATTATGCCGATTATCCACCTATGGATGACATGCCGCCAATGGGTTATGGCTATGAGGATGCAGCCGCATTGCAGCCTGAGCCTCAACCTGCGCCGCAGCAGGCGCCTGAAAGGGCAAATCCAGCTCCTGGTGGCTTGACTGGTTTGCGCCATCAACTGCGTTCTCAACGTCAAGGGTTGGCACAAAATGGTGGCTCAAAAAAGTCTAAAGCGGCATCTGCTGAGAAAGAGTCGGTCCTCGATCGAGTCGCGCAAAAGCAGGCAACTGCAGCGCAGGTGTCGCCACGTCAAAGCCTTGTATCGTCAGAGCCTGAAGTAAAAGAGGATGAACCCTATCAATGGCGTCCGAGTCAGCCTGTGGTGCAATCTAAGAACAAAGAGCTGACACCGACGGAAATTAAACGCGCACTTGAGCACGAAAAAACGCCAGAAATGGCTGAAAAACTCGTTGCAGAATCGCTCGAGCAGAGTGAGTGGGCGAAATTGATCACCCAGCTCGAAACGGCAAAATTGGTGGAACAGTTAGCGCTCAACTCGGCGTTTAACAAAGATGGTTCAACCATCGCTTTGACGCTGCGTAGCCATCAACAACATTTAAATACCGATAAAGCGCAAAAAGAGCTGCTTTCTGCGCTCAACGAAACGCTGGGCGAAACTTGCCATCTCTCTGTGGAAGTCGGAGAGCAAGGTGAGACTCCTCTAGAGTTACGCGAAAGGCTTTATCAGCAAAAATTACAGCAGGCTTTCACTAGCCTGGAAAATGACACCCATGTTCAGTTTATACTGCGCCGATTCAGTGCAGAACTGGACAGAGACAGTGTTCGCCCTGTCTGAATTTATTCGCGGGGTTGAAATGTTCGACAAACGACCCCATCCATAGTGAAACACCTCATTCAACCAGAGAGAAAAACATGTTTGGTAAAGGCGGTATGGGCAACCTAATGAAGCAAGCCCAACAAATGCAAGAACGCATGCAAAAGCTTCAAGAAGAAATCGCAAATATGGAAGTGGTCGGCGAATCAGGCGCAGGCTTGGTGAAAGTCACCATCACTGGTAGCCACAGCGTACGTCGTGTCAACATCGATGAAAGCTTGATGGAAGATGACAAAGAGATGCTTGAAGACTTGATCGCAGCAGCATTTAACGATGCAGCACGCCGAGTTGAAGAAACTCAAAAAGAGAAAATGGCAGCAATCACTGGCGGTATGCAACTACCACCAGGCATGAAAATGCCGTTTTAATCGAAAAGGTTAACTATGCGTACCAGCCATATGCTGGAACAATTGATGGAGGCCTTACGTTGTTTGCCTGGGGTTGGCCCCAAGTCAGCACAGCGTATGGCCTTTCATTTGTTACAGCGAGATAGAAAAGGCGGCCTGCAGCTTGCGGATGCATTAAGTCATGCCATGACGGAAATTGGTCACTGTAACGAGTGCCGTACTTTTACCGAAGAAGACGTTTGTCATATCTGCAACAACCCAAAACGCCAAGAAAACGGATTATTGTGTGTGGTCGAAAGCCCTGCCGATATCGCTGCGGTGGAAGCCACAGGGCAATTTTCTGGTCGTTACTTTGTGTTGATGGGGCACCTATCACCGCTTGATGGTATTGGACCTAGTGATATTGGCCTTGATGTCCTCGATTATCGTCTGCGTCGCGGTGATATCAAAGAAGTGATCTTAGCGACCAACCCTACCGTGGAAGGTGAAGCGACCGCGCACTACATCGCTGAACTCTGTCGAGCGCATACAGTGGACGCCAGTCGAATTGCTCATGGTGTTCCCGTCGGTGGGGAGCTTGAGCTGGTGGATGGCACGACGCTCTCCCATTCGTTATTGGGCCGACACAAACTCAACTAACACCAAAGCGATGCTGTCACAGCATCGCTTTTTCATTGCGTCTTTTTCTTTGATGAACGGGTTAAGATTCGGGCTCCATGACCAATCGCCAATGTGAGTCGAGCACGGGTGATGGTGTGTAGTAGAAGTGCTGTTCGCCGCTGTGTAGGTAGCTGAGATACTCACTCAATATCCTACAAGTGGTCTGTTCGCACGTTGGGTTGGTAAACAACACAATTCCATCGAGGTCACTATTTGCAGGCAGTGAAACACACGAAGATGGCTGCTTGTTTGGGTTGATGCACAGCAAAGCCACGCGTGTGGTGAGTTTTTCCAAAAGGGTAAAAAGTGCCTGTTCGCCAAGTGCATTTGGCGTTCTTATTTCCAAGCGTATCTCGCTAACCTCCTTAAGCTGCACAAGTGCATCGTCGAGCTGCTTTGTGAAATCGGCCAGCGAAACGTCATGCAGCGCACCTATCTCATGCAGCGCATCTATATCATGGCGTGCGCCTTGCTCATGTCGAGCGCCTATCTCAAGTAAGCCGATGCCATTGTCTTGACGGCCGTGAACCACGAGGTCCCTTGTTGGACTCGCTCTCCATTGCTCTGCCGATGGGGCTTGTATGGCGGTTAGCCTTGATCCGCTTAGTTCGGTGAACATGGCTTCGACTAATGAACGCCATTGCTCTTCGTTTTGCGCCTGTGCCGCTTTGATCAAATAGGGTTGATAAAGTTGCTGCCACTCATCTTGAATTTGAGCGTAGTGCGGATAGTTTGTCGCTACGCTTTGCCAAAGTTGCTGGTAGTCGTCTTCATAGCTTAATGAGTTTCGCGCTGCGACCACCGGTTGAGGCTCACGCAGCACAATCTTAACTTGGTCCGTATTGGTGCGATCACCACTGTCTTTGGCGTAAAGTTCAAAGATGTACGTTCCTGCAACGGTCGGATTGAGCAGTGTGGCCGTAAAGCTGTCAGCATTTAAAATGGTTAGGCTCTGTGGACCCGAAATTTGTCGCCATTGCTTAGTCTTGATAGAGAACACCAGTTTCGGCCAACTTTTGGCAGAACCATGTAGGGTAATGGTGTCGATGGGCAACGTATGGTATTGGTCGGAACCTGCGTTGACTGTTGGTTTAGTGTACTTGTTAGCATCGGCGGCATCATCAACATCGCACCCAGCGAGGAACAACAGTGTGGCTATTAAGACGATTTTGAGTAAGTTACACATCTTAAATCCTCCGGATCAGAAACTGTAGCTAATGCCAGTGGAGAGAAAGGCCTCTTCACTGTCGTAAAAATCGATATCGGAATCCGACTCTTGATAACCCGCCATAACGTTCAGTTGGGTATTTCGCCAGCCCCAAAGATCGGCATAGCTGTAGACGGAGAAAAAGCCAAAGCTCTCGTAATCTTGCTTGCGAGAAAAAACGGGGTTGTCTGCATCAAAACTGGCAGAGCTGTTTCTCAGTGTTGTGATCACACTGTGTCTGCCTTGGGCGACAAGAAATGACATCTGTGCTGTCAATAACTGATTGCTTTTGGCATCGCCATCGGCGTCGCGCAGCGTGTAGTAAAACGCAGGGGACAGTACAAACGACTGGCTCAAAGGAAAGGAGATCTCTGCGCCAAAGCGTTGATAGTCGCTGGCACGCTTTAATTGTGAACGAGCTTCAGGGGTTAACCCTTGTGAGAGGCCGATGTCGTCGTATTCAACTTCGCTGCTGGCGACAGCGTATTTCAAACTGATTGGCAAAGGGCTGGTGATGTCCATCGCGAATCTCACGCCACCGACCGTTTGCTCCGTTGTTTGCCTTTTTTGACCAGTAAGATAAGGGTCACGCCAGACTTCTTCCATGCTAGGGACATTCCCAAAGAGTGCGGCAGTGAGGATCATGGCGTTGTTGAACCGATGTGCAACGCCTAATTCAGCTTGAAATTGCGCTTCTGCTATCTGTTCTTCACTATTGCCAAGAAAGAGTAACGTGTCGCCAAAGCTGTATTGCAATCGGCCAAGAAAAAATGGAGACGCTTGTGATAGCTTTTTGCCTTGGTTGGTGAGATCGGCGGTGATTTCATTATCTTCATGAGTGTTGTTTTGTGATTGGCTTTGGCCAAATCCAATATTAATACTGATGGTGCCGCTGAATCCGGGATCAAATGGGTCCGACTCTGCCAAGCTATATGAAGAGGCGAGTGCGGCAATTGCACTAAGTAGTATTGCCGCGTGTGTTGGGGAAACTTGCATGCTAATTCCTTGTGAATGACGTTTGAAAGCCATTCCAAATTAGCATTCACCACATTGATAAATCGTTGGTGTTTTATGGACGAATTGTGTCCATTTTGGTCACAATTCCGACTCGGCAGTATTCGGATGCAGCTCAGGCCATTGCAGTTCAAACGCAGCACCACCCAAAGTCGATGACACCACTTTCGCGTTACCTTTGTGCCAAAGCATGATTTGTTTAACGATCGCCAATCCTAACCCGTGGCCTTTTTCGCTGCTTCGTTCTTGGTTATCAAGCTGAGTGAAAGGCTCAAAAATGCGTTCTGCGTGTTCATTGGGCACACCTTGACCATCGTCTTCCACCGTAATGTGAAATGCGCTGCCACTGTATTTAAACGAGACAATAATGGTACTTTGAGCAAATCGGCTTGCATTGGTAAGAAGGTTTTTCACCGCGCGCATCAGTCCTTTGTTGTCGATGAACATGCGATGCTGTTTTAACTCTGGCGAACAGTAAAACTGGATATCGAGATCGGGATGCTGGAGTTTGAAATCATCGATTTCGTTGAGCAGCTCCCTAGCAAAGCAGCATGGCGAAAAGTGGGTGATATCGGCAATCCGATTGTAGCGAGAGAGCAGTAAGTTTTGGTTGATGAGATGGTCGAGATCATCAATGCTTGTGTGCAGTGCGCGTTGATATTTCTCTTTTTGCGCGTCGCTGGTGTGAGGATCTTCCAGCATCTCAATCGCAAAGCGCAGCCGATACAATGGCGTACGTAAATCGTGTGCGACGGCGTTGGTCAGCTCACGCTGCCGAGCAATGAGACTCTCGATATTGTCGGCCATGTTGTTGAAGGAGCCACTGAGTTGAGAAACCACCGAGAGCTTGGAAGCTCGCGCCCGTTGTGACAGTTTGCCTTGGCCAAATTCGGTGGCGGTTGCCACCAGCCGAGTTAAATCACGCCAAAGAGGGTAGACCCACAAAATCAAAGCAAGAGAAATCAGTAGGAAGAATGTGAGAACAATCGTGGTGCTTAGTTTCATTTGTATCGTTTGAGACAAGTTATCTTTAACGTGCAACCACAATCCTTGTTCAACTAAAGCCAGTAGTTCTAGCTCGCCATTTTGATTGATGTAACTGACAATGTTGTTTGGGCTGTCTGAAGTCGCTTGTATGGCAACGTCACTCAGCTGTTCATCTGTCATCAGGTTGATCTTAATCGGGAGCTTAGTGTTAACGTCTGCAAGATAGGATTGCCATTGTTCTTTGGGTATTTGGAGCAGATCTTCTACGGCGAGTGACAGTGTGCCCTTGGCTTGATTGAGTGCTGCGATTTCGTGGGACTCGTTAAGGGCAATGTAAATGATTTGGTCACTGTGTCCCACTCGTTGCAATAATGCCATTGGATCACCAAAGACAAAGGTCAACTCGCCACTTTCGAGTGACGAATAGAGTTTGTTGTCGGTTTGGTAATCAGCGAGAGGAAGGAGTTTCAAAGGATAAGCAAAATCCTGTGCGTAGTGGGAAATCGTTTGTTGCCATTCGGACTGCGGCTGTTGTAACAGTCTCTTTGACAACGATTCAAAACTGACGCGATAGAGAGGTTTATAGAAGTCTTCAGAAAACTGCTCGTTGAGAGTCAAAACAGGGTTAATGCCACTCGGAATGACGAGCAGTGTGGTTGGAAGAAATACCGCCAACCATAAAATGGCAAATGCGCGAATCATAGTGAAGCCTCCCAAGAAGAGGCACACAGTTGATAACCAACGCCGCGAATGGTCTTGATTAAAGTTGGCTCGTTAGGGTCATCATTGAGGGTGCGGCGCAGGCGAGAAATTCTTCGGTCGATGGAGCGATCTAATCCGTCATATTCAAAGCCGCGAATGTGCTGTGCGATGTCATCGCGTGATACCACTTGGCCAACGTGTCTGGCCAAAAGCAGCAGCAGTTCAAATTCAGAGGTGGTCAGTTTGAGCGTTTGCTGATGCAATGTGACACTGCGGTGTTGCAAATTAATCACCAAAGGACCGAGTTGCAAATCATCCTTGTTGCTTTCTGCCGTTAAACGCTCGTGTCTACGCAGCAACGCACGAATGCGCGACAGCAGTAATCTTGGCTTTACTTGCTTCACGATGTAGTCGTCTGCACCCAGTTCTAATCCCATGACTTGGTCAATGTCGTCATCTAGGGCAGTTTGCATCAAAATCATGCCATGGTACTTACTGCGTATCGCTTTACACACTTCCATGCCGCTTTGCCCAGGCAACATAACATCGAGAATCACTAAATCAGGTTGGTTTGACAAGATTTTATCCACGGCGTGAAAACCATCCGAAACGATATCAATCTGAAATTCATAATTTTGTAGAAAATCTTTGATCAACTCAGCGAGTTCCAAGTCGTCTTCAACAAGAATAATCCGATATGAGGCAGGTGAAGTCATAGAGTTGCACGGCAGAGAGTGAATAGTGGAACTATAACTCAGCCCAATGAATTGCTCTGTGACCATTTGTGACCAAGTCACAAAGTTGTGATGTGTTTTATAAAATATAGATGCGCAATAGAAAAAGAGCCGCTCGAATCGGCGGCTCGTTGTGATTAGGCTTTGTTAGACCCGGAAATTAACTTGTAGGCCATCGCCCCCAGTAGTGCGCCTAGAATCGGCGCGACCCAGAATAGCCAAAGTTGCGCGGTGGCCCAGTCGCCAACATAGAGAGCAACACCAGTGCTTCGGGCTGGGTTGACCGATGTGTTGGTCACCGGAATGCTGATGAGGTGGATAAGCGTGAGGCATAAACCGATAGCGATGGGCGCAAAACCTTGAGGTGCACGCTGATCTGTTGCGCCAAGAATCACCAGCAAAAACATCATGGTCATCACGACTTCGCTCACTAGCGCAGAAGTCAGCGAATAGCCACCGGGAGAATGCTCACCATAACCGTTAGAGGCAAAACCCGAGTTCGCCGCATCGAAGCCCATTTGACCAGAGGCGATGCTATAAAGCACGCCACCGGCAATGACGCCACCGATCACTTGGGCAAGGATATAAGGAACAATTTCTTTGGCTTCAAATCGTCCGCCAGCCCATAAGCCAATGGTGACGGCAGGGTTCAAGTGACAGCCGGAAATATGGCCGATGGCAAAAGCCATGGTGAGCACCGTCAAACCGAACGCGAGGGATACGCCTAGCAGGCCAATCCCAACGTCCGGAAAGGCGGCCGCCAACACGGCACTGCCACATCCACCAAGCACCAGCCAAAAGGTGCCAAATAATTCCGCCAGATATTTATTCATACAATGTCCTATTGAGAGGGGGAGTATTGGAATAAAAATAGCTGACAATCAGCACCTTGCTAGAAAGTGTCGTGATATTGTGTCGCGAAATTCTACTTGGGGCTGTGTTTTCTTAGAGCTAAGAAATGTTTCACCATTTTGAGAGGAGATTGCTCAGCTCATCTATCGAAAAGGCGTGCAGGTAGAGGAAAGAAAAAGCGTTCAACCAAGCAGATAAGGAGGTTAAGTAAGCTGCTCTAACTCGGTAATATTGTCGAGCGCTTGTTGATTGGTTTCGCCGCAAACCACAGGGCACGGTTTGAATTCATGACAAACTTTTGGGCGCTCCGGCTGGCCAAATAGCTTACAAAGATTGTGTTCGTTGAGTTGAATGCAGCGTACACCGGCAGGTTTACCGTTTGGCATTCCTGGAATGGCGGAAGAGATACTTGGGGCGATGCAGCAAGCGCCACAACCGAGTCTGCAATCCATCTTAGTTACCTGTCAAAAATTAAGGGGCGCGATAGTAGCAGAAATTTCCGCTGAACTGAATGGACAATTTTTACCCTTGCACTTTGAGGCCCGCAAGAGTATAAAACGGCTCCCGCAGTAGAAAGTAAGAAGAAGTCCTATGAGCACACCATTTTGGCAATCAAAAACTTTGCAAGAGATGACAGAGCAAGAGTGGGAGTCACTTTGCGATGGTTGCGGAAAATGCTGTTTGCACAAATTAATGGACGAAGAGACCGATGAAGTCTTTTACACCAATGTGGCTTGTAGCTGGCTCAACAGTAAAACCTGTTCATGCAAAGATTACCCAAATCGTTTTTCTTCAGGTGAAAACTGCCTAAAGCTGACTCAGGATAAAATCGCAGAGTTCCATTGGCTACCGCGCACCTGTGCTTATCGCCGACTTTCAGAAAACCAACCTTTGCCGGAGTGGCATCCTCTTATTACCGGCTCTAAGTCAGCCATGCATGCAGCAGGGCAGAGCATTCGTAACAAAGTGGTTTATGAAATTGATGTGAAAGATTGGGAAGACCACGTCATTGAGAATCCAGATTACTAAGCACTGGCTAGGCTAAGTAGTGGCTAGGATGCAGAGACAAAAAGGCACGAGAACGTGCCTTTTTGCTTATTGGCTTTATTGGTAGCGGCCTTGGCGCTGCAAAAACTCGATTTTGTATCCGTCTGGGTCGGTAATAAAGAAGAAGGTCGCAAGGTGTTTTTGGTTGTGATCCATCGCTTTCACATCACTGGCTGCTATCCCTAAATCGCGTAGGCGTTTATGAGCGAGTTCGATGTCTTCAACGCACACTGCAAGGTGGCCGTAGCCTGTCCCATGTGTGTAGGGATCACTCATGCCGTGATTGTAAGTCAACTCAAGCTCGAAGCCGGTGGTTTTGTTGGCGAGGTAAGTCAGAGTGAAAGTATCGAAAACAAATTGGTCTTTGAGCTCGAGCTCTAGGGCATCACGGTAGAAAGCGATCGATCTGTCGAGATCGCTGACACGGATCATGCTGTGAATCATTTTGGTCATGGTGGTTCCTCATTGCGAGGCGACAGAATAATGTTGAGAAACCAACCTTTGGTAGTACGTGAGTATTACATTTAAATTTGTCTATTTACGAGCTCTTGGCGCGCCACTTCGATGACGTTAGTGGGTTGGCGAGCATACATCAAGCAGGCGCAACGCAGTAGCGAGGCAAAGTTTGAGACTTCACCATTGTGCTCAAGTGCTTCGCGATAGACGGTACTGATGAACTTCGGCACGGTTAGCTGCTGAGCGTCAGCAATCTCTTGTAAAATATCCCAGTAACTGGCTTCCAGTTTGACGCTGGTGGCGTGTCCGTCTATTCGGATCGAGCGTGTAATGGTTTGGTAATTTTCTTTGGGCTGCTTAGCAAAAATTTCACACATAGCGGGAAGGGCACCGTTAGGGTTGAAAAGCGTTACATACTGGCGACTAATTGGTATGCCGTCAACCTCTGGAAAAATTGCTTTATTAGCGCGCAAAACAAAATAAGAAAGCGCCATCTGGCACTTTCTTATTTGAATCAAAGGCTTTACCTGCTCATCAACCGAGCTTATTTCACCTGATTTTTAATGAACTCGCCCAAGTCAGAGTGGTGCAAAATGCGTGACACAGGGAGAATGGTTTCTGCAGGTCCCCAAGCAAAAACATTCACTGGAGTATGGGTGTGTGTACCTGTCCCCCAGACGATATTTTGCTTAGTCGCTTGCTCACGAGCGATCAGGTTGGTTCTGTCGTTGTATGGGAAAAACGCATCAAAGTCGTTAATGGCTGGCACGGTTTCCTCAGCAAGATAGCTGTGGTTGGCCAAACGATATGGATTGGGTTTGTTCTTCAGGATGTTTTCAGCTTGGCCTGCGGTAATCGAAAAATCACTATTTTTATTGATGATTTCTGCTAGTTTTGCCGCGGTTTGCTGATTTTTATCCAACTTTTCAAACGCACTAAGCATGCCATAGTAGCTGGTTTTTTGGTTGTACAAACCATCGAGAATATCGAAAGCACCAAAGTTAAAGTTCGGCGCGTAATCACGATTTTCGAATGCTTTTCCTCGGCGTTTCTCTGGTTTCGGCAGATTATAGCCTGAGTAGCTAAAGCCAAAAGAGCCAGTTTCGTGGTCCGCCGTGACAATAATCAAAGTGTCATCACGATCTTTAGCCCATTGGTAAACCGTATTAATCGCTTCATCAAACTTGATCATTTCATGCAGCATTGAACCTGCATCGTTACTGTGACCAGCCCAGTCGATTTGTCCGCCTTCAACCATCAAGAAGAAACCGTCTTTGTCCTTGGCTAGGATGTCTAATGCTTTGCTGGTCATTTCTGCCAGTGTTGGTTCTTTGCGCTCTGCGTCACCTTTGGTTTGGCTGTAGGTGATGCCATCGTACATGGCGGAGTTGGCAAAAAGACCCAACAGTTTCGTCCCTTGCGCTTGCTCTAGCATGGTTTTATTGAATGCCAGAGAGTAACCCGCTTGTTGCGCTTCCGTCAGCAAGTTGCGTTCGTCTTTGCGTTTTGATTTTAATGCAACGTCACCTTGAGTTAGGGCTTGTAACTGTTGATAGGTTTCACCTTTGTCGTTTGCCGACTTTGGAATCCAATGACGCAAACCGCCCGACAGCAGCACATCGACATCGGTGGCAAGCATGTCGGCGGCAATTTCATTTTCCAAAGAGCGATGAGGCTGGTGGGCGGCAAAGGCAGCAGGAGTAGCGTGCGTCATGCGAGTGTCGGAAATAATGCCTGTGGCTTTACCCATACGTTTGGCTTTTTCGAGTACGGTTTCGACGCTGTTCCCTTGGGAATCGATGCCGATCACTTCTGAACCTGTCATGATGCCAGTCGCCAGCATGGTGGCAGAGCAGGCCGAATCTACCACAATCGCATCTTCTGGATGCGTTAGCGATGAGCCGATAACGCCTTCTTGAGCGAGTGTGTAGAGTGCGGTGGTTTTGCCTTGGTAGATGGAATTTGGCGCGTTGTTGGCGTAGGTTTCCAATAGGCCAACTTGTTGTGGCCCCATGCCATCACCAATCATCAAAATGACGTTTTTAATTTCTGCAGAAAGTGCATTAAAAGAGAGCGTAGAAGTTGCTACAACGGCAACAACGGGTTTGATCAGGTGCTTCATTGTCTATCCCTTATTTATAAAAGCGGCGCCATTACAACACTGCTTTGTGACACTTTTGCGGCAGACACAAAAACTTCATGAAAGTGAAAAAATCAGTAAAAAGAAAGTGTTGTGACAAACTTGATCGAGCAATGATTACGTCTGATTGAGCAAAAGAAAAAGCTCACCGAAGTGAGCTTTTGAGTAAGGGAGTTGAAATTCATGGGCTAAAGCGATTTGGGGATAGCGGCAACGCGCTATCGTTTTTTGCTAAAACCAATCCTTGCTGTTTCACTTCAGTGAATTTCACCTCTGCATCCAGCAAAGAATCGATATATAAATAGCGATTTGTTTTACATGCTTCAACCAATGAAATTTGTCGTGGCGAAAAATGCGCAGGCTCCCGACAATGTTCAACCCCCAGTAGAGAGGATAAGTGTAAAAATTACACCAAAATCATCAACAAACCACCGACAGTGGCAGCGGCAGAAAGATATTGTCCTGCGGAATAGGAGCCATCATCTTCCTCTTTTATCTTGTCGGGATGGTCCATGCCTAATGCGCCGTAGGTGAAGGATTCCACTTTGTCGCCCACGGTTTTGTTTTCCGCTTCGACTTTTTGGCTCTCTTTATCGAGCTCTTGGAGTGCAGAAAGCAGCGCTTTTCCTTCTTCAGAAAGCGTCACTTTGTTTTGTTCTACCTGCAGCGGAGCAGGGGCACTTTCCTTTGCCGCATTTGGGTTATCTGTCTGTTTCTGCGCGGAAGCGTATGCTTCGACAGGTCTTGAACCGACTGGATTCATAACCATCTCCTAAGCGAATCCTAAATACTCTATCGGCGGCGTTGGAGAAAACTTGTGCAAAAAAAGCCTGTTTTGCCGCTTTTTTAATCAAGCAAAAAACAGGCCTAATTGAGATGGGAGTTGAAAAGAATCAGGCTATTTGCAGATCAGATCGTCATTACGTTTTTTTAAATCCTGAAACGCCTTCATTTGATTGCTTTTTTGCACATAACGTACCGGCGGTTCCAGTACCAGTAGTTGGTAATCGCTGCCTTGCTCATCGACGCTTGATACCGGAGAGATCACCACCACCTTTAAGGAGGGATCACGACGCAGAATCGAGTGAGCGGTGCCTAAGCCCTGCTCAATATGAAATTTTCCTGCGACATGGATAACTTGCGTGTTGGGGTGTTGCTGGCGGTAGTTGACGATCGATTCTGCCATGGTTTCATCCCAAGTTACTTGAGCAGCAAACTGTTTCTCGGTTTGCTCTGGTTTGCCGTGGTGCATCGACGCCATGAACTTGCTTTTGTATTCGCTTTCACCGGTGTTGATTTCACTCGCCAAATAGCCACGCTCCTCTTGGGTTAGCTTATCGAGGTAAGCCAAACCTTGGCGGCCAATGCAACGTACCGTGCTTTTCGGTGCGTTCGCGGCAATCACATCCATCTGTTTGGATTTGGCCAGTTCAATCAAAGGTCGGTAATCACTTTCGTAGTTTGGCCACGCATTGCCTTGTTGAATAAGCACTTGTTCACCAATCTCACCCGCCAAATATTGGTTCACGATGGTTTGTTTATCGCGGGTAAACTGTTCCATAGACAGAGCGACGCGGTGTTGCGCGCTGAGCGTTTTAAGTAGGTCGGTTTGGAAGCGATGAACACCCGCGTGCGTGTGCCATTCACCAATTAAAATGACATCGGCATCTCGAACCGATGGAGGCAATTGTTGCAGTGAAAGAGCAGTACCTTCTGGCGAGTAAAGCTGATAGTCGTAGAAGCTTAGTGGGGCGCTTGTGAGCGCTTGGTTAGCACAGCCGCTCAGCATCATTGACGCCAGAAGAAGAGAAATAGTTGATCGCATAATACTGCCTCCATTAAAAACGTCGCAGAGTGTAATGGAGGCGGTCTAGAACTTCAATAATAATGAGAATAATTCTCTTTATTGTTTTGTCTGGCTATTTTGCTGTTTTGCGGTAAACGCGCAACATGAAATCGGCCTCACACTGGAACAGTGTAGCGGACTTTAGCTCGTCGCGAAGGGCATCGCTGGCTTTCCAAGCAAAGGGGGTCATTTGCAGTAAGTCAAACGCATCTTGGCCTGCTAAGTCCATTACGTAATTGAGCTTTTCTTGGTGCTCTAGCGCAAATCCATCCATTTGCTCTGGCTCTTCGCTATGCAGTTTGAGCTCGGCGTAAATCTTCTCTTTCAGTTGCAGCAAGTGGCGGCCAGCAGGCGTTACGGTGATCACAACGCCATTGTCGCTAACGCATCGCGCCAGCTCTTCGGCTTTGCATGGGGCGTAAATGCGGAGGATGCCGTCCAACGCTTCGTCTGCAAAGGGGAGTCGATGGCTGGAAGCGACACAAAACTTAACGTTAGGGTAGCGTTTTGCCGCGAAACGAACGGCGATTTTGGAAATGTCCAAACCAAATGTTTTGGCTTCTGGGTGCTGTGCGACCAAGGTTTTGGCGACTTCATCGGTGTAGTAACCTTCACCACAACCAATATCGAGCAGGCGGTGCGGCGTACCTTGCAGGTATTGGCGGCAAAGTTGCGCCACTTTTTGACGCATTGGGTCGTAATGGTTGCCTTCGAGGAAGCGGCGGCGAGCCTGCATCATCTCTTTGTTGTCACCGGGATCTTTCGAACGTTTGTGATGGGCAGGCATCAAGTTAACGTAACCTTCTTTGGCCAGGTCAAATTGATGATTGTTGGAACATTTGAACGTGCGCTCTGCTTGCTCTAACGCAAGGTGACACAAGGGGCATTGATACGCCATGAAGACCTCAAAAAGGGGGAGATGAAACAGGCGGCAAAGTCTAACAGGAACCGCCTGTTTTAACCAGTTTGAGTCTCGGCAGGCCAAGATTTTACCCGCCGAAAAAGACTTATTTGGTGTGGTATTGCTCGCAAGCAAGCATGGTGTTTTCGATGAGGCTGGCCACCGTCATTGGGCCAACACCACCGGGCACTGGAGTAATGAAGCTGGCGCGTTCACGAGCCTTGTTATACTCCACATCACCAATCAGCTTACCCGATTCAAGGCGGTTGATGCCGACATCGACCACGATCGCGCCTTCTTTGACCCATTCACCAGGAATGAAATTTGGCTTACCGACCGCAACCACGAGCACATCAGCTTGGCGAACATGGCCTTCAAGATCTTTCGTGAAGCGGTGACAGGTGGTCGTGGTACAACCTGCCAGCAGAAGCTCGAGTGTCATTGGGCGGCCAACAATGTTTGATGCACCCACGATCACCGCATGCTTACCACGCAGTGCGATGTTGTAACGCTCAAGCAGCGTAATGATGCCTTTTGGCGTGCATGAGCGTAGTTTTGGGATGCGTTGCGCTAAGCGGCCAACGTTGTACGGATGGAAACCATCCACATCTTTCTCTGGATGAATGCTTTCTAGCACGTGCGTGCTGTCAATGCCCGCAGGAAGAGGAAGTTGCACCAGAATACCATCGATTTCAGCATCATTATTGAGTTCATCGATCAGCGCCAACAGTTCTTCTTCTGAAGTTGAAGCGGGAAGATCAAACGATTTAGAGACAAAGCCCACTTCTTCACACGCGCGACGCTTGCTGCCAACGTAAACTTGAGACGCTGGATCTTCGCCAACCAACACAACGGCTAAGCCAGGCGCACGTAATCCCGCAGCTACACGAGCTTTTACGCGAGCAGCGACTTCGGATCGAACAGTTTGGGAAATGAGAGTTCCATCGATATTTTGAGCAGTCATGACTTTCCTTAAGAATACGAATGGCAAAAACTTGGCGCGTATTGTCGCAAATGATCAAATAAATATCTATACGCAAACGTTTGCTTTGGGTCGTTTTTAAGCATATTTAATGTGGACGCCCTTTTTTTAGCCATTTGATTCAGTTTGTTAAGAAAACCCGTTGATTTACCGAAATGAACTCGTATAATCCTGTCCCTGTAGCGCGCCCTTAGCTCAGCTGGATAGAGCACGTCCCTTCTAAGGATGTGGTCGTAGGTTCGAATCCTACAGGGCGTGCCATTTATTCTAAGGCCTCAGCATCTCATGGTGCTGGGGCTTTTTCGTTTTTGCAGTTTTTGGTCTAGGAATGGATATAAAGCGAGCTCATAATCTACTAAGAAGAGTCAGAATTGTCTGGCTAAGTATGAATGAGGTGGTATTGACAACTAAAACTATGACTGGTTAGGCTTGTTTTACTCGCTTTATATAATTGAGAAGGTAGAATGCGCGAGTTGAGCAGTTACAGGTTGTAGATATATGAGCGTTATTGATTTGTTTGCTGGAGCTGGCGGGTTTAGTTTAGCTGCTCATCAAGCAGGACTTGATGTACTGGCTGCAATTGAACTAGATGCTTCAGCAGCTCGTACTTATAAAGCCAATATTATAGATAGGCTAGGTCAACAAACAAGGCTGATTACCGGAGATATCCTTGCTATTGATCCCGGTATACTAAGGCATGAACTAGGGATACAAAAGGGAGAGCTGCAGTTAATGCTTGGAGGTCCTCCTTGTCAAGGTTTCTCCAGTCATAGAATTAATGATGCAGGTGTTGACGATCCAAGAAACCAACTTCTATTACGGTACTATGATTTCGTAGAAGAATTTCAGCCTATGGTGTTTTTGGTGGAAAACGTATCGGGTTTGTTTTGGAAAAAGCATGCTCATTACTTAGAAAGTTTCCAGCAACTAGCTCAAGACAATGGTTATGAACTACTGTTTTGTGACACTTTGAACGCTAAAGATTATGGTGTTCCTCAGAACCGTAAGCGTGCTTTTATCTTAGGAGTTCGCAACGATGTTGACCGACAAGATATTAACTTCCCCCCAGCACCTACGCATTTTTCAAAGACATCCCGAGAGTTCTTGAGGGAAGGTGCTCCAGCTTGGAGGACTGCATCAGCAGTGTTCGAGCCTCTGACTCCTGAGTTAATCGAACGATATATCGATGAATACTTTAGAAAGAAAACCATATTAGAGGATGATGAAGCTAGAGAGCTTTTGGGGAATTTGGAGTTTGGTGAGCCAGTCTCGAAAGATGACCCCTGCAATGTCCATATGCAGCCTCAAGATAAAATGGCTAGACAATTTGCTGCTACACCTCTGAACGGCGGTCGAATGGATATCCCTGAAGAGTTTCATAAGCGTTGTCATGCAAATGGGTATGCTGGTCATAAGGATGTTTATGGCAGGGTTTTGATACATTTACCTTCAAACACGATGACTACTGGATGTAATAACCCTTCGAAGGGTCGGTTTATCCATCCGTGGAAGAATCATGGTTTTACATTAAGGCATGCGGCAAGGTTCCAAACTTTTCCGGATGACTATATATTTACTGGTAGTACGACAGACCAAGCGAAGCAAATTGGTAACGCCGTCCCCACAGTTCTCGGTCAAGCTCTGATATCCTCTATTATTAATGGATTGAACTAAAAAAAGTGCCTACAATGATAGGCACTTTTTTTATATGTAACCATTTGATATGAGCGAAAAACTAACCAGAAAATCTGTCTCATTCAGGGCTCAAGCTCGGACCATTGATCATTTAGGTAAAGGGCAAATCGCTGATGCTCCAACTGCAATCAGTGAGCTTTGGAAAAACTCGTATGATGCTTATTCTCGCGATGTAGCGTTGCACCTCTTTGATGGTGACATCAAATGTGGAGCAATCATTGATAATGGTTGCGGTATGACTTTTGACCAACTGACTAGTAGCTGGCTTACTATTGGCACAGCATCAAAGGCAAAGAAAGAGCAACTTCCCCCTCATGATAGGTTTGGGTTAGCACCAAGATATACTCAAGGAGAGAAAGGGATAGGGCGTCTATCGACTGCATTTTTATCTCCTGTGACGCTTATAGTGACAAAGAAGTCAGATACTCCTTATTCTGCTGGCTTAATAGATTGGCGTTTATTTGAAAACACCTATTTAGGTTTGCATGACATTCGAGTTCCGATGCAAGAGTTTAACGACTTGGAGCAGCTTCCTACAGTGTTTGAGGGTTTCCAGAGCGATATGTTGGATAACCTCGCACTTGACCCCGCGACAGAAGACGAAAAGAGACTTCGTAGAATGTGGGAGCGTTTTACTGAGGATGAAGTAAGTGCATTTAAACTACGTCATAACCCCAGGGACTCTGATGAGTTTGTATCTACCGAGAGTAAGATACGTTCTTTGTGTCAGAATTATGAATTTAATGATGACTGCTTGAGCTCGTGGAAGTCGTTGTTGCAGAAAACAGCTGAGAATGGTGAGGGTGAGCACGGTACAGCTCTATTTCTAATTGATCTAAATAGAGATCTTTCGTTATTGACTAACAGAGGAAACCTAAGTCGTGACTCTGAAGAGTATAAAGCAATTAAGGAAGATGTTGTTGATACCCTGAGAGCATTTGTTGATCCTTATAAGGATGCAAATAGAGAGTCCACTTTCCCTATTGATGAAGTAGCTGAAGGGCAAATATGTTGGCTAAGAGAAGAATTTAACTATTCAATCATCCCATTTGAGCGGGATGGGACTATCGCCGTCGAATCGGGAGGGATTCTTGATGGAGGTGAAATTTTTGGTGTTCAGGAATTTGAGTCATTAGAGCATCAAGTTGTCGGGAGAGTAGATGAAAAAGGGTGGTTTAGAGGAAAAGTCATAGCTTTTGGAAAAGAGTATGAAAATGTTGTCATACCTTGCCGATCATCAGGGATGGAAGAGTATATCAAGTCGGGGGCTTTTGGCTTCAAATTAGGAACCTTTGAGTTAGAGTTGTCGAAATCTACCCATGAGAAAGAACATCACGAGTATTTAAAATTACAAGCGAATAGATACTCTGGATTTATGATTTTTAGAGATGGGCTCCGTGTTCTACCCTACGGCAGGGTTGATAATGACTTCTTTGAGATTGAGGAGAATCGCGCAAAGAATGCTGGTAGGTACTACTGGTCAGCTCGCAGATTATTTGGTCAAATTTCATTAGATCAAAAAGCAAACCAACGATTAAAAGACAAAGCAGGTAGGGAAGGTTTTGTCATAAACCAAGCAGCTCGAGAATTAAAGGCTGTGGTTAAGTCTCTTTTGTTGCAGTTAGCTGATAAATATTTCGGCACAAAATCCGATGAACGTCAGATTTTACTAGAACAGTTAGCAAAAGATAAAAAGAACCGAACGAAGGCGAGGAATGCATCTTCTCGAATTTCCAGAGAAGTTTTCACTGAGACAATGAGCTCCAACTTACCTAAGTTGAACTTATATGTTGAATCTGCGAGAAACATTCACCGTGAACTTGAAGAGGGAATAAAGTTATCGTTGCACCATCTTGACGAACTAGTAGCAAAAGTTAATCGGCTTGATGAGTTGAGACCTGAGTTAAAAACGCCAACTAAACCTACCCGCATTAGTGAGTCTTTAGAAGCTAAGTATCGAAGCTATAGAGATCTATTTGGCGAGTTAGGAGAGTTGTTGCAAACGTGTCGAGAGAGCCTCAATAAAATTGAAGTGATGAGTCAGCATAGAGACCCCATCGAAAGTGCTCAAAACAAATATAATGCTAGTGAATCCGCTTTAAACAAACAAGTAAACAGGTATTTTTCTGCGATAGAGAAAACCACAGAACGTTTGGTTCAGGAATGGAGAAGGCAAGCTAGAACTGACAAAGAGCAATATTCTACGAGAGCTTTACCAATACTCGATGCAATAGATCATTCAAGCAATATTGAACTTGAGTTAAACGCTCTCGATAAAATCTATAGGGATTTATCTGATGATGTCGCTACTAAGTATGAGGGCTTTTTACAAGCAATTAGCAAGCTAGAGCAAGGCGTTGATCTTGAGTCTGCATTTTCGTTAGCTGAAGAAGAGCGTGTAGAGGCAGAAAAAGAAGTTAACCAAATTCGCGCATTGGCTCAGTTAGGTGTTAGTTTTGAAATTCTTGCGCACGAGCTAGCAGCTCAAGATAGAGCTGTAACTCGTTCTCTAAACTCCATGAGTAGCAGTGCCAAAAATGAGTTGGGCTTTAAAAACGCGATGAGGGCACACAGGCAGTTTACAGATTACTTACGTTTCCTCTCGCCGTTAAAGCTTTCAGGGTATCAACCTAGGGATGATATCTCTGGAAAAGATATCATTAGAAACGTTATGAAATTTTTTGGTGATCAATTTGAGCAACAGAACATTTACTTAGAATTCAGTGATTCCTTTAAACGTATGAATATAGTTGACGTTCAATCTCGTATAATCCCTGTCTTTGTAAACTTAATAAATAATGCGCTTTATTGGGTTGGTTTATCTCAATATGAAAGGGTTATAAGGGTCGATGTTGTCAATGATCTTGTGATCATCGCCAATAGTGGACCAGCTGTTGATCAAGATGAAGTCGATAACCTATTCCAACTGTTTTACAGCAAAAGACCTAGCGGTAATGGAGTAGGCCTTTATTTATCGAAGCAAAACTTGGCAGTGGCTCGTCATAAAATCTGGTATGGAGAAAAAGCAGAAGAGAAACTTATCTCAGATGGCGCTAACTTTGTAATTCAATTTCGTGGAATGGAAATCAGATAATGCCTAGAAACTATAAAACTAAAATCGTTAAGGCGTTTCGTGATAATGCTATTAAGTCGGTTTTGCTTATTGACGATGAATATTTACCTTATGAAGGTGTGGCAGAAAAATATATGGCTTTAGTTCAAGGACTAAAGCCACTTTCAGCGCCAGTAGATGAAGTGGAAATTGCAAAAACAAAGCTTACAGATATACTCCACTTAGTTGGTCAATTTGAAAATGCGTATTTAGAGTCCGATAGATCCAAGAAATTCGTAGAGTTTTTTCATTGTAAGCAACTACTTTGCGACGTCGAAGATGATACTGAAAATCTAGATAAGAATAAGATCCGAAAAAGTGATCTCATTATGCTCGATTATCATCTTACCAAAATTGGTCCTGAGAGAGAGCGTGCAAGAAAATCACTCCAGCTTATAAATGAGTTGAGTGCAAGCAAACATATGAACGTAGTGGTGGTCTATACCGCAGAACCATTACCCAATGTCTGGTTTGAGATTGCAACGTCTCTAAGAGGCTCCCACATGGACGAGTTTGATACATTTGTCACAGATGCCGATTTGATCCGAGAGTGGGAGCTCAATAGCGAGGACTGGCTGTCTGAATGGGAAAGTATTGCTGAACGTTCGATAGATGCCGCTTATTTGTGTGATAACCATGATATCGAAACACTACACACTGAACTCGTCGGATCGTGCGACGAAAAGGGCTTTGCTCAACCATCGAAAGAACATGTTGAGTGGATGCTTGAACGCGTACTCAAACGACACAACCTGAATGCTACTCAGACAACGAACTTGAAAGTTCATGGCACTTCTAGTTTGTGGATACAAGCTGGTGATGTTTTTGTTGTGCTGTGTAGCAAGGAGGTTGCGGGAGAGGACAATGTTAGTAGGGATACAACACCAATAGAAGTATGGGATCTTATCGAGACCGCTTTAATTGATTGGTATCCGAGCTTCTACCGCGTAGTAATATCTGAGTTACAAAATCAGATTGAAGATGCCAACTTATCGATGGAGAAAGTGCTAGCTAGAGGAACAGTTGAACAAATAGCTGCTTTATGGGGACTTCTTCGAGTCAGTTCAGTCGAGCGAAAAAATTCAGCTAAAGTGTTGCTCGAAAGCTTGTTGAGTGATGTCGTTGATAAGATTCAGTCCGAGTCAGAGCTTCTTGATTTCGTTTCAGATGCCGCTGAGGATATTGCTAGTGAGCTTCCAGATTATGTTAGTCCAATTGGTGGGGATGCACGAGCAAAGCAAGCACATGCTGAATATCTTAAAAGAGGAGTCGAGGTCGCTGGAAAAAATTTGCGGCATGAAGTTGGTGCAAATGATACTGATTTTCGCTGTTCTGTCGTCCATGCCCTAAATGAGCAACTTAGTGTTGAAAAAGAGTTGCCCAACTATATATCAACTGGTGTTGTGCTAAAGGATACAGTAGAAGGCTCATACTATCTTTGTATTGCTCCTAGTTGTAATACGGTTCCTAACCAGAAGACAGGTGGAGTGGCAAAAAGTATGACGCCACATAGACCAATGCGCTTCATTAAGTTAAGTGACTATACCGATAAATTGGCTGATAAACTCAAAGACGCACACCAGTCGGATGTTATTTTTGTTAGTGATGGAGATACACGTCTTGCTCTGGGTGTCTACGAAAGAGGGGGAGATGGACCAATTATCGAGCAAGGTGTTGTTATTCACCACGATACAAAGCTCATTGAAGGAAATAAAGCCAAAAAGGTTCAATTTTTAGTGACTAATAGAGAAACCCAGTTACTAGAAGTTAAGAACAAAATGTTTGAGTTGGTGGCTAAACTTCGACCAGAGTTCGCATCTCGTTACCAGAATATTCAAATACAATATGAATCACGGATTGGTGTTGATCTTGTTTCTGCAAACATGAAATAACAATATTTTGGAAGAGCCTTATACCTATAACAAGGCTCTTTTCATAAAAACTGTTTGGGTGGTTTTATATTTTAAAAAATCAACTGTATATACCCAAACAACTTGGAGTTGCAGGTAGGCGGCAAGTGAGTGAATCCCCATGAGCATAGATACGCTATGTGATTAGGGTGAACGAATGCAGCCAACACCGCTGCAGCTTCAAGTAGGAAGGGTATAGCTATATTGATGCGTACCATACTTACCAATAGGTAGTAGCGACACAATTCTGGTAGCAAGTGCTGTACCTCTTTATTTTTTTGATGTTCAAGTTTTTTTTAAAAAAAGCACAGTACACGGAGGATGACAAATGGAATCAAGTTTTATAAGTGCAAGTTTAAATATTATTGTAGTGGTCAACTAAAATTGGCCTTAGCATCTCATGGTGCTGGGGCTTTTTCGTTTTGGTCATTTTTTCCCTTCATTTGGATTGTCCGGGCTTTGTTAGTAATGTCACGATGGTGTCAAAGTGACCGGCTCATCTTGACTTTACCGCGTCCAAAAAATAGCATGCCGCTCGTTTTTACAGCGCGATGGGCAGCACTCATCGTTTCCTTTTCATTTATTGAGGTACAACAGAAACCTATGGACTCGTCGAGTAGTCGAATATCACAAAATGGTTTTTTCGAGCCTTCGAAAATGCCAACGGTTTTCTGCTAGCCTGCCAATCTACACTGTTAGCTTGTGCTGGGTAGTCGATACCCATTGGCATAAGCGAATACTGCTTTTCCTCGTTAATACCATCTCTTTATTGATATATGCCTTCGGCCGTTTGCCGCAGGAACGATACGCTTATTGATTTGCCTTAAGTGCTTTGTCGCATCTAGAGCAATAAGCGACGACATGTCATGCGTACAACTTTTCGTCCAATGAAAGGGCGGAGGTGGCTGCGTGGGTTTCTTTGTCCTGAGCGATACTCAGGAGAGATAACCATGACTCTATTACAGACACAAAAAATCGATAACGCGAACGCACAAGGCGTTTGTGGCGGTCACGCTGCTCACATCGATACTCACACTAACTTAAAAGATGCGTCTATTTTGATGATGTATCGCAAGCGTGTTTTCTGGTTGGTGCTGCTCGTTTTCGGCAATGTTTTTTCAGGCGCTGGGATTGCTTATTTTGAGGAGATCATCCAAAGCCATGTGGCACTCGTGTTTTTCTTACCCTTACTTATCGACAGTGGCGGTAATGCGGGTTCGCAATCGGCCACTTTAATGATACGTGCGCTCGCGACAGGAGAAGTGATGGCGAAAGATTGGGCGAAAATGCTCAGTAAAGAGCTTTGCATCGCCGCTCTTCTTGGTATCACCATGGCTGGCGCGGTGTCACTGCTGGGCTTTGTGAGAGGGGGCTATCACATCGCTCTTGTGGTGGCGATCACCATGCAGATTGTGGTGATTGTTGGCTCTGTTGTGGGCATGTTGCTGCCGTTTTTGCTCAGCAAACTTCGATTCGATCCCGCTTCTGCAAGCGCGCCATTGATCACGACCATTGCCGATGCGATTGGGGTGATGATCTATTTCTCTGTGGCAAGCGTACTTCTGGAGCTATAAATGATATAGCAATAACCTAGGCACGTAATCACAAGGAGAGGTTTAGATTCTGTTGTCACACTGCTTGTACATAGAAGTATCAATTATATGGTTTGAAAGTGTCTTGTTATATAGAATTGGTGCATGGCTTGTGGTCGCCAAATGTGTTTGAAACGGAATGTGAAAAGTGGTTATTGAAAAAGTAGAAACGTGGCTTGCTTTGAATCGAGAGCATGAAGAATTTAGAGAAAGCTCTTTTGTACTGATTACTCATCTGTTGCTTTGCGCTAGCTTTCTATTTTTTCTTGTTCACAACACCCTGATGAAAGCTTCTTCATTCATGCTTGTGCTAGGAAGTTTTTCGGCGTGCGTAAATTTCATCGGCGTTTGGTTACTAAAAGAGAACAAAAATGCCATGGCATCGAAGTGGCTTTCGGTGATGATAGTGGTTATGTCTAGCTTGCTATATATCGCAAACACTAACGGGCACAACAATGAAATATTGGCGATTGCATTTACGTTGGTTGTGCCTGTTTTTGCGATATTTGTGTTGGGTTATCGAGTTGGCTCCATTGTTGCCGCAGTCAATTTTTTCGTTATTTTGTATATTTGCAACATTAATTCAACGGGATGGGTTTTGGGAACTGCCGAAACTTACAGGTTGATGCATTTAACGACGATTTACTTCTTACTCTCGGCAATATCCTATTTTTACGATTCTGGCCGCCGTCGAGTGATGACGTTATTGAAGCTTTCCAACTCAAAGTTGCAGCATTTGTCGGTGACCGATGCACTGACTCAACTTCCCAATCGTTACTATCTAGAAGAGAAGATCATCAATTCTGATGATGTACGTTGGATAGTGGTTTTGGATATTGATAATTTCAAGTTGATCAATGACACCTATGGTCATGATAAAGGTGACGATGTTCTGCAAAAGGTGGCAAGACAAATACAAACTAAGGTTGGTCAAGATGGCGTTGCATGTCGTTGGGGAGGCGAGGAGTTTCTTATTGCGTTTTATACACAAGAGAAAAACGATTTGGTGAGAAAAATTAATGAGCTACAGCAAGACGTTAAATCGTTGGATTGTGGTTTAGATGCACCGGTGACGTTTAGCTGTGGTTGTGCCTATCTAGGTTGTGAAGATTATAAAAGAGTATTCCGTCGAGCCGATGAGGCGCTCTATCTCGCTAAAAAAGCCGGTAAAGACTGCTTTAAATTTGATACGTCTCACTCATCATCAATTGAGAAAGGAACGCCAGTTTAGTTTAACCGTGGGTAACGATGGTTATTTTGTTAAATTTTTCTTATTAAGCATCTACCCATCTATTTATCGTCTTTGCGCTACGTCGCTTTTTCGCCTGATTAAACCGCGAAACTTAGTTTACGTTTTTCGCGGCTATCATTCTTAGGTGAACAGGCGTATCGGGCTTATAATCTCGCCCTCATTGGGTGAGAGAGCCTCTCTGTATCCAATGCTATCTGCCTGATACAAAGAGCGTTCTATGATTGGAATCTATTTTCAAATCAATGACTGGGTTTTGTGCATTGATGAGAACAAGCTGTATCGACAAGATAGGGAAGTCTCCGTCGAGCCACGTCTAATAAATTTACTGCATTTCCTTGCTGAACACGTTGGAGAAGTGTTTGGGCGCGAGGAACTGATCCAGCACGTTTGGGATGGGGCCATTGTTACCGATCAAGTGGTAACGCAATCCATTTTTGAGCTCCGCAAATTACTGCGCGATGGGCGAGAAGAAAATCTCAGCTATGTGGTGACCGTACCAAAGCGCGGTTACAAGCTGGTGGCCAATGTTGAGCGTTTAACGGCCAATCCTTATTTGTTGCGTCAGGCAGAACCTGCCGAGGTTGAGTTGTTGGAGCCGGCAATGACCGAGCCATTGACCGCGGTGCTAGCAGCCGAAGCCCCCAGCGCAAATGAAATGGTTTTTCCAGCAGGGCCACTCACACGCGCCATGTGCCAAAGTCAGCAACAGAAAAAGCCGAATCGACCCAATATCTCTCGTTGGCGTGTGAACGCATTCAATGCGCTGTGGATTGGTTTGGTGATCATTGCGATGGGCTTTTTTACCATCAAACAATCACAAGTGCGCATTACGCAAGTCGTGGATACTCATCTGATTGAATTCATGTTTCAAGATGACTATCACGCCCAAGCGTTAAGCCACGATCTGGCCGATGGTATTGCACAGAAGCTGATGGCCGACATCACTCAAGTGACCGACTATCGCGTGATGTTGAGTAAAACCGCGTTTACGTCTGGCATTTTGCCCGGTAAATCGATCATGGTTCGAGTGAGCGATAAAGAAGGTCACGCCTTTATTGAACTGGAGTTAAAAAACAACTCCTCGGGCGCGGTGTTGTTTAGCCGCCAATACCCGTTGGATACATCGCATCTTTCGTCGGTTTTGCACCGAGCGGAAGTCGATATTATGCAGGCGTTACGTTTGCCAAACGCAGAGCAACAAGCGCAAATCTTGCTGGTGGATTTTCCTCAGCAGCCAGCGGCGTTGGCCTTGTATGTGCGAGCGAATCACTACCTCAATCTCTCTGATCAGCAGCAGGTACAAAAGGGGATTGATTTGCTTGAACAGGTGCTTAACTTAGAGCCGAACAATCATTATGTTCAGGCGGAGCTCTTGATTGCTTACCATGTTCAGCAAGCCTTGTCGGACATGCCGACGCTAAACCAAGAACGCATTTTATTGCTGAGCAGCAAATTGCAAAGCGCCAGTGAAGCACTGGACGCAGTGGTTCAACCTAGAATTTACGAAGCGTTAGCGCTGCAAGCGACAGTGGATGAAGATCTGCCCTCGGCTGAGCGGTATTTAGCCAAAGCGCAGCAATTGCGTGAGTCGGTGCTCTCTTATGTACTGCAAGGAAAACACGCTGAACTGCGTGGTGATCTTGATGGTGCCAGTGATGGTTACAGCGAAGCTTTTTATATGGACACATCACTAGAAACCTATTTGTTGTGTGAGAGGCTGGTATTTCAATCGAATCTAAAATCGATTGATTACGCCATGTATCGCTCAGTGCATCCTTCGGTGGTGCGTTTAATGTAGCGACCCAGTTTGGGTTTGCCTTTCACCTTTGCTCTCAGACGTCGCTGTGTCTGAGAGCGGTTCATTTTCTTATCTTTCCCTTCTTTGTGTGTGAACCTCATTGTGAGTTGCACGTCTTGTTCCATCGTCTACTCTCTTACTCTCTTACTCTCTTACTCTCTTACTCTCTTACTCTCTTACTCTTTTACTCTTTTACTCTTTTACTCTTTTCCTAGCTTCCTAGCTTCCTAGCTTCCTAGCTTCCTAGCTTCCTAGCTTCCTAGCTTCCTAGCTTCCTCGCTTCCTAGCTTCCTCGCTTCCTCGCATTTCGGCTTGGATAAATTCGATATCAACGCATTATCAACTTTCCCCTCAATGGCAAGTTGATTGACTTGATAGCTAATGAAAGAGCAGGTTGATAATTTTATTGCTATGAGTTTATGTTTTTAGGTTTTTTCTTAACTATCTGAAAACGTTGATTTATGTATTGGGTGTTTATCACCTTGATATCAAGAAACTCATTTTTGTCTCATCATTTTATTGATAATCGTAAGTTTATTTTTTTTATCTGCTTTGGGCGTAATCTCCACTTCGAACATTAACGGGGTCACGGAGAAAGTTTTCTCTCTATCGCGTTAATAACATCAAAAGAGCAGCGACAAGGTTGCTTCGCGTTGCGGTTATTTATTCGTTTGAGTTTTGTAACTTAAGTTGAATCGAGTTGGAGATGTTATGTCATCTAATGCTAAGAAAATCGGCCTAATTGCCTGTACAGGTGTCGTGGCTGGTAACATGATGGGCAGTGGTATTGCCTTACTTCCTTCTACACTGGCGAGTGTAGGTTCTATCTCTATTTTTAGTTGGGCGATTTGTATTGTTGGCGCATTGAGCCTGGCATTCGTGTTTGCTCGTTTGGCAACCAAAAACCCTCAAGAGGGTGGCCCTATTGCGTATGCAGGTGAGGTGTCACCGGTGTTTGGTTTCCAAACGGGCGTGCTTTACTACCACGCGAACTGGATTGGTAACTTAGCCATTGCCATTACCGGTGTTTCTTACCTATCGGTTTTCTTCCCAGTACTGAATGACCCGATTCCAGCAGGCCTTGCGACCATTGCTTCTGTTTGGGTGTTCACGCTGGTTAACTTGCTCGGTGGTAGCTGGGTAAGCCGACTCTGTACCGTCGGTTTGGTACTGATTTTGGTTCCTGTATTAGGTACAGCGCTCTTTGGTTGGACGCACTTCGACAGCGCTATTTACAGCCAAAACTGGAACGTTTCTGCAGGTAGCGATGGCCATGCGATCATCACTGCGGTACTTATCTGTCTATGGTCTTTCGTGGGTGTGGAATCTGCGGCGGTATCATCAGGTATGGTTGAGAACCCAAAACGCACAGTACCACTTGCGACTATGCTAGGTACTGCGATTGCTGGTGTGATTTACGTGCTGTCTACTCAAATGATCAGCGGTATGTTCCCAGCTTCTGAAGTGGCTGCATCAGGTGCACCATTTGCGTTGGCGACCACTGAACTGTTCGGTAGCTGGACTGCGCCATTTGTTTCTGCGTTTACTGCGTTGGCGTGTTTCACCTCTCTTGGTTCTTGGATGATGTTGGTGAGCGAAGCGGGTAAACGTGCCGCAAACGACGGTAACTTCCCTAAAGTGTTTGGCGAAACCGACAAAAACGGCGTGCCTAAGAAAGGTTTGGTTATCGCGTCTAGCATGATGACGATGTTGATGTTGGTACTGATGTTCTTTAGTTCAGAAACCGCGCACGCTTCAGACATGTTTAACCAATTAACCACTGACGCAGTACTACTCACCATGCTGCCTTACTTCTACTCAAGCATTAACTTGATTCGCTTCGAAGGTATGACAACTCGCAATACATTCGTGATGTTGTTCTCGGGCATTGCTAGCTTGTTCTGTATGGTTGCCCTAGCAGGTGCAGAAGGTTCAACTCTCACCGCAACCTTCATCATGTCTCTCATCATCTTGATGTTCTACAGCAAGAAAACAGGCTTGGCACAATACATGGCTGCCCATCCTGAAGAAGCTTCGGCTCAACACTGATTGATTCCGCTGGCGGACTGCCACGCCAGCGCTTCCTAATTTCATCACGGCGCTCGTCTTACTCACTGTGACTAATCACAGAGAGCGCCCTTTTTCGTCTTGGAGATGTCCAAATGAATATTTTCGCTATCTTGAACCACATGGGTGTGTTCTTTAAAGAAGAGCCAGTTCGTCAATTGCATGCAGCACTTGAAAAAGCCGGTTATGAAGTTGTTTATCCAGTGGATGACAAAGATTTGATCAAGATGATCGAAATGAACCCACGCATTTGTGGTGTGCTGTTTGACTGGGATAAATACTCGCTTGAGCTTTGTGAGCGTATTAGCCAAATCAACGAAAAACTGCCAGTACACGCGTTTGCTAACGAGCAATCAACGCTGGATATTTCGCTTACCGATCTACGCCTAAACGTGCATTTCTTTGAATACGCATTGGGCATGGCGGACGACATCGCCATCAAGATCAACCAAGCGACACAAGAATACAAAGACGCAATTACACCGCCATTCACCAAAGCGCTGTTTAAATACGTGGAAGAAGGCAAATACACCTTCTGTACTCCAGGTCACATGGGTGGTACGGCTTTTCAAAAAAGCCCAGTCGGCAGCATTTTCTACGATTTCTACGGTCCAAATACTTTCAAAGCGGACGTGTCGATTTCGATGCCAGAGCTAGGCTCACTGCTTGACCATTCAGGTCCACACAAAGAAGCGGAAGAGTACATTGCGCGTACGTTCAACGCTGACGCATCGTACATCGTGACGAACGGTACTTCGACATCAAACAAAATTGTCGGTATGTTCTCAGCGCCAGCGGGCAGCACGGTATTGGTTGACCGTAACTGTCATAAATCATTGACTCACCTAATGATGATGACGGACGTAACACCCATTTACTTCCGTCCAACCCGTAACGCTTACGGCATTCTTGGTGGTATTCCACAAAGTGAATTCAGCCGTGAAGTGATTGCTGAGAAAGTCGCTAAAACACCAGGTGCGAGCGCGCCAAGCTATGCAGTAATCACCAACTCAACTTACGATGGTTTGTTGTACAACACACAATTCATCAAAGAGTCTCTCGACTGTAAACACATCCACTTTGATAGTGCGTGGGTGCCTTACACTAACTTCAACCGTATTTACGAAGGCAAATGCGGCATGAGTGGCGAAGCGATGCCAGGCAAAGTGTTCTACGAAACACAGTCCACTCACAAACTGTTGGCGGCGTTCTCGCAAGCGTCAATGATTCACGTAAAAGGTGAATTTGACCGTGAGTCGTTCAACGAAGCCTTTATGATGCACACCTCCACCTCGCCTCAATACGGCATTGTGGCATCAACAGAAACCGCGGCGGCAATGATGCGTGGCAACACGGGTCGTAAGTTGATGCAAGATTCAATCGATCGTGCGATTCGTTTCCGTAAAGAGATCAAACGCTTAAAAGGTGAAAGTGACGGTTGGTTCTTCGATGTTTGGCAACCAGAGAATATTGAGACAACCGAATGCTGGAAACTTGACCCTAACCAAGACTGGCATGGCTTCAAGAACATGGACGATGACCACATGTATCTTGACCCAATCAAAATCACCTTGCTGACTCCTGGAATGAGCAAAGATGGTGAATTGGAAACCAGTGGTATTCCTGCTTCATTGGTGGCGAAATACCTTGATGAACGTGGCATTGTGGTAGAGAAAACAGGCCCTTACAACTTGTTGTTCTTGTTCTCAATTGGTATCGATAAATCAAAAGCAATGCAATTGCTACGTGGTTTGACTGAGTTCAAACGTGGTTACGATCTGAACCTAACGATTCGCACCATGCTGCCTGCGCTGTACCGTGAAGATCCAGCGTTCTACGAAGGCATGCGTATTCAAGAGCTGGCACAAGGCATTCACGATCTGACTCGTAAGTACCGTCTACCAGAATTGATGTACAAAGCGTTCGATGTGCTACCAGAGATGAAAGTCACGCCACACGCAGCTTGGCAACAAGAGCTTCGTGGTCAAACCGAAGAGATCTTGCTGAATGATATGGTGGGCCGTGTCAGTGCCAACATGATCCTTCCTTACCCTCCAGGTGTGCCTCTAGTGCTACCAGGTGAAGTGGTGACAGAAAGCTCTCGTCCAGTACTGGATTTCTTGGAAATGTTGTGTGAAATCGGCGCGCATTACCCAGGCTTCGAGACCGACATCCACGGCCTATACCGCCAAAAAGATGGCCGTTACACCGTAAAAGTACTGAAAGACTGATTTGCCTGAAATCAGGTCAATGATTTAACGCAACGTGACTACCCCAATAGACGCGTGACCCAAAGAGAGCCAAACAAATGGCTCTCTTTTTTTGCACGGAAGATCCCAGCGATTAATGAGAGAGAAAGTGAACGGTGCCACGTTGGGTGTTTTTGGCGTTAAACAGCGCTTTATCCGCTTTGGAAATAAACTGTTCGAGATCTTGGCTGTCGCTCGTTAGGCTGGGGTAAAACTGAATGCCGATGGTGACGGTGAGAATCTTGGATACTTGCGAATGTGGATTGGCAATGGCTAACCGAGCGATGGACGCTTGCAACGCGCTTGCTTTCTCTTCGCATGCTTGTTTTGAGATGTCTTGGATAAATATAAGGAATTCATCGCCGCCATAACGAAAGCCGATACCCTGCTCACCACTCCACTGTTTGAGTGTCATGGCAACCATTCTCAACGCTTTGTCGCCAGTTAAATGGCCAAAGGTGTCGTTGAGATCTTTAAAACAATCAATATCAACCATAAACAGCGCGGCACTGTGGCCAGACTGGGCAGCCTTTGATAGGGCATGGGGAAGATGGATCTCTAGCGCGTAACGATTGAAGAGTTGAGTGAGGTGGTCGAGGCATGAGAGGCGTTCCAGTTCGAGTTGTTGAGACTCTAATCGTTGCAGGGCTGTTTTGTATTCAGTGATGTTGCGCACTGTCCAAAGGACTTTGTTTTCGCCCAAGAGAGGAATGACGAATGCGCTGAAAAATTGCAACTCAGTCGGCCCTTCGACACCGTCAAAACAACTAAGATCTTTTGGATGGAGCTCATATTCCAACTCTTGAGGCCTTTGCGATTGGATGACCTGTTGAATCACGTCGGAGAACCACCTGGCTTTATCGCTCGGCAACACCTGGTATTGATTCAAGCCGATGAGATTGGCTGGGTCATGGTGTCGCTTACTGTCGGTACCGCCCCATGCTTCGATATAGTAACCCTCGGCATTAATCAAAAAAGTAGGTTCAGGTAGCGCCTCAAAAATGTGATGCACAACCGATGGGTTATTAGCGATAACTCGAGAGAAAATAGATTGTTCTACCATGCAGACGACTCCTACCATGTTAATTAACATATAGCTTAATAACGTAAAGTTGGGGGCAACGGAGACGTAATTCAGTGTCTTATTTTTGAAACGGGTGATCAGAATCGCTTGATTGGTAGGGACAATAGATAAAATTGCTGATTCCAATTTAGTAAAAACAAGAAATTAGACGACACTTAAAGAAAGGGCAAAATGACACCGCCAAGGAGCACGCGATGAATTCACTCAAAGTAAAAGATTACATGACCCTACAAGCCGTCACCTTCACAGTTGACATGTCTTTAAGTGCCGCATTGAACAAAGTCATGAAAAGCGTGGTCATGGGTGGTCCGGTGATCAATGAAAAAGAAGAAGTGATAGGTTTCCTTTCAGAGCAAGACTTGCTGGATAAACTGGTGAAAGCCAGTTATCACTGCCAAGATTCGTATACCGTTGGTGAGTGCATGCACAGTGATGTGTTATCGGTTTCGTCTGATATGTCGATCATCGAACTGGCCGACATGATGAAAGTCGGCAAACCGAAAATGTACCCGGTGGTCGACAACAAAAAATTGGTCGGGGTGATCACCCGTCGCGATGTGTTAAAAGCGATTGGCCAAAGTCTCGATGATTGCTTCAAGCATCCGGTTTAACCTTCCTCCTTATGATGAGCCCTCTAACGAGGGCTTACTTTTATAGCCGATTCCTTGCCGAGTGAAATAACGCTTGACCTTGGAGCTGACTCTAAGGTTTATGCTTACGCTGTACTCACCAATAAGGAAAATGTTATGTGCTCAAAACATACTGCTTGTCAGTCAAATAAAATCATTGCCAAACCTACTGCGGTATCGTGCTGCAGCCCGAGCTTAGCCGCTAGCAAAATGACCGCAATTTCATCGGTAGCAGACAGTTGCTGCAGCTCAGATGCGTGCTCAAGCTCAGATCCGAATGAAGAGAGTGAGCGGCGAGAGGCACCCTTAGCTCAAAGCGCGTCGGAGCGACAAAGTTGGCTCATCTCCGGTATGGATTGCCCGTCTTGCGCTCAGAAATTGGAAAAAGCCGTCTTGGGTGTGGCCGGAGTTCAGCAGGCGAAAGTGTTGTTTGCCACCGAGAAGTTGGTGGTGGATTTCGCTTCTGCGTCATTAATGGCAGAGATTGAACAAGTCGCGGCAAAAACAGGTTTTCCAATTACGCTCGTTGGTTCATCGGCAGCGAAGGCAACTGCGGCGCCTCAACCTCAAGGTTGGCTCGGTTTTGTTTACGCCAACTGGCACATTTTAGCCATAGCCTTTTCTATGGCTATCGCCGCTCTATTGGCGACGGTTTCCGAAGCGTTAAGTAATGGCTTATTTGTTCTAACCTGTTTAGCGGGTTTATACCCTGTGGCGAAAAAAGCCGTGCGCCTTGCTCGCAGCGGAACCCCTTTCGCCATTGAGACGCTGATGAGCGTGGCGGCCATTGGTGCGCTTTATCTTGGTGAAAGCGTGGAAGCGGCCATGGTTTTACTGCTGTTTTTAATTGGTGAGAAATTGGAAGCGTACGCTGCCTCAAGAGCAAGAAGTGGCGTTCAAGCGTTAATGGCCTTAGTGCCGGAAAACAGCATTAAAATTGTCGATGGTCAACGAGTAGAAGTGGCGGCAAGTGAGTTGATGCCAGGTGATGTGGTTGAAATTGCGCCCGGTTCTCGTTTGCCTGCGGATGGCTTGCTTCTTACGCCAACGGCCAGTTTTGATGAAAGTGCGTTGACGGGAGAATCGGTGCCCGCAGAGCATACCTCTGGCGCGAAGCTGATGGCGGGTGTGGTGGCTGTCGATAAAGTCGTGCGCATCGAAGTCACCTCAAAACAAGGTGAAAATGCGATAGATCGTATTTTGCATCTCATCGAAGAGGCGGAATCGCGCAAAGCACCACTGGAGCGTTTCTTAGACAAATTCAGCCGTTGGTACACACCATTAATGATGTTGGTGTCGTTGGCCGTGATCGTCGTACCGCCAATGTTCTTCGCCCAGCCTTGGGAAACGTGGGTGTATCGCGGTTTGGCTTTGCTACTGATTGCTTGTCCTTGTGCTTTGGTGATCTCAACGCCGGCAGCAATTACTTCTGGCCTTGCTGCGGCAGCCAAACGTGGCGCCTTGATCAAAGGTGGCGCGGCGTTAGAACAGCTTGGTAAAGTCGAAGCGGTTGCCTTTGATAAAACCGGCACACTTACACAAGGCAAACCGCAAGTGACAGATGTGGTGTCATTCCTCTATGACGATGAAACCTTGTTGAGTTTGAGCGCAGCGGTGGAAGTGGGTTCGAGTCACCCTTTAGCGGTTGCGCTGATTAATCACACCGAGAGTTTGGGTTACGCCATTGCGGAAGCAACGGACAAAATGGCTCAAGTCGGGGCGGGCGTTTCCGGTTTCGTCGATGGTAAAAGCGTGGAGCTGGTGGCCCCTTCACGAGCCCAATTTCCACTCTCCTTGCAATTAGAAAGAGAAATTGTCCGCTTAGAAGGGCAAGGGAAAACCGTGGTGATTGTGCGTCATGATAGTGAAGCCATCGGGCTCATCGCATGGCAAGACACATTGCGCAAAGACGCAGCTAAAGCGGTGGTTGCGCTAGGTAAACTGGGCGTTTCTGCGGTGATGTTGACAGGTGATAACCCTCGCAGTGCTCAAGCCATCGCTCAGCAGATTGGCATTGATTACCAAGCGAGCTTATTGCCAGCAGACAAAGTGCACTATGTGGAGCAGTTTGCCGCAAGCAAAACCGTTGCCATGGTTGGAGATGGCATCAACGATGCGCCTGCCATGAAAGCGGCGAGTATTGGTATCGCCATGGGCGGAGGAACCGACGTCGCCCTTGAAACGGCGGATGCTGCGCTTACGCATAATCGCTTGGTTGAGTTGCCAAGCATGATAGAGCTCTCACGCGCAACAATGAGCATCATCCGTCAAAATGTCGCCTTGTCATTGGGTCTAAAAGGGGTGTTTCTTGTCACCAGCTTGCTTGGCATCACCGGGCTATGGGTGGCGGTATTAGCGGACAGTGGCGCAACGGCATTGGTCACACTAAACGCATTGCGATTGTTACGATTCCGTTCCTCAAATGAATACTAGACAGTGTGAATCTATAAAGCCTGTATTTACGATGCGGGCTTTTTGTTGTGACACCTTATGCAATTAAGCTCTTGATTGCATTTAAAGTGTGATGCAAACCGGTTTTTCCAAGTAATAAATATTTGTTACATTTACCTATTGTGATGGTGATCACTCCAAGTTGTGAGGAGGTTGAGTAAAGTGCATTTTTAGACCCCTACAAATTTATCTGAGCTTATTTTCAAGTAAGCCGCAATAAGGAGTGACTTATGTCTCAAGCTGTTTTCCACTTAGGTGTTACTGAAGCAGATCTTAACGGTGCAACGCTAGCGATCATCCCAGGTGATCCTGCGCGTGTACAAAAAATTGCTGAAGAAATGGAAAACCCAGTATTTCTAGCTAGCCATCGTGAGTACACCTTGTACCGTGCAGAGCTAGATGGCAAACCAGTGGTTGTTTGTTCAACGGGTATCGGCGGTCCTTCTACTTCTATTGCGGTTGAAGAGTTGGCTCAACTGGGTGTGCGTACTTTCCTACGTGTTGGTACCACGGGTGCGATCCAGCCGCATGTTAACGTGGGTGACATGATCGTCACGACAGGTTCTGTTCGTCTTGATGGTGCGAGCTTGCACTTTGCGCCAATGGAGTTCCCTGCAGTAGCTGACTTTGACGTGGCAACGGCAATGAAAGCGGCTGCATTAGAAAGTGGTGCAACAGTTCACACCGGTGTTACTGCGTCAAGTGATACCTTCTACCCAGGTCAAGAGCGTTACGATACCTTTACTGGGCGCGTAGTGAGCCGTTTCCAAGGCTCAATGAAAGAGTGGCAGGAGATGGGCGTACTGAACTTTGAAATGGAATCAGCGACGTTGTTGACCATGTGTGCAAGCTCTGGCCTACGCGCGGGTTGTGTTGCGGGTGTAATCATCAACCGTACACAAAAAGAGATCCCAGATCACGCGACGCTAAAAGAGACGGAAGCTCGCTCTATCAAAGTGGTTGTCGAGTCTGCGCGTAAAATGCTGTAATCACATTACACTGATTGAATAAAGAAACCCCGAGGCGATCGCTTCGGGGTTTTTGTTTGTCGGTTGAAAAAGCAATTGGTCTTTTAAGCCCCTTCAAGCAAGACGGGAATTAGATCCCGTCGCTACCACCCGCTTGTGCAAACCACTCTGTGAGATGCTTTTTCAAATCTTTCAATTCATCTGGGCCGATCAGCGCTAAGCCAAGATCCTCTGCACGGGTAATATCGTTGTGACGCAGTGGACGGAAGCTTACCAACATGGCTCTTGCTTGTAGGCCACCGAGTAGATCACGCAGTGATTCAAGCTTATAAAGCGTATCGTCGCCGTCATCACGCATGCCCTTCGTCTTACATTCAATGATGTGCAGTTTATTGTTAACGACAGAGGCGACATCAAGCTCATTACGCACTTCGCGCTCGCCAAGTTGACGATAGACCTGAACATTGAGCGAGTGGTCTTGAATGGTGGGCATATCATCTTGGATCTGTTTGACGGTGCTGTGAACCAGTGTCTCTAACCATTCGCCATTGGAGAAACGACGAGCGTCTTCATTGGCAAAGGTAAGAATGCCGTTTTCGTAAGTGGCGATCTGCGCTTCCACCAAATCTGCCAGCAGCATATTCAGCTCGCGATAGCCTTGCTGCTTTTCAGATAACTCTACATCCAGCTTTTGCTCTTTGCGGCATGTCGTGGCGAGATAGTTTAAAGTCGCCAAACCAGGGCCTAATTCCAAAGCGTGACTGGCCCAACGCTCGCCGAGTTCATGCAATTTTTGGTCAAGTTGAGGTGGCAGTTCGACCTCATTGAACTCACCGCGCGCACCAAAGATAGTGAGATAATCAGCAACGGTAATGCGATCTTGTACTTGAGTGTCTTCACGGCCATCAGGATAGAGCCAGCACAGTTTGTCGCTGTTTGGTTCAACCACAAAAATTGGCCAATGGTAAGTGCGGAATACCTCATAAACAGAAAGAAGGCGATGACGCAAGCCACAGCTGGCGTTCAGTTTGACATCTTCCCCACGGCTTTTGAGATCTTCAGCTAAGGCCTGAATAGATTGTTTGATCAAACGAGTATCGACGACAGAGGGGATGACAAACAGTTCGGAAGTGATATCACGCTGAGCAAGCACAGAATGAAGTCTTTGATACATATCGCGTTGAGACTCATCACCGATAAACACGATATGAGTGCTGACGGTACGCAGATCGAGGAGAGGAGTCACCAGTCTGACAGGGTCCTGATCAATGATACCAACGTGTACAGCCATAACATTTCCTTCTCAGTACGGCTTGCAAAAAATGAGGATGTGAAAGAGAGTGCAAGCGCCTGATCTTCATATGTAGACACAGCGCATAAAAAACAAGGGCAACTTTGTCAAAAGTTGCCCTTATCCGATGACTTTATAGGCCTAGTGACCGTTTTCTGTTGAACCTTACAACTTGAAGCGGTGAACAAGCTCGGTTTGCTGACTTGCTAAGCTAGATAAGTTCTCGCTGGTAGAAGCGATTTCTGCCATCGCATGATAACTGCGGTCGGCAATGTTATTGATGTCTTCCAAACTACGAGCGATAGCAGTAGAGGTTTCACTCTGCTCTGCAGCTGCTTGAGAGATATGCGTGCTCATTTGACTGATCTCGATAATCAGTGCTTGAATTTCTTCCATTGCACCGTTGGCTTTTGACGCCTGCTCAACCGACATTTCCATATCCTTCATACAGCTTTGAATGACACTGTTTGCGGATTGTGAACTCGATTGCAAGTTGCTGATCATCGATTCGATTTCGGTGGTTGATTGTGTCGTTTTAGAAGCCAAAACACGGACTTCGTCAGCAACCACAGCAAAACCCCGTCCTTGCTCACCAGCGCGAGCCGCTTCGATCGCTGCGTTGAGCGCAAGTAGGTTGGTTTGCTCTGCGATACTGCGAATAACATCGAGTATCGAACCAATTTGACCACTCATTCGTTGCAGTTCAGAAACGGCGCAAACAGATTCGTTAAGACGAGCTTCGAGCTGATTGATGGTCGAGATATTGCTGCTCATGATGGTACGGCCAGATTCAGATGCCGTTTCCACTTTTTGCACCATTTCTAGTGAGCCTTGTGCGCTCTGGGCCACTTCTTGAACGGAGTGGCTCATTTCGGTCATCGCTGTCGCCACGCTGGCGGTCTGCTCGCGTTGAACGTTGAGTTGATGTTGTGCATCGCCAGATGTGCGCTCATTGTTTGCTGCGGTGTCGGTTAGGTTTTCTGCCGCATCATTAAGCTTAACCAAGATATTATGCAAACTGTCGGCTAACGTATTGATGTGTCCACTCACTCGACTGAACTCGTTGTTGTAACGAATATCGATACGCTGGGTCATATCACCGTCAGCAAGGCCTTCAAGGGTGGAAAGAATGCGCGTTAACGGCTCGCGTACACTGTGGGCAATATGATAACCCACAGCTGCTGCGAAAATGGTCACCGCAATGCCAATCACAATCGCTTTGAGTAAGCCTTGGTCGTACACTTCACCCGCTTCCACCAAAGAGGTATTGAGATTGTCGGTTGCCGTTGTAGTGAAGGTTTCCAACAAACGCATTGCTGAGTCAACTTTGATGGCAAGGTTGGCAATGTTGCCATACAAGGCATCTTTGGCTTCAAGGTAACTGGCGTGTTGATCCAGTACGCCCCCTTTTTGACCCACGTCTTGCGTAAACTTCTCGACAGAAGCATTAAACACATCTTTTAGTGATGGCAGTTGGGTAGTGAGACCACGGTATGCGTAATTCAGATGAGTGACCGCTTTCTTGTTTTTGTTGACGGCATTTTTTACAAACTCTAGATCTGAACTCGCCAGTGCATCTGAGGTGATTACTTCGGCATCTTTGAGTTTGACGAAATAGCTCTTTGCCATCACTTTGACAGATATGCTGGATTGGTCATCGACGTACTCTTTCATGCCAACGCTCAGCTCAGAGTGCAGTTTTTGGAAACGACGTGACGATTTTTGCACTTCTGCTTGAGCGGTGAACATTGCTTCGTAGTTGTTCATCGCTTCATTGGCTTCGGCAAAATAGCTGCTTTCAATTTCTTTCAACTGAACTAACGACTCTGCGAGTGCTGGGTATGCCTTGCTGGCATTTTCTAAACGGCTGAGTGTCTGGTTAAACTCGGTCTGAGACTTGCTAAACTCTTCACGCATCTGCATCATGCGCTCTTGGTTTTGTGTAGTGAGAAAATCTTTAAAGGATTTATCGGCGGATAAGAGTTCAACGCTGGTTTGATTCGACAATGAAACCAGAGGCAATGAGCTTGTCGAAACGGTCTCAAAGTTGGAATGAATCTGATTCATGCCATTGGTCATGATGGTGATTGTAACAACGAACAAGACGATGATCAGCGCGAAGCCTGCATACATCCTTTTAATGACTGAGCCATGCATAATTTAAGCCCTCTCCCACGTGTAACAAAAAAAGAAACGGAAGCCGTCTCAAAAAACTAACAAAATTGACATCATTGTATTGAGATCGTGATGAGCATTTTGTGGCGAGGGCGACAAAAAAGAGTTTATAGCAGGATGTTCTGTTGATAATGTTACTTGAACACTGTTTTTTATTGAGAAGAAGTGAACGTTGGCGCATACTGGTGCGGTTAAACTGAGACGTTATGGAGTACACATGGCCGAAGAAACTATCTTTAGCAAAATCATTCGCAAGGAAATCCCTGCTCAAATTCTATTTCAAGACGAACTGGTTACGGCGTTTCGTGACATTAACCCACGCGCCCCTAAGCACATCCTGATTATTCCAAATAAACTGATTCCAACAGTGAATGATGTTGAAGTCGATGACGAAGCGATGATGGGCCGCATGTTCACTGTTGCAAAACAACTCGCAAAGGAAGAAGGTATTGCAGAAGATGGTTATCGCTTGATCGTCAACTGCAATGCCCATGGTGGCCAAGAGGTTTACCATATCCATATGCATTTAGTGGGCGGTAAGCCACTGGGTCCAATGCTATTGGGCTAAATGACAGATGCGCGGCCAGTTATGGACTGGCCGTTTTTGTATTGAACACTTTTTTGGAGTGACCAGTGAAGCAATACCGGAAACGAGTTGGTGTACTGGTTTTTACCCTGCTGATGACAGGGTGTGCGAATATGTCTGCCGGTAATCTTTTCAGCCACTACAGTCAACAAAACCGTGCTGTTTATCAGGCGGTAAAAAGTGGCCATTATTCACAAGCCATAGAAGCGCAAACGGAAGGGATGGCAGGTAATATTCTCGACAATATGGAAAGGGGCCGAGTGGCGTTTCTTTCTGAGGATTATCCTGAGAGTAAAACAGCCTTAGAAGCGAGCGATGTGGCGGTACGTGAATGGCAAGACTTAGCCAAAATTTCCTTGTCACAAACTGCGACCAGTATTGGTTCGCTCGCCGTTAACGACAACCTGAACAACTATACGCCAGCGGATTATGAGCTGGGCTTTCTTCATTTGTATCTTGGTTTGAACTACCTCCAGCAGAATAGTTTGGAAGGCGCATTGGTTGAAATGCGTCGTGCCAATCAAGTTCAGGAAGCCGCGCGTAAAGTACGTGAAGATGATCTCCAGTCGGCTGAGCGTGATATGCAAAAAAATGGCATGTCGACCAATTTAGGCAGTGTGCTGGCGAACTACCCTGATGCAGGAAAAACCTTACAATCGGTGCAAAATGGTTATCTGTTTTTCCTCTCGGGTCTTTTGTATGAAGCCTCAAAAGATCTCAATGGTGCTTATGTTGACTACCGCAGAGCCTTGGCGGTGAGTCCCAATAACCCTGCGGTGATTGAAAGAACCATGCTGGTGGCGAAAAAGCTGGGCATGCGTGAAGATTTGGCCAAGTTAGAAAAACACTATGGTAAGCACAACGACACGTTGGAGGGTGGACAAGGCCGCGTGATTGTTATTGAAGAACAAGGCGTTGTTGAAGCGCTACAAGGCTGGCGGATAGATTTACCTGTTTATGACAGTCGAGGTGTTGGAGCACTGTATTCTCTCGCGCTGCCTTATTATCCAAGCCAAAACAGTGAGCGTTTTGCACCACTACGTTTAAATCAAAAAGCTCTGGAGAGTCATCTTTTGGTGGATGTCGACCAGATGGCGAAGTATGACTTAAGTGAACGCCTGCCATCGATGGTGATTCGCCAAGCTTTACGTGTTGTTGCTAAAGACCAACTGCGCAAAGAGGCGGCGCAAGGTGATGACGTAGGCAATTTACTGTTCAACGTTTGGAATGCGTTGACTGAGCAACCAGACACGCGCAGTTGGCAAACATTGCCAGCGAAAGTGAATGTCATGACAACCGTGTTACGTTCTGGGGAACAAACGCTGACATCGGGTGACAAAGATTATTTGTTCACTGTCGCGGATAAACAAACAACCTTGGTGTGGATCTCTCGTCAGGGAAACAACCAAACCGTTTGGCATAAACAATTAGGGAGGCTGTAATGAGAACTTGGTTAATTTCGGCACTGGTTTTGCTTGGATTAGCAGGCTGTGCAGAGAATACGGCAGGCATGCGAGTCGACGGTGAAACGCAGCACGTCTTCTTCCATGACAATGTACTTGGTGGCAGATTGCTGGTGGATGACATTGCAACCACAAAGGTGGATGACAGAGCTCGTGCAGTCGTTCGTTTAACCAGCGATTTCAAAGGGGATCAAAATATCCTCTATCGTTTTGCTTGGTATGACGACAATGGATTGGAAGTGAACACCAAGCCAGGCCCATGGCGCCAAGCCATTGTTCGTGGCTTTGAATCTATTACCCTTTCGGAAGTCACCGTAAATCCGAATGGAACTCAGTATCGCTTGCAAATCCGTGCAGCAAATGAATAAAAAATGTGAGGACTAAAAATGAATAAAGGTGTTGTCGCCTTACTAGGCTTAGCTGTTTTAATGGGTGGTTGTTCTAACCGAGTTTCTTATGGTGATGCGCAAGCTACTGAAACCACCACCATCGACTTTGGTTCGACAGACTTACAAACCATCGCAGGTCAAATGGTGGATAGCATGATGATGTCTGGCTCTGTGGCGGCGATTACGCGCGACAGTCGCCCAATTGTGTTTGTGGAACGCATTAAAAACAAAACCAGTGAGCATATTGATACGGAATCCATCACCGACACCATTTCAACCAAAATGCTTAACTCAGGTAAGTTCCGTTTTGTCGACATGGATCGCGTAGAAGCGGTTCGTGAACAACTGAACTTCCAAAACAATGATGAGCTTGTGAACCAATCTACCGCGATTCAGTTTGGTAAAATGGTCGGCGCTCAATACATGCTATACGGCAACTTGTCGAGCATCGTGAAAAACGACGGTAGCGACAAAGACGTATACTACAAAATGACCATGCGCTTGATGGATCTGGAAACCGGTTTAATTGAGTGGGCAGATGAAACTGAAATCCGTAAGCAGCAGTCTAAGAGCTTGTTAGGTCTATAAACAATGTGAGGTCACCTATGGCATGGTTTTCTTGGCAACAGGCAAAACAACTGGATCCGAGTTTAAACGCGGTAGGTGACTTTTTTGTACCCGCACCCATGCAGGTACAAACGGTGACTGGCGGTTTAACCAACCGATGTTGGAAAATCAACGATCACGCAGGCAAATCTTACGTTTGGAGGCCGGCAAGCAAAGTTTGTCAGGCCTTTTCTATCTCTCGCTACAGTGAATACCAAATTCTCAATGCCATTGCCGATTTAAAGCTCGGCCCTAAACCTGTGCTGGTCAATGAGCATGGCGTCTTAGTGGAATGGCTAGAAGGTGAGACGATGCGTGATGGTGTTGCGCCCGACACCTTACTTAAAACCGCGATCAAAATTCATCAGTTTGATGCCCACACCCTACCTTTAGCACCGTTTAGTTATACCGCTCGAGTGGATCACTATTGGATGCAATTGGAAGGGAAGTATCTGGGCAGCGAATATGAAAACCTTTACCAACAGTGGCGCAGTGCGCCATCGGTCACTCCACTTCCCGTTGCCCTTTGTCATTTCGATTTAGGTGGATACAACATGGTGAAAGGGCCGGACGGTGTAAAAGTGATCGATTGGGAATATGCGGCATTGGCGGATCCTCGCTTGGATTTAACCCTGACGATTCAGCTATCCGGTGAAGATTGGTTTGAAATGGTCTGCCGTTACTGCCAACTTCGCGAGATTGACGAGGTTGAGGTGTGGATTGAGGGGGTTAAAGCATGGCAACCAAGAACGACTATGATGGCCATGTTGTGGTATCTACTTGCACACAAAATCTGGGGTGATGATGAATATTTGCTCACTGCCAAACAAATGCTTCACTCATTATGCCATGAGGATCACTGTTTGCACGGTTGAGACAAGTTCGCACTTTAAACCCTTGTAATTCGTGGTAGATTGAAAGCATTAATCAAGTCACTCCAAGATGCACTGTTTGCGCTGCGTGTTATCGCCCGTTGCCCACACTGTGTTGCTGTTTGCGAAGGTATCTTGAAGTCACTTGGGATAAGTACCAAGAATAGTTAGGGAGAGGTACACATGATTATCTACCTTCACGGTTTCGACTCAACAAGCCCAGGTAACCACGAAAAAGTATTGCAACTGCAGTTTATCGATCCAGACGTGCGTTTCATTAACTACAGCACGCTTCATCCGAAACACGATATGCAGCACTTGTTAAAAGAAGTTCATAAAGCGATTGAACAATCAAACGATCCTGAACCGATTATTTGTGGCGTTGGTCTCGGCGGTTTTTGGTCAGAGCGCATCGGTTTTCTTTGCGGTATCAAGCAAGTCATTTTTAACCCTAATCTTCATCCAGAAAACAACATGGCAGGCCGCATTGACCGTCCGGAAGAGTATGAAGATATTGCAACCAAATGTGTCGAACAGTTTCGTATGAAGAACAAAGGGCGCTGTTTAGTGATTTTGTCACGTGATGATGAAATCCACGACAACAGTAAAACAGCACAAGCACTTGAGAATTACTACGAAGTGGTTTGGGATGACAAAGAAACCCATAAATTCAAAAAGATATCTCAGCACTTGCAGAAGATGAAAGCATTTAAAGAAAACAACTGAGCGCTTTTATCGCCTCATTTGAACCTCTAAATCCGACACACAAGCACCTAGCGATAGGTGCTTTTTCTTTATCTGTTATAGGGGCTACAAAAGCGCCATGCGATGTCGATGCTTTATTTTGAGGTGAGAGCAGTAGAAAACATCACCATTCCGTATGGGCAGTAAGGATTTTTGTTGCGGTTGTGATTTCGCGCTATATAATGAACCACTATAAAATAATTTGATAAATATCAAAAAAAATTGAGAGCGAGTAAAAAAACTTGCCCAATTCGTATTGTCGAGGCGATCTCCAATACGCTTTTATCCAAACGTTTAAATGCCCTTTGATAACCCTGAACTTTACGTTCACAAGCGCAAGATTTCTCTGTAGGACGCGTTGCTGGTGATAACACCGAATGACCCGTCGTGCAGGACCCTTTTTATTATTTTGTAGAGGATTATCACTGTGACACGAATTATCGTTGTAGGTGGCGGTGCAGGTGGCCTAGAGTTGGCAACCAAATTAGGTCGCACGTTAGGTCGTAAAAAACGCGCTCAAATCACCTTAGTGGATCGCAAGGCGAGCCATTTATGGAAGCCATTGCTGCATGAAGTGGCGACAGGCTCTCTGGATGAGGGGGTTGATGCACTAAGCTACCGTGCTCATGCCAAAAACCACTGTTTCGATTTCCAAATGGGCAGCCTAGAGAACATTGACCGTGAACGTAAGGTTGTGATTCTAAGTGAATTAAAAGACGAGCACGGTGAGCTATTGATGCCAAGCCGTGAGCTCGAATACGATCTCTTGGTTCTCGCGATTGGCTCAACATCAAATGACTTCAACACCCCAGGTGTACGTGAGCACTGTATCTTCCTTGATAGTCCAGAGCAGGCGCACCGTTTCCGTCATGAAATGAACAACGAATTCCTAAAGCTGCACGCCAAAAATGGCCATGGCACCGTCGACATCGCGATTGTTGGTGCTGGCGCGACGGGCGTTGAGCTTTCTGCAGAATTGCACAATGCCATTAAAGAACTGCGCACTTACGGTTTTGGCGATCTCGATTCCAGCAAACTGAACGTCAACCTTGTTGAAGCGGGCGAACGAATTCTTCCTGCATTGCCACCGCGCATTTCCTCCGCCGCTCACAGTGAATTGGTGAAGCTAGGGGTGAATGTTCGTACCGCAACTATGGTGACAAAAGCCGAAGCGGATGGCTTGACCACCAAAGATGGCGAGAAGATCCCTGCGCAAATCATGGTTTGGGCGGCGGGTATTAAAGCGCCTGATTTCATGAAAGACATTGCGGGCTTGGAAACCAACCGCATTAACCAGCTCGTGGTGAAAAATACGCTGCAAACCACGCGCGATGACGATATTTTCGTGATCGGTGATTTGGCTCAGTGTACTCAAGCGGATGGCAAGTTTGTGCCGCCACGTGCGCAAGCTGCACACCAAATGGCGAGTCATGCGTTTAGCAACATCATCGCCAAACTCAATGGCCGTGAGCTGAAAGATTACGTGTATAAAGATCATGGTTCATTGGTTTCACTCAGCCGCTTCTCTACCGTGGGGAGCTTGATGGGCAACCTGACCAAAGGCTCAATGATGGTAGAAGGCCGTATCGCGCGCGTTGTGTATATTTCGCTGTACCGCATGCATCAAATGGCGCTACACGGTATTTTCAAAACGGGTTTGATGATGTTGGTTGGCCGAATCAACCGCGTATTACGTCCAAACTTGAAACTTCACTAATTGAAATACGAAGTGACGAACTGACCCAAAAGGAGCCAACGAGCTCCTTTTTAATGGCTGATATTTCTCCCATTCGTGTCGGTATTAATGCATATCTTGGGGAATCAATGAATAGACCACACCATCTTGTGGTTTGTCGTGGAAAACAAAGCGATTACGGGCGATGGTCTCTTGTTTGGCATGGCAAGATTCAATCAGTTTCTGGCTAGCTTGGTTATCAATTGCGCACACAATTTCCAATCGGGTTAGTTTGAGTTTGGCAAAGCAAAACTCCGCCAGCGCCCACATGGCTTCTTTGGCTAGCCCTTGGCGCTGATGATCGTCGGCGATCCAATAACCGAGACTGGCCATGTTGAAGGTGTGGTAAAGCTCATTGATGGCCACCATGCCAACCAGCTCGTCACTGTCTTTGAGAAATATGCCAAACCCATACGCGTCAGCTTTCACCCAGTTCAATCGGGTCATGAGAAGAAAGCTTTGCGCTTCTTTTTCGCTGTAATTCGGGTGACACCAATCGATCCATTGATGGAGAGAGGTTGAACGACGAATTAACTTCGCCAACTCACTCGCACGCTCGGCTTCGATTAAACGTAAGATCACTCGTTGGGTTACGATATGGAAATCGGGACTCATGGCAGTTCCGTTATAGGCATTTGAGTAAAGTATAAATGATGACTTTGTGAATTGGTTGAGAAAAACAAAGCCCCCGACACAGTCGAGGGCTTATGAGCAAAGGGCGAGTAGAGGTTATTCTACGCGACGCACTTGAATCACTATTCCAAGCAGTGGGTGGTCGAGGTAGTGAGTTTCACCACTACGCATACGACGTTTTTGATCCATTCGATAGCTCTTTAAGAACTGCTCGACCGTCACCGTTGGAGTGACTTCAGTTAAGTTACCCAACTGAACATTACCATCAACTTGGCCAAGTTGTTCCGAGTGTTGATCGAGCTGTGTCGCTTCAAGCGTAATCTCCCGCACGCTTGGTGCTTTGAGATCCAGCGTCGTTTCCGCAAACAGGTAGTGTTGAACGTAAACTTGCAGTGTGCCATCTAGCTCGTAAAGTGGATTGTCGATACTTACTTCAGTCACGCCGTCCACTGGTGTTTCTGTCGCAGTGAGTTTTTCAGAACCATCTGGGTTGTATTCTTTTGAATAGTCCTTACCACCACGAATATGGAAAATGGGAGCAGCGCCTTTACCTTGGTCACCTTGTCGCCATGCCTTGTGCAGCAACACTTGGAATCCCGCGTGTTTCTCTAGTGCTTCTTTCTGCGTTAGAAGCTCATAGCTAGAGTAAGGAAGCATCGAAACCCCTTTACTTTGGCGGAACTGGGCATCCTGAAAATCGCCGGCGTAAGTCATGGTGATCTCTGGTAATTGATTCGGCCAGGACTCATTAGTTTGCTCTGCATCTACGGCGCGTTTAAAGATGATCACTTCAACATCAAATTGTCTCTGTGCCCAAGAAGGCATTGAAACACAGAGTAGTAACAGAGGAATGAGAAATCTCATGGAATAACTAGCTCACTGGTAATAAATTCTGGTTAAACTCATTCAGCAAATCTTGGATAAACTGAATACGTTGGCGTCTGTCCGTCAATGGTACGCTAAACTTAAACTTAGTTGGACCTTCCATTGCAAATTTTTTCGGCTGAGATTGCAGTAGTCTAACCAAATACGCTGGGTTTATGTCAGCGTGTGGATAAAACTCGATAAATCCACCTTTGTCGTGAGCCTCGATCTTCTTCGCCTTGATTCGGTGGGCACTCAGTTTGAGCTCCGCGACAGCAAGAAGATTTTTCGCCGCCTCCGGTAGTAAGCCGAATCGGTCGATGAGCTCGACTTTGACTTCGTTTAGCTCTTCTAAATCGGCCACACTGGCGACGCGTTTATACATCGACAAACGTGTGTTGACGTCTGGAATATAATCGTCTGGCAGCAAGGCTGGGATACGAATTTCCACCTCAGTTTGCTCGCGAAGTAGATCATCCAGCGCAGGTTCTTTGCCTTCTTTCAATGCTTGCACGGCTTGCTCAAGCATTTCCATATACAGCGTAAAACCAATCGATTGAATTTGACCACTTTGCTCATCACCGAGCAGTTCACCCGCACCGCGAATTTCTAAATCGTGCGTGGCGAGGGTGAAACCGGCACCCAGATCTTCCAAAGAAGCGATGGCATCCAAGCGTTTAATGGCATCTTTGGTCATGGATTTCGGGTGTGGCGTGAGCAAGTATGCATACGCTTGGTGGTGCGAGCGACCCACACGCCCACGGAGTTGGTGTAACTGAGCAAGCCCGAGATTGTCTGCGCGATCCATGATGATGGTGTTGGCGGTTGGCACATCAATACCCGTCTCGATGATGGTGGTACACACCAATAAGTTAAAGCGCTGATGGTAGAAATCGTTCATCACACGCTCCAACTCGCGTTCTCTCATTTGACCGTGAGCGATGGTGACGCGTGCCTCTGGCACCAATTTAGTCAGGTCCTCTGCAACTTTCTCAATGGTTTCGACTTGGTTGTGTAAGAAGTACACTTGTCCACCACGCATGATTTCACGCAGAATCGCTTCGCGGACCACGGCATCGTCACTTTCGCGGACAAATGTTTTGATGGCTAAACGGCGAGCAGGTGGGGTGGCAATAATCGACAAATCGCGCATGCCACTCATCGCCATGTTGAGCGTTCGCGGAATTGGGGTGGCCGTGAGGGTGAGAATGTCGACATCGGCTCTCATTGCCTTCACTTTCTCTTTTTGGCGCACACCAAAGCGATGTTCTTCATCGACGATCAACAATCCAAGATCACTGAACTTTAGGTCGGAAGAAAGCAGTTTGTGCGTGCCCACTAAGATATCGACCTTGCCGTTGGCCACATCTTCCATGATCTGCTTTTGTTCTTTTGCCGACTTAAAACGCGACAGTACTTCGACACGAATCGGCAGGTTGGCAAAACGGTCGCGGAAGTTTTCGAAATGCTGCTGAGCAAGCAGGGTGGTCGGGACCAAAACTGCTACTTGTTTGTCGTTATCGGTGGCAACAAACGCAGCGCGCATCGCCACTTCGGTTTTACCAAAACCTACATCACCACACACTAAGCGGTCCATAGCTTTGGCTTGACACATGTCAGACAGCACCGCGTTGATGGCCATCGATTGGTCATCGGTCTCTTCAAATGGGAAACCCGATTTGAAGGTCGCGTATTGGCCACGATCCAAAACAAATTTGTAACCCGGTTTGAGTTCACGTTTGGCATAAACGTCCAAAAGCTCAGCGGCAACATCTCGCACTTTTTCAGCGGCTTTGCGACGCGCTCTGGTCCAAGCATCGCTGCCCAGTTTGTGAATCGGCGCGCTCTCTTCTGCACCACCAGAGTATCGGCTGATCAAGTTCAATGCCGCCACAGGTACGTAAAGTTTGGCCTCGTTTTGGTACTCAAGCATCACGTATTCAGCTTTGATGCCGCCCGCCTCAAGCGTTTCCAAACCAATGTAACGGCCAATACCGTGGTCGATGTGTACCACAGGTTGCCCAGGTTTCAGCTCCGCCAGATGACGAATCACGGTATCGCTGTTGACGTTGCGCTTATCTTTTTTGCGACGTTGGATAACACGATCACCAAGTAAATCGCTTTCACAAATAAAGGCGAAGTTCAGCGTGTTGTGAATAAAACCGTGCTCACTGGCGCCAATGACCAAAGTGAATTTATGGTTATGTGCAAGGGCTTCACTGAGTGAGGCACAAGCGTGTGGCTTGAGCTTAACGCCCTGTAGCAACTCACTGAGCGCTTCGCGACGGCCTTCCGATTCAACGGAAAAGATGATTTTGCCTGAGAAACTTTCGCTAAACTGACGTAACTGCGCCAAAGGCTCTTTATTTTGCTGTTGCACCGCGAGAGTCGGCAGTGGGCTCAATGGCTGGTTAGAACGCCCGGCTTTTTCGTCGATGGCGTCAACGCACAGCCAGGTTTGGCCAAAATTTTTCAGATGCGCATACAGTTCATCTTTTTTAAGCCAAAGTTGCTCTGGTTTCAGCAGTGGGCGCAGCGGGTCGACTTTTTTCTGATCGTACCGGTAATCCACATCCTTTAGGAAATGATCGATGGTGGGTTCGATATCCCCCAACACCAGCAGTTGTGAATCACGATTGATGTAGTCAAACAGCGTTTCCGTTTGTTCAAAGAAAAGGGGTTGCCAGTATTCAATCCCCGCAGGCCAAACGCCTTTGCTCACCTGCATATAGACCGATTCTGGCTCGCGACGGGCATCAAATTGGCTGCGCCAGCGGATACGAAACTCTTCTATTGCCGCCTCGGTAGTTGGGAACTCGTGCGCAGGCAATAGGCGGATCTGTTGGATCTCTTCAATTGAACGTTGATTCTCAGGGTCGAACGTGCGAATGGTGTCGATTTCATCATCAAAGAAATCGATACGGTAGGGGTCACGACTGCCCATAGGAAAGAGATCAAGAATCGAACCGCGGCTAGCGTATTCCCCTGGGCCAAATACTTGATCAACATGACGGTAGCCAGAGTTATCAAGTTGTAGGCGCAGTTTTTCGAGCGAGTAGCGATCACCAACATTGACCATCAAAGTATGTTGCAGCAGAAAATCGCGTGGAGATTGACGTTGCAGTAGCGTGCTCACCGGCACAATGGTAATGCCATCGGTCTGAGAGGGAAGCTGATATAACGTGGCGATACGATCGGAAATGATCTCTTGATGAGGAGAGAAGTTATCGTATGGCAGCGTTTCCCAATCGGGGAAAATCGTCACGTGAGCGGTGTAAAACTGCTCGATCTCGCTTTGCAACTTCAGCGCAGTTTGAGGATCTGGAACAATGAGAACCGTGTGGTTGGCATGGGTATTTGCCAGTTCGGCCACAGAAAGGGCCAGTGAGGCGCCAGGCAACTGGCCCAAGTATTTTTTGTCTCCCGCCCCTTTGGGCGTGGAGACTTGTAAAATCGGTTGATAAGTCATAATCGAATGTTATTTGGTATCTCTTTCTAGCGAACGTTGACGCAATAGACGTTGTTGTTGGTGTAAGGCCGCTTTGATTAATAAGTCTTGGTCTGAATCGCGAAGCAATACGTACTTCATTGTTACTTCATGGTGTTGATCTTTAGCTTCGCAACTGGCGACTTGCGCGTAGCAATAAATAGCCGCAGCGGGGCTTTCTAAGAACAGTTTCACGCGTGTGGAGCGACCAATCGCCATAATGTCGGCGGACAAAAACGAAACCTGACTGGCACCAAAACGGGTGGTTTTGAAGCGAAGGTTTTCTTGGTCTTGCTGCGATAACATAAAGCTCAACAGCAAATTGAGTTTCGAATTTTGCGCATCCAGCAGGTTGATGACGTTTTTGAGATCGCTATTTTTCAGTTCAAGTCGCGCGCTTTCAGCGAGTTGGTCCAGTTGGCTGAATTCACTGGCAACGATAAATGGTGCTGGAATTTCCGCTTCAAATGCTTCAGGTGACGGTAAGTGATAGCCTTCAGGTAACAGCTCAACGTTGATCGTCAACGTTGAATTTACGGTAAAAAACTCTTGTTCTGTCATGCTGTTATTCCTTTGGCCGATGAGATTCTTGGTAAGAATCGATAAGCTACTGATTATCGCCAACTGGCGACGCTTGGCAAGCGATGTTATTTCGCACACCGTGATTTTCGCAAATTCGTTTTTTAAACCGAGTGCCCTATACGTTCTGTAACACGTAAATGGGCAAATTTGCTGTTAAATCTCAGACATATGAAATATTTTAGCTATATTCGTGCCAGTTTTCTGGTTACATTAGCCCGCTGAACTTATTGACGGTTTTTAGAATGTTTCATCCTGTCTCTATATTTATTGGATTGAGATACCTGCGCGGACGCTCCGGTGACAGGTTTAGCCGATTTGTCTCCTATATGTCGACCGCTGGCATCACGGTTGGCGTGATGTCATTGGTCACGGTGTTATCGGTGATGAACGGCTTTGAGGCGCAATTGAAAGAGCGCATTTTGGGTGTGTTACCGCAAGCGGTGGTGTCGATGGATGACGGAAAAACGCCACACACCACGCCGCCTGACTTTGTGCGTGCCTTGTCTCCTCGCTATCAACCCACTCCTTTGGTGCGTAGTGAAGCGGTGATTCAAAGCCCTTCACAACTTTCTGTGGGTTATTTGATCGGTATTGAGCCTTCGGCAGACGATCCGATTGAAAACCACCTCATTGCCGGCCGCTTAAGCCAATTGGAAGCAGGCAAGTATCAAGTATTTCTCGGCCACTCTTTAGCACGATCATTAAATGTTTCGATGGGCGACAAAGTCCGTTTGATGGTGACCAGTGCCAGTCAGTTTACGCCATTAGGCCGCATTCCAAGCCAACGAAATTTTACCGTTGCAGGGATGTTTAATACCGGTTCGGATATCGATGGCCAGTTGATGGTGACGCACATTGAAGACGCGGGGCGTTTATTGCGTCTTCCGTCAAAGACCATTTCTGGCTGGCGACTCTATTTTGATGATCCTTTCCAAGTGACCGAGGCGGCCAATACGCCACTGCCTGATGGTTGGCAATGGAGCGATTGGCGAGCGCAACGTGGAGAGCTTTTCCAAGCGGTAAAAATGGAAAAGAACATGATGGGCTTGATGCTTGGACTCATTGTCGCTGTGGCGGCCTTTAATATCATTTCAGCGTTGATCATGGTGGTGATGGAGAAACAATCTGAAGTCGCGATCTTAAAAACTCAGGGCATGAACAGCTTTGGTATCATGGCCATCTTTATGGTGCAAGGTGCCAGCAGCGGTATAATTGGTTCGCTCTTCGGTGGAGCCGCTGGCGTGCTCTTATCGCAAAATCTCAATACTATTCTCGAAACCGCAGGTGTTGCCTTGTTCACCTTTGGTGGTAGTTTGCCTGTGCTGATTCAACCATTTCAAATTGTCGCTGTGGTTGTGTTAGCCGTTTTATTGAGCCTGTTGGCGACGCTTTACCCTTCTTACCGTGCATCTTCTGTTAAACCTGCTGAGGCCCTCAGATATGAATAAGCTTTTACAATGTCACCAAGTTAGCAAAATCTATCGAGAAGGGGAGTTTGAAACGGAAGTCCTCAAAGGGGTTGATTTCGAGCTAGAGCAAGGCGAGTTGGTCGCGATTGTTGGTACATCGGGGTCAGGCAAAAGTACTCTGCTGCATATTTTAGGTGCGCTTGATGATGCCACTCATGGTGAGGTCGCGTTTCTTGATTATCAGTTGTCTGCGTTAAGCGGTAATAAACAAGCACAAGTGCGCAATCAGCATCTCGGTTTTATCTATCAGTTTCACCATCTATTGGCGGATTTTACTGCAGTGGAAAATGTGGCGATGCCGTTACTGATTGGTGGGAAAAGTCCGAAGCAAGCGAAGTTAGCCGCCGAGGCATTACTGGAAAAAGTGGGTTTGCAACATCGTATGCATCATCGTCCGTCAGAGTTGTCTGGGGGTGAGCGCCAACGTGTCGCAATTGCGCGGGCATTGGTCAATAAGCCTGCATTAGTGCTGGCGGATGAGCCTACGGGCAATTTGGACCACAAAACCGCGTTGCAGATTTACGATTTGATGCGCGAGCTCAATCGAGAATCCGGCACAGCGTTTTTAGTGGTGACACACGATAACGAGCTCGCGGCAAAAATGGATAGAATCCTTTATATGCAAGATGGTGTGCTTGCGTCGGACAATCGTTAGGAGACGGGTCGATGTTTTCATCTTTGGCACTGTTGATTGGCCGTCGCTTCAGCCAAGCCAAACAACGTAACAAAATGGTGTCGTTTATTTCTCTCTCCTCGACCATCGGTATTGCGGTGGGCGTGGCGGTGATCATTATTGGTCTTTCGGCAATGAATGGCTTTGAGCGCGAGTTGCAATCTCGCGTGCTGTCAGTCATTCCACACGCGGAGCTGGAAGGCGTCCGTGCACCGGTGGAAAATTGGCAATCGGTGATGACTCAAGCGGTGGCCAACCCCAAAGTGGTGGCTGCGGCTCCTTATGTCAAATTTACCGGTTTGGTTGAGCGGGGCAACAAGCTCAAAGCGGTGGAAGTGAGAGGTGTCGAGCCGGATTTTGAACAAGCGGTCTCGACCATGTCTCAATTTATTGACCAGCAAGCGTGGAGTCAGTTTTTACCGGGGCAAAATCAGGTCATTGTCGGGCGAGGCGTGGCAAACGAGTTGGGTGTGAACGTTGGCGATTATGTCACCTTATTGATTCCTCAAACCGGTGAAAGCACTAAAGTTCAAGCGCCTAAACGCGTTCGAGTCAAGGTGACGGGTATGCTGACACTCAATGGTCAAATTGATCACAATTTGGTGTTGCTACCGATGGCGGATGCACAGCAATACAATCATCTGGGTGAAGGTGTCACTGGCATTGCGTTGAAAACCAATGATGTGCTTAATGCACAAGCAATTGTGCGAGAAGTAGGACGACAGATTGACGTTTATGTCTACCTTCGTAGCTGGCAACAGCAGTTTGGTTTTTTGTATCGAGACATTCAACTCGTCAGAACCATCATGTACTTAGTCATGGTGCTAGTGATTGGGGTGGCGTGCTTTAACATTGTTTCCACCTTGATGATGGCGGTGAAAGATCGTGCGAGCGAAATTGCCATTTTACGCACCATGGGGGCTGGCGATGGTTTGATTAAGCGCATTTTTGTCTGGCAAGGGGTGTTTTCTGGCGTGCTTGGCAGTGTGTTAGGCAGTGTTGTCGGTGTCTTAGTGGCGCTGAATCTTACCACTCTCATTAAGGGCCTTGAGCGAGTCATTGGTCATCAGTTTTTATCCGGTGACATTTACTTTGTCGATTTTTTGCCTTCTCAACTGCGTTTAGATGATGTGTTATTGGTGTCTGGCACGGCCATTGTTCTGAGTATTGTTGCCACTTGGTACCCCGCAGCAAGAGCGGCAAAGCTTAAACCTGCCGCTGTACTGAGCAGCAAATAGCCGACAACAGAATGATAGATAAACAAAAGGACCAGAATGGTCCTTTTGTTTTAGGTGTCCGGTTAGCGATTGGCAACCTTGGTGTTTTTTGGTGGTCCACGAGATAAATCAAACTTTGATTACCCGACGTTGCAATGGAAGTGGCATTTCTATCGGAAAACCACACTGACTCTCTGCAATGGAGGGTGAAGATCGTTATCTTGTTTGACGCTTTTGCCAACTTCTCACAACGGAATAACGCCACAAGCCTCGTATGCCAAAGTAGCCGACGATGGCAGAGACAACACCACAAATGGCGCAACCCAATAAAAATGGAGGACCAATGGTGCTCATTTGGTCGAGAATGAAATCCCAAGAGAGCTCAAAGTGAAATGGCTGCGGAGGCACGTTCATCACAAAGGCGCCGAGCTTATACGCAAAGTAGAACAGCACGGGCATGGTGACTGGGTTACTTACCCACACGAGAGCGACAGACAGTGGCAAATTTACGCCAAGAAAAATGGCTAGCCCAGCCGACATGATCATCTGGCTCGGCAGAGGGACAAACGCCATAAACAAACCAACGGCAAACGCACCCGCAGCGGAGCGACGATTCAAACACCATAGATTAGGGTTGTATAAAACATTGCCGAACACTTTCAGCGCTTTTTGGCGTTTGATTACTTCATGGTCAGGCATAAAGCGTTTAATTAGCTTTCTAGGCATGGGACAACATGACTCTCTTAGGTAACAATTGGTTATTGGCTTCTTTTTCAGCAACCCTTATTTCGGCAAGCTACTGGCCGCTTATGCCTTCCTGGCCTTGGTTAATGCTAATTGTTGTTGCCATCTTTATCATTATTGTGCGTAAAACGTGTCGTTACTTGCTGGGGGTGACCATCGCACTTTTGATTGCCATTTCGGCTGGTAACCTTATGCAATGGCAAGTAAAGACCCTATTTCAGGCAGGGGAGAATATTACCATAAATGGCGCCGTTGACAGCCCTTTTAAGCAAATAAGTCACGGTTATGAAGGTGTTGTTAGCATCACAGCAATAAATAATAGTCATTTAGTGTGGACCCTGCGACCTAAAGTGCGTTTGATCTCACCCATTCCTCTTGGGCAGGGGGATCAAATCGTAGCGCATGTGACTCTAAAACGAGTCTATGGGTTACTCAATGAAGCAGGGTTTGATGCCGAACGTTTTGCTGTCAGCCAAGGTATCGTTGGACGGGCAACTATTGATGATTCTCGCTCTTGGCGTTTGGTTTCCGTGAAGGGAGGGCGACAAGCGCTGATCGAAAAAGCTCAGCAGCTACTGGTTCGTAGCGATCATACCGGTTATTTACTTGGCTTAAGCTTTGGTCTTCGCGACGACATTACCGACGAGCAATGGCAGCAACTCAAGCAAAGTGGTTTGATACATCTACTTTCTATCTCAGGGCTGCACATTGGTATGGCTTTTGGTATCGGTTACTGGCTCGGGCATTGGTTGCGTTTTGGACGGCTTACTCTTGTTTGGCTGCCCATGATGGTCGCGTTAGGTTTGAGTTGGAGCTACGCATGGTTGGCGGGTTTCACCATCCCTACTCAACGGGCTGTGACTTTTTGCACAGTGGCGATGACACTGCACTTCTTCTCACTGACGATCAGCCGTTGGACATTGTTGCTAGCGGTACTGGCAATATGCTTGTTACTCACTCCTTTTGCCGCATCATCTGCCAGTTTGTGGCTTTCCTTTCTTGCGGTGGTTTGCGTTTTTCTCACCATCACATCAATTACCACTGCCGATTCACTGTGGGGGAAAATTAAGCGTCTTCTGTTGCCCCAATGTTTGCTGATCATTTTACTGTCACCGATCACCGCCTATTTTTTTGGTGGCTTTAGTCTCACCGCTCTTGCTTATAACTTGGTTTTTATTCCTTGGTTCACCGTTGTGGTTGTACCTCTTATGTTTGCATCTCTCGCTTTTACGGCGTTGAATGTTGAAGAGTTAGCGGGAATGTTTTGGAAAGTCACTGACCTGGCCCTGCAGCCTTTAACGCTAAGTTTGCCTTATGCTGAGTTTGGATGGTGGCACGTCTCGGGACAAACCGTGGTGCTGCTAGGTTTACTTGCGCTTCTCCTCGTCTTTCGTCATGCCGTTCGCAGGTCGAGCATTTTAGTTTGTATTGGCTCTGTTTTGATCATCAGCGTGTTTCGCTATGGCGGCCAAAGTACTCGTATTGACGTATTGGATGTCGGACACGGTCTCTCAGTATTGATAGAAAAACAGGGTAAAGCGATCGTTTATGACACAGGTAAAGCATGGCAAGAAGGGAGTATTGCAGAGCAGGTCATTGAACCAATTTTAGTGAAAAGAGGAATCCATGCTCTCGATGGCATGATCATCAGTCATCAAGATAACGATCATGCGGGCGGGGCAGATTATCTTGAAGTCGCAATGCAACCCAAATGGATGATGAGCAGTGATATGGATAGTGAATCGCCATGTGTACGTGGTGTGTCATTTGATTGGCAAAGTTTATACTTTGAAGTGCTTTGGCCACCAAGGCAGGTGAAACGCGCGTATAACCCGCATTCATGTGTTGTTCGCATGTGGGATCGGAAAAATCAGTTTTCATTTTTGATGACAGGCGATATTGACGCTCTGGCTGAATGGATATTAGTAAGAGAGCCTCAAAAGCTCGCCAGTGACGTGGTGTTAGTGCCGCATCATGGTAGTCATACATCCTCAGTGCCCATTTTTGTCGCCAGTGTCAATGCTCAGCTTGCTATTGCATCGGTAGCAAAAGGAAATCAATGGAATATGCCGAAACCTGAGGTGGTTGATACCTACTTGGACAATGGGACTCAGTGGTTAGATACGGGCGAAGAGGGTCAAGTCACGCTGGTGATAGACAATGGTCGTTGGCACGTATCTTCGATGCGAAAAGACAGTTTCACTGCTTGGTATAGGCAGATGCTGCGTAACCAAGTAGAATAAAGACCAACTTAAAGAAAAGAATCATTAATTTATGTCAATTAATACTGATGAGTCGACTTGGTGTACTTTTAAGCGCTTGTGGACTTTTATTCGCGTCTATAAGTCGGGGCTTGCTGTCGCTATTGTGGCTTTGATCGTCACTGCCGCCTCAGATACTTACATGATTTCCCTGCTCAAACCTTTACTTGATGAAGGTTTTGGCACCGCAGAATCGGACTTTTTACGAATCCTGCCTTTTTTAGTGTTCGCGATGATGTTTATCCGAGGCGTGAGTGGTTTTATTTCCAGCTATTGCTTGAACTGGGTGTCTGGCAATGTGGTGATGAAAATACGTCGCATGGTGTTTAATCATTACATGCAGATGCCTGTTTCCTATTTCGATAAAGAAAAGTCGGGTAGTTTGCTCTCACGTATTACTTATGACTCCGAACAAGTATCGGCCGCAACGACTCAAGCCTTAGTGAGTATGGTTCGTGAAGGTGCGAGCATTGTGGGTCTGTTGGTGTTGATGTTCTATAACAGCTGGCAACTATCATTAGTCCTGTTACTGGTTGCGCCTGTCGTTGCTTGGGCGATTGGTGTCGTCTCCAAACGCTTCAGAAAAATCTCAAAAAATATGCAAACCACGATGGGTATTGTGACCAGTTCGGCGGAACAGATGCTGAAAGGGCACAAAGTGGTGTTGAGCTACGGTGGACAAGAGATCGAAAAATCGAGATTTGACACCGTGAGCAATCAGATGCGTCAGCAAACGATGAAACTGGTGACAGCGCAAGCTGCTGCAAACCCTATCATTCAAATGATTGCCTCTATCGCGCTTGTCACCGTGCTCTATCTAGCGAGCGTCGACTCAATCAAAGAGCAGTTGACCCCAGGTACCTTTACCGTGGTTTTCTCCGCGATGTTTGGTTTAATGCGCCCATTAAAAGCGCTAACCAACGTTACCTCTCAGTTCCAGCGTGGTATGGCTGCGGCGCAGACTTTGTTTGCTTTGGTCGACCTAGAGCCAGAGAAAAACACAGGGACTCACAAGCTTGAAAGAGCCGAAGGTGCTGTTACGGTGAAGGATGTCACCTTTACCTACGAAGGTGCAGAAAAACCCGCCTTATCTAATGTCTCCTTTGATATGCCTGTCGGTAAGACGGTGGCATTAGTTGGACGTTCTGGCTCAGGCAAAAGCACCATCGCTAGTTTGTTCACGCGTTTCTATGATGTGGATTCCGGCGAAATTCAGTTGGATGGTGTGGATATTCGTGACTACGAACTGAAAAATCTGCGTACCCAGTTTGCGCTGGTGTCGCAAAATGTGCATTTGTTTAACGATACCATTGCCAACAATATTGCTTATGCTGCGGGTGACAAATACAGCCGAGAAGACATTGAACGAGCGGCAGAGCTTGCGCATGCGATGGAGTTCATTTCGAAGATGGAAAATGGATTGGATACCATGGTTGGCGAAAATGGCGCGAGCTTGTCGGGTGGTCAGCGTCAACGTATTGCAATAGCGCGTGCCTTGTTGCGCGATGCCCCCGTTCTTATTCTGGATGAAGCAACGTCTGCGTTGGATACGGAGTCTGAGCGAGCCATTCAATCGGCCCTAGATGAGTTGCAAAAGAACAAGACGGTGTTAGTGATTGCTCACCGCTTATCGACCATCGAAAAAGCTGATCAGATTTTAGTGATTGATGAAGGTTCGGTTGTTGAGCGAGGCTCTCATACTGAGTTGATCGAAAAAAATGGCGTTTACGCGCAATTACATCGCATTCAGTTTGGTGAAGGTTAGTGATTGAGAAAATCTGGTTCGATAACCATCCGTTGAAGTATTTCATGTGGCCACTTTTGTGGCCGCTTTCACTGTTGTTTGGTTTGATCAGTCGTCACAAGCGACGCGCTTACCAAAGTGGGAAAAAAACAGTGTATCAGGCACCAGTGCCTGTTGTGGTGGTCGGAAACATCACTGCTGGCGGGAATGGCAAAACCCCCGTTGTGATTTGGCTAGTGGAAAAGTTGCAAGCACAGGGGTTCACCCCTGGTGTTGTTTCGCGAGGCTATGGAGCCAAAGCACCGAGTTACCCATTGGATGTCGTTCATGAAACGTCGACGGCGCATTGTGGTGATGAACCTAAATTGATTTTTGAGCGAACGGGGGCACTTGTTGCTGTTGATCCTGTTCGAGCTAATGCAGTGAAGTGTTTGGTTGAGAAAGGCGCGAATATCATCATTACCGATGATGGATTGCAGCATTATGCGTTGCAAAGAGATATCGAACTGGTGGTGGTCGATGGACATCGACGTTTTGGCAGTCAACAGCTCATCCCTTTAGGGCCGTTGCGTGAGCCAGTTTCTCGCTTGCAAACGGTCGATTTTGTTATCACTAATGGTGGAGAAGCGAACGACAACGAGCTCCCGATGACGCTGGAGCCTGATTTGGCTGTTAATTTGAGTACGGGTGAGAAAGTTGCGGTGAAAGAGCTGGTTGAGTTGGTGGCGTTTGCTGGCATTGGTCATCCTCCGCGTTTTTTCGCGACGCTCGAAAAACTCGGTGCAGATTTGATTGCCACACAAGGGTTCGCTGATCACCAAGACTTTGAACTTGATGCTTTGGCAAAGCTAGCTAATCAAGGGAAAAACGTCATAATGACAGAAAAAGATGCCGTTAAATGTCGCCGCTTCGCCAAAGAAAACTGGTGGTATTTGCCTGTATCTGCTCATTTCAGAAGTGAAGATGAGCAAAAAATCTTAGAAAGAATTACAGAGGTAGTAAAAGAATATGGATCATCGACTGCTTGAGATCGTCGCGTGCCCAGTGTGCAAAGGTAAGCTAACGTTTGATAAAGAGAATCAAGAACTGATTTGCAAACTTGATCGCCTTGCTTACCCAATTAAAGAAGGCATTCCTGTTCTGCTTGAGCCAGAAGCTCGCAGTATGGGGATGGATGAGGGTCGCTAATGCCTTTTACTGTCGTTATTCCAGCTCGTTATCAATCAACGCGCTTACCAGGTAAACCTTTGGCTGATATTGGTGGTAAACCAATGATTCAATGGGTTTATGAGCAAGCACTTCAAGCAGGTGCGGATGATGTTATCATTGCCACGGATGATCAACGTGTCGCAGAGGCCGTTACCCATTTTGGTGGCAAATTCTGTATGACTTCTCCAAATCACGAATCAGGAACGGAACGCTTAGCTGAAGTAGTGAAGCTGATGGGTATCGCCGATGATCATATCGTGGTCAACGTGCAAGGTGACGAGCCTTTGATCCCCCCAGCCATTATCCGTCAAGTTGCGGATAATCTTGCGGGAAGCTGCGCACCAATGGCAACGCTGGGCGTGGCGATTACTGCAGAAGAGGAAGTCTTTAACCCGAATGCGGTTAAAGTGGTCACTGATCAACAAGGCTACGCACTCTATTTTAGCCGAGCTACAATTCCTTGGGATCGCGATGCATTTGCGCGTGGGGAAGTACTGACCGTAAACCCACTGATGAGACATATCGGTATCTACGCGTATCGAGCGGGGTTCATCAATACCTATGTAAACTGGCAGCCCAGCACGCTTGAACGTATTGAATGTCTAGAGCAGCTCCGAGTGCTTTGGTACGGTGAAAAAATTCACGTTGCTTTGGCGAAAGAAGCGCCGCCAGCAGGGGTTGATACGCCTGAAGATTTGGAAACGGTACGCAAGATAATCGCAAGTAAGTAAACGACACTCTTGTGCCCACTTGATTAAAAGGAGCCAAGCTAGCGCTTTGGCTCTTTTTTCGTTTTTATTGCTTTGGTCTATGCTTTAACTGAAAGCCACGAGCGGGGAATAAAGCATAATGATAATGACGAAATGGAGTCGTTCCAAAAGCGCGCTATCTTTTGCAGTGTTCTGTTTCTGTGCTCTTAATTTACTCCCTTTTTTCCCTTTTTTTGGTGTCACAGACCATGTGGATGTGCTGACAGAATCCGCGTACCTCTGCGTCTTAGTTTATGTTCGCCTTGTTCTCAGTTCTTCGCTTCAATCGAAACGTCTCATTCCGCTTGGTCTCAACGTGCTGATGCTGGCTGCTTTGTATGATGTGCTTACGGAAATCGAATTTTTGGTACGTTGGAGCCAATATCATGCCGTCTTAGACAACATTATTGAACAAGGAGGCATGTTGGTTGCTGTTTCTTGTATCGCAATTGGTATTGATCGCCTGATAAAAGCGAAAGATCATGAAATCCATCGTGATGCATTAACCGGGCTCTACAATCGACGATATTTGGATCGATTTAGCCAAGAGCAACTGGCTTTGGTTTATATCGACTTGAATGATTTGAAAATAGTCAATGACACGCAAGGACATGAAGCGGGTGATGAACTGATCATCCAGTTCTCTCAGCTGCTCACCAAATCAACGGAAGATGATGAGTATGCGTTTCGTGTCGGTGGTGATGAGTTCATCTTGTTGTTAAAGCCCAACAGGATCTCTTTGGTACTTGGTGCGTTGAAGAGTATGTGTCTCAAGCGGGCAATCAAGTTTTCATATGGCTTTTCCGAGTTTACAGAAGGTAGCCTGTCAACAAGAGTCAAATTAGCCGATGAACGGATGTATCAAATGAAGAAATGCAAAATAAGAAATAATTTTAGATGAGCTGAACGCCGTTGAGAGCGTTTTTTCTGAGGAATTTTTACAAGAAAGAAAATGGTGGAGGGGGACGGATTCGAACCATCGAAGGCGGAGCCGGCAGATTTACAGTCTGCTCCCTTTGGCCACTCGGGAACCCCTCCAGGGTATTTTTATACTTAGAACGTGTTTTCCCAACACACTATCCAAGTGTTTCTCACAATTAATCCAAAGGATAATCACAAGAAGTTTTTATACTTAGAACGTGTTTTCCCAACACACTATCCAAGTGTTTCTCACAATTAATCCAGAGGATAATCACAAGAAGAAATATGGTGGAGGGGGACGGATTCGAACCATCGAAGGCGGAGCCGGCAGATTTACAGTCTGCTCCCTTTGGCCACTCGGGAACCCCTCCAGGGTGTTTTCCTAACCTCATCTGGATTAGGCTTAAGCGGTGTTTTCCCAACGCATCGCTCAAGTGCGGAGCGCATCATAGCAAACCAGTTCAGTGTGTAAAGCCTTTTTCTGTGCTTTCCATGCTGAATGCTGCCTTTTTGGGCAAAGATGCCAGAAAGTACACATTTTGGTGACAACTTAGGCCGCTAAATCCTTCACTTCTCACCATTATTTACACAACTTGACGTTACAGTACGCTAGAGCTGATACACTGATAATCTCAACTATGGCTTTATTGATTGACGGAACATGAAAAAACGCATTCTTATCTCATTTATTACTCTGGCTCTTATGGGGACTTCCTCTCTATCCCATGCTGCTCCAAGAGGGCCATCTGCTGTTACTGTGGTTGCAGAAGAAGTGCAAACACACCAAATTAGCCAATCTTTAGCGCTGGTCGGCAAATTGGAAGCGGTGCAGTCAGTGGTGATTGCGTCCGAAGTGTCCGGCAAAGTCGAAAGCATTCAAGTGAAAGCCAACCAGAATGTCACTAAAGGGCAACTGCTGGTGAAGCTTGAGGACGATAAAGCCTTAGCGGCCGTATCTGAAGCAAAAGCTTATTTGAAAGATGAGCAGAGAAAGCTGAAAGAGTTTGAGCGACTGGTCAGCCGTAATGCGATTACGCAAACAGAAATTGACGCGCAAAAAGCCAGTGTCGAGATAGCACAAGCGCGTTTGACCGCGGCCAATGCCAACTTGAATGATCTTCATATCACCGCGCCTTTTGCCGGAACGGTGGGTTTCGTCGATTTTAGCCGCGGCAAGTTGGTGAACTCAGGCACGGAATTACTGACGCTCGACGATCTCTCATTGATGCAGCTGGATCTGAGAATTCCGGAACGTTATCTGTCGATGTTGTCGATAGGTATGCCTGTGACAGCAACATCCAGCGCTTGGGGTAAACAAGTGTTCACTGGCAAGGTGGTGGGTATTGACTCACGGATTAACGCTGAAACGTTGAACCTGCGCGTGCGCATTCAATTTGAAAATCCGGAAAATCAGCTGAAACCAGGGATGTTACTCAATACCGCCTTAGCGTTCCCGGCGATTGAAGCGCCGATCATTCCGGTGCAGGCATTAGAGTATTCCGGGACCAAACGTTACGTCTATGTCATCGGCAGCGACAACAAAGCGAAACGCACAGAAGTTCTGCTTGGTGCGCGAGTAGAGAACCAAGTGGTGATCGAGTCGGGTGTCAACATCGGAGATAAAATCGTCGTGCAAGGTATCGTGAACATGCGTGATGGTGTGTTAGTCAAAGAAATTGGCGGCGCAGCGGCAGGGCAAAAGACCGTAGCGAAGAAGGATGAGCAATAATGTTACTCTCTGATGTTTCGGTGAAAAGGCCAGTTGCTGCGCTGGTATTGAGTTTGTTGTTGTGTGTGTTTGGTTTTGTCTCGTTCAGTAAATTGGCAGTGCGCGAGATGCCGGACATCGAAAGCCCAGTTGTCTCCATTAGTACACGTTACGATGGGGCGTCGGCAACGATCATCGAAAGCCAGATCACCTCAGTGCTTGAAGATCAACTTTCAGGCATCAGTGGTATTGATGAGATTTCGTCGACCACGCGTAACAGCATGTCTCGTATCACCATTACCTTTGAACTGGGTTATGACCTCAATACTGGAGTGAGTGATGTTCGTGATGCGGTTGCGCGTGCGCAGCGTTCGCTACCCGAGGAAGCCGACGATCCTATCGTGTTTAAAAACAACGGTAGCGGTGAGGCATCCGTTTACATCAACCTCAGCTCGTCAGAGATGGATCGTACTCAGCTCACCGATTACATCGAGCGTGTACTCATGGATCGCTTTAGTCTTATCACCGGAGTGAGTTCCGTTGATATCTCGGGTGGCTTGTACAAAGTTATGTACGTGAAGCTAAGTCCTGAGCTGATGGCCGGACGAGGTGTGACCGCCACGGACATTACCGCCGCGCTACGCAGTGAGAACCTTGAAAGTCCGGGGGGGCAAGTGCGCAACGATCAAACGGTGATGTCTGTTCGTACCGCGCGCAGCTATAACTCAGTAGAAGACTTCCAATATCTGGTGGTCAAGCGTGCCAGTGACAACACGCCGATTTATCTCAAAGACGTGGCGGATGTCTTTATTGGTGCTGAGAATGAGAACTCGACGTTTAAAAGTGACGGGGTAGTCAACGTCAGCATGGGGATTGTCCCTCAGTCGGACGCCAACCCGCTTGAGGTTGCAAAAAGAGTACATGAAGAAGTCGATAAAGTGCAGAAGTTTTTGCCAGAAGGGACACGTCTCGCTATCGACTACGATTCAACCGTGTTTATTGAACGCTCTATTTCTGAAGTTTATAGCACTCTATTCATCACTGGCGGGCTCGTGATCCTCGTGCTGTATATCTTCATCGGTCAAGCTCGCGCCACCTTGATCCCCGCGGTGACCGTGCCTGTGTCGCTGATTTCCTCTTTTATTGCCGCGTACTACTTTGGTTTCTCGATTAACCTCATCACCTTAATGGCCTTGATCCTCTCTATCGGTTTGGTGGTCGACGATGCGATTGTTGTCGTTGAGAACATTTTCCATCATATCGAGAAAGGTGAATCACCTTTGCTTGCGGCCTATAAAGGCACGCGAGAGGTGGGTTTTGCGGTTATTGCCACCACCTTAGTGTTGGTGATGGTGTTTTTGCCGATCTCCTTCATGGATGGCATGGTGGGCTTGCTCTTTACCGAGTTCTCGGTGTTGCTGGCGATGTCCGTGATTTTTTCATCATTGATTGCGCTGACGCTCACCCCCGTCTTAGGCAGCAAAATTCTCAAAGCCAATGTTAAGAAAAACCGCTTCAATGACGTCGTGGACGTGTTGTTCGGCAAGTTAGAGTCCGGTTATCGCGCGTTGCTAAAGCGAGCCCTCGCATGGCGATGGCTTGCGCCCGTGATCATCCTTGCCTGTATGGGCGGCAGCTACGCGCTAATGAATCAAGTGCCAGCACAATTAACACCACAAGAAGACCGAGGGGTCATTTTTGCTTTTGTCCGTGGCGCCGATGCCACCAGTTATAACCGCATGTCTGCCAATATGGACTTAGTGGAAGAGCGTTTAATGCCGCTGTTAGGGCAAGGGTTCCTCAAATCATTCAGCATCCAGTCGCCGGCGTTTGGGGGCCAAGCGGGTGACCAAACCGGATTCGTGATTATGATCTTGGATGATTGGAATGAACGTTCAGTGACAGCGCAACAAGCATTAGGCGAAGTGCGTAAGGCGCTGGCGGGCATTCCGGATGTCCGTGTTTTCCCGTTTATGCCCGGATTCCGTGGTGGTTCGAGTGAGCCTGTGCAGTTTGTGCTTGGCGGCTCGGATTACAACGAACTGCGCGATTGGGCCGAGGTACTGAAGAACAAGGCGGAAGAATCCCCAATTATGGAAGGAGCGGAGATCAACTATTCTGAGAAAACGCCGGAACTGGTGGTGTCGGTGGACAAACGTCGTGCCGCAGAACTGGGCATCAGCATCAAAGAGATTTCCGATACCTTAGAAATCATGTTGGGTGGGCGTAAAGAAACCACTTTCGTGGAACGTGGTGAAGAGTACGATGTTTATCTTCGTGGTGATGAAAATCGCTTTAATAACGCAGCAGATCTGAGCCAAATCTACCTGCGCACAAAAAGTGGCGATCTGGTTACCTTAGATACAGTGACCAACGTTGAAGAAATTGCATCGTCGATTCGCTTATCGCACTACAACAAGCAAAAGGCGATTACGATCACCGCCAACTTATCGGATGGTTACACGTTGGGTGATGCGTTGGATTTTCTTGATCAGCAAGCGATCGAGACGCTGCCGGGCGACATTACCATCAGCTACTCTGGTGAATCGAAGGACTTCAAAGAAAACCAGTCTAGCGTTGCCATTGTGTTTGCGTTGGCCTTGCTGGTGGCCTACCTCGTTCTTGCTGCGCAGTTTGAAAGCTTCATTAACCCTCTGGTGGTGATGTTTACCGTGCCGATGGGGGTGTTTGGTGGTTTCTTAGGCTTGCTCATCATGCAGCAAGGCATGAATATCTACAGTCAGATTGGCATGATCATGCTGATCGGTATGGTGACCAAAAACGGTATCTTGATTGTGGAGTTTGCTAACCAACTGCGTGACCGTGGTTTTGAGTTTGAACAAGCCATTATTGATGCCTCGGCACGACGGTTGCGCCCGATTTTAATGACCGCCTTCACGACCCTAGCGGGCGCGATTCCACTTATCCTGTCGGATGGGGCGGGCTACGAAAGCCGCGTGGCCGTTGGTACCGTTATTTTCTTCGGTATGGGTTTTGCCACTCTAGTCACCTTGTTCGTTATCCCTGCGATGTATCGCTTGATATCTCGATACACAGAAGCGCCAGGGCATGTGGAAGCGGAACTCAATCAAGCCCTCAGCCATGATACCAAAGGCCGAGTGAGTCACGGTTAGACCAATCCCCAATACCCAAAGAGCCGAGGAACAAAAACCTCGGCTCTTTTATCTCGGCTGGTATAGAGTGCTACGATGCTAGAACTGCTTACCGATAGAGAGTTGGAAACCAGAATACTTATCGTAAAAATCGTCGAAGCCTGCGTCAGCAAAGCTATAGACATATTCGGCTTTCAGCCAGAAATTTTGCCCCATATCCCAGCCTAATCCGCCCCCGACGTTGAAAATCATTCCCGCTTCTTCAGAGATTTTCACGGTGTTGTTGGTCACGTCATACATGTTTGCTTGGGTGATCAACCCCGACAAGCGACCGAAAAGTGAAATCGGGGAATCCCCTAAGTTGCCTGTAGAGAGCAGAGCGGAAACGCCCGCTTGATAATAGTCTAGGTTAAGGCTGGTTCCTGCCGTGCTGTTGGTGACTTCATTTTGCGTATAGCGAAACAGACCTTCCACAGCAACATGTTCATTGAAGTTTTTACCAAAGCCGATCGTAAAGTTTGGGGTTGAAAGCTCGCTGCCACTGTTGTCGCCGTAAGCAGAAACGTCAAAAGCGATGGTGCCTGCACCAAGGTAAAAGTAGTTCGGCAACTCGCCCATTTTCTCCGCGAAAACCGGTTGGGAAAGTAATAATGTTGAACACGCCAGCATAATTTTTTTCATAATTGTTCGCCACCTAAGAGTAATTCAATAAGATGCATAAGAGAGTGTTGGCCGAGATAGTACACAATTCCTCGGCGAAGAGCTTGGTTTTATTAGTGGATTTTGTACTATGCTGGTCATCCGCCCGTGATTAAGACGGAAAAATGAGAATAAAGGAAAGTAAAGTGACACAGTTTAAATACCAAGAGTTGACTCAAGAGCAGCAAGACAAACTCGATGCTGCTGCATTTCGCCGTTTGCTGGCTCACCTTGATGCCAACAAAGAGGTGCAAAATATTGATTTGATGATTTTGGCTGGCTTTTGTCGTAACTGCTTTAGCAAATGGTACAAAGCCGAAGCGGATGTTTTAGGGCTAGATCTTGATTTAGATGATGCTCGTGAGCGTGTTTACGGTATGACTTACGAAGAGTGGAAAACCAATCATCAACCTGAAGCCACGCCAGAGCAATTGGCGGCTTTTGAGGCAAAACAGAAGAAATAACGAATGCGAATGCCTCGCTAAGCTCAACTCGTCGCACTGTTTAAAACAAAATGCCCACGGAATCACGTGGGCATTTTTATCGCCAGTTGCTGAATTCTCTGCGTTACGCAGGGCAGCAGATGGGCGCAACGCAGCCATCGCGCTCAATGATTTCAAGCTGCTCTAAGTAGGGTTGAATGTCACCAATGTTGGTTTTAACCCACTCTTCATTAAAGTAGGTGTCTAAGTAGCGATCTCCGCTGTCACACAGTAGGGTCACGATAGAGCCACGCTCGCCACGCTGTTTCATTTCGCATGCCAATTGCAATACTCCATACAGGTTTGTGCCCGTTGAGGCGCCAACTTTACGGCCAATCAGCTTAGATACCCAGTGGGTACACGCAACAGAAGCAGCATCAGGGATTTTTCGCATTTCATCCACAACGCCAGCGATAAAGCTTGGTTCAACACGTGGACGACCGATGCCCTCGATCTTACTTCCCGTATTACCGGTTATCGTGTTATCACCGTTTTGGAAGTAGTCAAAGAACACCGAGTTTTCTGGGTCAACCACGCACAGCTTGGTGTCCAGCTTTTGGTAACGGATAAAGCGACCGATGGTAGCCGAAGTGCCGCCTGTGCCCGGGCTCATCACGATCCAGCTTGGTTCTGGGTGCTCTTCGAGCGTCATTTGGCTGAAGATAGAGTTAGCGATGTTGTTGTTGCCACGCCAGTCCGTTGCGCGCTCCGCGTACGTGAACTGATCCATATAGTGACCATTTAACTCTTTGGCTAAGCGGTGAGATTCTGCGTAAATTTGATCGGAGCGATCCACCAAATGGGCTTTACCGCCATAAAACTCGATTTGCTCGATTTTCTTTCTTGCGGTGCATTTCGGCATTACCGCGATAAAAGGTAAGCCCAGTAAGCGTGCGAAGTATGCCTCTGAAACGGCAGTACTGCCGGAAGAGGATTCAATGACGGTGGTTTCCGGACCAATCCAGCCATTACAAATTGCGTAGAGAAACAACGAACGCGCTAAGCGATGTTTTAACGAACCAGTTGGATGGGTGCTTTCGTCTTTTAGATAAATATCAATGCCTTCGAGAGACGGAAGATCAAGCTTAAATAAGTGGGTATCAGCAGAGCGTTGGAAGTCAGCTTCAATCTTGCGAATCGCGTTATTAATCCAGTTGTGGTCCGTACACATGGGGGCCTCTCTTAATTCTTATTGACGGTAACAAAGTACCTACCTTTGCAGAGAAAAGCTTTGCTTTTTATGTGGTGCTGTCTCTATATTGTAGAAAATTTTTCTATAATTGAGCGGATTGATAATTGTATGCTGGATAAAGTTGATCTAAAGCTACTTTCGCTATTGCAGCAGGATGGCACCTTGTCCTTGAGTGACTTGGCTGAGCAAGTGAATCTCACCACGACACCTTGCTGGAAGCGTCTAAAGCGTTTAGAAGATGAAGGCTTCATTGAAAAGAGAGTGGCGTTGCTGAATGCAGAGAAATTGGATCTCTCATTTATCGCATTTGTGCAAATTAAAACCTGTGATCACTCTTATGCGTGGTATGACCGTTTCGTTGCGACGGTAAACGATTTTCCGGAAGTGATGGAGTTCTATCGCATGGCGGGTGAGTACGACTACATGATGAAAGTGTTGGTTAAAGATATGAAAAACTTCGATACTTTTTATAAGAAGTTAGTCAATAGCGTTGAAGGGATATCCAACGTCACCTCGACATTTGCGATGGAACCACTCAAATACACCACCGCGCTACCACTTGGTCATTAGCCTGAGCATGCCAAGTGGTTCCGGCGTCGAGATTACAGTGGTATGGTTGCCCCCGCACCAGTGATGTTTTTGACCCAGCTTCCACTAATGTGCTTTATCGATTGATAAAACGCATTACCCCTTCTTGCACCGCAGTGGCAACAAGATGTCCCTGTTGGTTATAGATTTCACCACGAACTAAACCACGAGTGTTTGATGCGGTAGGGCTTTCGATTGAGTAGAGTAGCCATTCATCCATTTTGAATGGGCGATGGAACCAGATCGAATGATCAATGGTGGCCACTTGGAAATTTGGTGTCATCAGCGACACTTCATGCGGATGTAAGGCCGTGACGAGAAATCCCCAGTCTGAAGCGTAGGCGAGCAAATATTGGTGAATCAGCTGGCTGTCTGGCATCTCACCATTGGCGCGGATCCACAGATACTGTTTTGCTTCCGCTTTTTTCGGTTTGAGCGGATTGATCACGGTCACCGGACGAGTTTCAATCGGTTTTTCACCACAGAAAGTTTGGCGAAGCTTTGGCGGTAAAAATTCAGCAATGTGGCTTGCGAGTTCTGATTCAGAAGCAAAATTTTCTGGTCCAGGAACATCAGGCATCGTATTTTGGTGTTCAAATCCCGGCGCTTCACCATGATAAGAAGCAGTGAGATAAAAAATGGGGCGACCATTTTGTATCGCTTTTACTCGACGAGTACTGAAACTTTTACCATCACGCAGGTTTTCTACATCGTAAATAATCGCTTTCTCGGGATCGCCTGGATAAAGGAAATAACTGTGGAACGAATGTACAGTACGATCTTCTGATACGGTGTAACGAGCGGCAGAGAGTGCTTGACCAAGCACTTGCCCACCATAGACTTGAGGTAACCCGAGATTTTCACTTTGTCCCCTGAACAGCCTTTCTTCCAGCTTTTCCAACTGTAATAAGCTTAATAACTCGTTTAGAGGTTTACTCATGGTTGTTTTTCCTCAGTGCAATCATCGTGAAAGGGATTGGAAGTCAAGTGCGTTGAGTATAACGCAATTCGTTGGTGTGAATATTTTTAACTTAGTCAAACTATTGTCAATAAACATTTGATCCACAAGACAGGATTGAGTGAGGCATTTATAATCTTGGCGAATTTAATAATGAGTGAGGCTCTATGAAAAAAATAATCTTATTGATGATGTCAGTGTTTTTGGGTGCGTTGTTGGCAGGTTGTCAAAGTTCTGAACCACTTGTCAAAGACCAAGGCATTAAAACCATCAAAGGGACAGTTTTTTATCGTGAGCGCATTGCTCTTCCAGATGACGCAACAGTGACGCTTGTTTTGGAAGATGTCTCGTTGGCAGATGCCCCTGCAACGGTTATTGCAAAACACAAGTTTATTACTAATGGTAAGCAAGTGCCGCTCTCGTTCGATTTGGCTTATGACAGCAAGAAAATTATTGCAAACCATCGTTACAATGTTCGTGCACGCATTGAAGTGAATGGTCGTTTACGTTTTATCAGTGATACGATTACGCCAGTTGTGACCGATGATGCCAATACCCATGATGTTGAAATCATGGTCGTGGGCGTTCGTTAAGTACCACGAGGTGCTCACAGCACGACAATCGAGTTTTAATACCGGTGGTGACTTAAGGTTGCCACCGGTATTTTTTTAAGCTTACTTTTCCTAGCTCACTGACTTCAACCTGTTCAGCCAGTAACAATTGGCGTTGACGATGGAGATCAGAGCCCTGCAACGAAATTTTGCCTTGACTGTTGATCACTCGGTGCCAAGGCAGTTTCGTACCTTCTGGTAAGTTTCCTAATGCTTTACCGACATGCCGCGCGTAGCCCGGAAATCCAGCCATACGTGCAATTTCTCCGTACGTAGTCACTTTACCAAAGGGAATTTGTTGAATTACAGCAAAGATCTGTGGAAAAAATTGGTCCATACTCAAATTGTCCTCGTTCGTTGTTTATAAGGGATTGGTCAGCGAGGTGTTCTAGAAATGAACCCACTTAGCGTACGACTCTGTTTTCAGTTTCTGTGTTGCGCTGAGCCTGGCTACCAACAGAGGTAGGAGTAAAAGGAGGCGCTATGATATTTTCGATTCTTCAGTTCACAATCACAAGCCTTTTGGCGGTAGTTTGTGCCAAGGCGATCAGCGTGAGCGCAGGGGACATCCCAGTATTAGCGTTAGTGATCCCAGCATTGTGGATTTTGCCTCAAGGAGGTATCGCAGGTCTCTTTTTGTTGGCCGCCATGACCAGTTACGGTTTAACGTTACCCCTTCAACCCATTGCTCTCTCTGTCTGTGTGTGGGTTTTGTTCCCATTGCTGATGGTTATTTTTTCCAGAAGAAGCAGCTTAGGCGTTTTGCTAACGGCCGGTTCAATCGTATTCACCTTGATGGTCGGCATTATGGTCACCCAAATGGGAGGGAAGTTAAGTGGCTCACCATGGGTAACGGTAGTGCAGGTACTTTCTGTAACGGTGATTTGGTGGGCAGCCAATCATTGGCGTCCTTCTAGCAAGCACAGTTGGTGGCCGTTATTGCTGTTGATTCCTCTTTGGATTGCAGGCTTACCTTATGCCGTGTTGGTTGCGCTGTGCATTACCGGGATCATCGCCTGTATGGAGAGTCTCAATACTTTAAAATCGTTCTCGTGGAACAAGCTCCTTTGCTGGACATTACCAACAGTCGGGTTCGCAGCGCTGGTTGTGACGCCAACGATCGACGTACCTAATTCCGTATTTGTAGTTTGGATCTGTTTGCTGGGTACCGCCTGGATGACGGATTATATTTTAAATGCGGAAGAAGAGATGAAAGAACAAGATTAGATCCATTGGATCTGTCTAGGACGTACATCGTTAATGCAGCCTCTTATTGGTGAAATAAGACGCTGCTTTTTTTCTGCACGTATAAAGTTCTAATGATCTAGTGCCATGCTTGCTATTAAGTTATCTGGAATGGTGACCGATATTGCATATCATCAAAAATATTTATGCACGCAGTGATAAGTTGAGATAAGGTTCCCAATACATAGTTGAACGCGCGTGCATAACCTCATCGTAAGTTAGTAACATGATAAGAATAATTGGTTGGCTGCTTTCCGGCGTATTGTGTTGGATCTCCTTCAGTAGTTGGGCAAAAAATGCCGACATTACCGTTGCGACAGAAGCGGATGATGTGGTGAGCCGTGTCCTTTTTGACGCCATTGCAGAGCACTTCTCCCTCCGCGTAACCTATGTCAACATGCCTAGCTTTGATGCCATTTTAAACTCGGTGGCAACTGGAGAGACGGACTTTGCAGCCAATGTCACTTTTACGGCTGAACGAGAACAACGTTTTAGCTATTCTTACCCCACCAATATTGAATACACCTATCTTTACTCATTCAATGCCAGCTCTTTGAAAGAAATAAAGAAGGTTGGAGTGCCAAAAGATACCATCTATGGTGAGTTGATTGTTGCCAACTTTCCCTCTGTTGAACTTGTTGCCTATCAGGGGCATGAGGAAGCGTTTTCCCTGCTTCAACAGGGTGAAGTCGATGGTGTTGTCGATGCAATTAATCAGCTCAAGCCAATGTTGCTCAAAGGCGTTGATGCGCATCTGTTGAACGATCAAATTTCAATCAAACCCGTTTCGATTGTCAGTGCCAAAGGGAGCCACTTGCAGGCATTGGCAGAGTTTGCTGATTTTATTCATAGCGAGCAGATGCAAAAACATTTGCGTGAAGGGATAACGCAGTATCAGTTTAATATTCGCAAGCAAGCGCTTCAGGCTGCGATGGAACGAGCGAATTTCGATGCTACAGAACCACTGCACATCAAGTTGGAGCCGATTTTTCCTTACGTTATCTACCAACCTAATGGTGAAATATCGGGCATCACCGCCGATGTTTTGCGACAGAGCTGCGACATTCTGGCGTTAAACTGTCAGATTGTCAGTCACGAAAATGAGCGGTGGGGCAGCATGTTGCAAGGGTTTGCTCAACAAGAATTTGATATTTTGGCACCATTAGCAATGACTTCATCGAGAGCGCACTTCACCTATTACACCAGCCCACACTACTCTCCCCAATCGGTCATCGTCAAAAGGTTGGGGTATAAACCAAATGTATACAGCCATGTTTCTCAGTTAATTGCTGAGAGGGTGGGGGTGGTTAAGGATGATTACTTTGATTCGCTGTTAACCAAAATGCTGCCTTTGAAAGAGCTACAGCGCTTTCCCGATCAAGATTCAATGTTAGAAGCATTGATCAACGATAAAGTAGATTACGTGACGATGGACACCGCCACTCTCAACTACCTACTGCGTAATGAACAGGATCTGGCCATTACACAAGATGATGCGATAGGTGTGTTTGATATGTCGAAAATATCGATAGGACTGGCGCGAACACCAAAAGGTCAACTCCTTGCTCCCTATTTTAGCCGAGCGATAGAAATGCTGGATCTAAATAGCATTGTTGAACGTTACGATATAAGGCCAGATTGGCGAAGTTCATTGGAAATGGAACAGAGGCTTGCTGCGCAAACCCAAAAACTGTTTGCGGTGGTGTTAGTTCTGGCTTTTGCTCTCTCTTTCTATCTTCATCGTTTGTCTAACACGGATAACTTGACAGGGTTAGGTAATCGCCGCTCGTTGCAACGTAAATATGGTAACGGTATTTCGGGCGATCTCGCCATTTTGTATATCGATGTCAACAACTTCAAACCGATAAACGACACCTTCGGCCACCATTGTGGTGATTTGGTGTTAAAAGCCATTGCATTGGAAATAAAAAGTCATTGGCGTGGAAAAGGGTTTCGAGTGGGAGGGGATGAGTTCATCCTCATTGGTAAAGTGTCACAGCAAGAAGTGGAATCGGCTTTTGAACGATTTAGTCAGATTACGCTAGAGAGTGGCATCACAGGGCAACCTCTCATCATCCGATCTTCGATTGGTTTGTCAGCGAAGCGTGATAAAACCATGAGTCTTCAACGTGCGTTACATTTGGCCGATGTCGATATGTATCAAAGCAAGCATGAACAGAAACAAATGGGGTACTCGTGAGGTCTCTATCTGGAAATGGCTTTTCTGAACAAGAGTTAAGCAGTTGCTCCCTTAACGCTTGAATATTGTGGAATTGGGGTTGCAATCTCAGAGGGGATGCTTAATAATCTGCCCCACGTTAAGCGAAATGCCTAACAAACGAATCTATGGGGCCCTGGTCCTCTCGCAACAATAGTTCGTGAACTCGGTCAGGTCCGGAAGGAAGCAGCCGCAGCGAATGACTTGTGTGCCGGGATGTGGCTGGGGTCCCACCCATGAAAAAAGCCGCCTTTAGGGCGGCTTTTTGCTTTTTTGTCTCATCCGATTTCTGGGAAGTTTTTGCTAGTTTGCTAGTTTGCTAGTTTTCTAGTTTTCTAGTTTTCTAGTTTTCTAGTTTTCTAGTTTTCTAGTTTCCTGGTTTGCTAGTCCCTAGTCCCTCGCTCTTATTTTTCGCCCCCCAACTTTCTGCAATAGAGAAATTAGAGGGCGAAATTGCCTTAGCGTGCCGTATTGGTGAAGACCACTTGTCCACGGCTGATGGTTTGTTGGACTTGTAAGTCTTTCAACGTCGCACTCTCCACTTTGAGAGGATTCTTATCTAGCAGAATGAAATCGGCGTTTTTCCCCACTTCGATACTGCCTTTCATCGCTTCTTCAAAATGTTGGTACGCAGGCCAAATGGTCATCGCTCTTAATGCGGTGTAGGCATCAACACGCTGATCGGGACCGAGCACTTTATTCGTGCGGGTGGTACGGTTGACCGTTGCATCAAGTACCCGAAACGCATCTGGCAGGGCAACGGGAGCGTCATGATGTGTACTAAACATCAATCCTGCATCACGTACGGCTTTGGTCGGTGAAATAAAATCGGCCCGAGGATGGCCAAGCACTGAATCACGGTGCCAATCTCCCCAATAGAAGGTATGCATTGGGAAGAGGGAGGGGAAAATACCTTGCTCTGCGAGGCGCTGGATTTGGTCTTCACGAATGGTTTGGCCATGAATCAGCACTGGGCGTCGGTCTTGTTTGCCGAGTTTTTCATTGGCCGCAGTAACGGCGTCAATAAACTGCTCAATCGCGGCGTCACCATTGCTGTGAGTGAGTACTTGCCAGCCATTTTTAAACGCGGTTTCCACATATTGGAAAGCTTGTTGATCGGTAAAGGTTGGATAACCTGTGTAATCTTTCTTTTGTCCATGAGGTGGATGAAAGTACGGCTGGGTTAACCACGCGGTTTTCCCTTGAGGTGAGCCATCGAAGTTAAGTTTGACACCGCCAATTCGGAAGTGACTCGTATATTGAGGTGAGTTGTACTCTGACGTCATGAAATCACTGCTGGTGGCCATATCAGCATACGCGACAACATCAATCAACAATTCTCCTCGTTTCGAGGCTCGTTTCAGTGCTTCATAGCCTTCTTTTGTTGCTCGTCCCTCTTGCGCGGTGGTGTAGCCATATTGTGCGTACATTTTTTGTGAGGCTGAAAGCATCATGTCTTGCAGTTCTTGGTCGATGAGCATGGTCAAGCGGAAGAGGGTGGCAAAGTGCGCATTTTCTTCGAGCACACCATTGGGCTCTTGGCTATCAGGCATACGACGTATTACCCCACCTTCGGGATTTTTACTTTTGGCCGTAATTCCGACCATTTCGAGCGCTTTGCTATTGGCGACGCTAAGGTGTCCTGAGGTGTGAATGATCAAAACGGGTTTGTCTGTACTTACTTGGTCCAAGTCGGCTTTGGTGGGATAGTAATCTAGCAACGAATCGTCGTAACCAAAGCCAAGAATCCACCCGGTTTTCTCGATGAAAAACTTTTTGGTTTCATCTTGCTCGGAGGCTTTTAGGATCTCAATGATCTTGGCAACCGTGTTTGCACCACCATCAGGTGGCGGCAGGACGTTGGCAACCATCGCCTGCAAGCCAACACCATAAACGTGGCTGTGTGGGTCAACAAAACCGGGCAACATGGTTTTGCCTTTGAGGTCGATAAGTTGGGTTTGCCCAAACTTATGTTCCATCGCGCCTTCTTTTGTACCCACGTAAATGATTTTGTCGTTCAATGTGGCGACAGCTTCAACGTATTCTGGTTTATCGCCCGCCATCGTTAAGATCTCACCGCCGAAATAGATGGCGTCTGCTGCGGTTACATTTAGCGGTTGAGTAACAGCCGTAGTCGTGTCGCTTTTATCAGAAAAACAGCCCGTTAAGGCAAGCCCAGAAAGGGCGACTGGAATCCAAGATGTTTTCATTTTCTACTCCCATTGGAGGAATGGTAATCATGCAGGTTCATATTAGTCAGTTGAAGCCGGTTTGCAATTAGGGTTGTCAAAGGATGTTGATGTGGTACCAAAAATGGTTGATGACACTATCTTGTTGTTTAAAAAGGCCAGGGTAAAACTGGCCTTTGACGTTACGGTTGGGAAAATAACGCATTCAGTTTGTCGCTGATACGCTTTGTGGTTCGCATTGTAGGGTAGGAGTTATCAAAACCCATGTTGTTTTCTCGTTCGGTTATGGCGGCTTTTGCTAACAGAAACGCTTCTTCAAAATTCGTTGTTTGTGTCAGTTGGTCCTTGAAAAATGCCTCACCGAAGTACGTAAAGTCCGCACCGCTTGTACAGCCAAATGAAGGTTGATTTGGGTTACTTGCGGTGATCACCAAAGTGTATAGATCCGCAAGTTCATCGGCAAACTGACCTGAGAAACAAGCTGAAACCACAACGACTTTCCATTTAATGCCAGCTTGATTCAGTGATTCTTTAAGCATTTTCGGTTCGATTAAGCCCTGGTGATGTGGCCAGTAGTCAGTGACAACACCTTGCGAATATGCGCCATGTCCAGTTAAAAACAAAAACACCACATCCTGCTCAGGATCGATGATTTTTCCTACCGCTTTTAATGTTGCGTCTAAGTTTTCAGCCGTTGCCATCGGTAATTGGTCGGAAGTTTGTGAACTGTTAATCAAAGCAACAGAACGGCCTTCAGTGCCAAATTTGTCGTCAAAGAGTTGCTGTGAATACGTCACTTCTTTACGAAACACGCCAATGCTCGAGTCGGCCGCAAAGCCAACAAAGTAGAGATCGGCCTTGTCGGTTCGTTGAGGTAACAGGTTCTCCGCTTGACTTTGAACCATGGCCGGTTGTGCCTGCAGCAGCTCTTTTGATGCGCAACCGGAGAGTATTAGAGTTAAACCTAATAGAAGCAATTTTTTGGCATTGAATGATTTGATTTTTATAGGAAAACTGAACGTAAACATACATCACCTTAATTATTTTGTTGTTATGGGTTTTGTACATGGTTTTCTCGCGGTGGCAAGTTAGTTTGACTCTAATTTAGAGCGATGACAAACAATGGTGTGTTCTGCGCTTCTTAATTTGAGAATGAATCTAAGAAAAGGTTCTCTTTTGTTATTGCACGCATTAAAAAGTGTTGTTAATCAAGTAATTAACTTGTGGCATGTCTTTCGCTTTATGTTCCCACAGCGTAGAGGGAGAACGAAGATGAATGACTTAACAAAAGCGGTGACGTGGGGGGCGGTCAGTTTAGGGCTGTTGGCTGGATGCGGTGGTGGAGAGGGCGGTAGTTCCAGTACACCTTCTACGCCCGTTGTGCAGACTCAGTTTTCCGACATAAAACCACCGACAGGGTTTGAGTGGCGCAGTAGCGAGAATCGTCAACTGACCATTAAAATCGTGAGTAACTACACTTTTCAGCAGGGTGAAGCGGTGGCGATTCGAGGCCAACATGTGGTGCGTTTGTTTAGCGTGGTTGACGATGTAGAAGACTCGGTTGCGATGTTTACTGGGCTCACTGGAGTGTCAGGGGAACTGACTTCTCGTATTGACTTGGCTGGACATTGGCAAGCAATCAAAGCGGTGTCGAATGTCCGTGAGGTTGAATGTGTGTCTCACACAGATGTTGCTGCGATTGTCGATGAAATTACTGTTGGCTGCGATATCGCGCTGGACTCGGATTAGGAGAACGACCATGACATCCACTACTCATTTTAGTCTTTCTGCCATTTTCCTCGGTTTGCTAAGTTCATCTGCTTGGGCTACAGCCACGAACAATACGCAAGTCGTCAATGGCGATGGTTCTGTCACTATCACTCAAACGGTCGATGAAAACAGTAGTTCACCTCACTACAGCTCTCCGGGGGCATACGGTTTTGGTATTTATAGCAATGCCAATCAAGATTATGGCTGGCAGCACACAATAACGATCCCTGATGGCGCTCAGATTCTCGAAGCGAAACTGACCATCTATGCGTACGATGTCGATTCAGAAGCCTTTCGTGGTGAAAATGGTGAGTATGATGGTGTGTCGGTCGATGGTGTTCAACTGAATCCGGGATTTTTACAGGGAACCAACAATACATGGTCTATTACAGAGTTTGCTCTGCCGATTGCCTCGCTGAATGATGGTCTAGTGAATGTCTTTTTGGATATCGATATGAACAACGGAGGTTGGCTAACGACTTTGGATTACAGCTTAATGACGGTGACCTATTTGGTGACGAGTAATACACCGCCGTCTGTTCCTGAGCTAAGTCGTAGCCAAGGGCTTTCAACCAATGATGATCTCGTAGTGTCGATTATTGGCCCTACACCAGCCGACCCTGACGGTGATTCAGTCAGTTACAACTATCGTTGGTTTGTTGATGTTGGGCAGGGTTTCTTTGTCGACGATGAATTTGCGGGGAAAAATAACCATACTGGTGCGAGCGTACCCGCCTCTCAAACCAACAATGGTGAGCGTTGGAAAGTGCAAGTGCAAGCCGAAGATGCCAACGGCTTAATCAGTGATATCACTGAAATCGAATGGCCTGAAATAGGCGATTCAGATGGCGATGGTGTGGCGGATGCAAATGACTATGCACCGAATGACCCCAGTATCGCCTTCTACGCTCGTACACCGACCTCTGGTTGGTACACATTGGCGTTTGAAGACATGTGGCCATTTGCAGGGGATTATGACTTAAATGATTTCGTCTCCCACTACGCTTATGAGCTTTACACCAATGCCAATAATCAGATCACTCGCATTGATTTTCATGGCCAAGCCGTGGCAAGAGGGGCATCCATAGATAATCGTTTTGCTCTGTCGATTGGTGGCGTCGAGGTGTCTGACGTGACGAGTATGAGTCGAATGATTGATGAGGTCAGCTCAAACCTTGTTGCGGAAACTGGCCACACGGGTGAGCTTGTTTTAGTGGTGCTCGACAGCATCAGTACGTTGTTGCCCGCTAACGGTAGTAGTGATTTCTACAACACTGAGCAGGGAGATGACAGACCTTTAATCGATTACAGCGTGTCCGTGGTTTTCAACAATGCTTTGCCGCCACTCGAGAGTCACACATTGAACCCCTTCATTTTCCGTGCGGCTCAACGTGGTCGAGAAGTGCATTTGATGAATTATCCAAGTAGCGATCTTGCCAATACCAACTCGTTTGGCCAAGGGGTAGACGCCACAGATGCGCAGGCAGGCGAGTTCTATTTGACGGCAGAAGGTTTACCTTGGGCAATATCTATTCCTTCTGAATGGAAGCACCCTTACGAACATATAGACAGCACCATGGCTTACCCCGAGGTGACGAGATGGGCGGAATCGGCTGGAACGAGCAACACCACATGGTTTGACACTTGGGTAAAAGGGAAATGCTGGAAATGTAATTAAAGACGAACTGCGATTAAAAGAGTGGGTAGTAAAAAGCACCTAGGGCGAAATATCGAGCTAGGTGTTTTTTTAGTTCAAACGATCAATAAAAGAAATCCACTTGCTGTTTCAAGGCGTTTGCTTGAGTTTGAACTTCTTCGGCATTTCGCGAGGTTTGAGCACAGGTTTCTCTACTTCGTTGGTTTAGCTCGCGAGTAGCGTGGTAAGTCCGGGCTGATTGTCCTGGTTAGCGGAGCGCTTTCGACTTTGCAGTGTAACCGCTGGTGCCAGTGTTGCCATTTCTTCGAACGCAGCAACCACTTGCTCTACCCGCTGGTGTTGTTTATCGGCTTGGGTAAGGTTGTTACCTGCCTTGCTTCTCCACGAGCAAGGCAGGTTTTTTGTTAAGTATCTTAGGGCGTTGTTGCCTAAATCAGTTGAAGCATTTCCAATCCCTAGGGTCTGCTCTTTTATGATGTTAAAGGGGGGCTTCTCTTGCACTGCGTGGTTTTATGGACTCGATTTTCAAGCGATTGGATGTTCCGTTGATATCCCCAGACTGCATCTGTATCAGTCAACGCTCAAAGTATTTGGCTAAGGTGTATGGAAAGTGAAAAAGCATGACATAGAAATACGCTAAACGCCTCGCCAACTGCACCTAGCTGTTTGATGTGGATACTCACGAAGAGATGACTGATTAACTCAGTGCTTCAGAAGCTAACTTCTGGGCACTTAGCATCGCTGACTTAAGCTGATTTTATCAACAACGCTGTTTGTCGGCAAAGATGGCTAGAAGTTTTTTGCTGATAAGTGATTGGGGGATGTAAAGCCAAATTTCAGGCATTTACGTGCAACCGATGAGGGTGCCCTGACTACGTTAGATCTTCTGCTCTGGGATCTAATATTTTGTGTGATATTTCTCCCAATGTGATCGGCTTTGCAGATGTATTAATAAAAAATGATTCATATCAAAAATGAATTGCCTCTAAAAATTCATGAACTAACATTGTGTGCATGTAAGTGCATATTTATCGGTATTTGTGAGCAAGATTGGCCAAAGCATCAAACACTGTCATGTCGTGGTGCTGTTTGCGAATGGGGAGTGGCGTTCTTTTCTAGGGAGTTTATATTGTGAGTTGCAGAGAACATATGTCCAAGCCGACTAATCACGCACCGCGTCCGGAGGTGGCTGTTGTTGATCCGATACTGGAACAGTTGTTCAATCGATTGTTGAGACAACAGTTAGAGATAGATCAGCAATCGGCAGGGTTGTCTCAGACAGACGCATTGCGACAAGCCTGTGTGAGTTTGATGGAGGCATTGATTCATCAGCCGGAAACTGCTCACGAAAATTGGGTAGCTCTTTTTGGTGATCTCGCGGATAAGCTTGTTACTGTTTTCCAACAGTCCGACCTGACAGAACAAGAGTTGGGTTCTTCTTATATTAATGCCACTGGATTAGTGATGGCGGTGAAGGATGCGATCCATACCGTGAAAGATATCTATCGGGTGAAGGCATTTCTTCGCGGACTTGATCAAGCACTGCAGTCTTCTGCTTTTACCAATCAAGAGAACCTTCATATTGTTTATCCAGCATGTGGTCCTTTTGCGCCCTTGTTGCTCCCCCTTATTTGTTATTACCAATCCACAAATCCTCATGGCCCTTTGTTGAAGATAACACTGATTGATATCCAGCCTGGTGCAGTAAAGGTGTTAAATCGTTTGATTGAGCTAATGGGGATTGCAGAGCATGTTCACCAAGTCCTTTGTATGGATGTGATGGAATACCACCCTGATCACCCAATCGACATTCTAATTATTGAAGCAATACATCACGGTCTGACCCGTGAAGGGCATTTACATTTTTTACTGCATTTAAGGCAGTTTCTTTCAGAACAGGCATTATTGTTACCTGAACAAATTACGGTAGAGGCGGCTTTAGCTAACCCTCAACGAGAGTTTGTCGAGCAATGGCAAGACTGCAATTTCAGTCATTCTCGCTTTATTCAAGACGACATTCGGTCTGAGCGCATTGAACTAGGTGAAATTTTTAAAATAAATCGTGAAATATTAAATCAATTTAATGAAATGCAATTGGGCTCCGGTTTTCGTTTACTTGAAGCCGGTCAGGTACAAATTCCGAGAAATATTCCAGACATACACAATCGCATTTTATTGCTCAGTGTGAAGCTGGGGGTGTTTGGGCAAGAGAACGTTGATCAGTACGATTCGGGTATCACCCATCCTCGGCCAGAAATGTCGGTATGCGTGGATTTCAGGCCAAAAGCTGCTGAGCCTGATGACCTGTTAGTTAAAGGAGGCGACAAACTGAAGTTTTACTATAAGTTGTGTGGTACGCCCGGCTTCTTACCGACGGTGGCATAGGTGAACAGTATGCAAAAAGCGACCTTTATCACATCCTCTCCAATGATTACGCCGATGATTGAGCGACTCCATGCGAAAGGTCTTTTGGCCGGCGTATTTTTTGTATCAGAGAATATTTCACCACAGTTGAGTGAACACCTGAAACAGAGAGGGGTGAAATGGTACGCAGCGGCTAGTTTAGAGATGGATAAACTTTTTTCAATGCTGGCTGCATGGGATAGCCAGTACGTATTGACCTATCAGTATCAACTTGATGGGTCAACTGATATACCGCGCCATTTATCAATGTTTCAACTGCATCTCTCTGATTGTTATTTATCGAATCTAGATCTGATTCTATTTGAGCAGATACGCCAGGGGGCTTCAACGATACCCATCAGGATAACGAGCTATCCGGGAAATGATTTAGTTCTTCACGTCGATGTCGAAATTTTGCCATATGAAACAACAGGTCGATTGTATAACAAAACGATAGAAGTTCTTTCATATACAGTTATCGAACTCTCCTCGATGTTGGAGCAATCAGACAAAAGCCTACCTGAGCTAACAGGTGCAACATATAGTCCCGCCCCAACAGTTCTAACGATGAGTGAAGAGCAACTCCGAATAAATTGGTGTCAACAAAATGCCGGGCAGATTGTTGATTTATGCCGAGCTGCGAACCCTTATTGGGGGGGGGCACGGATTCAAGTGGCTCAGATGACCTGCCAGCTGTTACAAGTGAGCCCGAGCGACATGCCAACTTATGGCGTTCCGGCAGGGACAATTTTGTGCGTTTCAATAGATCAGGGGCTGGTGGTCGCATTGATGGATGAAGCCGTGAGAATTGATGTGGTTGCCTGCCCCGAAGGTGTTTTTGACGGGTACCGTTTTGCCCAGATGGTGGGGCTGCAAGCGGGTATTCTTTTAACTTGAACCAAAGGAATGACGATGAGTACAGAAGCTTTTTTAGGAGAAGTTGAGCTATATGGGTTTAACTTTGCACCACGTGGTTTTGTGTTTTGTTACGGCCAGAATGAAACCGTCCAATCAAACACCGCATTGTTCTCTTTGTTAAGTACATTTTATGGGGGAGATGGACGGGTTACCTTTGGGATACCTGACCTACGTGGTCGGGTTGCGGTGGGCAATGGCAATGGGCCAGGATTAACGCCAAGGCCATTGGGTACACGGTATGGCAATGAGACTCACGTATTGTCACTTGCTGAGATGCCAAAGCACAATCATCTGGCGGTGGCAACTGCGAAACCCGGAGCAGTCATAACAGGGCAAGCCAAGGTTAATGCCTTTAATGGAACAGGGGACACCAACGATGCAGAAAATGCCTACTGGGCAACCGGTGGCATCCCGAGCGGGTTTAATGTGGATCCGATACAAAAAGCCTATTCCACAACGGCGAATACAACGATGGCAAGTGGAGCTGTTCAGGTTGGTTTCGATGCTTCAGACGTTCCAGCTCCAGATGTGATCACGGGTAATACGGGAGCAGGTCAATATTTCTTTATTAACCAACCGAGCTCGGTTATGACCTATGCCATCAGTACGGATGGGATTTATCCGCCTCGTAGCTAAGTGAGCTGCGTTTTCTAGGGGTGACCCCACCCCTGGCACTCAAATGGCGAGTTTTATCTTGTGGCTTCTGCCTGTACTGAGCAGGGTTTTGAGCGCAGAATGGGGTATTGGTGTAGTAGCAGAATTAGGTTGCCAGTGGGTATCCTGCATCTGGTTTTTCGGGAACTAGGAACATCAGGTTTCTTGTTGTTGATGAGTGATCGATTCGCCTACAAATTGAATTGATTGTTTAATAAATGAAAGGCAAAGGTTGTTGCGCTTCCTTTTTATTTGTGTTCTTGAAAAGAAATAAAACTGAAACTGAAAATGTTGGAGCTGGGACGTGAAACTAAATAAAGTTACTCAATCTATGGTCGCTATTGGATTCACCGTGGTGGCTTTAGTCCCTGCTGAGGCAGTGGCAGTGGCGCCCAATGATGTAAACTTTCAAAATGGTGGTGCCGCCTTACTATCCAACCCAGTTACTTTTGACAGTGTCACTTATTCTCGCTCTGCCCCCAGCTCCGGGAAAATGGCCAGATATAATGACTCTGTCGATGGACGTGATCGTTTTGGTATCACTGATGGTGCGAACACAGATAATGCGCTGTTGTATCACTTAGCAGATAGCGGCTCTATAAATGCCCCTGTGGGAGATATTGATTTTCGCTTTAAATCTCAGGGTGGTGATGAGTTTAAGCTGGTATCAATGGAAGCTGGCTCGATTACAGATTCATTCACAGTGACATCGACCCTTAATCATGTTGTAACGATTACAGGCTACAAGGATGGCAGTAGTGTTGTATCTGACACAATAGATTTTACCCAGTCTGATAGTAGTGGCTCTGTTACTTTTGCTAAAAATGCCAGCTATAACGATGGTGTGCTGACGTTTGATAGTCAATGGGGCGACATTGACGAGGTAAGGTTTACCACTTCAGGGCAAAGTTCAGCGGTGACTTTCGTCATTATTGATACGATAGACTTTGAATCTCCAACTGCAGCCGACTCAACCCCGCCCGTTTTTGACGGCAGTAATTCAACACCAAATGACAACGCCACAGGTGTTTCATCCAGTAACAATATCGTAATCGATTTCGACGAAAATATTGCGCTTGGTAGTGGGAATATCACCATTCGCAACGTGACAGACAGCAGCGATTTTGAAGTCTTTAACGTAGCAACGGAAAGTGATGGAACAACAACTTCACCCAGCGCCGGGCGTATCGGGATTAGTGGCGATAAGATTTACTTAAACCCAACCAGCAATCTGACTGGCAACCGAACTTATGCGATTCGAATTGATACTTCAGCGGTTGATGACATTGCGGGTAATAGTTTTGCGGGCATTAGTGATGACACCACCTTTAACTTTTCAACGGCCAATGCTGCGCCAGTGGTTGATCTAGATTCGACCTCAGCTAGTGATAATAGCAGTGTATCATTCTCCGAAGGTGGTGGCGCGGTTAGTATTACGCCCAATGCAGCCGTGACCGACGCAGACAGCGATACCATTAAAACCATCACAGTGACCTTGACCAATGACCAAGACGGTGCGGCGGAAGGATTGAATGTGACTGCGGCGGCGCAAAATGCACTCGATGGTATCTCGGGGGCGTCAGACATTACCTTGCAAGATACCATCAGCATCTCGGGAGCCACCGCCACCACTGCGCAAGTCGCTACTTTCCTTCAAGCCATTACCTACAACAATACGTCCAGCACGCCAAATCAAACGGCCAGAACCGTGACTGTGGTGATTAGTGATGGTACAAGCAGCAGTGTCAGCCGTACCGCTACGATTAGCGTCAGCAATGTCACCGCTGCCTCCTCAAGTGCGGCTGGCTTTAATACCACAAACGGCACCAACTTATCGCCTGCCATTACCTTTAGCAGCGACGATGAGACACTGACGATATCGAATAGTGCACACGCTGCTGGCTCTACCGCAGACGGCGGTGCAGGCACGGATACGCTCTTTGTCGTCACTGGCACCGATCTGTCGACTCTCACCTCTCTAACCAACTTTGAAACGTTGACGCCAGATAACGATGGCTCGCTCACCTTAACGGAAGCGCAGCATGAGAGCTTTACCACCATCAATGGAACCGGAACCAACCAATTTACCATTAGCAGTGCAGACGGTGATGGTGTGCTGTCGGGTGATGCCGACATCGAAACTTATGTACTTAATGCCGCGCTGACTTTTACACTTGGTGATGCAGCACAAAATGTGACGGGTGGCAGTAGTGCTATTACGGTTAAGACTGGTGCAGTAATTGCTTCTGGCACATTAACCGGCAGCAGTAATAGCGATACCTTAGAGTTGGCAAATGGGGCGAATATTGCAGGTGCTACGGTAAGCACATTCGAAACCCTTTCATTAGACAGCGGCGCATCGGTCACGATGACAGAAGCGCAGCACGATAGTTTCAGTGCGATCAGTGGTGCAGGCACAGAACAGATCACTATTTCGACCGTAACCGATGGTTTTACTGCGGCAAGCAGTATTGAAACCTATGTGTTAGGCGCGGCGAATACCGTCACCTTATCCAGTGGTAGTCAAAATATTACCGGTAGTAGCGGCAATGACACCATTGTTGCCGGCAGCTTAACTCTTACTGGTGCGTTAAACCCTGCAAGTGGTATAGATACACTGAGTCTCTCCAGTGGTGCTGATATCTCTGGTGCCACGATAGTTAATTTTGAAAACCTGACTTTGGCGGACAATGCTTCTGTGACCATGAAAGCCAATCAGCCTTCAAAGTTTGGAGGAACGATCACAGCGGCTGGGTCAGAGACAATAACGATTACAGGTGATGGCAATTTCACGACCTTAGCCAATGTGGAAAGTTTTGTTGTTGGGGATGAAACAACTAACACCAGAACTATTACTCTTGCTACTGGAGGTGCATCGGTTTCTGCAACCTCGGGAACCGATGCAATCACATTTGACGCTGGCTCTCTGACCCTGACGGGCACACTTTCTGGTGAAAGTAGTGTGGCTGATACGCTCTCACTTTCAAACGGAGCGAATATCGCTGGTGGTACGGTAAATAGCGTTAACAATTTAACTCTAGCAAGTAGTGCAAGCGTGACCATGACCGCCGCTCAGAACCAAGCGTTTTCTGGCACAGTGACCGCGACGGGAAGTGAAACGATTTCCATCACTGGAGATGGTGATATCACCACCTTGTTTGACGTTGAGAATTATAGTCTGGGTGATGCAAGCAATAACACTCGGACTGTGACAATCAGTAATGCGACGACCAGTGTCACCGCAGATTCAAGTACGGATGCTGTCACGTTTAATGTTCAGGGTAGTGGCTACTCAGGAACGCTGACCGGTGATTCGGGTGTGGGAGATACCGTGCTTGCATCAACAGGAGCCGATCTCTCTGCTGGTTCGTTCCTTAATATCGGTACGCTGAGCTTAGCCAGTGGTGCAACCGTGGCTATCGATGCGGCCAACATCAGTGACTTTAGCACAGTAATTAGCGGATCCAGCGGCTCAGAAACGCTCAAATTAATGGATGGCGGTACCTTCGACTTTTCAACCACTAGCGTATCTGAAATAGAAAACCTCGCTATTGGCACCAACAATAACTTCACAATAACGCTGACCGATAATTTTGATTCAAACGGTAATCCCGTAACCGTAACAAACGCCAGTGGCAGTGCGATTGTGGGTAATATCAGCCTGAATGCCAGCGCCCTGAGCGGCGATGCCTTGGTTATCTCCGCAACCGACTTTAATGGTGCCGATACTTTTGTCGGTGGCAGCGCGGCGGATACCATCAGACCGGGTGGTGGTACAGATTCAATGACAGGCAATGCTGGCAATGATAATTTTGTCGGCAGTGCGTCAAATCTCTCAGGCGACACCATTACGGATTTGAGCGTGGGCGATACTATCACGCTAACTGGTGTGACCGGCCTCAGAAAGAGTAATGTGCGTTTTAGTGGCAGCAATATTCTGCAAATCGATACCAATGGTACCGATTTCTCTAGCGTTGAAGTGGCGATCTCACTCTCAAATAGCCCAGCGGCTTCTTTAGATTTCACGGTTGCAGACAGCGGTAGCGATACCTTAATCACTTTTATTACACCGAATGACGCACCAACGTTTAGTGGCCTCAATGGCGGTAATACCTTTACCGAAAATGGCAGTGCCGTTGCTATTGATAACAACGCGACTGTTGCAGATACCGAGCTAGATGCACTCAATAGCGGCTTGGGTAACTACAACGACGCCACGCTAACCATTGCACGAAACGGCGGTGCGAATAGCCAAGACATCTTTACTAATGGTGGGCTGCTCGGTGCGCTCGCTCAAGGTAGCAGCTTTACGTACAATGATACGACTGTGGGTACGGTGACCACTAATTCAAACGGAACGCTTGTTTTGCGCTTTAATAGCAACGCAACATCAGCGATTGTTGATTCAGTATTGCAGGCGATTTATTACCAGAACAGCTCAGAAGATCCTACTGCCAGCGTCACGTTGGACTTTACGTTTAATGATGGAACGGCCAACAGCACTGGCACCAATCAGGCCGTGGTCAACATAACGGCGCAAAATGACGCACCAACGGATATTTCGCTTTCAGCGACTTCGGTGAACCAGTCAGTAACAGGAAGCGCTGCTACAGTTGCGACCGCCAGTACCACCGATGTGGACAGTGCAGACTCTCACACCTACAGCTTGGTTGCTGCAAGCAGCAGTGCAAATGGGACCTGTAGTGCCAGCACGGGCAACGACAGTTTCCAATTCACAGGTAGTACCTTGCAAAGTAAAACGGCACTGACGCCTGGAAGTTACAGCATTTGCGTGCAAAGCGATGATGGTACCACCACTTTCCAAGAGTCCTTCACCATTACCGTGGTGGATAACGTGGCACCGGACGCGCCGTCAACACCGGATCTTGATGCTGCCTCTGATACAGGTGCATCGAATACCGACAACATTACCAATGACACAACGCCAACCTTTAGTGGTACTGCTGAAAGTGGGGCGACGGTTAAATTATATAGTAATCAGGTAGGGGGAGGCACAACGGTCATTGGTACTGGCACAGCAACGGGTGGTAATTGGCAAATTACGACGGATCCGTTGACAGCAGGGTTATCACATTCGATTTTTGCGACCGCCACGGATGCGAGCACGAACGTAAGTAATAGCTCTAGTTCTTTAAGCGTAACGATCGATAATACAACCCCTACCGCGCCAAGCACACCAGATCTCGCGGCGAGCAGTGATACAGGTACTTCGAATACCGATAACCTGACAAATGACACAACGCCAACCTTTACAGGAACAGGTACCACTGGTGACACCGTTACTCTCGTTTCCAATGTCGATGGCACCATCGGCAGCGCTGTTGTCAGCGGTGGCGTCTGGAGCATTACTGCAAGCTCAGCACTGACCGCAGGTGACCACACCATCACAGCGCGCGCAACGGACACAGCTGGCAATACCGCTGATAGCGCAAGTTTGGCGATTACGTTGGATACCTCAGTACCAACGCCCACCATCACCACGCCGATTGAAGGCGATGGTAAGGTGAACGCCGCGGAAGACAACGACGTGCTGATTGCAGGCACGGGCGCGGAAGCGGGCAACAGCGTCACGGTCACCATTCACGACGGGGCGAACAGTCTGAGCCGTACGGTCACCGCGGACAACTCGGGCAACTGGACGATCAGCGGCAGCGAGTTTGACGTCAGTGCGTTTAACAACGGCACCTTGACGGTCACGGCTAGCCAAAGTGATGCGGCGGGCAACACCTCAAGTGCGGCCAGCACCACCATCACGTTAGACAACAGCGCGCCGAGTGCCCCGTCCATCACCACGCCGATTGAAGGCGATGGTAAGGTGAACGCCGCGGAAGACAATGACGTGCTGATTGCAGGCTCGGGCGCGGAAACGGGCAACAGCGTCACGGTCACCATTGACGATGGGGCCAGCAGCCTGAACCGTACGGTCACCGCGGACAACTCGGGCAACTGGATGATCAGCGGCAGCGAGTTTGACGTCAGCACGTTTAACAACGGCGCCCTGACGGTCACGGCTAGCCAAAGTGATGCGGCGGGCAACACCTCAAGTGCAGCGAGCACCACGATTACGTTAGATAACGCGCTGCCAAGCATTGGCATTAGCAGCGACAAATCAGCGCTGAAAGCGGGTGAAACCGCAACACTCACCTTTACCTTGAGTGAATCAGAAACTGATTTTACCGCAGCCGATGTGACCGTTGCCGGCGGAACGCTTTCTAACTTTTCGGGCAGTGGCACCAGCTACACGGCCACATTTACACCAGCAGAAAAGAGCACTGAGGATGCAACCATTGATGTTGCCGCAGAGAAATTTAGCGATGCGGCTGGCAATCTCAATACGGCAGCGACTCAGTTGGTGATCTCAGTGGATACGGCGATCCCGACTGGACATAACATCAGTATTGATCAGGAGAGCATTAACAAAACCAACGAACAGGCGATGAGCTTTACCTTCGCAGCAGCTGAAGTGAACGCGATGTTCACTTACAGCGTGAGCGACGGTACCACGACCATTGACGGAGCGAGTCAAACCATCACCTCTGAAACGATGCAAGTCACGGGCATTGACGTCACAAGTTTGCAAGAGGGGACGTTGACAGTCAGCGTGGTGGTCACCGATGCTGCAGGCAATGCCTCTGATGCAGTGACGGATACCGTGACTAAACGCTACGATGTCGCACCAACGGTGGTTGATGACAGCTTCTCGACGGAGGAAGATACGGCGAAACAATTTGATCTGTTAGCCAACGATTCCGATATTAATGATGACATGGTCGCTTCTTCTGCGACGGTGAAAACGCAACCAAGTAAAGGTCAGGTGTCGATCAGCAACGGCGTTGTTACCTATACGCCAAACAGCAATGAGACAGGCACGGACACCTTTACCTATACAGTGAAAGATGCCCTGTTACAGGAGTCACAAGAAGCGACAGTGACCGTCACTATCAGTGCTATCAATGATGCGCCAGTGGCGAAAGCATTGACCATCACTACCGATGAAGATACCGCCAGCGCGGCGCTCAGTGTGCGTAGCCAAACGACGGATGTGGAAGATGGCATCCCAACGGGTGATTTGGCATTGGTGAGCTTGCCTCAAAAAGGACAAGTGACCGTTGATCAAACCGCAGGCACTTTTGTTTACACGCCGAATGCGAATGAAAATGGCAGCGACAGCTTTACTTACACTATCGCCGATAGTGAAGGCAGCGTTTCGCTTGCGGCAACGGTCAGCGTGAATATCGGTTCCGTCAATGACGCACCTGTGGCGTCGGCAGACACGCTTACCTTTGATGAAGATGTCACCTCGACACTCGATGTTTTAAGTAACGACAGTGACATCGAAGATGGAGCATTCACCGCGAGCAGTATTACCTTGCAAGATCTTGGTCAAGGCGAGGGGGTATATAGTTTCGCTACAGTGAGTGTCAACGCAGATGGCACCTTGAACATTGTGCCAGCAGCAAACGTTAATGGTCAGCATCGCTTTACCTACACGTTAACCGACAGTAGCCAGGCGGTCTCAGAGTCGGCAACCATCACGCTCAATATTATGCCAGTCAATGATGCCCCCGTAGCTGTTGATAACAGTGCGCAGCTACTGGAAGAGGGCTCGTTTGAAGTCAACGTATTGGGTAACGACAGCGATGTCGATACGGGAGACAGTTTTGATCTCACCAGCGTCAACGTGGTCGATCAGCCAGCTCATGGTAGTGTCAGCGTGACCGCGTCAGGAGCGATTATCTATCGCCCTGAAGAAAACTACTTTGGCGAAGACAGCTTCACCTACACAGTGGCAGACGTCGCAGGCGCAGTCTCTAACGTTGCGACAGTGACCATGACGGTCACACCAGTCAACGATGCACCAATGGCGCAAGCACAGTCACAAACATTGGATGAAGACAACAGTTTGGTGATCACGCTGGTCGGCTCAGACATTGATAACGATGATGACACTTTGCAGTACGTTATCACGGAACCAGTTAGCCATGGTGTGCTAGAACCGTTGAACAACAACAGTTGGCGTTACACACCAGAAGCGAACTTCAATGGCTCCGACTTCTTCTTGTTCAAGGTCAACGACGGTGATCTGGACTCAACGGAAGTGCGTGTCGATCTGACCGTCAATGCAGTCAACGATACACCAACTGCTACCGATGTCAGCACTACGGGAGCGGAAGAAACACCGCTCACCATCACCTTAAATGGTAGTGATATAGAAGGTTCATCGCTGAGCTATCAAGTCGCCACCGCGCCACTCAACGGTAGTGTGACCATCACGGGCAACCAAGCGGTTTATACGGGTAACAGCAACTTCTTTGGTCAGGACAGTTTCACTTACAGCGTCAGTGACGGTGAACTCACCTCGGAAGCGGCGTTGGTGACCATTACGTTGAGTAACGTCAATGATGCGCCAGTGATTAGCGGTAGCCCAGCGACGCAAGTGGATGAAGATAGCGCGTATCAGTTTGTGCCTCAGGCATCGGATAATGACCCTGCCGATACTCTGACCTATTCGATTGCTAACAAACCATCTTGGGCGACATTTGACACGGCCACAGGAGCACTCTCTGGCACGCCAAGTAACAGTGATGTGGGGACGCATGCGGGTATTGTGATCAGCGTGTCCGATGGTAGCGTGTCGGCCTCGTTGCCAGCGTTTGCGATTACCGTGAACAACGTGAACGATGCCCCGGTTATTTCCGGTTCACCAGCAACGCAAGTGAATGAAGACAGCGCTTATCTGTTCACACCGCAAGTGTCGGATGTCGACAGCCAAGCCTTCACCTTCAGCATCACGAATAAACCTGCTTGGGTGAGCTTCGATGCAGCGACAGGTACGCTTAGTGGTACGCCATCGAATGATGATGTTGGCACCTATGCGGGGATTGTTATCACGGTTTCTGATGGTTCGGCCACCGCCACACTCAATACCTTCAGTATTGTGGTGAATAACGTCAACGACGCACCAAGCATCAGTGGTACTCCTGCGCTTACGGTCAACGAAGACAGCACGTACCGCTTTGCGCCGCAGGCAGGGGATGTGGACAGTAGCAGTTTGAGCTTCTCTATCAGCAACAAACCAACTTGGGCGAGCTTTAACACGGCAACCGGTGTGCTCAGTGGTACCCCAGCCAACGAACATGTTGGTACTACGGAGAATATCGTTATCACTGTCTCTGACGGTGAACTCAGTGCGTCTCTCGCAGCGTTTAACCTCACGGTTATTAACGTTAACGATGCGCCAGTGGCGGTCAACGACACCTTTGTCTTTACTGAAAGCAACGATGGTATCTATCTGCTTGATGTGCTGAGCAATGATAGTGATGTTGACCCAGATACGTTGCAACTGGATTGGGTAACACCGACCTCAGGAAGCGCAACGATGGTCGGCAGCCAAATCCAGCTGGTGACGAGCGCGATTGGGACTGTGACAGTGCAGTATGGTGTCAAAGATGGTAACGGCGGTAAAGCAACTGCGAAAGCGACCGTGACCATTAACAGCGCGAAGTTGGACGCGCCAACCATTACCGCACCAGCTGATGTGGAAGTGAATGCGACCTCACTCTTTACCAAAGTGGCCTTGGGGACCGCGATTGCTGAAGACCGTACGGGTAAACCATTACCGGTCTCTTTGGCCGACAACAATACCTTCTTCCGTCCTGGGGCCAATACGGTGTACTGGCGCACCCAAGACTCGCAAGGTAACGTGGCCGAGGCGAGTCAGAGCGTGATTGTGCATCCGCTTATCAGCATTTCCAAAGATGCACAAACCACGGAAGGCACTAGCCACGCCGTGTCGGTATACCTCAACGGCCCTGCGCCGAGTTACCCAGTGGTGGTGCCTTACACGGTATCGGGGAGCACGGACAGCAGTGACCATACTCTCGCCTCGGGTGAAGTGGTGATTGCCAGCGGAACCGAAGGCAAGCTTTCGTTTGACATCCTGAATGATGGACAGAGTGAAAGTGCAGAAACCTTAGTGATCGACTTGGACAACACGCTCAACCTTGGCAGTAAACGTCGTTATACCTTGACGATTTTTGAAGAGAACGTGGCACCTAAAGTCACGGTCAATGTGTCACAGGCAGGGGAGCAGCGTAGCAAAATTGAAAATGGCACGGAGTTGGTGACCATTACCAGCAGTGTGACCGATGCCAACGCGTCTGATACCCACACCTTTGCATGGAGTAGTAGCAACGACGCGCTCAATCAAGCGATTGCAGGCCAGACAAACAGCGACACACTGACTTTCTCGCCGCAGACGCTCAGTTCAGCCATTTACACTCTGCAATTGACGGTCACTGACAATGGCACACCACCGCTTTCAGTCACCCACGTTGTCTATCTGGAAGTGGTTGAAGCACTGGCGGTGCTTGGCAGTGAAGACAGTGATGGCGACTTGATTCCGGATGACCAAGAAGGCCACAGCGACAGCGACGGTGACGGTATTCCTGATTATCTGGATGCCATCTCCGACTGCAACGTGATCCAGCAAACAGTAGCAGAGAACGACAGTTTCCTCATTGAAGGTCAACCTGGCGTTTGTTTGCGCAAAGGTGTCACCATAGTGGAAAACCTGACAGGTGGAGCACGCTTGCTGGATAATGAGCTGACGGTCGACAACGAGGCGGACAACATTGGCGGTATTTTTGACTTTGTGGCGACCAACTTGCCACAACCCGGTCAGAGCTATCAACTGGTTATGCCGCAGCGCCTGCCTGTTCCGGCGAATGCCGTTTATCGTAAATTCCGAGCCGATGTGGGTTGGGTCGATTTTGTTGAAGATGCTGACAACTCGATTGCGTCTACTTCGGGTGAAGCGGGCTACTGTCCGCCTCCGGGAGACAGCGTATGGACACCGGGTTTAACTGAAGGCCATTGGTGTGTGCAACTTACCATCCAAGACGGTGGACCGAACGATGATGACGGCATGGCAAACGGCAGCGTGGTTGACCCAGGTGGCGTTGCCGCTCGCGCCAGCAGCAATGCGCTGCCACAAGCAAGCGACGATACTGCTGTAGTTACGCGCAATGGCAGCGTGGTCATTGATGTGCTGAGTAACGATACGGACGCTGATGGTGACAGCTTAACCTTAAGCAGCGCTTCGGTGGATATTGGCAGTGTCAGCGTGGTGAACAATCAGTTGAGTTACACCACTCAGTCACAGTTTTTCGGTGTGGCGACCATTACCTATAGCGTGACAGACGGTAATGGCGGCACGGGGACTGCGAAAGTCACCGTCAACGTACTCAACAATCAAAATCCGCGTGCAGAGGATGATGTGGTTGAAACCAACGACCGTACGCCAGTCACGATTAATGTCCTGTCCAATGACAGTGATGTTGACAATGACGCGCTGACGTTAGTGTCAATTCAAGCTCAGCATGGACAAGTGGTGAAAAACGCTGATCAAACGGTTACCTACACGCCGACCTTGGGCTTTGAAGGTACGGATGTTCTGACCTATGTCATTCAAGACAGCCAAGGTCTGCAAGATACAGGCAAGGTCACAGTGACGGTGAAACTAGTGAAAGATGTCGATGTATCAAACAGTTCAGGAGGCCCGTTAGGCGGTATGGCATTAATGTTACTCACTCTCGCTGGTGCGTTGCGTCGTGTTGGCAAAAAAGGCTGGTTGGCGCTGCTGGCTGCGCTGAGTTTTAACTCTCAAGCGGCCTGGTATCTCGATGCGCAAATGGGTATTAGCCACGCCGATGAGCGTAGCCCCATTAGTATGGAGGATGTGGTCTCAACCGATGATAAGGGCTTCTACCGTTCGATTGGCTTGGGGTATCAGTTAGATGAAAAGTGGTCAGCGATGCTACGCTATGTGGATATGGGAGAGGGGAGTGCAACGCTACGTGGCGCGACCACTTCGCCACAGGAGTACCATCAAAGTGTGGCGAGTGTCTCGCCCATTTTGGCCAGCGGTGTCGGCTTAGAAGTAGAGTACAAATTTTGGCAAAGCGATGCTTGGCATAGCAAGATTAATATGGGTGGGCTTTTTTGGAGCGCAGAGATTGAAAGTACGTATCAAGACAATCGAATAAACACAGACATCGACGGTTTTGATATGTATATAGGTGGTTCAGTCGGCTATACACTTTCCGAAAACTGGGTTTTAGGTTTGGCGTATGATAAATACTTTTTACTTGAAAATGAAGTAGATACCTTCTCGATAGTGTTGGAATTTCGCTAGTCCGTACCAAAGTCCGATTAAGCACCATGGCTTACCCCGAGGTGACGAGATGGGCGGAATCGGCTGGAACGAGCAACACCACATGGTTTGACACTTGGGTAAAAGGGAAATGCTGGAAATGTAATTAACACTCAGAATCAAAGACAACAAAGGGCGAAAACTCGCCCTTTGTTCTTGCTCGCTCTTCGAATTAATGGAAAAAGTCGACTTGCGATTTAAGTGAATTCGCCTGTTTTTGCAGCTCTTCAGCACTTTCAGACGTTTGCGCGCTGGTGGCTCGGCTCTGTCGGTTAAGATCGCTGATCGAGTGTGCATTGGCCGCAATTTCTTGTGACACTTGAGCTTGTTGCTCTGAGGTGGCGGCAATGGCTTCAGCTTGCGCCGCAATGGCGTGAACTTGGCTCGCAATGGCTTCTAGAGCGCTACCTGCTTCTTGCGCCTTATCAAGCACTTGATTAGCACTTTGCTGGCTTTGGCTCATCAGTCCCACCGCATTACCCGTGGAAGCTTTAAGTTTCTCGATAATCTGAACCACATCCTTGACGGAAGTTTGGGTTCGGTGAGCAAGCGTTCTTACTTCATCAGCAACCACAGCAAAGCCACGACCTTGCTCGCCGGCTCGCGCTGCTTCGATGGCGGCATTCAGTGCCAGTAAGTTGGTCTGCTCCGCAATTTCATCGATCATTTTCGTTACGGTTTGAATGCTTTCGCTGTCGGTGTTGACTTGTTTGATGGCATGGGCAGAGCGATCAAGTTGATCATTCAGTTCTGCCACATCAATACAGACACCTTCCACTAGGCTCAATCCAGATTGACTATCCTCATTCGCACTGCGAACGTTATCCGCAATGTTCTCCACTTGTTGAGCGACCGACTGAGCGGAGGTGGCCATCTCTTCAATGGCCGTCACCACTTGTTCTACCTGCTGTTGTTGGCGATCTGCCTGAGTGAGGTTGTTGCCTGCATCTTCAGAAACACTGTGTGACGCGACATACACGGTTTCAGCTGTTTGACGGATTTCACCGACCAGCATGTTGAGCTGATTGGCCATGTTGGCGACGCCGTTGGTGAGGTTGGTGATCTCATTTTTTGAAGGCTGACCCGAGCTGGCAATTTGAATGCTAACCTCACCTTTGGCAAGCCTTGCCATCAGAGCATTTAAGGTCGTCAAAGGGTGAAGATTACGATTGATGGCAAACGTCAGGATCGCAAACGTAGCAGCGGCTACGGCGGTGGCAATCGCGATAATCAGCTTAAGCAAGGTTTGACTTCCTTGCGTCACTTCCAAAATGAAGGTGCCGCCAAGAAGTTTCCAGTTCCAGCCAGGGATTTCAGTATAGACAAGGTATTTCTCCCCAACGGTTCCTTGATACTCATGGCGGTAGCGAATCAAGCCACTTTTGTTTTCAAAAATGGCGACATAAGGCTTGTTACCGTCGTAATCTGCAGTATCGATGATGGATGGGTCGTCTTGCGTGCGGGTTGGATGCAGCAAATATTTGCCCAAATTACTCTCATCGCTATCGACGACGATGGTGTAACCTGTGTCCCCCCATTTCACCTGATTCAATGCACTGAAGAGATCTTCCGTGGCTTTTTGAACGGGTAAGCCGATAAAAGAAACACCAGTGACCTTGTTCTGTGCGTCAAGAATGGGCGAGTAATAGGTAATGTAGCTTTCACCAAACAACTTCACTTGTGCGTAATAGGGCTGTCCCGAGCGAAGTTTCTGATAGGCGGGGTGGTTGTAGCCTAAAGAGGTACCTACGACACGTTGTCCAGCAGGGTTTTTCAATGAAGTTGAGACACGAATGAAATCGTTGTCAATTGGCGCAAATAGGGTCGCTACAGCACCCGTATCACGGGTAAAGCTGTCAACGAGCTTGGTATCGTTGATGAGGCTTTCACCATATTGCGTCATATCGCGTAGTGACTTTCCGTTGAAATCCACCTGATAGTCTTCAACGTAGACACCAGCCAAGTAACCATTTCGAAACGTCGATTCCAGTACTTTGGCCGTATGTAAATAAGCATCAAATTGGCCAGCGATTGTGGCAGCCATGGATTCGACCTTTGATTGGTGCTCGCGAAGTGTATTTTCGAGCAATACTTCTGATGCATTACGATAAACAAGAGTGGCGGTGCCGCCAAAGGCGATGAGTAAACATAAGGTGATGACCAACTTCAGTTGGAAACCTACGCTTTGGTTTCTATATTTTTCTAGCACTATTATATCTGCTGATATCAGCAGCCTCTATACGATGTATGTTTGAAAGATTAGATTGTAATAATGAAAGGTATAATAGCTGAAAATTGATAAAATTAATTGATGTTTATTAAGTAATTAATCATTTGCGGTGATGGTATAACCAACGCAGTGAGCGTTTGTCACTGCGTTTTGAATGGTGGTCAGTTTAACGTGCAGAAAGCACAGTGATTAATCGGTGCCTTTCGCCAGGGTTGAGCGTTTTGCCTTGAGTAATACTGTTTGCATGCAGCGTGGATTCTACACACAGCATGGTTTTGTAGCCGTCATCGCTCATGTCTGCCATGCCAGCGGCACCTTGAGCCCAAGGGTTCCAAAGCACGGCGCTATTGTGACCTTGGTTTTCAATGCACAGAGTACGTTCAATGACTGGGTCTTTAACCACAATCTCTTTCTCAGGTTGTGTGTAGACACGATCGATCGTATCGGTCAATTGTAAAACTTCACCACCATGGCAGACTTCGCCCGCTTTCAAACTGTCAATGTACTCAGATCCCATGCCCATGGTTTGAGTTTGTTCAATATCACCGACGTTCAAATAGGTATGCAGAGCACCCGAGAAAGTAAACGCTTCATCATCAATATTAAGTGTGTTTAGCGTGACTTTTAGCTCATCGCCGATCTCGACGACTAGGCGAACATCAAACATATGAGGCCAGATATTGTGCGATTCTTCTGTCGGGAACAAGGCAAGCTCAACGATCACACCGTTGTCGTTTTCTCGATGTTCAACCAGTTCCCACTCTGAAGTGCGAGCAAAGCCGTGCGCAGGTGCTGCAATACGGCCAAACCAAGGCCAACAAACCGGAATGCCGCCGCGCAGCGCAGTTTTACCATCAAATACTGCCTTGTCACTCATCCAAATGACGTCAGCTTGACCCGCTGGTTGGTAGGAGACGACATGGCCGCCAAACAAAGAGATCCCTGCGGCTGCTTTCTCGTGAATCACACGAACAATTTTGACATTGTCTTTTTCAACAATGGTGACGCAATCAGACAGGACAGTCAGCGCCGGAAGTGAATTAAGATCCATCTGAATTTCCTTAACAATCAGTTTCATAAGATTCGTTGTAGAAACGGACCGTGAAGTCAGACACTGCAGAGAGTCTAAAGCTCCATTGCTAACCTCAAATCCGTGATACTAAAAAGGCGACCTAAGGTCGCCTTTTTGTCTAACGAAATTCTTCGCTAAGTGCTTATTTTACTAAGTAGAAATTACTTAGAGATGTGAGCAATTAGGTCTAGAACTTTGTTTGAGTAACCGATTTCGTTGTCGTACCAAGATACAACTTTAACGAAGTTATCAGTTAGAGCGATACCAGCTTTAGCATCGAATACAGAAGTTTGAACTTCACCGATGAAGTCTTGAGAAACTACTGCATCTTCAGTGTAACCTAGAACGCCTTTTAGTTCGCCTTCAGAAGCTTCTTTCATTGCTGCACAGATAGCTTCGTAAGATGCGCCGTTCTTAAGGTTAACAGTTAGGTCAACTACAGAAACGTTAGCAGTTGGTACGCGGAAAGCCATACCAGTTAGTTTGCCGTTTAGTTCTGGAAGAACAACGCCTACTGCTTTAGCTGCACCAGTTGAAGATGGGATGATGTTCTGAGAAGCACCACGACCACCGCGCCAGTCTTTAGCAGAAGGACCGTCTACAGTTTTTTGAGTTGCTGTAGTCGCGTGAACTGTAGTCATAAGACCAGATTCGATACCGAACTTGTCGTTAAGAACTTTAGCGATAGGCGCTAGACAGTTAGTAGTACAAGAAGCGTTAGAAACGATGTCTTGACCAGCGTAAGAAGCGTGGTTAACGCCCATTACGAACATTGGAGTTGCGTCTTTTGAAGGACCAGTTAGAACAACTTTCTTAGCACCAGCTGTGATGTGTTTACGAGCTGTTGCGTCGTCTAGGAATAGACCAGTTGCTTCAGCTACTACGTCAACACCGATTGCATCCCATTTTAGATCTTCTGGGTTACGCTCAGCAGTTACACGTACAGTTTTACCGTTAACGATCAGGTTACCACCTTCAACTTCAACAGTACCGTTGAAACGGCCGTGAGTTGAGTCATACTTCAGCATGTATGCCATGTAATCTACGTCGATAAGGTCGTTAATACCTACAACTTCGATGTCGTTGCGCTCTTGCGCTGCACGGAATACGAAACGACCGATACGGCCAAAACCGTTAATACCTACTTTGATAGTCATTATAGTTGCTCCACAACTTAATTTCTGATTAAAGATAACTGGTAGTAAAATTACAGAATCCAGTAAACATCTGCAAGTGATAATCGGACTTAACTTGTTTAAAGTCAAAAAAAAGCGACGCTTTTTTTAACAATTCTTTGCAAATGCTCGTTTTTTAAACTTTGAACCGGTTATTCTACTCGCCAGTTGGCGTAAAATAACTCAAGAGCAGGTGCTCTAAGCAATTTTAAAACATAGGACATAATGGTGAGAAAGTATGTGCTACAACCATGATGCTCCGCAAGTTTTTTGCACAAAAAGTCGTCAATATTAATAAGAAAAAGGGAAATTAGTGACGTGACAAAAGAAAGTAAAGTTGTGCTCAAGTCAGACCAGCAATGGCGTGAGCAGCTGTCTGAACAGGAATATCATGTGTGTCGTGAGCAAGGAACCGAACCGCCTTTTAGTGGCAAGTTACTGCACAATAAAGAGAGTGGGGAATATGCATGCACTTGCTGTGGTCAGGTGCTTTTTTCTTCCAGTAACAAGTACGATTCTGGATGCGGTTGGCCGAGCTTCGATGCGCCGATTAATGAGGCAGCAGTGCAGTATTTAGATGACTTTAGTCACGGAATGACGCGCACAGAGATACGTTGTGCTCGATGTGATAGTCACTTGGGGCATGTTTTTCCTGATGGACCAAAAACAACCGGAGAACGTTTTTGTGTCAACTCGGTGTCGTTAATTTTCAACAAAATTGAAACTAATGAGTAAAATTACACCGAACGCTGTTCTCCGCTTTCAGTCATATTGTGTCGCGCTATTATACTGAAAAAATCAAAATGGCTTTGAATCGCCAAAAGACAAAAACCTTCCATTGGGAAGGTTTTTGTTTGATTGCGCCACTCTTAGAGCGAAGAGCTGAACTAAAGCATCATTATAAGCCTATGGCGGCTAGAGGCATCAGGCTACAAGTCATTCGGGATCATCATAGCGCGATATTGGCCTTTTTTGAGCGCCGATGCGGCCTGTTCTGCAATAGAGTCTAATCGTTTATATTCTTCAGGGGGAAAACCAAACATCAGTTGCATTTCTCGCTCTGTAGCTAAGGGCACATCAAACTCTTTAGCTATCATCGCCCAAAGATAAGCATGTTTCATTTGGCCTAATCCCTGATACGTGCTTGCCAAAGATTTCAATGCATCTTTGTTTACTTTTCCATCTTTGGTCAGTTCTAAAGAATGATTAAGCAGTAGGATCGTTTTCGTTTGATCACGTGTGGTATAAAACGTTGCCAAGGCGTATTGCATTTCTGCGGTTTCTAGCGCTGGGGTGCCTTCCATTTGTAAAAACTGACGACGTGCGTTGGTGTTGCCTGTCTGACTCCAAAGAAAATAGAGGCTTTCAGGTTCACTTGAAGAACTGAGCTCTTGCACAATACGTTCAAGTTCAGAAATGCTATGCATCAGCGCATTAAAACGTTTTTGTTTTAACGCACTTTGATCGATGGGCGTAATTTGCGAAGCCAACTCCAAGCACTTGCGATACTCGGCGGTTAGCTTGTATTCCTTAATCTTGTTGTTGTCGGATGGGTTTTTCAGTACCTCAAAGCGATGCCAAATAAGATCCGTGCGTGCAACGCGGCACTGCCCGTCATCCATATTCAGTTTTTCACAGCGTAGCCCTGGTTGCGATTGGCATAGCTCTTCTGTGGTTTTGTTGCCTTCTAAGCAACCACCGAGGAACAGCGGCATGCTTAGGGCGAGTAGCCAAGTTTTCTTTCTCATGGTGGTTTGCTTGTGATCCATTACAACAATTTATTTACTGTTTCTTGACTCAGTTTAGTATCCAGATATGTTCTGTGAACAAAATGTTAGTGTAAAGGTATGTTATGAACACAGAGCAGCTACTCAGCGCAATGACACCAGAAGTTTACCAACGTCTGACGTATGCAGTAGAAACAGGACGTTGGCCAGAGGGTACACCACTTTCACAAACACAGCGAGATTCCTGTATGCAAGCTGTGATGTTGTATCAATCTAAGCACAATACTGAGGCAGAACACATGTCGGTGGCCGCGGGTGGAGAGATTTGTTTCAAGTCAAAGGCGGAGTTGAAGAAACAGTTTCAATCGGGTCAGGAAGATATTGTCCGCGTTAATCCAAATCGAGATTAGTCGTTATAGAACCTAGAACCTAGAACCTAGAACCTAGAACCTAGAACCTAGAACCTAGAATAGATCCAGGTTCTAGGTTTTTGCTTTATAAGCTCATTTCACCACGCAGCACTTGCTGCATTTGTGCTTTCACTTCTTCATAAGACAGATTTTGACTCAATAGGTAGTGAAGTTTTGCTAAGGCTGCTTCAGGCGTCATATCGTAACCGCTGATCACGCCTGCTTCTGCGAGGGCACAGCCAGTTGCATAGCCACCCATATTCACTTTACCCGCTAAACATTGCGTTAAGTTGACCACAATCACGCCGCGTTCAGACGCTTCTTTAAGATGGGCTAATAGCTCTGGATTTTGTGGCGCGTTGCCCACACCAAAGGTCAACAGAATCATCGCATTCACTGGCTGCAGTAAGGTGTTGCGAATCACTTCGTGTGAGATGCCTGGGTACATGGTGATCACACCGATGGGTTGCGGGGTGATGTTATGAACTTTGAACTCGCCTTCTGGTTGCGCGCCGACTTTGATGCTGTTGCTGATCTGGATGTTGATCCCCGCTTCAAGCAGTGGCGGTAAGTTTGGCGATGTAAACGCATTAAAGCCATCTGCGTGCGATTTCACACTGCGGTTGCCACGCATTAACTGATTGTTGAAGAACAAAGTGACTTCGTTAACCGGGTAATTGGCCGCAATATGCAGCGCGTTAAGCAGATTTGCTTGACCGTCAGAGCGCAGTTCCGCCAAGGGAATTTGAGAGCCTGTGACAATGACTGGCTTACCAAGGTTTTCCAACATGAAGGAGAGCGCCGAAGCGGTATACGCCATGGTGTCGGTGCCGTGTAGGATCACGAAACCATCGTATTTGTCATAGTTGTCACGAATGTCGTTGGCAATGTGTTGCCAATCTTCAGGGGTCATATCTGAAGAGTCCATCAATGGTTCGTATTCGTGAATGGTGTATTGCGGCATTTCTGGACGATGGAATTCCGGCATGTTTGCTAACTGCTTTTCCATGAAACCAGCGACAGGAATGTAGCCATGATCAGACTTCTTCATGCCGATAGTACCGCCAGTGTAGGCAATATAGATGTGTTTTCTTGTCATAGTGAGTGATCACTTAGGTGTAGGGGAACAGAGCGGCGATTATAGCGAAAACTTGGCCAAGAAAAAGAGGCATCTGCTACACAGATGCCTCTCACTTCTTACTTCTACTGCACTTCGCAGTTCAAACAGAAGGCGTAGTAGCCTTTCGGATCGTTAAAATTTTGCAACAGCGAAGCGTGCTGTTCCATTTGTTGGGCGACAGGCTGTAAGCTCGGTGGCAGGATGCTTTGAATATCGACACCCATAGAGATTTTCACTTGCTTCATAAACTCTTGGATAAACTGCTCTGTCGGTGAGAGTGGCTCTTCGACCCAGTAGAGGTTGTAGTTCTCTAGCTGAGCCATTTTTGCCGCTTCAGCCACGGCGTCATCGAAATCGCCGATTTGATCAACCAGTCCGTGTTGCAGCGCGTCGTAGCCGGTCCACACTCGGCCTTGAGCCACTTTATCCACCGCATCCAATGACAGATCGCGATTATCACCGACTAGGCTGATAAAACGTTGGTAACCGTGTTCAATGCCCATCTGGAACGCTTGTGATGCCCCTTTTGAAAGGCCTGTCGAGATGCCTTCACCAGAGAATGGCGATGTACCAACACCATCGGTGTAGACACCGAGTTTATTGAAGCCTTTTTCAAAGGTAGTAATGACGCTAAAAATACCAATCGAGCCAGTGAGCGTGGTCGGTTGAGCAATAATCTTATCCGCGCTCATTGAGATCCAATATCCGCCGGATGCAGCTAGGCTAGACATGGACACCACAATTGGCTTGCCAGCGTCTTTTAACGCCTGAACTTCGTTACGAATCACTTCCGAAGCGAATGCGCTGCCTCCGGGGCTATCCACACGCAATACCACTGCTTTTACTTTGTCATCATTACGAGCTTGACGTAGTAATCCGGCAACGGTGTCGCCGCCCACTGTGCCACGCGGTTGTTGACCATCCATGATGGTGCCGCTGGCGACGACAACGGCAACATCATCGGCATTCACATCAAAGTTATCGCGCATGGTTGCTCGGTAGTCGTAGTAGCTGATGGCTTTGTAGCTGTCATCCCCGCTCGCGCCAAACTTCTCGGCTAGTTGTGTTCTCAGTTGTTGGCGAGTTGCGAGCTCATCGACCAAACCCAGTTTGATGGAAAGGGCCGCAAGATCACCGTTGACGGATTTCAACTGAGACAGAAACTCCTCCATCGAAGGATTGAGTGTTTTTGGATCAATCTTACGGTTGTTCGCCACATCGTCTACATAGGCTCCCCACAGTTGCGTTAACCAACGTGTCGCAGATTCCTTAGCGGCTGGTGACATATCATCACGCACAAACGGCTCAATCGCAGATTTATAAGTGCCAACACGGAAAACATGCGTTGTCACATCGAGCTTTTCGAGAAGCGTTTTGTAATAGAGATTAAAAGCGCTATAGCCTTTCAGCATTACCCCGCCATCGGGGGCAAGGTAGATCTTATCTGCGTAGCTGGCGAGATAATATTGGCTCTGATTGTAAAATGAGCCAATGGCATAAATGGGCTTACCAGAGGCCTTAAACTCATTGAGTGCTTTGGCGATGTAACGCAGCTTGGTGAGGTTGGTCTCAGGCATATCGCGTAACGACAACACCAAACCAGTGATCTTCTCGTCGTCTTTGGCGTAGCGAATGGTGTCCACGACATCAAACAACACATTCTCTTTAGGAATCTCTTCCCCAAACAGTGAACCTGCAAAAGAATCCATCGGATTGATGTAGAGGCTTTGCTCGACGATAGGACCGGATAGGTTCAGCACCAATGCGGAAGGCTGCTCAACCTGAGGCTGAGTGTCATGGCCGTAGAAATAGATAAAGTAAACAAGCGCAACAGACAGTAGAAAAATCAGGTTGGTGAGTGCGAGACGCACAAAGGTAATGGCTTTCCATATTCCTTTAAAAACCAAACCGATGAGTTTGAATAATGATTTCATTGTTTCTCCGTAACGAGATGCCTCAACCATTCACATGAAAGATCGATATGATCGCCAAACTGGCGCCAACGCCATCAATAAGTCATGCAAAAGATAACAGTTATCAAAGCTTAACACGCAAATAATCCAAATGGCATAGCTCACTTAAGATTGATCGGTGTTACAAAAATGTAAACGCATGTTTGATTTTTTAGATAAGAGCTCATACTCTGGTCTGACCACGATAATAAAAATGGAAGTTTGTCATGTCTGCCATGTACCCACATTTGTTACAGCCTTTGGATCTCGGATTCACTCAACTGCGAAATCGAGTGCTCATGGGTTCGATGCATACAGGCCTTGAGGAGCATAAGGAAGGCTTACAAAAACTCGCTGCGTTTTACGAAGAGCGTGCCAAAGGTGGCGTCGGTCTGATTGTGACGGGCGGTTTTTCACCGAATTTACGCGGTCGTCTGCACCCGCTGAGTGCGGAATTTAGTAAACCCAAACACGCTCAAGCGCATAAAGTGGTGACGGAAGCCGTGCACAAACATGGCGGGAAAATCGCGCTGCAGATCCTGCATGCTGGCCGCTATGCGATGCATCCTTTTGCGCAAAGCGCCTCTGGCATCAAAGCGCCTATCGCGAAGTTCGCACCCAGCGAAATGAGCCCAAGGCAGATTCGCAAAACCATCGAAGCGTTCGCCAACAGTGCAGGTCTCGCGCAACTGGCAGGATACGATGGGGTAGAGATCATGGGTTCCGAAGGTTACCTGATCAACCAATTCCTGTGTAAGCGTACCAATATGCGTTATGACGAGTGGGGCGGTACCTACAAAAAACGCACGCGCTTTGCTGTGGAAATCGTCAAAGCGGTACGCAAAGCGGTAGGCAGTGACTTCATCATTATTTTCCGCCTTTCTATGTTGGACTTGGTGGAGCAAGGCAGCACGTTTGAAGATGTGATTATGCTCGCCAAAGCGCTCGAAGATGCAGGGGTGACGATCATTAACACTGGCATCGGCTGGCATGAAGCGCGAGTGCCGACAATCGCAACGCAAGTGCCTCGTGGCGCCTTCACTTGGGTTACTGAGAAAGTGAAGCCGCATGTCTCTGTGCCGATTGTGACCTGCAACCGAATCAACACCCCAGAAGAAGCAGAGCGCATTCTCGCTTCTGGTCAAGCGGACATGGTGTCGATGGCGCGACCTTTCCTCGCTGATCCGAATTTCATTGCCAAAGCTGAGCAAGCGAAATCTCACCTTATCAATACCTGTATTGGCTGTAATCAGGCGTGTTTGGACAACGTATTCAAGGGCAAACGAGCCAGCTGTTTGGTTAACCCACTGGCGTGTCATGAAACCGAGTTGGTGGTGACGCCTGCGAGTGAGAAAAAACGCATTGCGGTGGTGGGCGCAGGTCCTGCTGGGTTAGCGTGTTCAACCACCTTGGCGCAACGTGGTCATAGTGTTGATTTGATTGAACGAAATGATCGTATTGGTGGTCAGTTCCGCCTCGCGATGCAGATCCCTGGCAAAGAAGAATTTCGTGAAACCATTCGCTACTTCGCCAATATGATTGACGAAACAGGGGTGAACTTACGCCTCGATACCGACGCCACGTTAGAGCTGCTCAAAGAGTACGATGAAGTGGTGCTTGCCACAGGGGTTGAACCGCGCAAAGTGAATATCGACGGCTTAACCGAGAGCAGTAAAGTGATCGATTATCAAACATTGATCCGAGAGAAAACCCCAGTCGGCAACAAGATAGCGATTGTCGGTGCTGGGGGAATTGGTGTCGATGTCGCGAGCATGGTCACAGAACCCGCTCAGCACAACCTAGACGACTGGCTACAAGAGTGGGGCATCGATAAAGAAATGACGCAACCGGGTGGCTTGTACCCATTCCCGGATGCGATGAGTGACAAAACGGTGTGGTTGCTGCAACGTCGTAAAGGCGCGGTAGGCAAAGGTCCGGGAAAAACCACAGGTTGGATTCACAAGCGCACATTGGAAAAACGTGGCGTGAATTTGCTCGGGGGCGTGAGCTACGACAGTATCAAGCCTGAAGGATTGGAAATTACCGTCAATGGCAAGAAGCAGTTGCTTGATGCCGACACCATCATCATTTGTGCAGGGCAAGAATCGGTTCGCCCATTTGAAGACAAATGGCATGAGCTTGGCGATAAACTGCATGTGATTGGTGGGGCCGATTACGCAGGAGAACTGGATGCGGTTCGCGCGATTAAGCAAGGGGTCACGCTTGCGACAAAACTTTAATCGGTGAAGGTTTGAACATAAAAAATGCCGCGAAGTGATTCGCGGTATTTTTGTTTGAGCAGTTCTTGCGTAAATCGTGAATTTCCACAATAAACAGGCGGTTATATGGCGTAGTGAACTATGCTAAAGTGTAAACGCAAATCGATACCACTATAAGGATTCTTGGATGGACGCTCTCGATCTTCTACTTAATCGTCGCTCTATTGGTAAATTGGCCGCTCCAGCCCCAGAAGGCAAAGCACTTGAAAATATCATTCGTGCGGGATTAAGAGCCCCAGATCACGGCGCGCTGACGCCTTGGCGCTTTGTCATCGCGCAAGGCTCTGGCCTGCATAAGCTGTCAGACATCCTAGTGAAGGCGGCACAGGCCAAAGGCAGTGAAGAATCGGTGGTGGAAAAAGTGAAAAATGCCCCATTTCGTGCGCCGATGGTCATCACCGTGATTGCGAAAGTGACCGAGAGTGAAAAAGTCCCGGCATTTGAACAGCATCTTTCCGCGGGTTGTGCGGTGCAAGCAATGCAAATGGCGGCTGTGGCTCAAGGATTCCAAGGTTTTTGGCGTTCGGGTGAATGGATGTTCGATACGGAAGTGAGACAAGCGTTTGGCTTACAGGGAGACGATGCCATTGTGGGCTTCCTCTACTTGGGCAGCGCAGAATGTTCCGCGATGAAAGTGCCAGAGCGTGATCTGGCTAAATTTGTTGAGTATCTATAACTGTCTATACATACAGTTTTTGTTGATTTTTAAGGGCCACATCCGCTAATGTGGCCCTTTGTTTGTTGAGCTCGAAAAATTTGTTATGACCCGTCTGTTTATCGCTGAAAAACCCAGCTTAGGCCGCGCGATTGCTGCCGCATTGCCCAATCCTCAAAAGAAAGAACAAGGCTTTATTCGCTGTGGCAATGGTGACATCGTGACGTGGTGTATTGGACATTTGCTGGAGCAAGTTGAGCCAGACGCTTACGACGAACGTTATAAAAAATGGAATATGGCGGATTTGCCCATCATCCCTGAGCAATGGCAACTGCGCCCACGTCCATCGGCCAGTAAACAATTGACCGTGATTCGCAAGCTGCTAAAAGAAGCAAGTGAAGTGATCCATGCAGGCGACCCTGACAGAGAAGGGCAATTGCTGGTGGATGAAGTGCTGGATTACTGCAAACTGAGCCAAACCAAAAAAGCACAAACCCAGCGACTGTTGATCAGCGATCTAAACCTGCCTGCGGTTAAGCGTGCGTTGAATAGTCTGCGCAGCAATCGTGATTTCATCCCACTGTCGGTTTCTGCACTGGCACGCTCACGGGCTGATTGGCTTTATGGCATGAATATGTCACGCGCTTACACTTTGCTGGGGCAAAAAGCAGGCTATCAAGGTGTGCTGTCTGTCGGACGAGTACAAACGCCGGTATTGGGGCTGGTGGTGCGCCGTGATGAGGAAATCGAGAATTTCGTTCCGCGTGATTTCTTCACTCTTCACGCGCTGATCCCTTATCAGAATGGCAGTGAACCGTTTGACATCAAAGCACGTTGGAAACCGAGCGACGCTTGCCAGCCTTGGCAAGACGAAGAAGGGCGAGTCTTGAGTCGTAAACTGGTGGAAAACGTTGCCAGTCGTATTGCTAATCAACCCGCTACCGTGACGGAATCAGAACATAAGCAGACCAAGCAAGCCCCGCCTTTGCCTTATTCGCTGTCGGCGCTGCAAATTGATGCGGCTAAACGCTATGGTATGAGTGCACAACAGGTGCTGGATACGTGTCAGTCACTGTACGAAAAGCACAAACTGATCACCTACCCACGCTCGGATAACCGCTATCTGCCTAAAGAACATTATGTGCAAGCCGCCAGTGTCAGCCAAGCCATTGCCAATAATGCGAAAGAGCTGTCCGATGCGGTGAGTGGCGCTGATCTTTCTTTAAAATCGAAAGCGTGGAACGACAGCAAAGTCGAAGCCCACCATGCGATTATCCCCACGCCGAAACAAGCCAGTGTTAACGCGCTGTCTGGCTACGAAATGAAGATCTATCAATTGATCGCCAGACAGTATTTGATGCAGTTCTATCCCGCAGCCACATACGCTGAAGCCAAACTGGTGTTTGAGATTGCTGGTGGTGTCTTTATTGCGAAAGGTCGCCAATTGACATTTGCCGGTTGGAAAGCACTCACGGGAGCAACAGAAAAAGAAGAGGACGGCGCGGATACTGTACCACCTCTTGCGAAAGGCACGGTGCTCACCTGCCGAGAAGGGGTAATTAAAGACTGTAAAACCGAGCCGCCAAAGCACTTTACCGAAGCGACCTTATTGCAGGCGATGACGGGAATTGCACGTTACGTCAGTGATAAAGAACTGAAAAAAATCTTAAGAGAGACCGACGGATTAGGTACGGAAGCGACCAGAGCGGGCATACTCGACACTCTGTTTAAACGTCAGTTACTCTCTCGACAAGGCAAAGCCATTCTTAGTACTCCAGCAGGGAGAGGGTTGATCCATGCGTTGCCACAAGAATCAACTTATCCGGATATGACGGCTCACTGGGAGCACCAATTGCAAGGCATGGCTGAACGCAACCAAGCCTACCAGCCATTTATGGCCGCCTTACAACAGCGTATTTCGGAATTAATGCAGCAGGTCAAAACATCACCCGTACCGAGCTCGCTTCGTCAACTGCCACCAGTGGAGCGCCCAGCGTTTAAGCGCAAGAGACGCGCCAGTAGCAGCAAGAAAACGGCGTCAACCGCGACCCAAAAAAGAACCAACAAGTCGGCTTAAACCCCATGATGAGCATCCCTCTGATCTATCACCCAATCTACTCTCAGTTGCCCCTGCCAGAGGGGCATCGTTACCCGATCATGAAATATCACCATCTCTATCAAGCGGTGTGTCGATATCAGCAACAGCATCTCGAGTGGCAGCAGGCATTTGCTTTTTATCAGCCAGAAGCGTTATCGATTGAAGCCATCAAGCAAGTTCACCAACAAGAATATGTGGATCTGCTGACGACGGGTCTATTGCCTGCGGCGAAAATGCGCAGAATTGGTTTTCCTTGGAGTGAACAACTGATTGAACGCACGTTAACCTCAACCGCAGGAACTGTGCTGACAGCGGAAAAAGCCTTACAACATGGCGTTGCGATTCATCTTAGTGGCGGCTATCACCATGCCCATTTCGACTATGGCAGTGGTTTTTGCTTGTTCAACGATCTCGTGATGGCTGCACACAAAGCGTTGGAACACGCCAGCGTCGACAAAGTGTTGATCATCGATAGTGATGTGCATCATGGCGATGGAACCGCAACTTTATGCCAACAGCGCGACGACATTGTGACGCTTTCTTTCCATTGTGATAAGAACTTTCCTGCCCGTAAGCCGGACTCTGATCTCGATATTGGTTTGCCAAGAGAGTGTGGTGATGAGGCGTTTCTTGCGGCGTTTAAAGAGGTGGTTCCGATGGCAATACGTCTCCATCAACCGGATCTCATTATCTACGATGCCGGTGTCGACATTCATCATGAAGATGAGCTGGGATATCTCAACGTCTCCACCGACGCTTTGTATCAACGTGACGCTTTTCTCTTTGGGCAGGCCAAAGCCAATGCGATCCCGGTTGCCGCGGTGGTGGGTGGTGGATATCGCACGGATCATGAAGCGCTGGTGCCACTGCATTTGCAGTTGATACAAGCGGCTATGGACGTTTCGTTCTCATCGTCGTTATAGCTGTTCCTCAATCGGCAATACCCCTGCAAACCACGCACCGAAGCGTCGCCAAATGGAGGCTTCGGGTTCGGTGTTCAGCCAAGTTTGGCTTACGTGATCAAACCATGCGATTTTTCCTTGGTGCATCATCACTTGGTAAGCGCTTTGCTTAAGATCCTGCGGCAGTTTGCTTTCTGATGCTTGCACATAGTCGGGGTGTTCAATCACGGCAGCCATCTCGGTGTTGAGCAGTGCCGATCGTGGATCCCAGTTCATGGAACCCGCAAATAACATTTTGTGATCAATCAGCATCACCTTCGCGTGCAAACTTGAGCGACTACTTCCTGTAAGCGACCACTTACTATCAATTCTTGCACTGGCTTTGGTCTCCCAAAGTTTGATGCCCCCTTCGACCAACTGCTGACGATATTTAGCATACCAACCGTGCACCGCGAACACATCGTTAGAAGCAAGGCTATTCGTCACAATGGTGATATCAACGCCTCTCTGAGCAGCCGCAACCAAGGCTTGAGTGCCTTGCTCTGTCGGTACAAAATAAGGGGAAATCAGTACCAGTGAGTGCTCGACGTTTTTCAGCAGAGAAACCAAGTTTTCGGCCAACTGGTGGCTTTGGCTTTCAACTTTGTCGGGCAAGTCGTACCAAACTTGTCCTTTTCCCCAATACCATGGCAGCGTTTTGTTTGTGAACTGTTGATAAAGCGCAAGACGCGTAAAGTCATATTGCCCATCGGTGAATTGCGCTTCGAGTTGGCTATCGACTAGCCACTGGGCCACCTCTTGCTGAGTGATGGCTGCACTATTTGGCACAATCCATTCAATGGGAATGGCATGAAGGCTATTCCAATAGAGATCAAATTGGTCAGCGGTTTGCTGAACACTATTGCCGTAAAGCATCAAGTCAAAGTCGCCAAACTCTACTGGTGAATGGAATGAAAAATACTCATTACCCACATTACGGCCACCAACAATGGTCAGTACGCTGTCGGCGGTGAGTGATTTGTTGTGCATGCGTCGATTGAGGCGGGAAAAATCGCTGGCCATCGCAAGACCACGGGCGTTGCGGTACTGGTGTGGGTTGAATAAACGTATTTCAATGTTGCGATGGGCGCTTAATTGCGCCAGCCCTTGATCATTGTGCTTTTGCATATCATCGAGTAGCACGCGCACACGCACGCCTCTCTCTGCGGCTTCAAAGAGCCGCCAAGTGATCAATTGGCCCGTTTCATCACCGCGAAAAATGTAGTATTGCAAATCGAGCGTTTTGTCTGCCGCTTCGATAAGGGCTAAGCGAGCAAGCAGTGCATCATGCCCTCTTTCGAGTGGGAAAAAAGCAGTGAGGGATTCTCTATCTTGGGGGTGATGGTTGAGATAGGTCGACAAACGGGAATCAGTTTGATAGCCAAAATGGTGAGTGATGGTCTTTTCTGCTTGCTGGTGACGATCGACAGAGGTGCAGGAAGGCAGCACAAACAGGCTCAATAGCAGAACGATTAGGCGCAAAACCATCTCCTTTTATCTTGGGATTAACGGCTTCATTTTGGGCTTTGCGATGAGTTGGAGCAAGTATAAGTTCTCAGAACATCGCGTTTGAGCACGTAATGTCCTGAGTGAAAGGGGAGGCCGCAAGGCTGGAACTCTTTAATATTGGGACATGTCGACCTTTATAACGGCTTTTCTCACCTTTTCGCCATCTCCTTCTACCGCGATAAGTGGTCGATGAGGTTGCCCAGGGTAGAACACAATAAATTCATTTGCACTTAATGTAACAAAGCGCTCATCAATAACCTGGCGGCTGAACGCCAAATCACGTTCGGCAAGGTGATCTTCTTCAATGGAAGCGAAAGGCTGTAAGCTGTAGCCGAACGTCTCTTTCCCGCTTAACAGAATTTGTACGTCGAGGTAGCGCTGGTGGCATTCTGATTTTCTTAACGCGAGCGGCTGAGTATGGTCACTCATGACCAGAAAGAACGCGTTGTCGCCGTCTAACTCATGACGCCCATCTGCAATGGGCTCAGCCAGTTTAGCCAACACCTGCGCAATGATTTGCTTGAGATTTGAAGAGAGACAAGATGCAAAGGTGAGCTCTGTTGTTTTACCGACAAACACGGTGATTACCCCCAAAAAGAAAATAAAAGTCACAAACCAGTTTTACTGGTTTGCGACGATTTTACTGCTCGCGAAAGTAAACGCTAGTCATTTTTCGAAACGCCGTTTCTAAAATGAGATGTTGTGCGTGCTTTGCTAGCCCGTCAATACGGAATCTTCCGGGTATTTGATCAGGGTGGGTTCCGGCCTTGCCAGCATGTAAGCCAACGTTAGTGGCCCAATTCGACCAATGATCATCACCACAATCATGATGTACTTGCCTGGTTCTGATAGCTCAGCGGTTAAGCCTGCCGTTAAACCGACCGTGGCAAACGCAGAGATGGTTTCAAACATCACTTTGTCAAACTGAGCTTGCTCGGTGATCATGAGTAAGAACATCGCCGTGGTAAGGATCGCGCCGCTGACCACAATGATCGCGAGAGATTTGGTCACGGTTGGCCAGTTTACGGTGCGCTTAAACATCACCACATGTTTTTTCTGACGCAAAAACGCCCAGGTCGCCATAAACGCGACAGCGAAGGTGGAGACTTTGATCCCTCCGCCAGTCGAGGTGGAGCCCGCACCAATCAGCATCAAGATGATCATGATCAGCAGCGCCGGTTGCGTGAACTGGGCGAGGTCGACACTGTTGAATCCGGCTGTTCGCGCGCTGGCGGATTGGAAAAAGGCGGCAAGCCACTGCCCAGAAACACTTAACTCGCCCATCGTATTGGCATTGTGTTGCTCTAAGACGAAGAACAACAGCGTACCAATCATGAGCAGTGCAGGGGTGGCGACTAACATGATTTTGGTGTGCAAATGCAGGAAGTGAAAACCGCGTCGCCAGTTCATCCACACATCCCCCACCACAGTGAACCCCAAGCCACCGAAAATAAACAGTGCAGCGAGGGTGAATATCACCAAGGGATCGTCAACGAAGCTCATCATACTGTCAGAAAAGAGCGCAAAGCCTGCATTGTTAAATGCAGAAATAGCGTGGAAAAGGGCATAAAACAGCCCGCTTTGCCAGCCCATTTCCGGCACCCAACGAAACGCCAACAACACAAAACCGATCAACTCTGCCACACAGGCGAAAATAACGATTTTCTTCACTAAACGGCGCAAGTTCACCTGCCTGTCTTGGCCGAGCGCCTCTTTGGCTAACGCTTGCTGGCGAAGACTCAGCTTTACACCAAACATATAAAGTAGGACAGCTGAAAGCGTCATTTGTCCCAAACCACCGATTTGCATCAGCAGCATCAGCAAGATTTTTCCTGCTAAGGTGAAGTGTTCACCGGTATCCACCACACCAAGTCCAGTCACACTAATGGCGGATGTTGCGGTAAAAAGCGCATCGGTTATCGACAAGCCCGAGACAGAAAAAACGGGCAATGTCAGCAGGATTGCGGAGGGTAATAGCACGGCCAAAAAACTAAGCAGAATGATGCGAGGCTCATTCCCTTTGCTCTGTTTCGATGCTTTATCGGCAAGGTAAAACAAGCCGTTGTTAGAAGAAAAAGGATTCATAGTGAGCTAAGTTTGTTTGCCAACGCATCTTGTGGGCCAACCAAAATGATCATGTCACCAATTTCGAGTTCGACATCTAACTCTGGGGCTTTGACCAGTTCGGGACCACGTTTAAACCCAAGTACCTGCACGCCGAAGACTTTACACAAAGCCAGTTCGCCAAGGGTTTTGCCCATTAAGCGTGAACCAACCACAAATTCGGTCATGGCCAAACCACTGCCAAGTGGGTGAAATTCGAGAACACGTTTATCGAGCATCTTCCTCGCCACGCGGATCCCCATATCGCGTTCCGGCATGATGATGTGGTCTGCGCCGATTTTTTGCAAAACTCGAGCTTGGAACTTGTCGTTAGCTTTGACCCACACGGATTTGACGCCCGCTTCTTTGGCAATCAGAGTGGCCAAAATGCTGGCGTTCATATCCGCTCCAATCGCGACCATCACCATGTCGTAGTCATTTAATTTCAACTCAGCCATCGTCTCTTCATGAGTGCAGTTCGCCACCAGAGCTTGACTAACGAAGCTTGCAGCTAACTTGACGCGTTCTTCGTTGACATCGATCGCCAATACCTGAGCGCCGGAATCCGTGAGTTCCTGACACACCGCAAGACCAAAACGGCCTAAGCCAATCACCGCAAATTGTTTTTCTGCTCGTCTCATGAGCGCCTCATATTCGATGGAATTCGACGGAAAAGTCTGCGCCTAATTTCATGTCGGTGCAAATTGATTGATAAGAAATTGACAGAATATTCACGAAAGTTACCCATAGGTTGCAAAATGACAGGTCACCAACCTGAGGATATAAAAAAGGCCACTCGTTTTGAGTGGCCCTTTGTTTAGTTACTTTTCGCGTAGAAACGCTGCAGTTCGGTCAGCCCCTGCATTAAAACAGGCAGCTTCGGACTGTCATCGCGAACTCTTTGGTAGTGCTCATCATACAATTTGAAATTGCCAAACTTATCGATCACCGTGGTTTGATTTGGCGTGATCAACGCGATTTCGCGGGTATCGCCAGCGAGAATCCAGCGGCGTCTACTTTCATCAAACAGATTGCGGCCAGAGCTGAAATCAGCCGGATTCGACGCGACCCCCATCAGATCTTGAAGTAGGGTCACGGAGAGATCCAAATGACTGGTGCTTTGGCTAAATTGTGCAGGCAGTTTTCCTGGCCAATGGATGACCATAGGCACTTGCAACTGGTAGCGACTGTAATTGCTGTTCGCTCCCCAGCTGTTGGTTTTGGTTTCGTTAAACTCACTACCATGGTTTGAGGTGATGATCACCACAGTGTTATCGCTTAACTGCTGCTCATCTAGGACTGCAAAAATACGTTGTAGCGTATTGTCGGCTTTTAGCACCGCCTCATCGTAAGCTTGCTTAAACTTATCGCTTGCGTTGGCCGAGCTTGGCAGTGAAGCGGCTTCAATATCATCCAGCTCTGTGACTTCGATGTAACTGAACCAAGGCGATTTAGCTTGGTCTGATAGCCACGCATTCCACGCGTCTACAGCTTGTGCATCTGAATAGGTCACCGTTTGTTCTGCGTTTTTCTCTGCTTCGAGCTGTGTGGCCAAATTCTGATTACGGAAGATAACTTCACTATACAAGGGCTCGTTAAAGCCATTGCCACTGAACAAACCGAACTGATAGCCCTGATCTTGGAGGACTTTTAAGAAGATCGGTACGGTGCCTTGCGCCTTAATGCTGCTTGCATAGCTGGTCGGTAGGCCATAGAAGAGGCCAAAAATACCGTAGCCATCGTTACTTGAGCTGTAGTGGTTGGTAAACCACTGGTTTTTAGAGGCAAACTCAAACATATTTGGCATTTGTTCAGCAGACAAGCGATCGCGGCGCAAATTGCTGACACTGACCATCAAGACATTCAAATTATTACCACGACGGTTGAACGTCAGCTGTTCTAAAGGATAACGAACCAGCTCAACACTTTTCTCATTGGCCTCAAGACGTTTTAAATACTCGTCTCTATCTAATAGGCCGTGTCTCTCCATAAAGCTCTTCGCTGTCATTGGGTAGGAGAGTGGGAAATTGGCGCGTTGACTGGTTACCGGATTGTAGAAATACGCATCTGACCACATGTAAATCAGATGACTAACGATAAAACAAACAAAATAGACCGTGGCGATCGGACGGCCAATGTGTTTGTGCGCGAGCTTACGTTGTTTTTTCCACACCCATTCAGAGAGACCGAGTTGGAGGAAGAAAATCAACGGAAGCACGATAAATAGGTGTTGTAAATCGGTGCTTATCGCCGATTTCTCATCGCTAAACAGCAGTTCCCATACCACAGGAGTCAAGTGCAAGTTAATGCTTTGGTAGGCTTGTGTATCGATGAGTAATATCGTCAAACCCGCAGTAGCAAAGACCACGGAAGTGAGCCGGAACAGCCTTTGTGAGGGTAGGACAAAAGTCAGAGGAAACAGAATCAGCAGGTATAAGGCAAACACCAAAAAGCCAAAATGCCCAACCCAAGAGACAAGCAAGTAAAACTGCCCCAATAAGGTTTCTGGCCAAGGGGACTGAGTGATGTAACGCGTACCGATCAACATCGCAGCAATGATGTTGAAAAACGCGAACCAGTGCCCCCACCCAACTAATCTGGATACGCGCTCGCCGTAAGAGTTTCCGCTGTCAACCATGTCTGATTCTGTTATCCGTTATTAATGAGTTTTTGGTTCTTTTAAAGAAGAGATCAGTGCTTGTGCAAATTTTTCAGCAATGAGTTTGCGTTGCGAAGCAGCAACTTGTTGATTCAAAACGTTTGTTGCGATGTTTCCTGCAATCATTAATGAAAGCTCAGGTGTTGCGCCATGTTTGTCTAGAACAGCCCCAATCTCGGTCAGAATGGATTCCACTTGTTCGTCGGTGTATTTCGATGTAATCGGCATAAAAACTCTAATAATGATAGTAAAAGCGGCCTATGATAACCTACAATGCCTCGCAACTAAAACCTTGAAGCAAGATAAAATACTATGAGCCTGCATCTTTCAAACGTTATTCTGCATCAGCTTAGTAAAAATGATCAGGATGAGCTAATGGTTAACTACCGTTCTGAGTCCCTGGTCAATGATTCTTCTACAGAAAATCTGGTCGCTGAGCTGCACCGAGTGTTCCATTCTAAAGCTGGAAAAGGCTTTGGTAGCTTTCAATCTGACAGCGAATTTCAGATTTGGCTCAATGAATTGCAGCGCGGTGAGCTGAATTTTTACGACTTCTCACAAAAATGTGCAGTAAGACTGAAAGAAGAGTTGGCGAAATACCCATTTGCTGATGAAGGTATTTTGGTCTTTGCTGAGTACCAAAGCTTGGCAACAAACTATCTCTTCGTTGGTATCCTTCCGCTCAACATGAGCTTGAAAGTCACCGAAGGTCTTGATATCAGTGCGACCGATTATTTGGATATCAATAAGATGGATATCGCCGCGCGTATTGATTTATCGGTGTACGAAGCAGATAAAGAGTCCAACCGTTACCTCTCTTACATTAAGGGTCGAGTTGGCCGCAAAGTGGCGGATTTTTTCCTCGATTTCTTGCAAGCGGAAGTGGGCCTAGACAGCAAGCAGCAAAACCAAGTATTGATGCAAGCACTCGATGACTTCTGTACCGATGCCAAGTTGGAAAAACAAGAAGTCAACGAGTACAAAAAGCAGGTCTATGAGTACTGTAACGGCCAGATCAAAGCGGGTGAAGAAGTGGAAATTCGCGAACTTTCTGGTGAGTTACCGCCAAGCCCATCTGGTGCAAGCTTCTTAGAGTTCACTCAAGAGCAAGGTTACGGTTTGGAAGAGAGCTTTCCTGCCGACCGAGGTTTAGTACGTAAGTTGACCAAATATGTTGGCGCGGGTGGTGGTCTTAACGTGAGCTTCGACAGCTTGCTGTTGGGTGAGCGCATTTTCTACGATCCAGAAACCGACACTTTGACGATTAAGGGCACACCACCAAACTTGCGTGACCAACTGACGCGTAATCGTTAATCCATACCATTCAAAAAAAGAGAGCGAATGCTCTCTTTTTTTGTGCCCTCACAACATGTTAGCTGTTAGTGTTATAAGCTTAAAAAGGAATGAGTTTTTCTGAACAAGGATGAAACATGGTTTGGTTGAGCCGCTCGCGGGCATTTCGTTACTCATTAGGCATTTTCATAGCCTGGTTGTGCGCTGTTTCTTTCATTTTTATTCAAGTGACCAATATGCGCACGGTCGTCGATGCAATTGAAGAAATTGGCAATAAAATTGAAGAAGTTCATGCATCATTTACTTACGATCGAGAGCAGCGTATTCAACGGCAAGACGAAATCTCACTGGATATACAACTCATTTATGCCCTTCGAATTCAACTGCAAGCCAACTACGTTGATTCCCTGTTTGCGCCAGACATTTCCCAGTTTCTTCATTCCACCGATCGTTATCTCGACAGTGTTAACGCCATGCTCGAGATTGAAAGTGAGTTGTCGGCGTTGGTTTCAGAGATTCGTGATCAACGCAATCAATACGCGAGAAACGAAGGTTTACTACTATTTGCTTTGCTCGGTTCCTACGTATCAGAAGCCACTTTAAGCAGTTCGATACGTATCGCCGCTGTGTTCAAAGATATTGATGATTTGGTACTGACTTCAGCCTCCTTACCTGATGAACAAAGAGTGCCTTTTCAGAAGCTGCTTGCTCAAACCGCCATCGTGTTGGGGAGAAATGCAGAAATAAATCATTTGGTTCACCAAATAAGCAATCATGAAGTTTACAACCAGCAATCTTGGCTTGAAGAGCAATACCATCGGTTAGTTTATCGAGCAATGGCGATGGTGGTGATCAGCAGCTTGCTTGGTTTTCTTGGGCTATTGGGGTTACTGCTTGGGTCTAAACAGACAGAAGAGAACGGCAACAAAATAGCAGCGAGTGCGAAACGAGAGAACAACACAGATTCAGCGTCTCGAACGGACTCTTTGTTACCCATGGCAGATTTGGCACAAACGACGCCTTTGCCAGCAGAAAGGGAACCTTTAGCACAAAGTCACACGGAATCTCTGGCTAAGGAACCCGCATCCTTGTTGCCCATTAACGTGGATCTGATGATGGATTCACTCTCTGGCGATAAAGAGTCAGTATTGCTGTTATTGAAAGTGTTTGTGCAAGATCACTCTAATGAGCATCGCCACTTTCTTGAAGCCATGCAAACCGACAGAGAGAGCGCACAGCGAATTGTACATAGTCTGAAAGGCGTTGCCGCAAGTTTGGGTGCGAACGAGCTGAAAGTGGTGTCGATGGAGATTGAAATGGCGATGAAAGAAGGGAGTGAACCTACAGAGCAACAACTCGAGACGTTAAAGAGCAGTTTAGCCAAAACCATCGAATATGCTCAGCAGCTGATTAATGGCAACGTGGCCATTCATTAACCCATGGCATGCTAGGACAAATAAAAAAACCGGCAACTGAGTGCCGGTTTTTTCTAACTGAGCTCTAGATTATAGAGATTCAGTGAAAGTACGCGCGATAACGTCTTGCTGCTGTTCTGCAGTTAGAGAGTTAAAGCGAACTGCGTATCCAGATACACGGATAGTCAGCTGTGGGTACTTCTCTGGGTGCTTAACTGCGTCTAGAAGCGTGTCACGGTTTAGAACGTTTACGTTCAAGTGTTGACCGCCTTCGATGCCCGCTTCGTGGTGGAAGTAACCATCCATCAAGCCTGCAAGGTTAGCACGTTGTGAGTTCTCATCCTTACCTAGAGCATTAGGTACGATAGAGAAGGTGTAAGAGATACCATCTTTAGCGTGTGCAAACGGTAGTTTACCTACTGAAGTTAGCGACGCTACCGCACCTTTCTCATCACGACCGTGCATTGGGTTTGCACCTGGTGCAAATGGAGCACCTGCGCGACGACCGTCTGGCGTGTTACCTGTCTTCTTACCGTATACCACGTTAGAAGTGATAGTTAGGATAGACTGAGTAGGAACCGCGTCACGGTATGTCTTCAGCTTACGGATCTTGTTCATGAACACTTCAACAAGTTCACAAGCGATATCATCTACGCGAGCATCGTTGTTACCGAATTTAGGGTAGTCGCCTTCGATTTCGAAGTCGATTGCTACGCCATCTTCGTCACGAATTGGTTTCACTTTCGCGTACTTGATTGCAGATAGTGAGTCAGCTGCGATAGATAGACCAGCGATACCACAAGCCATTGTGCGGTAAACGTCACGATCGTGCAGTGCCATTAGCGCTGCTTCGTAGCTGTACTTGTCGTGCATGAAGTGGATTGCGTTTAGTGCAGCAACGTACTGCTTCGCTAGCCAATCCATGAAGTGGTCTAGGCTGCTCCACACTTCGTCGAAGCTTAGGACTTCTGAAGTGATCTTAGGCATTACTGGACCAACTTGCATTTTCAGCTTCTCATCAACACCACCGTTGATTGCGTAAAGCATCGTTTTTGCAAGGTTTGCACGAGCGCCGAAGAACTGCATTTGCTTACCAACAACCATTGGAGATACACAACATGCGATCGCGTAGTCGTCAGAGTTCATGTCTGGACGCATTAGGTCGTCGTTTTCGTACTGGATTGAAGAAGTATCGATAGAGACTTTCGCACAGAACTTCTTGAAGCCTTCAGGTAGTTGCTCAGACCAAAGTACAGTGATGTTTGGCTCTGGAGAAGGACCCATAGTGTATAGAGAGTTTAGGAAACGGAAGTTTGAACGCGTTACTAGCGTACGACCGTCAAGACCCATACCACCCATAGATTCTGTTGCCCAGATTGGGTCGCCAGAGAATAGATCATCGTACTCAGGAGTACGTAGGAAACGAACCATACGTAGTTTCATTACGAAGTGGTCGATCATTTCCTGAGCTTCAACTTCAGTGATCTTACCTGCAGCGATATCACGCTCGATGTACACGTCTAGGAACGTAGAAGTACGGCCTAGAGACATTGCAGCACCGTTTTGAGACTTAACAGCCGCTAGGTAGCCGAAGTAAGTCCACTGGATAGCTTCTTGTGCAGTTTCAGCTGGGCGAGAAATATCGTAACCGTATTTCGCTGCCATCACTTTCATTTGACCTAGAGCGCGGTGTTGCTCAGCAATTTCTTCACGAAGTTGCATCGTCATTTGAAGATCTTCACCGTTCTCAAAACGCGCTTGTAGAGACTTGAATTGAGCCAGTTTGTCCTTCATTAGGAAGTCGATACCGTAAAGTGCAACACGGCGGTAGTCACCGATGATACGACCACGGCCGTAAGCATCTGGAAGACCAGTTAGAACACCAGACTTACGACAAGCTAGGATATCTGGAGTGTAGATATCGAATACGCCAGCGTTGTGTGTTTTGCGGTATTCAGTGTAGATTTTAGAGATTTGAGGGTCTAGTTCACGACCGTAAACTTTACAAGAACCTTCAACCATGCGGATACCACCGTTAGGGATGATAGCGCGTTTTAGAGGTGCGTCAGTTTGTAGACCAACGATAGTCTCTAGATCTTTTTCAATGTAGCCTGCATCGTGAGCAGTGATGGTAGAGATTAGGTCAGTATCGAAATCAACTGGAGCGTGAGTTGAGTTTTCAACTTTGATACCTTCCATTACCTTAGCCCAAAGCTTGTTAGTCGCTTCAGTACCTTCAGAAACTAGGAAAGATTCGTCGCCTTCGTACGGAGTGTAGTTCTTTTGAATGAAATCACGAACGTTTACTTCGTTTTGCCAGTCACCTGCTGCAAAACCTTCCCAAGCTTTAGCAAATTGCTCTGCCATGACATACCTACCTTTTTAGTAGAAAAAACACGTACTGTTGTGGCTGTTGAGCCAGCCATCCTCATATTAAAGAGGAGCAGTACACTCTTATGAATAACAATATGTATCGATTTGCGAACTGTTCATAAAATGATACATATTGTCACTGAGTTACACGTCTTGCCTTATCAACTTGCCTCTAGGGTATACTAAAATTTTTTTGCAAACCTTAAACTAAATCAATAAAAGCCAGTTAAATTCAAAAAAATTTGGGTGGTGACCAGCACCACCCACACTTTTTTTGAAAGCTTATAGCCAAGCTTTGATGCCGTATTGGCTTTCTAGCATACCTACAGCAAGCATAGCAACTAGACAGATAATAAGAACACCACCCGGAATCACTACTTTATCGACAAAAGACAGTTTAGATGCACGCTCTTTGTCGCCGATTAGGCCATTATTATCTAGTAGCATAGTCAGTGCCCATGCAAGTACAGGGTTCACAACCGCAGAACCGAAGATACAGATACCCGCTGCTTGTGAATCTTTTGTGCTACGAACCATCTGCATACCCGCTTCAAGTAGCGGTAGGAATACACCCACTAGCAGCGCACAGCGCATTACTGGTGGCCATACCGCAACGTCCATTGGGAAACCAAGAACCGCAATCGTCATCACCAAACAGCCTAGGATAATCGCACCGCCAGGGATTGGACGCTTCGCAATCGCAGCTGGGATCATGTAGGTACCCCAAGATGATGTGATGTTACCACCACCAAGCGCAGTACCCACCATTTGACGGATAGAACACATGGTCATCGTGTCATCGACATCCATCAATACTTTTTCAGTCTTCTTAGGATAGTTCAATTCTTGGAAAATACGGTGGCCAAGGAAATCTGGCGACCACATTGCTACCGCTAGAATCGCAAATGGTAGAGAGGCGATAAAGTGCTGCAGTGTTGGTAGGCCAAGTTGCCAACCTGTCTCAGTGCTGCCCCACCAGTAAACTGGGTTCAGGTTAGGTAGGCCCATTTCCGTTTCGAACTTAAGATCGAAGCCCGCACCAAGTGCAAGTGCAATCACCAAGCCGGTAAACGCACACACTGGGATTGCCAACCAACGCAGGTTCAGTTTAGCAAGCAGTGCGTAAATAACGATGTTAATGCCAAGCACAACCAAACCAATGTAGCCTAGGCTGCCAGCAGCCACGTCGGCAGATTGCAAGCCAACGGCCCATTCTTGAATGGAAGTAATTTGGCTCATCGTCCCAGTAAAGCCGAGGAAGATCAACAAGCCACCTGCCGTACCTTCGGAGGTGAGGTTCACCAGTTTAGAACCACCTTTAAAGTAGCTCAGTAGTAGACCAAACACGCCAAGTAGAAGTGCCAATGCAAGAGGGTGAGCACCAGCGAGAGCAATCGCGCCGATAAGAGGGATCATTGGACCGTGGTTACCCGCTAAGTTGGCTCGTGGGTTCACAAAGCCAGAAGCGATAACACAGAAGAATAACGCAGGGAACAACATTTCCACACGCGCCACTTCGATAGCAAATTCTTTACCTAAGTTAACGTGGTCCCAAGCTTGAGTTAAACCGTCTGCCCAAGACATCATTACTGCAGAGTACATCGCAATAATACCGATAGTACCAGCAAGCGCAGGAACAAGGTCCTCAAGTTCAAAACGGAAGTCACGACCAGGAAGGTTCAAACCGAAACGGCGTGGTTTCATGATTTGCAGTTCGTGGTCTAGGTAGTCTGAGCGGCTGGCAAATTCAGATGCTGGGCGATGAAGCTCACTGTAGCTCTTCGTTTCAATATCTGAATCAGAATGCACTTTATTCACTGCGTCTGACATAGATTCCTCATATATTTATAAAAGTTAGTAATTCTTTCTGAATTCTAGTGTTCCGCTTCCTGCGGTTTTGTCCTAACAATAGCCATCGCTAGGTGTTTGCTCTATTGTCGCACGAAGGCTACGTGCCTAAGTATGGCTAAGTTTTACTATTTTTGATGACTGGGATCAGCCTCAACTTTACCGCCGAGTCTAGCAAGTTAACCCTTTAGGATGATTGATTTAGATCACTTTAAGAAAAGATGTGAAAGAAAACTACAGAAAGTAGCCAGTATGAGAAAAGTCCTTGGTTTTTATGTGTAATTTGCTTTCAGAGCGGGGCTATTTTTAGATAAATTTTAACGGATATGCGTCTTGGTGAGCATTATTGAGCGGATAGTGAGTAGGGAATAACACAAGTTGGCGCTATTTTTGCAAGAAAGCCGTCAGTGATTTTTATTTGGCGAAATGTTGCCGTATCAGGATGAGAGAATGACAAAATTTAAAATGATGCCGCTGGTGGCCATGATTTCTGCTGGATTAATGGGTTGTGGTAGTAGCAGTAGTGATGGTGGGAGTGCTCCAACTCCAGCGCCTTCGCCAACGGACTATGTCTCTTTACAATTTATTCAAAAAGTTGGTAAGCAACTGTCAGTTCCTAGCGGATGTACTGTTTTGTCCAAAGATACGAGCACTACGCCGACTGAGTTGACGTATGCTAAGTTGGCGAGTGATGTCCGTGTGGTCGCTCATAAAGCTAATGGGGCGATAGATAACAATCTAAAACTCGTGCCGAATGAATCGGGTGTACTGAAAATTGATAAACATAAGCTCGAAGATGGGGGATTTGTTTCTATTATCGATTCACCTTCTGATTCAAAACCGTTTTATTCTGTTATGTCGATTCAGAAGCAATTCCTAGAAAATCAGTTAATTCAAATTGAACGAAACCAAGGTAATGTTGGCTGTTATAAATACGGAAAAGAGTTAGCGACAGTTTCAGCTGATGTTGCAGTATTTACTTCTAACCTGCCGAATGGCGCGAATGGTTTTCAGTATCTTTCGTCCCAGTTTGATTCAGGAATTGTTTCTTCTAACATAAAAAATGTCACGACAAACACGAATGAACCTGTTCTTGTTAAGAGCTTTCTAACGGGAACATTAAATGGCTATGGATTCGCAACCAATCTAAACACAAATCAGGCGCAGGTAATGTTAGAGCCTCTTGACACAACGGTGACATGGAGTGATGGTTTAACGGGTAACTCTCGCTTGGACTCGCTAAAAATATACGTAGCCAAAAACAATCATGTTAACTTTTGGACCGAACCCGCTGTTTCAACTGTCCAACCTTTTGATATCACATCCAACGAGCAAAATTGGCATTATTCAGCTAGTGGTATGGCTGAAAACTGGTCGCTTAAGTTGAACGGCGCTTTTTCATCTGCGCTTGATATCGGGTTGCCGAATACGCTTACCGTTTCTGATATTGCGCCTGTTGTCACTAATGCATCATCCAAAGGAGTGATAGTGACAAGTGGCGTTGCCTCATCTGGTAGATTGTTGATTCGCGCTAAGTATACGCAGTCTTCTGGTTCTGGATCCTCACTAAAGACCTTAGAGCATGTGGTTGTTGGTGAATCAGTTAGCGGCGAAATAATAGTTCCAGATTTGGGCTTCGAGGATTTGTCGGCAGTTATGCCAGAATCTCTAAAGACAGAACTATTTGACATCGATGAGTTGAGTGAGAAGCAGCTACAAAATCTTTTACGTCAATATGAAAGCGAAGATATCGTAGCGTTTGTTATTCCGCCAAGTGATAAGGAACTGAGTTCTTATTTGTCACAAACCGCGTCATTCACATCGCTAGCTCGTTGATGTAAATAAATTGTAATGACGTGACATTCATCAATCTTAAATAGCCTCCCCATGGAGGCTTTTTTTATGCCCGCTATGCATTGTTAAAAGAATATATTGCTAAATTGTGAATATAAATCTACTTTTCGTTTTTAACTATGCCAAAAATGCAGGTTAATAATTTGTTGCAACTCAATTGATAGGATGCTAGTTTGTATCCATTAAAGGGGCCGGAGTGCCTTGGCAGTGACAAAAAACACAGGGAGTACAAGCGCATGCATGAAGTACCAGCGCTGGATATCAAACAACTGCACAAAACGTTTGGTCAGAATGAAGTGCTAAAAGGCATTTCACTTGCTGCACATAAAGGGGACGTTATTTCCATCATTGGCTCTTCCGGCTCCGGTAAGAGTACCTTCCTTAGATGCATCAACTTACTAGAAACGCCCACCGCAGGTGAAATTTGGGTTAATGGCGAATTAATCCAGATGAAAAACAACCGTGCGGGAGAGGCGATTCCTGCCAATGAAAAGCAAGTCCAGCGCATCCGTTCGCGCTTGGCGATGGTTTTTCAGGGCTTTAACCTCTGGTCTCACATGACGGTGCTACAAAATGTGATTGAAGCGCCCGTTCATGTACTGGGTGTACCTAAAGCCGAGGCGATCGAAAAAGCAGAAGTCCTGCTGAAAAAAGTCGGCTTGTATGAGCGCAAAGATTACTACCCAGGTCACTTGTCTGGTGGTCAGCAGCAACGTGCTGCGATTGCTCGCGCCCTTGCCGTTGACCCTGAAGTGATGCTGTTTGACGAACCGACATCGGCGCTCGACCCAGAGTTGGTTGGTGAAGTGTTGGGGGTAATGCGAGATCTGGCTGATGAAGGCCGCACCATGTTAGTGGTAACTCATGAAATGGCGTTTGCTCGTGATGTGTCAAATCATGTCATGTTCCTACATCAAGGATTGGTTGAAGAACAAGGCGCACCGTCAAAACTGTTCACCAATCCAGAGTCAGAGCGTTTAAAGCAGTTTATTTCATCGATTTATTAAAAGGGTGATGGGCTTCTATCGTACTAGAACCTAGAACCTAGAACCTAGAACCTAGAACCTAGAACCTAGAACCTAGAACCTAAAAACGAAACACAACATCGCAATACAAAAACAATCACAGGAGTATGGATATGAAAAAGTGGTTACTTGCAGCAACATTGGCCGCAACCGCTGTGTCGGGCATCGCTCAGGCGAAGGAATGGAAAACGGTTCGCTTTGGCATTGAAGGGGCGTACCCTCCATTTAGCTGGACAGAAGCCGATGGTTCCCTAAAAGGCTTTGACGTCGATATGGCGAATGCCTTGTGTGAAGAGATGAAAGTGCAATGTAAGATCGTCGCGCAAGATTGGGACGGCATTATCCCGTCACTATTGGCTCGCAAATACGATGCGATTATCGCAGCGATGTCGATTACAGAAGAGCGTAAGCAAAAAGTCGATTTCACTGGTAAATACGCGCTCATTCCAAACAAATTCATCGCTAAGAAAGACGCAGGCTTGGACTTTGACAAACTGAGCGGCGTAAAAATCGGTGTTCAACGCGCAACCACGCACGACAAATACCTAACCGATAACTATGGCAAGAACGTTGATATTGTACGTTACGGTTCGTTCGATGAAGCGTATCTAGACCTCGCCAATGGCCGTATTGCCGCAGTATTGGGTGATGCTTCGGCATTGGAAGAGGGCGTGCTGAACAAAGCGGGTGGTGAAGGCTACGAGTTTGTTGGCCCATCACTAACGGATCCAAAGTGGTTTGGTGAAGGCTTTGGTATTGCGGTTCGTAAGCAAGATAAAGAACTGACTAAACAACTGGATGCTGCGATTCTGTCACTACGTGAAAAAGGTGTTTATCAGCAAATCGCGGCGAAATACTTCAAGTATGACGTATACGGCGACTAATCACCGCTGAACTCTCGCCCTAATTGCCGGTTCGTTCCTGGATGTACCCGGCAATTAGGATTCTAGATTCTAGGGATTAGGAACTGACCTATGCTGGATTTACAAGGATATGAAGCCTCTATCTTTAAAGGGGCCGTGTTGACCATCGAAGTAGCATTACTTTCCCTTGTGCTCGCCATGTTACTTGGCATGTTGGGCGCGCTTGCCAAAATGGCACCTTATCGTTGGGCGCGTGCTATCGCCACACTTTACACCACCATCATCAGAGGGATTCCTGATCTTGTCTTGATGATGCTGATTTTCTTCGGTGGCCAGATTTTTCTTAACAACTCTCTCTATGCCGTCAATGAATGGCTCAACGAGTGGTTTACATCAAGCGACCCCACGCATGAATGGGTCTCCTACCTTCCTGACTATGTAGACGTGAGCCCTTTTATTGCCGGTGTTCTGACCATAGGCTTTATCTTCGGCGCGTACATGGCGGAAACCTTCCGCGGCGCCATCATGGCGGTCGATAAGGGCGAGCTTGAAGCGGCAAAAGCGTACGGGATGAGCTCGGCATTGGCATTTCGCCGCATACTGCTGCCACAAATGATTCGCCATGCGCTACCCGGCTTTGGTAATAACTGGTTGGTGCTGCTAAAAACCACCGCACTGGTGTCCATTATTGGTTTGGAAGACATGGTGCGTGTAGGCTCACTCGCCGCAGGCTCAACCAAAATGCCATTTACTTTTTATATGGCAGTGGCATTGATTTTCCTCTTCTTTACCAGCGTTTCTACGGGCTGTTTGAAAGTCCTAGAGCGTAAGTTCAGTATTCATACGAGGTAGGTGACGATGGACTTTTCATTAATCGTAGAAAACTTTCCTATCTATCTCGAAGGCCTTTGGACAACCGCTTGGTTGGTGGCACTTTCGCTAGTGATTGGTTTAGGCGTTGCTATTCCGCTTGCCATCGGGAGAAACAGTCGTAACTACTTGGTGAGCTTGCCGGCTTGGGGTTACATCTATTTTTTCCGTGGCACACCTCTGTTGGTTCAACTCTATTTGATTTACTACGGGATGGACCAGTTTTTCCCCGTGAAAGATACACTTTGGGAAAATGCTTGGTTCTGTGCCTTGGTGGCGTTTGTTTTGAACACCTCAGCGTATACCGCCGAAATTATTCGTGGCGCGATCAACGGTTTGCCAAAAGGGGAAGTCGAAGCCGCAAAGGCCTATGGTATGAGCCATTGGATGGCCTATCGCCGCATTGTGCTACCTAGTGCGTTGCGTCGTGCATTACCAGCATACAGTAATGAAGTGATTTTTATGCTGCATGGCAGTGCGGTGGCGGGGATTGTGACCATTCTCGATCTCACGGGTGCAGCTCGATTGGTCAACTCGCGTTACTACGCACCGTTTGAATCGTTTCTAACCGCAGGCTTGTTCTACATGTCGCTGACGTTCTTGATCCTTTGGGTATTCAAAAATGCTGAGAAACGTTTCCTTGCCTATCTCAGGCCACTCAGTTAACCCCCGCGTTTTGCTTATCTAGAACGGCACCTTTTGGGGTGCCGTTTTGATAGGTTAGTTCAAAATAAATAATCAAATAGAGTGTGTTGGTTGCCGTTATGCTGTGGTGAACTACAATTAAGTAAACAAAAACAATTATTTATAAAATGAAAAGTATTTTTTATTGCACTCTTCTGACACTAACTATCACCGCTTGTGGCGGGGACAGTGGTGCGGGTGGCTCAACAGAGCAAGTCAAAACGGATGTAGAACGGGCGCTTGAAAGCGGAAATGCCTTGCTGGTGTCTGATCCAAATGAATTTATTCAAGCCAATCAGCGTTATGTTGCGCAGACTCAACAACGCAGCGATGCATTGTGGCAGCAATTAGCGGCGAACACGTCCTCTCTTCATTGGGACCCTACCCACGATGCGGCCATTCTTCAGTCTACCTACGGCTTTAACCAAGCGGTTTTACAGACAAACAAAGCGATGGCTGATGGGTATAAAGACCAAGTGTTAACCATTGGTGTCGCTGGCTTTAGAACCAATGATCAGCGCTATGCCGTCTTAGGGAGCAATCCTTTTCGCACGGCTCAACGTTTCCTGACATCCGTAAACAGTGATATGGAGATTTGGCTGGATAACCTGTTGGTCTGGCTAAATGGTGGCTCATTGAAGCAAAGGACGAACGTGGTGATCGCGCAGATGGATCAATCGCATTATTTCCCCGATGAGCAAGCAACAAGAAATTGGTTAAGTAAACGATATGGCGAAGCGGTTAGCTTTAACGAAGCCAACCAGTGTGATGGCGAAAAGCTGCTGGCGTGTGTCGCGGCAAAGCCTGATTTGCTGATTTTATCCCAGCATATGAACAGTGGGGATTCAGTGGCGACTGTCAAAAGTGCCGTTGAGAAAGCGCAGGCTGACGGTATTCCCATCCTTTATTTGCATTGGGATGGTGGCATGACAGAGCTAGGTAACGCGTTGTTTGAGCTTTTCCATGTCAGTTATGTCGGTGATAACTATTGGCGAAAATTGGGTATTAGCCAATGGAATGCCTTATCGCTGAAGGGCTCAGTTCCCCAAGAAATTGCCGCCCAACAAGCGTTGCTCACCCGTTTGGCCAATGACAGTTTCACGGTGGATCTTAAGCAGTGCGATGACAAATCATGTCCAGAAAGCGCCAACATGGGCAGTGAGTTCTATCCTGCGGCAAACTCTATTCGCAACCATTTATTGTCTTTGGATCGACGCCAAGTCGATCTGTTTAAAACCGCAGATTACCAATACGAGAAACTGATGGTGCTGCTGGCGGATCGTTATCGCCAGGATGTGGTGTTTCCGATGGATAAATCGACCACAGCATCGCTTGAGTTCTTAAAATCCTATTTTGCCGATTATGTCCAATATCATTCTCGCTCGATCAACCCAAAACAGCCGAATATGGGTAATTTTAGCCGCAGTGAATTTGGTGCTGAGATCGCGCGGATCAGCAAAACGGTTCAGTTGGAATCGAAACGCAACTTCCGCTCTGCAGGCGTGTACGCCTTGCCTGGCGAAACGTTCCAAATCACGCGCCGTGATAACAGCGCGGTGAAGGTGTCGATTGCGATTAACTCACTTCGCAGTGGGGCAACCCACGAGTTTTCAAAAGAGGGGTATAGCCGGCCTAAACATCTCACCTCTACCACTTATGAGATTAAGAGAGATGAGACGATCCGTTTAACCTCTCCTTACGGCGGGCCGATTCAAGTCCATTTTGATACCAACGATCTCCCCGTTGAATTGCTGTTCACCAATGTGGCGCAACACCCCGTTTGGCGAAGTGCTGAGGATAATGAACCGTTTGCCGCGCAACTGAATCAAGACCAATTTGATTGGGCAGAGCTGATCACACCGGGATTTGAAGTGCATTCAAAACGCGACAAAATGCTGCAGTCGATCTCAGCAACAGAGTGGGCGGGAAGTGCTGCTGCCATGGCGCAGGCGACAGAGCGATACATGCACAATTTCCCGCATGCGTTAGCAGGCTTTAAAGGCCCGGGTATTACGGTATTTGAGCAAGTGCAAACCTACGGTGAAAACAAAGGTTGGCAGGTAGAAACCATCGATATGGTGAAACACATGAATGCCGATCAAGCCACTTGTGGGTCTGGTTGCTCTGGCAATCCGTACGATGCGTATTGGGCATTTAGCCCAGTGGGCCATGGCGATTTGCATGAGCTTGGTCATGGGTTAGAAAAAGGCCGTTTTCGTTTTGCCGGTTGGGAAGGGCATTCCACTACTAACTATTATTCCTACTACAGCAAATCGCAGTTTTTCAAAGAGACGGACAAGGAACCGTCTTGCCAAGAGTTAGACTTTAAAGCGCAGTACACGTTATTGCAGCAGAGCCGTCAGCAGGTGGATCCCAATGCCTTTATGGCCGCACAAAATCAAACCGGTTGGAGTTGGGGGGCGCGCGTTTACATTCAGATGATGATGGCAGCTCAGCAGCCACAAGGCATCTTAGAAGACGGCTGGCACTTGTTGGGCCGCTTGCACTTAATTGAGCGTGAGTTCAATCGTTTGAAAGGCAGTGCTGAGTTGTGGGAGGCGAGGAAAGAGTCAATCGGTTTTAGCCAGTATTCGTTGGATGAAATCAATGCGATCAGTAACAATGATTGGCTACTGGTCGCGTTGAGCTACATTACCGAGCGAGATATGCGGGCGTATCTTGATATGTGGGGGTTCACCTTCAGTGATAAAGCGAAGCAGCAAGTGATTACTCACAATCATCCTGCGATGCCACTAAACTATTTCGTCTCAACTGATACGGGGTACTGCAAAGAGGAATTTGCAGCGCGCTTTGTGCCAGTCGATGGTGTAACCGCTTGGCCGTCGAATTAGCCAGAAGTGAAAATCATAGAGGAGCCTTAGCTCCTCTATGATTTTAAGTCGATTGCTTTATGTCGATGAACGAATACGGGTTACTCAAAGGTTGCCCAAATAGGCGCGTGATCTGAAGGTTTTTCAATGCCGCGTAGCTCGTAATCGATATCGGATTCTCGGCACTGGGCCGCTAACGATGGTGTAGCAAGAATCACATCAATGCGTAGACCACGATTATCGTCAAAGCCTTTTGAACGGTAGTCAAACCACGAGAACTTATCATCCACACTTGGGTGCAGTTTGCGGAACGTATCTTCTAAGCCCCAATCCAGTAAGGTTTGTAACCACTCACGCTCCTCAGGCTGGAACGAACATTTGCCCGTTTTTAACCAGCGTTTACGGTTCACTTCACCAATACCGATGTCGGCATCGATTGGGCTAATATTGATATCGCCCATCACAACCACTTGCTCACCGTTGTCTCTGTGAGTGGTTAGATATCCCATCAAATCTTTGTAAAACTGGCGTTTATAAGGGTACTTGGTTTCGTGCGCGATGTTGTCCCCTTGCGGAAAATAGCCGTTCAACACCGTCACTTTTTCACCCTTCTCATCAAGAAAAGTCCCGATGATCATGCGCTTCTGATGTTCGTCGTTGTCGGTTGGGAACCCTTTTTGGATCTCGATAGGCTCTTGCTTACACAGCAGAGCCACGCCGTAATGCGCTTTTTGGCCATGAAAGTAGACTTTATAGCCCATTGCTTCGACGTCTTCGATGGGAAAGGCTTCGTCGTGAACTTTGATTTCTTGTAGGCCGATCACATCGGGTTGATGCTTATCGATTAGTGCTTGAAGTTGATGAAGGCGAGCTCGTAACCCATTGATGTTGAAGCTGACGATTTTCATTTTCTTTCCTGATTGATGCGTTTTAGACGATGTTACCATCCCATTTTGTGACTTCAAGAAGAGAAAACGAATCGCTGCAATCGCTCACACAAATGGTACAATGATGTGCTACAAATTTGTAACAAATCTAATTGATATCGAGATAAATTATGCTTTAATGGAAAGCAAATAAATCAAAAGTTAAGCCACGTTTGTTTGCGAATAAGGATGTAGTATGCGAACTCTCTCTGTTCAGTGGAAAATTACCCTGCTGTCGGGTTTCTGCTTGTTAGTCACCTCTCTTTCTTTGGTTGGTTTTTCTGTTTACAACGCGATGACCAACCAGCAAACGCTAAAACAGCAAAGTACCGCCTCCGTCACCAGCAAGTCTGAGCAACTGGTTAAAACAAGGGCATTGCTTAATGCGACTGAAGTGGTTGAGTTTCTTAACGAATCTCTCTATCGAGCGGAAATGTTGTCGGCGAACGCGCTCTTCTACAAAACCAACAGTGAAGAAAATTTTGGTGAGAGTGAAGTACTGCGTACCGCCTTGGATGAAATGGTTCGCAAATCGGTCCTCAATTTCAAAACCATGCAAGGGGCGTACTTGGTCTTCAAGCCGAACATGCTTGATGGAGAAGACTCAAACTACGTGAGTGCAGAATATGTCGGCTCGAACGAACGTGGACAATTTGCGCCTTACTGGGTTACGGCCAATAATGGCGAAAACGTCATTGCCAATGTTCTTTCGGAAGCAACGTTAAAATCGGATCAAAACAGTGAACGTTTTGCCTGTCCGCTCAATTCGGCGCAAGCGTGTATTACCTCCCCGCGCAAAACAGAACAAGATGGAGGTTCGTTCCTCACCACATCGCTATCGGTGCCGATATTGGTAGACAGTGATCCCATTGGTTTCATGGGCATAGACGTACGGTTAGATTCACTCATTCAGATTGCACAAGATTCAGATCGCAGCTTGTTTGAAGGGCAAGGCAACATCAGTATTGTCAGCTTAGATGGCACGTTGATCGCCAGTGATGATAGCGCAAAAGAGGTAGGCAGTTCTTTTTCCAGTACGAACATTTCAGCCAACATGTTAACGGATTGGTTGTACGGTGGTGGTGAGAGCGTTTCTTGGAGCAAAGATGGCGAGTGGTTATTGGTGTTTGCGCCAATGACGGTGGCCAATCAAACTTGGGGCGTGATTTTCGAAATGCCGAGAGCGGCGGTGTTAGAAGATGTTGAAGCGCTTGATCAAGTGATCAGTGAGAAAGTGTCAGAAGGTATCAAATTTGAGTTATTAGTGGGGGCCATATTTGTTTTGGTTGGCTTGTTCACTATCGCAATTGCCGCTGCAAGATTAGTGAAACCGATAAAGACCGTCGTTGAAAGTTTGCAAGATATTGAATCTGGCGAAGGCGATTTGACCCAACGTTTGTCAGTCAAAAGCCAAGATGAAATGGGTCAACTTGCTTCGAGTTTCAATGCTTTTTTAGATAAGTTACAACGCACCATTGGTGAGGTCGCTAACACCTCGCAGCAATTGGCTGAGCAAACGCTTGGTGCAAAGCGTGCCGCGATGGAGACTCGCATGAGCAGTGAATCTCAGTTCCGCGAGGTGGACATGGTGGCTACGGCCGCAGAAGAGATGACTCAAACCGCGAGCCTTGTGGTGCAAAATGCAGAGGTCGCAGTGGATGCCGCCAATCGTGCTAGCCATGCGGCAAAGAGTGGCCGAGAGGTGATAGAGCGTTCTGAGCAAGAGATGCTGAAGCTGGTAGAACAAATGACCCAAGCGGTGCCCGTAGTGGAAGATTTGGCTAAGAACAACGGCAATATTACGGACATTCTTGCGGTGATCGAAGGCATTTCTGAGCAGACTAATTTGTTGGCACTCAATGCGGCGATAGAAGCCGCGCGTGCTGGGGAGCAGGGCAGAGGTTTTGCTGTCGTGGCGGATGAGGTGCGCAAGCTAGCGAGCCGTACACAAGATTCGGTCGCGGAAATCCGCACTGTGATCAGCCAGGTACAAAACGGCACCACAGCCGTGGTGGAGGCGATAAACCAAGGGAATGTTTTTGCCCAACACACGGCAGCTGAAGTGCAAAATGCGGTGGTGCAATTGCAAAGTGTCTTTGACGCTATTGCGGCGATTAACGATATGAACAGTCAAATAGTGAAAGCGGCGGAAGAGCAAAAGGCGGTGTCGGCCGAGGTAAACCAAAGTGTTTCTAACATCCGTGACCTCAGTGGCCAGATTTTGTCTCAAGCCGGAGAGTCTCAATCAGCGGGAGAAATGATAGAAACGCTCTCGCAACAGCAGCAACGCTTAATGGGGCAGTTTAAGGTGTAATACTCACGAGCCGCGTGGAACGCTGCTAACGAAACAGGAAGGCTCTAAGCCTTCCTGTTTAGTTTTGCTTCTAAATCTTGTTGAACGATTTTGAGTGCAGCGAGCGCCACTTCGGCATCGACTTCATTGCTTTCCAAAAGATAGATCAGATCGACCGCCAGTTTAATGTCATCAGGAGCTTGGTCTAAAGGAGGAGGCGACAAATCGTTCATTACTGGTTCTTCTCTCTAAATGTGATCTGATTTTCTATTTTAAGCAGAGCGGCCTGACAGCGTGCTAGACGTTGTTCCGTGGTGAGTAGCGCTTGCTGCGCTTGAGTGCGCAGGAAAGCGGGAGCTGCTTCAAGCTCGCGTTGTTTCTCAAGCACCATCTCTTTTAATCGACGCGTCCATTCCTGATGCTGTGCAAGTTCTTGGTAAAGCACGTTAATGGGCTTGCGGTAGTGACTGGCGTGTTTAATTTCGTTTTTCCGAATGGTGGTGGTTGAGAGTTCACGCTGAATGGCCGCAAGCTGAGATACCAATTGTTCGGTCAAATAGGCTGCCCGTTGGGTGGTCAGGCGCTGCTCTTTTTGTTCACGCAGCAGCGCATCGAGTGTTGCTTTGGTCTCTTTGACGCAAGGGACTAAAAGGCGAGAACGACAGGCGAACAAACGCTCATCAAACAAAGGGGTATGATGTTCACCCCGCTGGCGGTCCAGTTGAGCCGCTTGCATCGCAAGTTCCTCGAGTTTCAGTCCAACTTCATTGAGCTTCATAAGGTCACAAACCATGCTTCATAGGCGAGCTTTATCGCGAGAATGCTCACTACACTAACAAAAACGGGACGAATAAACTTTGCGCCAAAGCGAATTGCGGAGTGAGCGCCGACAAAGGCCCCCGCCATCAGGCATATTCCCATAATTAGCCCCAGTCCCCAATTGATGTGACCGAGCAGGGCAAACATCACTAAAGAAGTAAGGTTACTGGTGAAGTTCATCGCCTTTGCGAGGCCTGAAGCTAGCAGAATATTCAGTTTATACAAAGCCATGGAGCTGACAGTCCAAAACGCACCAGTGCCTGGACCTGCGACACCATCGTAAAAACCCAGAGTCGCCCCTTGAATATACTGCTTTTTGTGGAGCATTGGGCACGGTTTGGGTGTGGTGCTGTTGTGTGAAGCGTCAGGCGCTTTGTGCCAGATGGTGTAAATGGCCGCGGCTAAGATAATCAGTGGCAGAATTTTCTCAAGCCATTCGGTTGAAATGGCATCAACCAACAACGTTCCCAAGGTTGCACCTATTAAAGTAGCAGCAAATGCTCGTAGCCAACACTCAGGCTTAAAGAGTTGCTTCTTATAATAAGTAAACGCCGCCGTGGAAGAGGCAAAAGTTGCCGCCAGTTTATTGGTACCTAGGGCAATATGGGGTGGCAAGCCCAATGAAAGGAGAGCAGGCACAGTGAGCATTCCGCCACCACCAGCGACGGCATCAATAAATCCAGCGATGAAAGCAACCAATGCGAGTATCACAAGCATGGTTGGTTCGAATAGTTCCATAGGGTATTAGTTCTTCTTTTTATTTAAATCGGTGAAGCAGCAAAAAGCGTTATCTTTCGACAATACGTTTAAACGGCGGTAAAGAGTCGAGAATCGCCTTCCCATAGCGCTTTGAAATGAGCCGTTTATCGAGGATGGTGACTGTACCAGAATCTCGTTCTTTACGCAGTAAACGTCCAACAGATTGAATCATCTTCTTACTCGCTTCTGGGACGGTGATCTGCATAAACGGATTGCCGCCTTTGGATTCTATGTACTCCGAGTGCGCTTGTTCGACAGGTGAGGTTGGTACCGCGAACGGAATCTTGGTTATCACTAGGTTCTCAAGCAGCTCGCCAGGCAAATCTAATCCTTCTGAAAAGCTGCCTGTGCCAAAAAGGATGCTCGTTTCCCCTTTTGCTACGAGGTTTTTATGTTTTTTTAGAATTTCGACTCGAGAACTTTCGCCTTGTCGCTGTAATGCCCAGCCTCTTTTAACGAACTCTGTTGCTAATGCATCGCCAACTTGGTTCATTTGCCAATAAGAAGAGAATAAAACTAAGTTCGCTTGTTTGTCTTTTAAATACTTAGGCAAAATATCGATAAGATATTCCGTAAATTGAGGCGCTTGTGGTTCGTACTTAAGTGTTGGAATAATCAGCTCAGCCTGATTTTGATAATCGAAAGGAGACGCAAGCGCGAGAAACTGTACGCCAGACTCTTCTCGCATATCGATCCCTGCCTGATGACAAAAATACTGAAATGAGTTTAATGCTCTCATCGTTGCTGAGACCAAAAGTGCACCAACGCAGCGGCTCCAGATCTGTTGGTCCAGTTGCCAACCAACTTCCAACGGTGAAACGCTGACGATGACATCACCTTCGCGCTCAGGGTGTTTTTGTAACCAACGTGCTAGTGGTGCGCCTTTTTCTCGGATAGGCTCGGCCATTAAGCGCCAAACTTGTGCCAAGTTTTCAGTTCTTTGTATGTAGAAACCGAGCTCTGCAAGCGCAGGCTCTGCGATTTTTGCTGATAGTTCGCCATCTTTAACACGTTCCGCCACAAGATCTGCGATTTTTGCAACAGCTTGATGGGCTTTCTGGCTAAACGTCTTAAGTTCTTTAGATTGCTCTTCAAGCCATGCTGGTAATTGGCCATGTTCAAAACGATGAATGCCATCAACAAAGTGTGCAGGGTCGAACTGCTTAGATAGCTGTAGCAACGCTGGAATTAAGATCTGAATTGAATCTTGGAGATCATGGCGAAAGCGGCTAACGCGCTTCTCATCCGCTAGCCCTGCAAATTTGCTGCTGTTTTGATTTAAACGTTCTAACCAAGCTGCCGCGCCTTTAAGGCTAGATGCGGCAGAGGCATGATCTCGAGCAACGTGAGGAAGGTGGTGCGCTTCATCAAAGACATAAATGGTATTTTCCGGCTCAGAGAGGATAACACCGCCACCTAAGTCTGCATCTGCCATGACCAAACTATGGTTTGCGATAATGACATCGTGCTTGTCGAGTTCAGAACGCGCTTTTTGAAAAGGGCAGTGACGGTGAATGGGCAGATTGTTGTTGCAGCTATGCTTGTCACTGACAATCAGTTGCCAAAGGTTGTCATCAATCGGTTTTGGCCAACTGTCTCTGTCCCCATCCCATTTCCCCTTAACTAAGCTCTGATACATAGTGGTTAACAGCTCTATGTCTTTCTTTTTAGGCTTAGTCTCGAACATGGCGAGTTGACCACCGTCAACACCACTAGCACTAGCCAGTTTCTCAGCACAGCAGTACCGCTGCCGACCTTTCGCTAAAACAAAAGAGAAATTAATGTCTGAAATGCGTCGATATAAAGGCAGGTCTTTATTCATCAATTGTTCTTGAAGCGCGACGGTTGCCGTAGAGATAACTACTTTGCGGTTATTGAACACAGCAACTGGAATTGCTGCCATCAAGTACGAAAGAGATTTACCGATTCCAGTTCCCGCTTCAGCCACGAGGATACGATTTTTTTTGTGATAGCTACCACAAAGTGTTTTGGCCATTTCTGCAACGAGAAAGTTTTGCGCGCGACGAGGTATAAAGTTTTCAAGCTGATTGTGCAAATTTTGATAACTGGTGCGAATGGAATTTTGAATTTTACTGGTTAGCATACTGTGACCTGTGTTCAGACCCATGGATTTTAGCACACATCGCTAACCGAGGTGTATCTCACGAAATTGGATCCTTTTGATTTAAATCTAGATCTCGTTCACAAAAAAAAACTGAACCTTCATAAAGCGAGAATTAATTCATTTAATAAAAAATATAAAACGCCATGGGTGGTACTTATGTAGTGTTATATTCTATTTTTAATTTTATTGATGCATAAAAGTGGTTGTTTGTGCTGTTTTTTTTGTTTGCTGGTTTGGCGTTATTTGATGCTCCCTTGCTTAGAAGTTACTCGAAAAATTGAATGTAAAGCATGTAAGTCGTTGTTTTTTGTTTGATTTATATTTTTTTATGTTGAATTTTTAGGAAATTTGACAGGCAGAATAATCTTTTGCAATCTTACAAACGAAATTTACAGGTACTGACTTGTCTCCTCTGAGAGGTAAATCGGTATCAAAAAAACAAAAGGGAACCGGGCAAGGAACTCCCAAACTAAGAAAAGGCAGTGGATTATTATGAAAAAGACTCTAGTAGCTCTAGCAGTTATGGCATTTGCAGGTTCTGCAAACGCAGGTTTTGAACTTTACAAGAAAGACGCAGTGTCTGTAACTATGGGCGGCGACATCGAAGTTCGTTACGTTCAGTCTAAAGACAAAGATGCTGAACTTAAGCAACAAATTCATGATGCTGACGTAAGCTTCGACGTACGTTACGCAGTAAACGATCAAGTTCAATTCGGTGGTTTCTGGGAATTCCAAGACACTGGTTCTAACAACGGCGATGCATACGTTGCAGCATACGCTGGCGCGCACACTTTCAAAGTTGGTCGTCTATGTTCAGTACTTGACGACGGCGGTATCGGTTCAGACTACGTATTCGGTCTAAACGCGTTCTTCAATGGCACAGACGAGTTCTGTGGTGAAGAGACAATGCGTTACGATTTCGACTCTGCTGATTTCTACGCGTCTGCAGCACTTCGTCAGTTCCGTAACTCAGACAAACTGAACACAGATTCTCGTCTAATCGATGCTAAGTTTGGTTACCGTGGTGTTCAAGACTTCGACTTCACTGCGTTCATCGGTTCTGCTGAAATCGCAAGCAAAAACGCTGCTCTAGTTGACCAAACTCTATGGTCTCTACAAGCACGTTACAACGGCGTAGAAAACCTAGGCCTAGCTGCAGCATACTACGCGACTGAAAACGACAACGTAGATGGCAGCAACATCGCTCTTGCAGCAACTTACAACCTACAAGTTGTTAAGCTAGCGGCAGGTGTTAACTTCGCTGATACTGACGCAGCAAACAGCGATGTAACAAGCTGGTACGTAAACGCTGGTTACCCTCTAGCACCTGGTGCTGAGCTATACGCTGAAGTTGGTGGCGACGACAAGAAAGACTCTGAGACTGGCTTCGCATTTGGCGTTAAAGCTAAGTTCTAATCCAATTGGATAACCTTATACTAAACACCCTCGCATGAGGGTGTTTTTTTTGGCAATCATTCGGAGATCCTTATGCTAAGAATAATGGCGATAGCCGGGTTACTGGTATCGATGAACATTCATGCTGCGCAGATAACACCAGCAGCGGGCGTGAAAATTCTTTTTACCAATGGAGTCGCGGTAGAAGAACCTCTTAAACCAACAAGCTTGGACAGCGACACTGTTCAATTAGTTGTCCGTTATGCGGATGAGCTTGGGCGAGGAAGTAACAAAAAGGTCTTCGATTCTCCACCTTTTGTGATTACCATCGAGAAACTCAATGAGGATATTAAGCTATATCCACCGAGCGTGTTTAGTTATGAGCAAGCTAATCGAGAGTTTCAATCTTCACCTAAATGGCGCATAGAAAGTAAGGATGGGAACGAAGTGGCTTACGTTCAGGAAAAGCTACAAGGTCACGATGGTTTCATGCCTTACTATGATATCGATAGTCTTATCGCTAAGCACAATAAGGAAAGAGGGATCGTTTTTGATTCGGTCTTGGCTACAGTGGAAGCGACGCCCGCCAAATCACCAGTTGCTTTAGGCGAAGTGGCCAGCAGCGCTCAGGAAGCCAGTTCGCTTCAACAGCTGCAGCACTGGTATACTCAAGCGACGACAGAGGAACGTAAAGCCTTTCGCAAGTGGATGGTTGACCAAGAGTAGTTGCTTTTTCACGATATCAGTCGGAATAGCGCGACCCTTTTCATAGCGACACTTCTTTCCATTCACCAGGTTGAAGATTGCCGAGCGTAAGCCCTGCCATTGAGTAACGTACCAGCCTTAGGGTGGGAAAGCCTATGTGTGCCGTCATGCGTCGCACTTGACGATTTCTTCCTTCAATAATCGTAATGGCTAGCCAAGTGGTGGGGATTGCAGCACGAAATCGGACAGGGGGATTTCTTTCCCACAACTGAGGATCTTGGATAATCTCAACTTTAGCAGGCAACGTTAGTCCATCTTTCAGCTCAACACCACGGCGAAGGGGTTCGAGCTGTTCTTCGGTCGGAGCACCTTCCACTTGTACCCAATAGGTTTTAGGCGATTTGGATTTTGGCTGAGTGAGTTTAGCTTGAAGAATTCCGTCATTGGTAAGCACCATTAGCCCTTCACTATCACGATCGAGTCGTCCTGCCGCATAAATGCCTTTAATCTTGATATAGTCTGCTAGCGTCTTTCGACCTTCCCCATCGGTAAACTGACTTAGCGTGTCGTATGGCTTGTTGAATATGATCACTTTACGTTCTGCTAGCGCTAGAGGTTTTTTAACCTGTGCGCTGCTTTTTCGCTTGGCACTATTTGCTTTTAAAGCATCAGCGGATTGGAATTTGGCGTTTTGTTTAAATCGCTTGGTCGCTGTTTGCTTGTTCGAGCGTGGAGAAGTGCTGCTAGAACGGAATGACATGTTAAGTACCTTGCAAAAATGTAAATGAAGTGTGTGTATAAGTTTTAACTTTCGACGGAATCGGATATGATCTGCGCGCCTTATACTAACAATAGCGCACAGAATAATAGACTATTTCGCGCAATTTGTTTAATTATAAACGTGCACTCATGGATTTAGAGCAACTGACTCAAAACGTAAAACAAAGAGTGCCAAGCGGCGGTTTGCGCTAGGGGAGATACTGACACTCAGTGAAAGTGCAAAGCGCGTCATTACCACTCATCTCAGCTTGCTGAGGTGTTAAAAAATAGGGAAATTTCATGCCTACAGAAAAACCTACCATTATTTACACCATTACTGATGAAGCACCAGCGTTAGCAACCTATTCCTTGTTGCCAATTATTCAGTCTTTTACCGCATCATCAGGTATTAATGTTGAAACTCGCGACATTTCTCTAGCTGGGCGTATTATTGCCAACTTCCCAGAGCACCTAAAAGAAGAACAACGTATTGGCGATGCGCTTGCAGAACTTGGTGAGCTGGCTCAGACGCCAGAAGCGAACATCATCAAGCTGCCAAATATTTCAGCCTCAATTCCTCAGTTGAAAGCAGCGATTAAAGAGCTTCAAGACAAAGGCTATGATCTGCCAAATTACCCAGAAGAGCCGAGCACTTATGAAGAAGAAGCGATTAAGGCTACTTATGACAAGATTAAAGGCAGTGCGGTAAACCCTGTACTTCGTGAAGGTAACTCGGATCGTCGTGCGCCGCTGTCAGTGAAGAACTATGCAAAGAAAAACCCGCATTCAATGGGAGCTTGGCGCTCAGACTCGAAGTCTCACGTCTCAAGCATGACGGAAAAAGATTTCTTCGGCAGTGAAAAGTCCGTGACAGTAAACGGTGCAACAAATGTGCAAATTGAATTTGTTGCTGAAGATGGTTCTAAGAAAGTCCTAAAGAAAGCATTTGCACTGCAAGATAAAGAGATCATCGACTCTGCCGTTCTAAACAAAAAGGCACTTGTTGCGTTTTTCGAGAAAGAAATTGCAGAAGCTAAGCAACAAGATGTTCTGCTATCACTGCATATGAAGGCAACCATGATGAAGGTGTCAGATCCTGTCATTTTTGGTCATGCGGTCAAAGTTTACTATAAAGACGTTTTTGTAAAATACGGTGATCTTTTCGCTAAGTTGGGTGTGGATGTAAACAACGGACTTGGTGATGTATACGCGAAAATTGCTGCCTTGCCACAAGCACAAAAAGAAGAGATTGAAGCTGCAATTGCTGCGGTTTACGAATCACAACCAGCGTTAGCAATGGTCGACTCTGACCGTGGTATTACTAACCTGCATGTACCGAGTGATGTGATTGTTGATGCATCTATGCCTGCAATGCTGCGTGCCTCTGGCCAAATGTGGGGTCCTGATGGCAAGCAGAAAGACACCAAAGCATTGATTCCAGATCGTTGCTATGCTGGCGTCTATCAAGCGGTTATCGATTTCTGTAAAGAGCATGGTGCATTTGACCCGACAACAATGGGTAGTGTACCAAACGTTGGTTTGATGGCACAAAAAGCGGAAGAGTACGGCTCACACGATAAGACCTTTATCCTCGATGCTGCGGGCACTGTTAAAGTCGTTACAACAGACGGCACTGTGCTGCTTGAACAAGCCGTCGAAGAAGGTGATATCTTCCGTATGTGCCAAGTTAAAGACGCTCCAATTCAAGACTGGGTCAAACTGGCTGTCACGCGCGCAAGAGCAAGTGGTGCTCCTGCGGTATTCTGGTTGGACGAAAACCGAGCTCACGACGCCGAGCTTATTAAGAAAGTAAATGCCTACCTACCTAGTTACGATACAAATGGTCTCGAAATTAAAATCTTGTCTCCAATTGATGCATGTAAGTTCTCACTAGAGCGTATCAAAGCAGGTCAAGACACCATTTCTGTGACTGGTAACGTACTACGTGACTACTTAACCGATTTGTTCCCAATTCTAGAATTAGGTACATCGGCAAAAATGCTCTCTATCGTTCCACTGATGAACGGTGGCGGCCTATTTGAAACCGGAGCTGGCGGTTCTGCGCCGAAGCACGTACAGCAAGTTCAAAAAGAAAACCATCTTCGTTGGGACTCTTTAGGTGAGTTTTTAGCGCTGGCTGCTTCGTTGGAGCACCTAAGCGTGGTGACAGGCAATGCCAAAGCCAAAGTTTTGGCGGATGCCTTAGATGCAGCGACAGGTGAGTTTTTAGATACAAACAAGTCACCTTCACGTAAAGTCGGTGAGTTGGACAACCGTGGTAGCCATTACTACTTGGCTGCTTACTGGGCGAAAGCGTTGGCAGAGCAAATCGCGGACGCTGAACTGGCGGCTGAATTTGCTCCTATTGCAAAAGCACTTGCGGAGCAAGAGGCAGTGATTGTCACTGAGTTAAATGGTGCGCAAGGTGCCCCAGGTGATCTAGGCGGCTACTACCTATTTGACGATGCAAAAACGTCGGCGTTGATGCGTCCGAGCGAAACGCTCAATCACGTCATCGAAGGCTAACCCAAGTTAGAAAACACAAAACCCGCCAATTGGCGGGTTTTTTATAAGAGCTAAAGCGTTGCTTAAAAGTGAAAATTCTAGCAATACCAGTCTTACTTCGTTGCGTGTACTTCTAGTGGAACGACACTGCTAGCGTGACACCCTTTCGGGCCCTTCTCGATTTCATACGAAACTTGTTGGCCTGCTTTCAGAGTACGATAACCGTCCATTTGAATCGTAGAGTAGTGAGCAAAGATGTCACCCTCTTCTTGATCTGAACAAATGAACCCAAATCCCTTGGCGTTATTGAACCACTTAACTGTACCTGTAGCCATGCTATACATCCCTCATGCATTTTGTTACTGATGTTGTCAGCCAATCGACGTCGTAATGACTGTTGGCAATTTGCTTTTAAGCTAAATGTAAGAATTTAGTGTGATGGATTTTTGGCAGCTAAACTTTTATTGCAAGTTTCGCATTTTGCGAAGCGAAGCACTAAGTGAAGAAAAATGCATCAACAACAACCAATGTAGTCAATGATTTTTGCTAGTCAATAGTAAAAATGTATTAATAACAACATAATCGCAAACAGATCACTTTTGTAATTAACATTTTTGCAAAAGTTTCTTTATTGATTTAATCAGCGGCATGAATTAATGAGTTAACGATTGGTGGTTTAATCGGCAAACAATCACTTAGAGGGTTCTCGGTTTGACTTTTTATTTGCAGCCTGCTGTGGCGTGAATTAGTCTCTAAGTAAGGGAAATGACTCGCGAAGGCTAACTGACTACACCGAGCTCTGTGCTTATGGTAAAGTGTTTGCAGGTATCTGACTCTTTGTTAATAGTCCCAAGTGTTTAAAAAGAAGCCATGAGTAAAAATTTTGAATGGATCACTCCAGATTCAGATTTACTGGAGAAAGAAATTACCCAAATTCAGCCGCCCAAGAAATATAACGTGGTGTTAAATAACGATGATTACACCCCGATGGATTTTGTGATTGAGGTTCTTGAGCGATTTTTCTCGCATGATTTAGATAAAGCAACCCAAATCATGCTTCAGGTTCACTATGAGGGGAAGGCAATTTGTGGCACGTATAGTGCAGAGATTGCTGAAACGAAGGTAGCGCAGGTTACGATGTATTCAAGGGAGAATGAACATCCGCTACTTTGTACGATGGAGCAAGCGTAAAGATAAGACTTGCTCGAGCAACCAAGTTGTTCTCACAGGAGGTACTTATGCTTAATAAAGAATTAGAGTCGAGCCTAAACGGCGCCTTTGCTCGTGCTCGTGACAAACGACATGAGTTCATGACTGTCGAACACCTCCTGCTTGCATTGTTGGAAAACAATGCTGCGAAGGAAGCTCTTCTGGCATGCAAAGCTGACTTAAATGCTTTGCGCTATGAACTTGATGTGTTCATAGACCAAACAACACCACTTATTCCGGACAATGACGAAACTCGTGAGACTCAGCCTACATTGAGCTTTCAACGTGTGTTACAACGTGCCGTATTTCACGTTCAATCTTCCGGTCGCAGCGAAGTCACGGGCGCTAACGTTTTAGTTGCCATTTTCAGTGAGCAAGAATCGCATGCGGCGTATCTACTCAAGAAAAATGATATCTCTCGTTTGGATATTGTTAACTTCATTTCCCACGGTATCACCAAAGCGGCTGGTGCGAGTGATGATTCTTCGTCTTCTTCTGAGTCTTTTGGCAGTGATGCAAATAGTGACGAAAATAGCTCTGATGAGCGTCTAGAAAGTTTCGCAACTAACTTAAATCAAGTGGCGAAAGATGGACATATAGATCCTCTGATTGGCCGTGATAAAGAATTGGAGCGCACGATTCAAGTGCTTTGCCGCCGTCGTAAAAACAATCCCCTTCTGGTTGGCGAAGCTGGTGTGGGTAAAACCGCGATTGCAGAAGGACTCGCGTGGCGTATTGTTGAAGGTTCTGTACCAGATGTAATTAAAGATAGTGTTATTTATTCTCTGGATATTGGCTCTTTGCTAGCTGGTACTAAGTACCGTGGTGATTTTGAGAAACGTTTTAAGACCATCTTGAAGCAACTTGAACGTGAGAAAGACGCGATTCTGTTTATCGATGAGATCCACACCATTATCGGTGCTGGTGCAGCATCGGGTGGACAAGTTGATGCCGCTAACTTGATCAAACCCTTATTGAGTGGTGGCAAGCTGCGTTGTATTGGTTCCACTACTTATCAAGAGTACAGCAACATTTTCGATAAAGAGCGCGCGTTGTCTCGCCGCTTCCAAAAAATTGACGTTGTGGAACCTTCTTTAGATGACACGACCAAAATTTTGATGGGTTTGAAGTCTAAGTATGAAGCACACCACGATGTTCGTTACACCAACAAAGCGCTACGTGCCGCTGTAGAATTATCAGCCAAATACATCAACGAGCGTCATCTGCCTGATAAAGCGATTGATGTCATTGATGAAGCTGGCGCTCGTAGCCGATTGACGCCAGCAAGTCGACGTAAAAAGACAGTTGGTGTTGCCGACATTGAGGCGATGGTTGCTAAGATGGCTCGCATTCCTGAAAAATCAGTCTCCTCTTCAGACAAAGATATCCTCAAGAGTCTGGATGATAAGATGAAGATGTTGGTGTTCGGGCAAGACGCTGCTATTGACGTGTTGTGTGAAGCGATCAAATTAAGCCGTGCAGGTTTAGGTGCCGAAAATAAACCGGTTGGGTCTTTCTTGTTTGCTGGCCCAACTGGTGTTGGTAAAACTGAGGTCACTGTTCAGCTGTCGAAGCTACTTGGGATTGAGCTATTACGCTTTGATATGTCTGAGTATGGTGAGAGACATTCAGTGAGCCGTTTGATTGGTGCGCCTCCAGGTTATGTTGGCTACGATCAAGGTGGTTTGCTCACGGATGCGGTGATCAAACATCCTCATGCCGTTGTGCTGCTAGATGAAATCGAAAAAGCGCATCCAGATATCTTCAACCTATTGTTGCAGGTGATGGATAATGGCACGCTTACCGATAACAACGGTCGCAAAGCGGACTTTCGTAATGTGATTTTGGTGATGACGACGAATGCGGGTGTGGCAGAAACTGAGAAGAAATCCATTGGTTTGATCCAACAAGATCACAGCCCAGATGCGATGGGTGAAATCAAGAAAGTCTTCACGCCAGAATTCCGTAACCGTCTAGATAACATCATTTGGTTCAATAGCCTTGATGTAGCAATTATTCATCAGGTGGTTGATAAGTTTATCGTTGAGTTGCAAGTCCAGTTGGATGCGAGAGGGGTCTCTCTAGAAGTCTCTGAAGATGCTCGTCATTGGTTAGCGGATAGAGGGTACGATAAAGCGATGGGAGCCCGTCCGATGAGCCGCGTTATTCAAGATAAACTGAAAAAACCATTGGCCAACGAGTTGTTGTTTGGCTCACTCATCGATGGTGGCACAGTGAAGGTGACCTTAGAGAAAGACGATTTGAAATTTGAGTACCTAACTGCCCGTGAAGAAGCTGTTCATTAAGTCAGTTTCACAAGTTAGATAAAGCGAGCTTCGGCTCGCTTTACTATGACAAATACCATTTTCACGTAACAAAAAACGGAGCGATAGCTCCGTTTTTTGCATTACTGCGATAATCAGAGATTAACGAGCACGGAAGACGATGCGGCCTTTCGATAGGTCGTATGGAGTCATCTCTACAGTTACTTTGTCACCCGTTAGGATACGGATGTAATTTTTGCGCATTTTGCCTGAAATGTGCGCTGTTACAACGTGGCCATTTTCAAGCTCAACGCGGAACATAGTGTTTGGTAGAGTATCAAGGACAGTACCTTGCATCTCAATTACGTCTTCTTTAGCCATTTAATCCTCTTAGAAACTTGGCGAATTTTAACGGGCATTCTTAGGCCGATAAAATATAAAAAAGTAAAGTTGGGCCGTATTCTACCCTTGCCAACGCTGATTTACTAGTTTTTGGTGGCATTGAAATCGAACTTTATAGTTCATCGCTGGACATTCGTTAATCTGATAACCAAGATAAAGCCACTGTTTACGTTCTTGCTGACAGTATTCAATTTGGAACAAAACCGCCAATGTTCCTAGAGATAGCGAGTGTTCAGGGGCAAAAAACGTATAAAACGCACTGGCACAGTGGCTCATCACATCAGTGACAGCAACCGCAATCAGTTCATTATCTTGGTAAATATGTAAAAATTGCGTTGTGAGCCACTGGTTTCTTGAAAAGTGGTCAAAGTCTGCCTTTTTTGGGGGGTACATGGTGCCGTTGGGATGGCGCACAATAATGTAGCGACTATAGAGTTCAAACCAGTCTTCATCCATTTTGTTTTTTATGCTCCAACTCAGTTTTCGTGCTTTGGCCAATAGCCTTTTTTGACTTTTGGATAACTCAAAGTCAGGCACGGAAATGCGGATCGGCAAGCACGATTGACAGCTGTCGCAGTGAGGTTTGTAGATGGTGTTGCCACTGCGACGAAATCCATTGGCTAGCAGAACTTCATAATTGTCAGCCGTGTGCATATCCGCCTCAAGTGCTACGGCGACTCGTTCTTTTCTCTCGGGCAAATAACTGCAAGGATGATTGTCTGTGAGCCCTATTTTGATCTGATGGATATCTGAACTCATGCATTGTGCCTCTTCAACCATTGGGGTGAGAAACAACCCGACGTTACTCTCTGTTGTTTTAAGCATAGCAGTCGTTGGAGAAATTCCTCTCTCGGCAACGTAAAAGCCCCCAATGAATGCAGATGAGAATTCATCACCTGGCAATCGATCAGCTTGCCACCATGCTCGCTGAAATGACGGCAAAAATACCATAATGCAATTTTAGATGCGTTGGTTTCGAGGCTAAACATCGATTCGCCACAAAACAATTCTCCTATGCTAAGGCCATAGAAACCGCCAATGAGTCTTTGATCTTGCCAAACCTCAACCGAGTGACAGACACCTTGCAAAGCTAATGAGATGTAGGCCGCTTGCATCTCATCATTTAACCAAGTTTCTTCCGCTGGTCTTGTGTTGCCACATAGCTTAATGACTTCTGGCGTCGCATGATTAATGCTGACGTGGTATTGAGCCTTTCTCTGGAACTTTTTAAGGCTTTTTGCGGGTAAGAAGGTATTTGGATCAAAAACGGCTCGCGTAGATGGACTCCACCACAAAATGGGTTCTCCTGGCCCGTACCACGGAAAAATACCATGGTGATATGCCGCGATCAGTCTTTCTGGTGTGAGGTCTCCACCAAAGGCCAACAAGCCATTTGGATCGGCCAATGCCTTTTCTGCAGGAGGAAAGTCTAAACTTTTACTATCAAGTTCTGTCAGATAGATCGCCATGTGAGAATATCTATAGTCCGGTTTGAGGAGATGTTTATGAAAAAATGGTTGTATTGCCTGCTGCTTATGCCGTTTCTAGTGCACGCAAACTATGAGAGGAATGTAGCAAAGCCAGTGAATAAAGTCATTTATGGCGAAGTGGAATCGGTTCGATACATTTCTCAACAGGAGATTATGCGCTCTCAAGCCGAAGGGTGGAAAACATTACTCGGTGCCACGATAGGTGGTTTAGTTGGAAATCAGTTTGGAGGAGGAACTGGGAAAGAGGTTGCAACAGCCATTGGCGCAGTAGCGGGCGCTGTCATCGTACAAAACCAAGGTCAAAGTGAATACCGCATTGAATATCAACTGGTTGAACTGTTGATTAAGACGGAAAAAGGGCAGTTGATTAATGTTATTCAGGACGTTGATAAGAGTATGTTATTCAACCGTGCGGATAAGATTCGGATACTTTATTTTGATGATGGAGTTAGGGTTGATTTAGCACTTTAGATTTGAGTAATTATTCACTCATTTACACTGGTTTTATCGGTTCTTTTTCGTTAGTCTGAAGTCACGAAGAATAAGTTGAAGTCCCCACCTTAAGGAAAACGGGACTCAAGGATTAACTCAATTAATGGAAAGCCTTACGTTACAACCGATTAAAAAAGTCAATGGTGAAGTGAACCTGCCTGGTTCAAAAAGTGTTTCTAACCGCGCCCTGTTATTGGCTGCCCTTGCTCAAGGCACAACGCGACTCACTAACTTGTTAGACAGTGATGATATCCGTCATATGCTGAATGCGCTAACGAAGCTTGGCGTGCATTATGAGCTCTCTGACGACAAAACCGTTTGTGTTGTGGAAGGCTTAGGCCGTCCGTTTACAGCGACTGAGGCTCAGGAGCTGTTTTTAGGCAACGCCGGTACAGCGATGCGCCCACTTGCCGCAGCGCTTTGTTTGGGCAAAGGGGAGTTTGTACTGACGGGCGAACCGCGAATGAAAGAGCGCCCTATTGGGCATTTAGTGGATGCCTTAAGAGAAGCGGGTGCTCAAATCGAGTATCTTGAAAACGAAAACTACCCACCGTTGAAAATCAACGCAACAGGCTTGCAGGCGGGAACTGTAAATATTGACGGCTCTATTTCTAGCCAGTTCTTAACAGCATTTTTAATGGCGGCACCGTTAGCACAAGGTGAAGTGAAAATTCATATTGTCGGTGAACTCGTTTCAAAACCTTACATCGACATTACACTGCACATCATGAAGCAATTTGGTGTGGATGTGGTCAACAATGCCTACCAAGAGTTTGTTATTCCAGCCGGTCAAAACTATGTATCGCCAGGCCAATTCTTGGTGGAAGGTGATGCCTCGTCAGCGTCTTATTTTTTAGCTGCTGCCGCAATTAAAGGTGGCGAGATCAAGGTAACGGGAATCGGCAAAAATAGCATTCAGGGAGACATCCATTTCGCTGATGCTCTTGAGAAAATGGGTGCCGAAATTGAGTGGGGAGAAGATTACGTCATTTCCCGCGTAGGTCAGCTAAAAGGCATCGATATGGATTACAATCATATTCCCGATGCTGCGATGACGATCGCGACAACAGCTTTGTTTGCTGAGGGAACAACGGCCATTCGCAATGTCTACAACTGGCGTGTGAAAGAAACCGACCGTTTAACCGCAATGGCAACAGAGCTACGGAAAGTGGGCGCGGAGGTTGAGGAAGGTGACGATTACTTGATTGTGAAGCCACCAAAACAGCTTAAACATGCTGCAATTGACACCTATGATGATCACCGTGTAGCGATGTGCTTTTCATTGGTGGCACTGAGCGACACGGCAGTGACAATCAACGATCCTAAATGTACCTCGAAAACATTCCCAGATTACTTTGAAAAACTGGCTCAGTTAAGCCAGTTTGCTTAAAAAATGGCGAGATACGCAAATAATAAAGCCTTGGTTTCATCCAAGGCTTTTTGCTTGTTTTCAGCGGGTTATTTTTCGAGCGTGAACTCTTTTGATAGATGGTGTGCAAGATATTTGAACATGTTGAAAACAGCGGTTGTATTTGTGGTTGGTAGACCATTTTGATCAAGGAAATACTCGCCTTTGAAGACAAGGACATCGTCTTTCTCTTCAACACTGGTTGCTCTCATCCCTTCAATATAGTCGTCATGTTCTTGGATGATGTGGTTAGCAATTAACAACAATTCGAATTGAGAAATCGATTTTTTATCGCTCATTGTATTAGACCTGTACTATGTTTTATCAAAACTAGTCTAGGGTTTTAGAAGTTGATTTCAATCTCAATTTTTCGCAAGAAGTGGATAGCATCGTTTTGATTGATGTCGATCATAAAACGTTTTGTGACGCGCAACAGAAAAATTAGGTTTTTATTAGCAACAAAATTCCTCCGTTGCTTAGTATACGTCGGTCTACAGTTTCCGCATTTTTGTCGATAGAAGCAAAAGCCGTTATTTAATGTTGAGCGATGAATTGTCGACCAAACGAATTCGAAATGTAAAAAAGCAGTTGATCTTCTTTTCATCTCGCACAATAGTAAAAAAAGAAGCAATGAAATAGTACAATGTACCGATTACTTTTATCCCGTAAATAAGAGTAATGTGATCATTTTTAAAGGACGTTAGAGTCAATATGGGTAAATCGCTCGTTATAGTGGAGTCGCCAGCTAAGGCTAAAACGATCAATAAATATCTTGGAAAAGACTTTATTGTTAAGTCGAGTGTCGGCCATGTTCGTGACTTGCCTACAGCAGGTCAAAGTACAGGTGAAAAAGCGGCAGCCATTTCCACCAAGGGTATGAGCGTAGAAGAAAAAGCTCGTATTAAAGAAGAGAAAGATCGTAACGCACTGATCAAAAAAATGGGTATCGACCCATATCATGATTGGGCGGCAAACTATCAAATTCTGCCTGGCAAAGAGAAGGTCGTTAGTGAGTTACAGAAACTCGCCAAAGATGCTGACTTTGTTTATCTCGCAACCGATTTGGACCGCGAAGGGGAAGCTATTGCGTGGCATCTTCGTGAGATCATCGGTGGTGATGAAGCGCGCTATAAACGAGTTGTCTTTAACGAAATTACTAAGAATGCTATCCAGCAGGCCTTCAAAAAGCCTGGCCACTTGAACATGGATGGTGTTAATGCCCAGCAAGCACGCCGTTTTATGGACCGCGTGGTTGGCTTTATGGTTTCCCCATTATTGTGGAAGAAAGTCGCTCGCGGCTTGTCTGCCGGCCGCGTACAGTCTGTTGCAGTGAAATTGCTGGTAGAACGTGAACGTGAAATTAAAGCGTTTGTTCCAGAAGAGTTTTGGGACATTCACGCCAACACGCTGACGCAAGAAACCATGCCATTCAAGCTTTTGGTGGCACAAAAGTCGGGTGATGCTTTCCGTCCAGTCAATGAAGCGGAAACCAACGCAGCACTGGCGGTTCTGCAAAAAGCACAGTTTGAAGTTTGTAAGCGTGAAGACCGCCCAACTAAGAGCAAACCTTCAGCACCATTCATTACCTCAACGCTACAGCAAGCTGCCAGTACGCGTTTAGGTTACGGCGTTAAGAAAACCATGATGTTGGCCCAGCGTCTGTATGAAGCAGGTTATATTACTTACATGCGTACAGATTCGACCAACTTAAGCCAAGAAGCCGTAGATACGGTACGTGGTTACATCAATGATGAGTTTGGTGCGCGTTATTTACCTTCTGAACCGTTGGTTTACGGTAGCAAGCAGGGCGCTCAAGAAGCTCACGAAGCGATTCGTCCTTCTGATGTCAATATCAAATCAGATGCTCTAGAGGGTGTGGATGCCGATGCACACAAGCTGTATGCCCTAATTTGGAATCAGTTTGTTGCCTGTCAAATGACCGAAGCAGAGTACGACTCAACGACAGTGAGCGTTAAAGCGGCAGAGTATACGCTCAAAGCCAAAGGCCGCATTCTGAAGTTTGATGGTTGGACTCGCGTACAGCGTCCACTGGGCAAAAATGAAGATACGATCCTTCCAGCGGTTCAAGTGGGTGATAAGCTAAGCCTAGAGTCTCTAGAGCCAAAACAACACTTTACTAAGCCGCCTGCGCGTTTTACCGAAGCCGCCTTGGTTAAAGAGCTTGAGAAGCGTGGTATTGGCCGTCCATCCACATACGCTTCCATCATTTCTACGATCCAAGATCGTGGTTATGTGAAGGTCGAACAGCGCCGTTTCTATGCAGAAAAAATGGGCGAGATCGTGACTGACCGCCTAGATAACAGTTTCAACGATCTGATGAACTATGATTTCACTGCTCGCATGGAAGAGAAACTGGATAAAATCGCCGAGGGCGATGTGAACTGGAAAGAGGTTCTCAATCAGTTCTTTGCAGACTTCACCACCGATCTCGGGCGCGCTGAAGAAGACGAAGAACATGGCGGTATGAAGCTCAATCATATCGTGATGACGGATATTCAATGTCCGACCTGTTCACGTCCAATGGGCATTCGTACTGCGTCTACTGGGGTTTTCCTTGGCTGTTCTGGTTACGCGTTGCCAGTGAAAGAGCGCTGCAAAACTACGATTAACTTAGGGGACGAAGATGGCATCATCAACGTGCTTGAAGAAGACGTGGAAACAGCGGCACTACGAGCAAAGAAACGTTGTCCTATCTGTGAAACCGCGATGGATGCATACCTGATCGATGATAAACGCAAGATGCACGTATGTGGTAACAATCCAAACTGTGAAGGTTACTTAGTCGAGCATGGCGAGTTCAAAGTGAAAGGTTATGACGGTCCTGTTGTCGAGTGTGATAAATGTGGCTCGGACATGGTGCTGAAGAATGGCCGTTTCGGCAAGTATATGGATTGCACCAGTGAGTCTTGTAAGAATACGCGTAAGATTCTGAAAAACGGTGAAGTCGCACCACCAAAAGAAGATCCAGTTCACTTCCCTGAACTGCCATGCAGCAATTCAGATGCGTACTTCGTTCTTCGTGATGGTGCTGCCGGCTTATTCCTTGCCGCGAGTAATTTCCCGAAATCAAGAGAAACGCGCGTGCCGTTGGTTTCTGAACTCGCTCGATTTACTGAGCGCTTGCCAGAGAAATACAAACACCTCGCAGAAGCACCGGCACAAGACCCTGATGGGGTTGAAGCAGTTGTTCGTTTTAGCCGTAAAACCAAAGAAAACTATGTACGCACTGAAGTCGATGGAAAACCGACAGGTTGGACTGCGCTTTATGTCGATGGTAAATGGGAAGTGACGGATAAACGTAAGAACGCAAAGTAGACGATCTCCTTAATTGAAAAGCAGCCTTGAAGGCTGCTTTTTTTATGACCAAGTACAAGAGACTCAGAGGTTGATGAGAGCGATAATTTAACACTCCGGTTTTTCTGTCATGTCAGTATCATATGCCTGACTTATTCTGTTCATATCTACTAGAGATTGCGAGTGTCGGAAATGTGTAACGCTGCTGATCAGGATATGTAAATAAACACCTGTTCGAGTGTGACTTAGATAACGAGTTGCTAAAGTAACAAATGCACGCAGCACACAATACCTTATTTGAAATTGTTTTTTGTAGGAAGTGAGATAACTTATACGAAACTCGTGCAATATTAATGTAATGCCTTGATCAAAAATGATTCGGCTTAAACAATTCAAGGCTTGGTACGGGTGGTTAAATTATGCTCAGTCATCCCCCATTGATTCTAATGACTGAGTTTCCTAGCTATAACGAAATGGAGAACAACGAATGGCTGGTGTTTTGGGAATGATTCTTGCTGGCGGTGAAGGTTCAAGGCTACGTCCTTTGACGGAATCTCGTAGTAAACCCGCGGTGCCTTTCGGCGGTAGTTACCGCTTAATCGACTTCGCGTTAAATAACTTTGTGAACGCAGACTTGATGCGTATCTACGTGTTAACTCAGTTTAAATCTCAATCTCTGTTCCATCATATGAAGAAAGGGTGGAATATCAGTGGTATTACTGATCGATTCATAGACCCTATTCCAGCACAGATGCGCACTGGCAAACGTTGGTACGAAGGCACTGCGGACGCAATCTATCAAAATCTACGTTTTATGGAGCTATCTGAGCCTGAGCAAGTGTGTATTTTTGGTTCGGATCACATCTATAAGATGGATATCAAGCAGATGCTTCAGTTCCACAAAGAGAAGGAAGCGGCGCTCACTGTATCGGCGCTTAGAATGCCATTATCTGAGGCTTCTCAGTTTGGCGTTATCGAAGTGGACGCAGAGGGACGTATGGTGGGTTTTGAGGAAAAGCCTAAAGCGCCAAAATCGATTCCAGGTGATCCAGACTTTGCCTTGGTTTCAATGGGTAACTATATCTTTGAAGCGGATGTGTTGTTCGCTGAGTTGATTGAAGACGCGGACAATGAAAATTCATCTCACGATTTCGGTAAGGACATTATTCCAAAAATGTTCCCGCGTGGTGACGTATTCGTGTACGACTTTAGCCAAAACCGAATTTCTGGGGAAAAAGAGCAAGTCTATTGGCGTGATGTCGGTACCATTGATGCGTACTGGCAAGCTCATATGGATCTGCTGAAGAAAGACGCGCCTTTCTCGTTATACAACCGCAAATGGCCGCTGCATACTTATCAACCACCGTTGCCTCCTGCAACGTTTACAGACTCTGATAACGGTCGTGTACAAATTATTGATAGTTTGGTTTGTAATGGCAGTTATGTCCGTGGTTCGCGTATTGAAAAGTCAGTATTGGGATATCGTAGCAACATTGCATCGGCTTGTGATATCAGTGAGTCGATTCTGCTTGGTGACGTTAAAGTAGGTGATGGTTGTGTTCTTCGTCGTGTAATAGTGGATAAAGACGTAGATATAGCACCAGGCACACAAATTGGTGTCAACCTGCAAGAAGATAAGAAACTCTACCATGTTTCTGAAGAGGGTATCGTTGTAATTCCAAAAGGAGCAAGAGTTGGCTACTAACGCTTTGTCGATTCTGTTTGTAGCGTCTGAAGTTGAAGGTTTGATCAAAAGTGGTGGCTTGGCCGATGTGGCCAAGGCACTGCCTGAAGCTCTCGTCAATCTCAACCAAGATGCAAGAATTGCCATTCCGGCTTATACCATGATTCCTGGATTGAGTGATGATGAAATCATCTTGGACACACACTTAGAATCTTGGCCTCATACTCATTATCAAGTAAAAAAGCGTGTCTTGGGCGACACGCCTGTCTATCTCATTGCGTGCGCTCACTATTTTGATCGTCCGTCGATGTACGCTGAAAACAATCAAGCTTACACCGATAACGGTGAGCGTTTTGCGTTTTTCAGCGCCGCATGTTTAGACATGCTGGCAAAGATAGGTTTTCAACCGGATATTGTTCATGCCAATGATTGGCATACAGGCTTCGTCCCATTTTTGCTTAAGCACCGTTACGGTCAGGATCCGTTTTTTGCACAAACAAAGAGCATTTTGTCGATCCATAATGCGGTCTTTAAAGGTGTGTTTAACTACGAGGAGGTACAGTGCCTTCCAGAGTTTCATTGTCGTCACGTTCCTGATGCGGCAGTCAGCAGTACTCACATTACCATGCTAAAAGCGGGCGTGATGAATGCGGATAAAATTAATGCCGTTAGCCCAACTTATGCAGAAGAGCTGAAAACTGAGTTAGGTAGCCATGGCATGGCATGGGAGTTTCAAACGCGAGCGGATGATCTCGTAGGCATTCTCAATGGTTGCGACTACTCAGCTTGGCATCCTGACACCGATACCTACTTGCCAATAAACTATAAAGCCACCAAGCAAAGTATGGTTCGTGGGAAAAACGGTTGTAAACGTGCCCTTCAAGAGCAAATTGGTTTGCCGGTCAAAGATGTTGCTATGTTTGGTATGGTCTGCCGACTAACCCATCAAAAGGGTGTTCACTACCTTCTGCCAATCCTCTCTGACTTTTTAAAACACGACGTTCAACTGGTTCTAGTTGGAACGGGAGATCCGCTTTTAGCCGCTCAATTGCGTGACGTTGCTGCGCAATTTGGTGACAAATTTGTTTTTGTCGAAGCTTACAACAATCAATTGGCTCATTTGGTGGAAGCTGCCTCAGACTTTTTCCTTATGCCATCTGAGTTTGAACCTTGTGGCTTAAATCAAATCTATAGCATGGCGTATGGCTCCTTGCCTATCGTGCGTGGTGTCGGTGGATTAAAAGACAGTGTGAGCGATTACGATGTTGATGCGCAGAGTGCAACAGGATTTGTGTTCTATGAGCCTACCGCTCAAGCATTGTTGATTACCATGCAAAGAGCGTTGTTGCTGTATGCACAGAACCTAACAGAGCTTCGACGAGTTCAGCTATACGCGATGGAACAAGATTTTTGCTGGAACACAGCCGCGCGAGAGTACATAGAGTTGTATCTATCTGCTCTAAAATAGAGTAAAAGTTCTGAAATATGAATGGAAAGGCACCGAATATGGTGCCTTTTTACGTTTTTTAACGGAACACAAATAGAAATAGAAGCGTTATATGGTAGGATTCTTGCTTCTCGATACCAAGGTTCAAGATACCGACATGTGATGGCTTTATTCAACCGCGGAAAATCTTGTTCTAGACTTTAAGCTAACTTTTTATTGGCGTGTCAATATGGCTCAAACGTTACTGTTTCATAAAACCTACCTTCATCCTACCAGTCAAGAATGGGTGGTATTCGTGCATGGGGCTGGTGGCAGTTCTTCGATTTGGTTTAAGCAAATAAAGGCATACAAGCAACACTTTAACTTATTGCTCGTTGACCTGAGAGGTCATGGTAAATCAAATCAACTGTTAAAAGAGCTGATGAGCAACCGCTACACATTTGGCGAAGTGACAAAAGATATTGTTAAGGTATTGGACCATTTAAAAATTCATTCTGCCCACTTTGTGGGCATGTCCTTGGGGACAATTATCGTTCGCAATTTAGCGGAGATGGCGAGTGAAAGAGTGAAGTCTATGGTATTAGGTGGTGCCGTTACGCGTTTGGATGCTCGTTCTAGAGTATTGGTTTCCTTAGGGAATATAGGTAAGCACATCTTACCCTACATGTGGCTTTACAAACTGTTTGCCTACATTGTTATGCCACAAAGAAATCAACAAGAATCGCGGCATTTGTTTATTAGAGAAGCAAAGAAGCTCTGTCAAAAAGAGTTCAAACGATGGTTTATTCTCGCTTCGGAAGTCAACCCTTTGATGCGCTACTTCAAAGAGCGAGAACTACCCATTCCGACGCTCTATTTGATGGGGGATAGGGACTATATGTTTATTAAGCCCGTCAAAGAGATGGTTGCTGCACATAGGCGAAGTGAGCTGCGTGAAATTAAAGATTGTGGTCATGTTTGTAACGTAGAAAAGTCAGAAGAGTTTAACCAGCACTCGATAGAGTTTATCCAACGTCAAATCTAACATGAGTGAGAGGAGTGCCAAGCTCCTCTCTATTACCATCTCACTTTCTATCGAAATCCTATACTTATTCGAGTGTAGAACCACAATACCAACAAGCGCCAAATTGCCCTTCAATTTCCTCGCCACAGTGCTTACACTGCCAATTGGCAACAGATGTACATTGGCTTTGGTAACTCTCCACGACTGTTTTCGCAAACGCCAGCTTATTTGGTTCCAACAGCCATACATAAGGATTGGTGTCGTCTGTGGCTGGAAGCTCCCCTTTAAGACCAAATAAACCTTCACCACGTACTTCACACAGTATTTGCTCATTAAGTAGCAACTGACAAACAATATGCGCTTCTATCGGTGTATTAGCCGTAAACACTCTCATAATGGCATTCTACTGAGACGTGAACTGTGGACGAAACTTGCTCATCAACCACTTAACAGCGATTGGAAATACACCAAGTAAAGCAAAAGAGGCGATGACAGCCGGTGACAAAATACCAGATAAGGTATTGATCTCTGCCAACTGAGTCCCAGCATTGAGGTAAACCGCCGTGCCGGGCAACATGCCAATTTGGCTAGTGACGTAGTAACGACTGATAGAGATAGGGGTTAACCCCATTAATAAGTTAATTAAGAAAAATGGGAATATCGGTATCAGGCGAAGTGAAAATAGGTAAAACGCGCCATCTTTCTCAACACCTTGATTCACCGAGTTCAGTTTGTCTCCAAATCGCTTCTGGACCCATTCTTTCAATAGGTAACGACTGCTTAGAAATGCGATGGTGGCCCCTATGGTACTGGCAAAGGAAACCAGAAGTAGGCTAAACCAAAAACCAAAGAGAGCAGCGCCAAGCAGTGTGACGACGGTCGCCCCTGGTACAGAAAAAGCAGTCAAAGCGACGTAAAGGATGAAATAGCTGATGGCGGATAACCAGAAGTTATCTTCAATAAAGTGAGTTAAAGCGACTTGCTGCGCCTTAGCGTTTTCTAAGGTGAGGTATTGGCTAAAGTTAACACCCAATAAGATGATAGTGGTGATAAGCAACAGTCCGAATACGAGTTTTTTGTTCATTGATAGATTCTCCAGATAGCGTTGTAATCAGACCCGAGTGAAAAAGAAATAATTTCGTGCCATACGAAAAAACCACACCTGTAGGGGTGTGGTTTCTAGTCTATAACTCAATAGTCACTTTGTCTTACTATGAAGACAAGTTATTCACTAACTCATCACGTCGTTGTTGAGGGATAACGCTCCAATGCGTCCCTTTAATTGCGCCCTCAAGTGCCCACAACAGCTCTAAGCTGACTGAGCCCGTGTGTGTGTTTTTAATCGCTTGATACGCGCGAGCAGCGCCCTGCGATTCCAACTGTTCTACGGTTTCAATACCTGCCTTCTTCAACATTCGTTCGGTGGCTAAACGTAGGTTAGGGAGGTCTTTAAGTCTATCCGGTTTTGCAGTTGCTTGTTGCTGCTTGTCACTATTTGCACTCTTTAGTGCCTGTTTCGCTACGGACAGAAGCGCATTTTGGTCTTGCCAAAGCGAATCAGAGATCGCGTAGTACTTAGTGACAACTGGAAACCCACGCTTGGTATAAACGTATGGTTTTAGTCCTTTCTTTTCGAAAAGTAATGTCGATTTTTGATCCGCGCGAATATGAAGCTGGTCTTTGACAACGAGCGCAAACATCGTCTCATCTGCAAAAAGGCCGAACCCGCCAAACATAGAGCGAGACTTTATCGCACCAAGTTGCTCAAAAAGCTTCATTGAATCTTTGAGTATCGGTTTATCCATGATGTGTTATCTCGGTGTAATTACAATTACGCCACCAAATCAGGTCCGAGAGATTAGCAAACCAATGCAAATACAATGTCATTAATGGGTAAACTTGTTGTTATGCATTTTTGCCATCGGTAACCCCGCTACCTACCAAATTATGAATGGTTTAGGCCGGAGGCTTTGCGTCCCACCTTTTCAGATGGTTTGCCCTGTGCGTGACACTTAAAGAATACGATTTCTATTGGAGTAACATCACATTTTGAGATTAAAAGTGTGACATTGCTTCAAGTAATAGCTGCAGTTAAGTGAATGAGTGCTCGATTTTAAGAACTGAACAGAATTTGACTTAACAAATCACTTACTAAGAATAAAAAAAAGCACCCAGACTTGGATGCTTTAGAATATTAGTGTTAACTAATTGATTTTTTTAACTGTGTCGCGAATAACGAGCTCTGGGTGCATTTCAAATATACGCTTATCGTGCTCTTTATCCTTAATACGCTCGAGAAGGATCTCAAATGCATTTTTACCGACACGACGTTTTGGCTGGTGGATTGTTGTCAATGGTGGCGAGAAGTATTCTGCCAACTCGATATTGTCGTAGCCGATCACAGAGATGTCTTCTGGAATACGACGCCCTAGTTGTTGAAGACGGCTCATCAAACCCAGTGCCATGGTATCGTTGAAGCAGAAGACTGCCGTTGGGCGATCTTGCCACGACGCGATCTTGTCAGCTGCCATCACTGCCGTGTCGCATTCGAAGTTCCCTTCAAGGATCCAATCTTCGTTGACTGTGATATTGGCTTCCTTCATCGCACGTTTAAAGCCTTGGATGCGCTCTTGGCACGCGGCTTTTTCAAAGTGGCCGCTCAAACAGGCGATTTTTGTATGGCCGTTGTCAATCAGGTACTTAGTGGCCAAGTAGCCACCTTCTTCTGAGTTATCGATGATTTTATCGGCTTGTGAGCTGATTGGGCCCCAATCCATAATTACTTTAGGAATATCTGCATGCTTATCAAGCATTTCGCGCAGCTCTTCGGTGAGGTCTGAACACATCACCAAAATGCCATCTACGCGTTTTTCGGCAAGCATGCGAATGTAATCACGTTGCTTCTCGTAGATACCGCCAGTATTACAAAGAATTAGTGTGTAGCCTTGACGGTAGCAGTAGCTTTCTACACCATCAATCACTTCAGAAAAGAACAAGTTGGTAGATTGCGTAACCAGCATACCAATAGTGCGGGTGGTGTTGCACTTTAAGCTACGAGCCACTGCGCTCGGTGCGTAGTTGAGCTCGTCAACCGCTTTCATGACTTTTTCTTGAGTGGCTTCAGCCACGAATCGGGTTTTATTGATTACGTGAGAAACCGTTGTAGTTGATACGCCAGCGAGACGTGCGACATCTTTTATTGTGGCCATAGGTATTGTCCTGTCCTAGGTTGCCAGTTGAAATGAAGTACATTCGTGGCAACACGGTTTGCTACCTTTCTCCGATTTCGCCTTAAAAGAAGACACACTAGAAAAGCAGCAGCTTAGCTTAAAAAAACACAAAAACCGCTGTGTTTCAGCGGTTTGCATTAAAATCATGTTTTATCGATTGCGGTCTCAATTTTAGACTGTGACGGCAAAGCTGGCAACCTAATCGAACCGCGAAATCTGTATCCGCGTTCACACTTTAGTGGTTAAAGTGTAACCGAGTGTTTGCTCTATTGATAAGGGCGTAATTATTATCCAACTAAATAGTCGCTGTCCAGCTTACAAAATGCGACAAGTAGTTTTATCGCACTGGAATAGAAACCAAATTCATCACATTCCTTTGCACGAACAGCAAAGCTTGGAAGCCAAGAGAGTAACATTTCTTGGAGAAAGTCGTTTTGTTCGACAAACGCTTCTTCCATGTGACGCTCTTGTTCAAGTTCATTGGAGCGAATGATGAGGTTGCCAAGAAAATCGAGCATGATGGCCAAGTGATCGGCAGGTTCATTCAATTGTTGATTGACCTGTACGCCATGTTTTTGAAGCCAAGCGTCCATTTTTTGTGCCGGATCACCATTAAGCAGGCCATCTTTTGTGAGATAAATTGATGCGTATGGAAGCGCACCGTGTTTTGCGGTTTTCAAAAACAGGTCACAAAAATCCGCGGATAATTCCAGTTGTGCATCTTGACGGTCAACCAGACGATTGAGGGCATCGACAAAGTCATCAATCGATGGACGTAGCGAATCGTTCTCAGCCAATCCAGTTAAAAACGCTCTAATTTCCATGCTTTGATATTTATCGAGCTCTTTCTGTGTCAGTTCTTTGGCAAACAAGCTGGAAAGCCACCAATATATTTCCGCACGTTTTTCATTAAAGGCTTTTATCTCTTGCATCATTTATCGCTCCTAAATCAATCTCCTATAAGTGTAACCAAAAAAAATGAATAGCAATAACGCCTATTGTTAAGAAAAATATAAAGATAATTATGCTTATTAATAGCTTGATATTAAGCTTGTTTTGAATCAATAAAAATCAAGATACTTGCATTTCAAACGAAGTATGACTAGAAATGTTACTAGTTATGAATAGAATGTCTGCCCGTGTAGACAGAAATGACATGAAGTGGTGTAAATGAGCTATCACGTATTAGTCGTAGAAGATGATGTAGTGACTCGCAGTAAACTTGCGGGTTATTTTCAAAAAGAAGGTTACACAGTAAGTGAAGCGGAAAGTGGTGCTGAGATGCGCCATATTTTGCAAAATAGCTGCGTTGATTTGGTGATGTTAGACATTAACTTACCAGGCGAAGATGGCTTGATGCTGACCCGTGAACTACGCAGCCAATCGGACATTGGCATTATTCTGGTAACCGGACGCACGGATAGCATAGATAAAATTGTTGGTTTGGAGATGGGGGCAGACGACTACGTCACCAAACCATTTGAGTTACGTGAACTGCTGGTTCGAGTGAAAAACTTGTTGTGGCGAATTTCGCTTACGCGCAGTGGTGGCTCAAAACACCAAGACGCAGAAAACGAAGACCATATTGTCCGTTTTGGTGATTGGACCTTCGATATTCATCGTCGAGCGTTGAGTCATAATGGTGAGCCAGTGAAGTTGACCAAGGCAGAATATGAGCTGCTGGTGGCACTGTCTTCTTACCCAAATCAGGTATTAAGTCGTGAGCGCATTCTCAACATGATCAGCCATCGCGTTGATGCGCCAAACGACAGAACAATCGATGTTTTGATTCGTCGTATGCGAGCTAAAATGGAGTTTGATCCTAAGAACCCACAAATTTTTGTGACCGTACACGGTGAAGGTTACATGTTTGCTGGCGACTAGGCGTTGTTTAGAAAGCCAAAATTAACAAACAAAAAAGAGCTGAGTAAGCTCTTTTTTTGTTTTTTGCAGCTCATGAAGCATCATTTTGATGCCCGATTCTCTGCCATGATTTGTTCGTCAGTAAGAAGCAAATCTCGCATGCCTTGCCATAGCTGCCCAAGGGTTTCGTGCCAGTAGCGCTCTGTTTGCTCAAGGTAGATGGCTTTAGGGGCATATCTATCCCAAGCTTGAGAGATGTTTTTTTGCGCAAGGTAGTTTGTTGGCGCGGGTAACGGCGTTATGCCAGCGTCATGAAACTCTTTCATTGCACGTGCCATGTGGCTGGCAGAAGTAACCAAAACCAGCTGTTTCTGACGCACAAACGCCGCTGCTTGTCTCGCTTCTTCCCAAGTATCTTTGGCATCTTCAAGAAGAATAATGTCTGATTTCGCGACACCCAGAGCCAAAGCCACATTCGCCATCATGCGCGCATGGCTGGTTTCTGAGCCGCCCGCATAGCCAGACAGAATCAATTTTGAGCCCGGATACATCTTTAAAATACGAATCCCTTCCGTCAAACGCATCAACGAAGTACGGCTTAACTCAGACGTAGGGGGGATTTGATCATCCACCACATGGCCATTGCCCAATACCATGACGTAATCGACGGTTTGTACTTCGGGTAGAAATACAGAGTATTGCCTTTCTAATGGCATTAATAACTTGCTGGCAACGGGTTGGAAAGAAACCAAGAATATCCCCAAAAAGGAGAATAATATGATGAAACACCCCGTTTTTTGTCTGGTGCTAAACATAATCAGCATCAGACCAGCTAAGCCTATTAAAAGTAGTGCTGGCAAAGGCATTAACAGTGCCGAGAGCACTTTTTTCAGCTCAAACATACAGAAATAGTCCGAAAAAACATCACTTGATAATAAAAATAAGAGAATGCCTCTTTATATCTGCTTTCCTTATGACAGAATAGCAGCACGATTAGATATGATAACTCAAGCTGCTGTGAACCAAGACCGTAATTTCGACGATATTGCCCACAAATTTGCAAAAAATATTTACGGGTCAGACAAAGGCGAGATTCGCCAAGTGATTGTTTGGGAAGATCTTCAACAATTGTTAGCCACCTTTGACGAGGCCAAACCGCCTCTAACCGTATTGGATGCGGGGGGCGGGTTGGCACAAATGTCACAAAAGCTTGCCAAACTCGGACATCGCATTGCCTTATGTGATCTATCTTCTGAAATGCTGCAATTAGCAGAGCAGGATATTGCAAAAAATGGCTTGCTTGAGCAGTATCGGCTGATCCATTCTCCGGTGCAGAAGATTGGTGAGCACCTAGCAGAGCCCGTCGATGTGGTGATGTTTCATGCTGTGATGGAATGGTTGGCGGATCCAAAATCCGCGTTGGAAACGGTATTAGAACAAGTCGCACCGGGTGGCGCCGCGTCTATTATGTTCTACAACCACCATGGCTTGGTTTATAAGAATGTGGTCTGTGGCAATATCCCACATATTCTTGAGGGTATGCCTCATCGCAAACGCTTTAAGCTGCAACCGCAAAAAGGCCTAGAACCTCAATCTGTTTATCAGTGGATTGAAGACGCAGGTTTTGAAATTTATGGAAAATCCGGTATTCGCTGTTTCAGTGATTATATAGGGAACAGACAGAATATGGGTGATTACCAGTACGAGGATGTGCTCGAGTTGGAACGACGTCTGTGTCGCCAAGAGCCTTACCTCTCGCTGGGCCGATACATTCATGTGTGGGCTAAGAAGAAAGATAAACAGGAATAACAATGAGTGAGACAACTCTCAATGCTGCAGAGCAACCAATCGATGAATTGGTTAGTTGGGTTAAGCAGCACGATTTCTCATTGAACCTGACCACCGAGCGATTGGCGTTTCTCATCGCCATCGCTGTATTAAGTAACGAAAGGTTTGATGAAGAGTTGGGTGAAGGTGAGCTGCATGATGCGTTTACTATCGTCACTCGACTGTTTGAAGAAACGGGTGAAGCCTCAGCGTTTCGCGCCAACAACGCCATCAATGAGTTGGTTAAGCAGCGCCTGATCAGCCGCTTTACCAGCGAAATGACGGAAGGTGCCAGTATCTACCGTCTTTCGCCGTTGGCGATCGGCATTACCGACTACTATGTCCGTCATCGAGAATTCTCCAAGCTTAGATTATCGATTCAGCTCTCCATGGTGGCTGGCGAAATGGCGAAAGCCATTGAAGCAGCCAAGCAAGGCGGGACGGCAGGGCATTGGAAAAAAAATGTCTATGCGGTGCTGAAATATTCTGTGGGTGAGATTTTTGATCAAATCGATCTCAACCAACGCGTGATGGATGAGCAACAACAATCGGTTAAACAGCAAATTGCCGATCTGCTGAACAAAGATTGGCGTGAAGCGATCAACAACTGTGAGTCACTGCTTTCAGAAACCTCGAACACGCTCAAAGAGCTGCAAGATACGCTGCAAGCGGCAGGGGATGAGTTGCAAACTCAGATCTTGGATATTCAAGAGTTGGTCTATGGGGATGAAGAACTCGAGTTTATCGAAGAAACTCTGTTTGGGTTGCAGATGAAGCTCGATCGCATCACCAGCTGGGGTCAACAAGCCATCGATCTGTGGATCGGTTACGACCGCCATGTTCACAAATTTATCCGTACCGCGATTGATATGGATAAAAACCGAATCTTCAGTACTCGTCTACGCCAATCGGTCAAAGATTACTTCGACATGCCATGGTATCTCACTTACGCAGATGCTGAGCGTTTGAGCGATTTGCGTGATGAAGCCTTAGTGCTGCGTGACGACGAAGTGACCGGACAAGTGCCACTTGAAGTGGAATATGAAGAGTTTCAACAAGTCAATGATGAGCTTGCCGAGCGTATCGGCGAGATGTTGCGCCTACATAAAGATAACGGCAAGCCGATCGATCTCGGCATCGTTCTCAAAGATTATCTCGCGCAGCACCCTCGCACTCATCATTTCGATTTAGCTCGTATCGTTATCGACCAAGCGGTGCGCATGGGTTATTCCGAATCGGATTACCAAGCGATTCAGCCAGATTGGCAGGCAATTAACGACTACGGCGCAAAGGTACAAGCAAATGTCATCGACCGATATTAATGAATACATGCCAGAAAATCTGGCCAAAGCGATTTGCAACCCGCTGTTTCCAGCATTGGATAGCATGCTGCGTGCAGGTCGTCACATCTCGAGTGAAGATTTAGATAACCACGCACTGCTATCGGATTACGAAGTTGAGCTGTCGGCTTTTTATCAACGTTACAATACCGAATTGGTGAAAGCGCCAGAAGGTTTCTTTTACCTTCGTCCGCGTTCAACCTCATTGATTGCCCGCAGTGTGCTCTCTGAGCTGGACATGTTGGTGGGTAAGGTGCTCTGTTTCCTTTACTTGAGCCCAGAGCGTTTGGCACATGAGGGTATCTTTACCAATCAAGAGTTGTATGAAGAGCTGATCGCACTGACCGATGAAAAGAAACTGATGAAATTGGTGACCAACCGAGCATCGGGGTCTGATCTCGACCGTGAAAAGTTGTTCGAAAAAGTACGCACCTCATTAAGACGTTTACGCCGTTTAGGCATGATCATCAATGTGGGAGACAGCGGCAAATTCAGCATCAGTGAAGCGGTGTTCCGTTTTGGTGCGGATGTGCGCGCGGGAGATGATATTCGCGAAGCGCAATTGCGTTTGATCCGCGATGGTGAAGCGGTGGTTCACACTCAAGAGCCGACTCAGGCAAGCCTACTGGCTGACGAAGAAGAACAGGATTATAACGAGCAAGCTGAATTAGAAGGTGAAGCATGATTGAAAGAGGTAAATATCAATCGCTGACCATGGTCAACTGGAACGGCTTTTTCGCTCGTACCTTTGATATTGATGGATTGGTCACCACCCTGTCAGGGGGCAATGGTGCAGGTAAATCAACCACGATGGCGGCGTTCATTACCGCGTTGATTCCAGACCAAAGTTTGCTGCATTTCCGTAACACAACCGAAGCGGGCAGCAGCCAAGCCTCTCGCGATAAAGGGCTTTACGGTAAGCTACAACCGGGTGCCTGTTACGCGGCATTGGATGTGGTGAACTCACGCAATCAACGCTTACTGTTTGCGGTGAAGCTACAGCAAGTGGCGGGCCGTGACAAAAAAGTGGACATCAAGCCGTTTGTGATTCAAGGCTTGCCAAGTCATGTGAAGCCAACGGATGTGCTGATTGAATCCGTCTCGGCCACTCAGGCGCGCGTTCGTCAAATCAACGAAGTGAAAGAGAGCGTTGCTCAGTATGAGGGCGTTCAGTTTAAGAGCTTCTCTTCGATTGTCGATTACCATGCACAGATGTTTGAGTTTGGCGTTATTCCGAAGAAATTACGCAACTCGAGCGACCGTTCGAAGTTCTACCGCCTGATTGAAGCTTCATTGTATGGCGGTATTTCGAGTGCGATTACTCGTTCGCTGCGTGACTACCTGTTGCCACAAAATGGTGGGGTTAAGAAAGCGTTCCAAGATATGGAATCGGCATTGCGTGAAAACCGTATGACGCTGGAAGCGATCAAAACGACGCAAGCTGACCGCGATCTTTTCAAGCATTTGATCACGGAATCCACCAATTATGTGGCGGCAGACTATATGCGTCACGCCAATGAGCGTCACAAGAAGTTAGAGCAAAGTTTGTCACTACGCTCTGAACTCTTTAGCTCGCGCGAGACACTGATTGAGCAAAACCGCTTACTGAACCAAGTTCAGCAAGAGTTGGAAATGCTGATTGAATCAGAATCGGCATTGGAGCAAGACTACCAAGGCGCTTCTGACCATTTGCAGTTGGTGCAAAATGCTTTGCGTCAGCAAGAGAAAATCGAGCGTTACCAAGAAGATCTTGAAGAGCTGAATGAGCGTCTTGAAGAGCAATCCATGGTCGTGGAAGAAGCGCAAGAGCGCGTCTTAATGGCCGAAGAGCAGTCTACCGTCGCAGAAAACGAAGTAGACAGCTTGAAAACGCAGTTGGCCGATTACCAACAGGCGTTGGATGTGCAGCAAACTCGCGCGCTTCAATATCAACAGGCAGTTCAAGCGCTAGAAAAAGCCAAAGTGCTTTTGTCTGACAGCACGTTAACCGCTGAATCTGCGCAAGCCTTGGTGGCGCAGTTAACCCAAAGCGAAGCGGAACAGACTCAAGCCTTATTGGCGCTAAAGCACAAACTGGACATGTCCTCCGCGGCCGCACAGCAGTTTGAAAATGCGCTGAAATTGGTGCACAGCATTGCTGGTCAAGTTGAACGTGCAGAGGCTTCTCGCCATGCGAAAGCGGCCATTCAACAAGCCCGCTCCGCTCAGCAAGTGGTGCAAAACGAAAACCAATGGCGCGCGCAGCATCGTGACTTAGAACGTAGCTTGAATCAGCAAAACCAAGCGCAAGCCTTGGTCGCGGAATACCAAAAAGCACACCAAGTTACGCTTGATGATGAAGTGATGTTTGAGCAAGAGCGTGAACGTCATCATGCCCAACTTGACTCTCTTGAGATTGCGTTGGAAGAGAATCGCGAATTGCGTAGCGAGCAGCGCCGTCAGGAGCAAGATTTACAAAGTGACATCACGCAGCTTCAGGCGATCGCGCCAAAATGGATTGCGGCCAATGATGCACTCGAAAAACTGCGTGAGCAAAGTGGCGCAGAGCTGGCGGATAGCCAATCGGTGATGTCACAAATGCAGCAAGTTCTTGAGCAAGAGAAACAGCTTTCTCAAGCCAAAGACAAGCTGGCAGAGCGTCGCAGCCAACTGGAAAGTGAAATTGAACGTCTGGCCTCTCCTGGTGGTTCTAATGACCCACGTTTGAAAGGTTTAGCGGATACGCTAGGCGGTGTCTTGCTTTCTGAGATCTATGACGACATCACCATTGACGATGCGCCTTACTTCAGTGCGATGTACGGCCCTGCACGTCATGCGATTGTGGTGTCCGATTTGTCGGGCATCGAAGAAAAGCTGGTGGAACTCGATGACTGCCCTGAGGATCTTTACATCATTGAAGGCGATGTGGATGCCTTTGATGACAGCTCAATCAAAGCGGAAGAGCTAGAGGGCGCAGTGTGCGTGCGTTTGAACGATCGTCAAATGCGTTACTCTCGCTTCCCTGTGATCCCGCTGTTTGGTCGCGCAGCACGTGAACAACGTCTAGAGCTGCTGCGTAGCGAGCGCGAAGAAGTCGTTGAAAAGCACGCGAAAGCGGCATTTGACGCGCAGAAAATGCAGCGTTTATTCCAAGTGTTTAACCAGTTTGTGGCTGAGCACATCCAAGTGGCCTTTGCTGCGGATCCTGAGCAAGCACTTGTGATTGCGCGCGATAAGCGCAACCAACTGACGCGTACTCTGGCTGAGTTGGAAGCGAAAGAGCAGCAGATGCGCAGCCAAATCCAAAACAGTAAGCAAGCGCTTACCATGCTGGATAAATTGGCACCGATGATGGCGGTGATCAGCGATGACACCATCGGAGAGCGCTTCGCGGAACTGGAAGAGAAAATTGCTCAGTTGGCCGATGCGAAGCAGTTCTTAAACGCACACGCCAAAGCGGTTGAGCAGTTAGAAAGCCAATTAGCGGTGCTTGACGCTGATCCTGAGCAGTTCGATGCACTGGAAGCGCAATATCAAAGTGCAGATAGCCAATTGCAAGCGTTGAAGAAGCAAATCTTCGCCTTGTCGGATTTGGTTGAACGTCGCCACTATTTTGCTTACGCCGATTCGGTTGATCTGCTTAGCAAGAGCAGCGAGCTGAGTGAACAGCTAAAAGCGAAATTGGTGGAAGCGGAACGTGCACGTAGCCGTTACCGTGATGAGCTCAGGCAGCAGCAAGATCAGATGAACCAATACAACCAAGTGTTGGCCTCTCTAAAGAGTTCATACCAAGCGAAGTTGGAAACGGTTCAAGAATTTAAGCAAGAGCTGGCAGAGTTTGGTGTCAGTGCCGATGAAGGGGCGTTGGAGCGCGCGATTCGTCGTCGTGATGAGCTTCACGAGCGTTTGCACACCTCACGCAGCCGTAAGAGCGAGTACGAACGTACCCTTACTTCAACAGAGCTGGGCATGAAAGAACTCGCCAAGCGCTTGAAGAAGGTGCAAAAAGAGTACGTTGAACTGCGTACGTTTGTCGTTGCAGCGAAAGCAGGCTGGTGCTCAGTACTGCGTTTAGCACGTGAAAATGACGTAGAGCGCCGCCTACACAAGCGTGAGCTGGCTTACTTGTCGGCGGGTGAACTGCGTTCCATGTCGGATAAATCACTGGGTGCACTGCGTCTTGCGGTTGCCAACAATGATGATCTGCGTGATGCACTGCGACTATCTGAAGATAACGCGCGTCCTGAACGCAAAGTCTTGTTCTACATTGCGGTTTACCAGCACTTACGTGAGCGTATTCGCCAAGACATCATCCATACCGATGATCCGGTCGAAGCGATTGAAGAGATGGAAGTGGAACTGGCTCGTCTGACTGAAGAGTTGACCATGCGTGAAAACCGCTTGGCCATCAGTTCTGAGTCGGTGGCGAGCATCATTAAGAAAACCATCCAACGTGAACAGAACCGTATTCGCATGTTGAACCAAGGTTTGTCCAATATCTCGTTTGGCCAGGTGAAGGGAGTTCGACTCAATGTGAAAGTGCGCGAAAGCCATGAAGTGTTACTGAATGGTCTCGCCACGCAGCAAGAACAGCATAAAGATCTGTTTGAAACGGCACGTTACACCTTCTCTGAAGCGATGGCGAAACTGTTCCAGCGCGTTAACCCGCACATTGATATGGGGCAGCGTTCACCACAAGTTTTGGGTGAAGAACTGCTGGATTACCGCAACTACCTTGAATTGAGCATTGAAGTAAACCGTGGCTCTGATGGTTGGCTACAAGCGGAATCGGGTGCACTGTCTACTGGTGAAGCGATTGGTACTGGCCAATCTATTCTCTTGATGGTGGTGCAAAGCTGGGAAGAAGAGTCACGTCGTCTGCGTAGTAAAGACATCGTACCGTGTCGTTTGCTATTCCTTGATGAGGCGGCGCGTCTGGATGCGAAATCGATCTCAACACTGTTTGAGCTCTGTGATCGCCTCGATATGCAACTTCTTATCGCTGCGCCAGAGAACATCAGCCCAGAGAAAGGCACCACTTATAAACTGGTGCGTAAAGTGTTTAAAGATCACGAACACGTGCATGTCGTCGGTTTGCGTGGCTTTGGCCAAGAGCAGAAACCGAAGAGTGAAGCGCAACAGATGATCGAAGAGTTTGAAGCGTAAACTCAATAGCGATAAAACCAAACGCCCGCGATGATCATCGCGGGCGTTTTTTTATTGTTGATGAAGCTCAGGGCGAGTCAGCGCTTGCTGACGAAATTGCTTCGGTGACGCGCCGCTCCATTTGCGAAATGCGTGACGGAAATTGGCGCTATCGGAAAAACCAACACGCTCTGAAATCTCTTCAATGCTCATTTTCGTGGAAGCAAGGTAGTGGCGGGCAAAATGGAAGCGCACATGATCTAAGATTTGTTGGTAGCTACTCTCTTCTGTTTTCAAGCGACGGCGAAGGGTTCTTGAGGACATGCCAAGTTCGGCGGACAAGGTTTCAATAGACGGATAATACCCTGGTCTTTCCACAAACATTTGGGTGATTTTTTCCTTGAGGCTTGCTTTGCCGCTTACTTTCTCCAACATTTCGTCGCACGATTTAAGGCACAGTTGCAGTGTGGCGGTATTGGCCGCGGGAAGAGGCTCTTGCAAACTCCTAGCATCAAACTGCCACTCTAAACGTGGGCTGTTAAACTCGATTTGGCAGTGAAATATTTGCCGATAGAGTTCACTGTATTCCGGTTCGGGATAGGGGAATCGGATAATCGTGGAAGGGAAGGGCTTTTGCATCACTTCTTCGCATAAGCTGTGTATTGCAGCAAACCAATATTCACAACAAAACGGCAAAAGAGATTGCAAATCAATCAATTGTTCGGCGCGAAAATAGCCGGTATGGCCTTCGATACCCATGGTCTTTTTGAGCACAGGGCCGGCCAATCGCAGGTACTTAAAACCAATCATCATCGCGTCGAAGAGCGTATTGCTGCTAAATATCGCGTAACCCAGCACGCCAAAATCACTAAATCGGGCTTGCTGACCGACGCGTAGACCTAATCCGCCCTCTTCTGAATGGGCTAAGGCATTGCTAAAAATCGCCAATTTTTGTGCGAGTGTGATGTGCGTGTCCGGAGTATAGAGTTGCGAAACGCTGAGACCACTGCCGAGCAGCAGTGAGTCAATGCTGACTTTTGATTCCAAATAGCGGTTGAGTAGCTGCAGATCTAAAATGCCACAAGCTTGAGCATCCGGTTCATAAACGGCAACGTATTTCATTGTCCCTCTCCATTTCAACGTCATCCTAGCGCGGACTGAGGTGCGATTCAGTCACCTTAAGATAATTTTGTCCGAATATCACCGTTTTTTGTCTTTTTGTAACCTGTGCGTCATGTTATCAAAATGTTGTAATCATTTGCATTGCACCGTGGGAGAGAAACATGAATGTACTGGCTAGGCAAGATAGGGACGTACATCGCGATCAAGGAGTGATGGCAACCCATGACGCCACAGCAAGCGAACTTGCAACGTGGTTTTCCGAATTACAAACGGCTTATCAAGCAGAGCCTAGCGCGAGCTACTTGGTGAGAAAACATCGATTACTGGCGCTAAAAAAACAACTTTCTCGGTATCAAGACGTACTGGCAGAAGCAATGAGTCAAGATTTTGGAGGTCGAAGTCATACCGAGTCCATCATGGCGGATGTGCTTGCGCCAATTCTTGATATCAACCATGTACTCAAACATTTAAAGGGGTGGATGAAGCCCAGCCGAAGAGCGACAGAGTGGTTGTTTAAAGGCAATCAACTGGAGGTTCGTTATCAGCCGAAAGGCGTGGTAGGTATTATCTGCCCTTGGAATTTCCCGTTGTATCTCTCGATAGGCCCGATGATCACGGCGTTAGCCGCAGGCAATCGCTGTATGATCAAGATGCCACCCAATTGCCCGCAAACCACGCGACAGCTCCGTCGCATGCTTGCCGAGATCTACCCAACAAATCTAGTTCGTATCGTAGAAGGTACGCATCCAGAAGCGATGGACATTTCACATTTACCTTTTGATCATTTGGTGTTTACTGGGTCCCCTGCGAGCGGAAAGATCATCATGGCAAACGCTGCCGCCAATCTCACGCCGGTAACGTTAGAGCTGGGGGGCAAGTCGCCAGTGGTGGTGTTTGATGATTATGAGATAGCAAAAGCAGCGCAGCGAATTGCGCATGGTAAAGGGTTCAACTCTGGGCAAATCTGTATCGCTCCCGATTACGCGTTTGTGCCTGAAGGTAAGCAAGAAGCCTTTGTTGATGCGTTGAAATCTGCCCATCAAAGTATGTACGGTGATATCAAGGCCAATCAAGATTACACCGCGCTAGTCGATGACGCGCAGTACCAGCGATTCCATAGCTTGCTTGAGGATGCGCGAAGCAAAGGAGCGACGATTACCCAATGTCTTGAACCTGGAGAAGGGCGAAAAACGCCGCTGTATATTGCGACCAACCTGACGCCAGATATGCGTATCTGCCAAGAAGAGATCTTTGGGCCTCTATTACCGGTTCACACCTTTCAGGCCATCGAAGAGGTCATCGACTATATCAACCAACGGCCAAGGCCTCTAGCGTGTTACTTGTTCAGCCATCATCCAAAACAACGTGAAACCTTGCTCACTCAAACCCACAGTGGCGGTGTCACCATCAATGGTTGGGGCTGGCATGTGCTCAACCATTCTGTGCCGTTTGGCGGCATCGGCAATTCCGGCATCGGCAACTACCATGGCGAAGAGGGCTTTCGTGAACTTAGCCACGCACGCACCGTCTTGAAAATGCGTGATTGGTTTCCGATTCAGTTGTTTGCGCCACCCTATGGCAATTGGGTGCAAAAACTGGTGGTGCGCGTGTTTGCTGGCAAACCCGATCCCACACTCAAAGAGTGATTTTTAAAACAGCTTCAACCGTACTGATGGCGTTGAAAACGTCTTAAAACAGAAATACCCAGTCGAGGTAGAGGAGAGAGCATGAAGGAATATGATTTTATTGTTGTCGGTGGCGGCTCTGCCGGTTGTGTGTTGGCGTCTCGATTGACGGAAGATCCTGACGTCACCGTCTGTTTGCTGGAAGCGGGGGGCAAAGATAGCAGCCCTCTCATTCATACACCTGTTGGCATGGTGGCGATGATGCCCACCAAAATAAACAATTGGGGGTTTGAAACCATCCCACAAGCAGGTTTGAATGGTAGAAAAGGGTATCAACCGCGGGGCAAAACGTTAGGCGGTTCCAGTTCTATCAATGCCATGATGTACGCCAGAGGGCATCGATACGACTACGACTTATGGGCGAGTTTGGGAAACGTCGGTTGGAGTTATGACGACTGCTTACCCTATTTCAAAAAAGCGGAGAACAACGAGATTCATCGTGATGAATTTCATGGCCAAGGTGGCCCTTTGAATGTCACTAATTTACGCTCACCGAGTGACGTGTTGGAACGTTATTTAGCCGCTTGCGAGTCGATAGGCGTTCCACGCAATCCCGACATCAATGGCGCGCAGCAGTTGGGAGCGATGGCCACTCAAGTAACACAAATCAATGGTGAAAGGTGCAGTGCCGCCAAAGCGTATCTTACTCCTCATTTGGACAGGCCAAATTTAACGGTGTTAACTCAAGCGACCACCCATAAAATTCTCTTTGACGGCAAGAGAGCTGTTGGCGTCGAATATGGCCAAAAAGGCCACACGTTTCAGATCCGCTGTAAGCGAGAAGTGATTTTATCTGCTGGCGCGTTTGGCTCTCCACAACTGCTTTTGCTTTCGGGCGTCGGGGCGAAGAAGGATTTACAGCCATATGGTATTCAGCAAGTTCACTCATTGCCCGGGGTGGGGGAGAACTTGCAAGACCACATTGACTTAGTTCATACCTATCGTTGCAGTGCCAAGCGCGATACCTTTGGTGTCTCACTTCGTATGGCGTCGGAATTGACCAAAGCATTACCACAATGGATCACGCAACGGACGGGTAAAATGAGCAGCAATTTTGCTGAGGGGATCGGCTTCTTATGCTCTGATGACAGCGTAGAGATCCCCGATCTGGAGTTTGTTTTTGTCGTGGCTGTAGTGGACGATCATGCGCGGAAAATTCATGCAAGCCACGGCTTTAGTAGCCATGTGACTTTATTACGCCCAAAAAGTGTTGGCCGCGTCAAACTGAACAGCGCCAACCCTTACGATGTGCCCCGCATTGACCCGGCGTTTTTTACGCATCCAGAAGATATGGAAATCATGATCAAAGGCTGGAAAAAACAGCAGCAAATGTTGGAGAGCTCGGCGTTTGATGACATTCGAGGGGAGAGCTTTTATCCCGTTGATGCCTCGGATGACAAAGCGATAGAGCAGGACATCCGCAACCGAGCCGATACACAATATCATCCGGTTGGCACGTGCAAAATGGGCGTGGCAAGTGATCCGCTGGCCGTGGTTGATCATCAGCTCAGAGTTCATGGCTTGGCGGGGCTAAGAGTGGTGGATGCCTCCATTATGCCGACCTTGATTGGCGCAAACACCAACGCGCCAACTATCATGATTGCGGAGAAAATCGCCGATGCGATTAAAGCGCACTATGCGGGTTTGGTTTGTGCGGAGAAGGAAACTATGCCAGTGGTTTAACCGTTGTTAAGAGTGTCGTTGTCGACGTTTTAGGATAAAAATACGCCACTGCGCTCAAATGGCCAACAAGAAAACGCCCGCAATCATCGCGGGCGTGTATCGTATAAGTGACGCAAGAATTGATCTAGCTTGCGCTGCTATCAAAATCTTGTTTTGCGCCAAATTGACGCATTGAATACGCGACGCGCTCTTCCGCTGAGGGATAGACCAGTGGTGCGCCCAAGTTCTCAATATGGTGTAAGCGTGGTAAAAGCCCTGCACCGTTGGCAATTTGAATCGCTAGACCAGGGCGAGCGTTGAGTTCCAATACCATTGGTCCTTCTTCTTTATCCAACACCATATCGGTACCGAGATAACCCAGTCCGGTCATTTCCCACGCACTGGCTGCCAAGGTCAACAAACGTTGCCAATGAGGCACTTGCAAAGTGGCAAGATCTTTTCCTGTATCTGGATGGTGAGTGACAGGTTGGTTGAACTGCACGGCACGAATCGCTTTCCCCGTCGCAATATCAATACCTACCCCAACCGCACCTTGGTGCAAGTTGGCTTTTCCATCAGACGCGGCCGTTGAGCAACGCATCATCGCCATCACAGGGTAGCCTTTGAATACGATGATCCGCACATCGGGCACCCCTTCGAAGCTGAAGCCGTCAAAGCAGTTATCAAACTTAATTAAGTTCTCAACCACGGCGACATCGTTCTTACCACCAAGAGAGAATAGCCCCGCCAGCGCATTAGAAATATGACGTTCAATCTCTTCTTTGTTGATGGTGGAACCCGAAGGTTTGGTGTAAACGCCCTCTTTGTGCGAGGTCACCACAAGAATGCCTTTACCGCCACTACCACGAGCGGGTTTGATCACAAACCCGGGCCAATCTTTGACCATTTCGTGAATGCGTTTCACATCGGCCTGATTGCTGATCACGCCAATCAACTGTGGCACTGTACAGCCCGCTCGTTGCGCGATGATCTTGGTTTTGAGCTTGTCATCCACCAAAGGGTATTTGGAACGGTCATTATAGCGACCAATATAAGCGTGATTACGCTTATTCATTCCCATGATCCCTTTGCGTCGCAGCTTCATCGGCGATGTGTACTTAGACAAAAAGGAGAACATAGATTAATCCTCTGCCAGTGGTTTGAAGCGACGCAACTCGGTGATGCGGTAACCGGTGTAAGTACCCAGTAATAGAATCGCTGCCAGTACAACAAGCTGCAGACCAATAAAGTTGAAGGTCAGGTGCTGGATGTATGGGTTAGTCATGCCAAGGTAAACCAATACTGCGGTAAACAGTGAACCACCGCCTTGCAGTACCACCTCTTTCGCGCCTTCTTCTTCCCACAAGATGGACATACGTTCGATGGTCCATGACAAGATGATCATCGGGAAGAAGGTGATAGAAAGGCCTTCAGTTAAACCAATTTTGAATGCCACAACGGTGAATATGGAAATAATCAGAATAACGGTAATAATGACCGCAGATATCCGCGCAACCAACAGCAAGTTCAGTTTGGAGAGGTAGCTACGAATGATCAAACCCGTACCCACAATCAATAAGAAACCGACAATCCCCGTCACCAGTTGCGTCTGTACAAACGCCACGGCAATCAGTACGGGCATAAAGGTGCCGGATGTTTTCAAACCAATGATGACGCGCAAGAACACCACAATGAGTGCGCCAATCGGCACCAACATAATGGTCTTAAACATCGCTTGTTCTTCGAGAGGTAAGCTGTGAATTGAGAGGTTCAGTAGGCCATCGGCTTCCACTTTGTTGTTGGTTGCCGCTTGCGGTGAAATGTCTTGCGCAATCATCGAGAAATGCACTTGGCTATTTTGACCACCGACCAAATCTAACAGCGATACGTTAGAATCATCCCATACCAGCAAGTTGCCTTGGTCAGCGTGTTGCTCAGAGTTTGGCGAGAATAGAACCCAAGATTGCCCATCCCACACTTGAATCATCGATTCAATCGTTTGGCGACGACGGCCATCTTCCAAAGAAATCACGCCAACCAGCTTGCTTTGAACATCGGCAGTCGACAGAAGTTTGTAAATAGTGGTGGCACGGTCAGCGTTGTTAAGCAGTAGCGCTGCGTTTTGGCTTTCGGGATCGTTGAGTGTCTTGATCAACTCGCGCGTGAACGTGATGTTATCAGATGAGCGAGCCATCGCGCGGTCAATCAGAGCTTGTGCGGCGGTTTGTTCCGGATTGGAATAGGTCGGTTTGTTGATCGGCTCAGTGGGCGGTTGTACAGTCACTTTTGCCTGTGGGTCGACGAGAAACTGCGTTTTGTAGTAAATCGTTTGTGGGCCACTCGCCTGACGGATCGACCACTCGGCGCGGCGGCCCGAAGCCGTATTGACGTATGAAACACCATAACCCGGAGAGGATGCCGTTTCGTTGATCAACGTAAAACCATTTTGCGTATGAGGCGCAGCCAACGAGGCTTTGACCTCTTGACCACTGGCATTGAACTCGATACGCGCTTCAATATCCCAGATCTGGCGGCTTTCGCCGGGCGTCCATGGCACGCCATAGGTTTGATGGCGAAACACGCTGAGTGTTATTCCTGCGACAATCAGCAGGATGATAGAGAGATAAAAAGGAACTCGGGAAGTCATAGCCTACCTATTTTTTCTTTTGTCCGGTTTGAATGTAACTGCGACTGACGTCTACAAGAGCAATATCGCGAATAAACTCACGCCCTAGAAGAACGGGATGACTCATTTGTGAGCGATCTGCCAATGTAAATTGTGCTTTCTCTTTGATTGCGCCTACTTTGACCCACAGTTCAACCACCGCGCGTCGTTCAGTATCGTCATTGGTCGATTGACGAATCTTCACATAGCGAATAACGGGGGCTTCAATCCAGTTTTGTTCTGTAGCAGGTTGTTCGGGATCTGAGAGGTGGAAGCGAACCCAATCTTTACCATTGCGCTCGAACATTTCGATGTCCACGGCATTGAGTGATGATGTGGTAGCACCAGTGTCGACACGGGCATCAAATGACTGATTAATAGAGTCGATAGTCACTTTCTCTATCGCACCAAGAATGATTTGATTTTTGGCTGGTGCAGGTGGCGCGGCAATGACTTTAGGTTCTGGTTTTTTCTCTTCAGACGACGCCAAACTTTGCTGTTGAGTCAATTGAAGATGTTCAACTTGTTTTTGTAACTCGGTAATTTGAGTCTCAAGGCTCTCGATGTAATCGACTTGGTTTGAGGATTGCAGAGTGAGATTCTCTATCTTATTCGTAATACGAGCCTCAGAGTCTTGGAGGGCGGTCAGGGTTTTCTGATGATATTGCTCACCATTGGTTAAAGTACAGCCAGATAACAAAACGAGAGCGAGTACTGGCGTCAATCTTATAAACATTGAATGCCTTAAAAAGTGAATTAGGGGAATAAGTTATTGTAAAGAGGAGTGTAGCGTATAAAAAAGGATGCGTGAAGCATCCTCTTGTTAGGGTTTAGTGATACTCAAATTATTGAGTCAAAACCGTGTCAATTATGGCTTTTTCGCCACCAAAATTGCGCGGCGAGGTGCTGGATAACCTTCCACCGTTTTGCTCGGGTCATTCTGATCGAGATAATCAGGCAGTGAATTGTGAGTCATCCAATTGGTGGTGCGTTGCTCGTCGACAGAGGTGACGTTTTCGTCCACGATGCGCACGTCTTCAAAGCCAACCAATTCTAACCACACTTTTAAAGCGCGAGCCGAAGGGAAGAAATACACATTGCGCATTTGAGCGTAGCGCTCCTTGGGAACCAAAACGGCGGTTTCATCCCCTTCAATCACCAAGGTTTCCAGAATCAATTCACCGCCTGAGACAAGCTGATCTTTCAGTTGAATTAAGTGATCAAGCGGAGAGCGACGGTGATACAACACCCCCATGCTGAAAACGGTATCGAACGCTTCAAGTTTTGGTAGCTGTTCAATACCCAATGGCAGCAGGTGTGCACGTTGATCGCCACCCATTAACTTACGGATCGCTTCAAACTGAATTAAAAACAGGTGTGATGGATCAATACCCACGCACAGACGTGCGCCTTCACCCAACATGCGCCACATGTGATAACCATTGCCACAGCCAACATCCAGCACGCTGCGATTTTTCAATGGTGAAATATGAGGCAGAACACGGTCCCATTTCCAGTCACTGCGCCATTCGGTGTCAATATGAATGCCGTGAACGGTATAAGGGCCTTTGCGCCAAGGGTGGAAAGTACGCAGCAAGCTTTCAAGCTTCTTCAACTCGCCTTGATGGAACGGGGTGTCATTGCTAATGGTGACAGAGTGCTTAATGTCTATCTGATCGGGTGCGCCTTTTGGGATCTTATTGAGTGCTTTTAACCAGCGAGGGAAATCACCATGCTCAGCATTTTGCCAATCTGTTAGCTGTTGAGGTAGAACGTTTAGCCATGGCTGAAGACGAGTGTCTTGAGCGATTAACTGGTAAAAATTAGCAAAATTAAACATCGTTTTTCACTGAGTAATAAATTAAAAATTGACACTAAATGCGAAACGTTAAGACTTTCTCGCTTCTCGCTTCTCGCTTCTCGCTTCTCGCTTCTCGCTTCTCGCTTCTCGCTTCTCGCTTCTCGCTTCTCGCTTCTCGCTTCTCGCTTCTCGCTTCTCGCTACTTAATCGCAAACATCGATCCAAAGTTAAAGCATTGGAACCAAACATCGTAGCTGCTGAATCCAATTTGCGCGAAGCGCTCTTTGTGTTGTTTCTTCGAATCTGGACGCATCACGTTTTCAATGGCACTGCGTTTTTGGCTGATTTCTAGTTCACTGTACCCATTTGCTCGTTTGAAGTCATGGTGAAGGTCAATCAACAGCTCATTAGAAACTTGATCTTCAAAAACGTACTTTTCGGAAAGGATCAAAATACCGCCAGGACGCAAACCTGCGTAGATTTTTTCCAGCAATGCGTAACGATCTTCCGGTGATAAGAACTGCAAAGTAAAGTTGAGAACCACCACGGAAGCATTTTCGATATCTATGTTGCGGATATCGGCTTCAATCACGTTCACGGGTGTATCGCTGCGGTAGGCATTGACGTGAAGCTTACAGCGCTCGACCATCGCTTTAGAATTATCGACCGCAATGATCTGACAGCCTTCTTGTTTGATGTGGCGACGCATTGAGAGTGTGGCTGCGCCCAGTGAGCAACCCAAGTCATACACATTACTGTGAGGTTTGACAAAACGTTCGGCCAACATACCAATAGCAGAAATGATGTTGCTGTAACCCGGAACCGAACGTTGAATCATGTCTGGAAAGACTTCCGCCACGCGTTCATCGAAGGTGAAATCCCCAATTTTATCGATTGGAGCCGAAAAAATAGTATCTGGATTGCTTTTTGGGTTCATAACCATTCTCTGCTAACAAGCTGCCTATTTTCACATAGGCGGTAAAAAGGCGCGTATTTTAGGGGAATTTCCTCAAGCTGTCATGCATTGCAAGACACGGCTTAGAACATCTGTATTTGGCTATTGCCACTATTGGCAGGAAAATCAGACAGATTGGGCAGTTTCACTTGTTGCTGTAATTGTTGGTAAAGTCGTTTGGCTAACTGGGGGCCTTCTACGTTATCTGGTGTGTGGATCATCAAATACGGTTGCTTACCCTCGGCAATCCAAAGGGGTAATTTGCTGAGCCAAGGGGAAAAGAAGGGCAGGTTGCTCTCTAGATCGGGATGACCAATAAAGCGAATCATTGGATGCTCAGCCGTCGCGATGGCGTGAACGGGCACCTTTGGTTTTTTCTGGTGCGCATCGATAACGGCCTCGGTTGTTGCTGGAGCAGCGAAAACCGGACGGCTATCCATGATGATGCGATCAATCTTTGTTTCCATTAACCATTGATTCAAGCGTTTCTCATCCTCTCCTTTCGCAAAAAAAGCCAAATGACGCACTTCGATTCCCAGCGGAAACCCTTCGGGAAAGTAAGAGCAGAAACGTTGTAGCAGCGGTAAATGCTCTGGTGAAAAAGCCGCGGGAAGTTGGATTGTCCATTGACCAATACGCGGGTGCAGCGGTTCCATGACACTCAAAAACTCGCGTAACAAACCCTGAGAGCCTTTAAGCATCTGCTGGTGGGTAATCTGCTTTGGCAACTTAAAGGTGAAACGAAAATCGTCATGCGTGGCCGCGCGCCAGTTGAGTACGGTTGGTGTATTTGGCGTTGCGTAGAAGGTCGTGTTGCCTTCGACAGTGTGAAAGACCTGTGCGTACTTTTCCAGCCGTTCTGCGGGTTTGGTCCCCGAGCCATAAAAGTCTTGTTGCCACTGATTGTGTGACCACATGGTCAGACCCAATCGAAGAGGAAGCGTGTTCATGGTTTCTCGCTGCATTTATTCCTAGCCTCACTGTACGAGAGTTTTGCTGAAATCGGTAGTTTCGCGTTATAATCCCGACCAATTTTTCACATTTGATGTGCTTTTGAGCAGTTGCTGTATCAAAAAGCATCAATGCATGATAAAACGCAATAAATTGTATTCTGACTAGTCGATTTTCACCGACATTCAGCGTATAAATGGACCTTTGCTCTGTTGAGAAAATGACCGACAGAGAGTAGTTAACAATTTTAGAGAGATTGGGAATTTCATTATGCGTACCCATTACTGTGGTCACCTGAACAAGTCCCTTGCAGGACAAACTGTAGAACTTTGCGGCTGGGTTAACCGTCGTCGTGATTTAGGCGGTCTTATTTTTATTGATATGCGAGATCGTGAAGGTATCGTTCAGGTAGTTGTTGATCCAGATATGGCTGATGCGTATGCAGTGGCAAGCCAACTGCGGAATGAATTCTGTATCAAGCTAACGGGTGAAGTTCGCACTCGTCCTGAAAGCCAAGTGAATAAAGAAATGGCAACGGGTGAAGTAGAGATCTTGGCTAAAGGTCTTGAAATCATCAACCGTTCTGACGTGCTGCCTCTCGACTTCAACCAGAAGAACTCGGAAGAGCAACGCCTGAAGTACCGCTACCTAGACTTACGTCGTCCAGAAATGAGCGACCGCATCAAGCTACGTGCAAAAGCGTCTAGCTTTGTTCGTCGTTTCCTCGATGACAACGGTTTCCTAGACATTGAAACGCCAGTACTAACCAAAGCGACACCAGAAGGCGCGCGTGACTACCTAGTACCAAGCCGTGTTCACAAAGGCAGCTTCTACGCACTTCCTCAATCTCCACAGCTGTTCAAACAGCTGCTTATGATGTCTGGCTTTGACCGTTACTACCAAATCGTTAAGTGTTTCCGTGACGAAGACCTACGTGCAGACCGTCAGCCAGAATTCACGCAGATCGATATCGAAACGTCATTCATGACGTCTGATCAAGTACGTGCAGTGACGGAAAAAATGGTTCGCGAAATGTGGCTAGAGTTACTGAACGTTGACCTAGGTGAATTCCCAGTTATGCCGTTTAGCGAAGCGATTCGTCGTTTCGGCTCTGACAAACCAGATCTACGTAACCCACTAGAGCTAGTAGACGTTGCTGACCTTGTTAAAGACGTTGATTTCAAAGTGTTCTCTGGCCCTGCTAACGATGAGAAAGGTCGTGTGGCCGTTATCCGTGTGCCTGGTGGTGCTGAGCTTACTCGTAAGCAAATCGATGAGTACACTGCCTTTGTAAGCATCTACGGTGCTAAAGGCCTAGCATGGATGAAGGTTAACGACCGTGCAGCTGGCATGGAAGGTATCCAATCTCCAGTCGCGAAATTCCTAAGCGAAGACGTAATCAACGGTATTCTAGAGCGCACTCAAGCAGAATCGGGTGACATCATCCTATTTGGTGCGGATCGCGCAAATGTTGTTTCTGAAGCGCTGGGCGCACTTCGTCTAAAACTGGGTAAAGACCTTGGCCTAACCAAAGAAGGTTCTTGGGCTCCACTGTGGGTTGTTGACTTCCCAATGTTCGAAGAAGACGACGAAGGCAACTTACACGCGATGCACCACCCATTCACATCGCCTCTAGGTCTGACCGCTGAAGAGCTCAAAGCAAACCCAGCGCCAGCGATTTCAAATGCGTACGACATGGTTCTCAACGGCTACGAAGTGGGCGGTGGTTCTGTACGTATTCACAACGCAGAAATGCAGGCAGCGGTATTCGATATTCTTGGTATCGATGCTGACGAGCAAAAACTGAAATTTGGCTTCCTATTGGACGCACTGAAATTCGGTACGCCTCCGCACGCAGGTCTTGCATTCGGTCTAGACCGCCTTGTCATGCTACTGTGTGGTACCGAGAACATTCGTGACGTTATCGCGTTCCCGAAAACAACGGCAGCCGCGTGTCTGATGACAGATGCACCAAGTGTGGCTAACCCAGCAGCACTTGAAGAGCTTGCGATTGCCGTGACGGTTGCAAAAGAAAAAAGCGCAGAATAAGCAATAAGCGTTAAAAAACTCCCGCAAACGCGGGAGTTTTTGTTTAAGGAACAGATAGGAAGTGTCATGTCGATTATTCTAGGAATTGACCCAGGCTCTCGCGTTACTGGCTATGGTGTGATTCGCCAAAATGGCCGACACCTGCAATATCTTGGCAGTGGTTGTATTCGTACATCAGAAAAAGATTTACCTGGTCGTTTAAAGCAAATTTATGCGGGTGTAACGGAGATTATTACTCAGTTTCAGCCGGATGCGTTTGCCATCGAACAGGTCTTCATGGCGAAAAATGCCGACTCAGCACTCAAACTTGGCCAAGCGCGTGGTGCGGCGATCGTTTCTGCCGTGAATCACGATTTGCCAGTTTACGAATACGCAGCTCGTTTGATTAAGCAAGCCGTGGTAGGCACGGGTGGGGCTGATAAAGCACAGGTGCAACACATGGTGCAACATATGCTCAAGTTACCCGCTAAACCCCAGGCGGACGCGGCCGATGCGTTAGGTGTTGCCATTTGTCACGCCAATACCAATAAAACCCTCATTGCCTTAGCCGGGCAGGCGACCAGTGCTAAACGAGGCCGTTATCGTTAGTCTTGTGTCCGTTTTATGAGATAAAGAACTGGATGTCTATCCAGTTCTTTATTATCCTGTCGCAAATTCATTTCTAAAGAGTATTGAACGTGATCGGACGTCTTCGCGGCATTCTGCTGGAAAAACAACCCCCTGAATTGTTGATTGAAGTTAATGGCATTGGCTATGAAGTTCAGATGCCAATGAGTTGTTTCTATGAGCTTCCGAATATCGGGGAAGAAGCCATTATCTATACTCATTTTGTGGTGCGTGAAGATGCTCAGCTGCTTTATGGCTTCAATACCGTTAAAGAACGAGCGCTGTTTAGAGAAGTCATCAAAGCCAACGGGGTGGGACCAAAACTGGGTTTGGCCATTTTATCGGGCATGACAGCAAGCCAATTTGTGGCGTCGGTAGAAAGAGAAGACATTTCCACGTTGGTCAAATTGCCGGGTGTTGGTAAGAAGACCGCAGAACGTCTTGTAGTTGAGATGAAAGATCGTTTGAAAGGCTGGAGCGCTGGTGATCTGTTCACGCCATTTACCGATGCAGCGCCAATCGATTCAGGCAGTACAAGCAGTAACAGCGCAGAAGAAGAAGCGGTCAGCGCGCTCTTGGCGTTGGGATATAAGCCTGTACAGGCATCAAAAGTAGTGTCGCAGATTGCTAAACCGGATATGACCAGCGAACAGCTGATCCGTGAAGCGCTCAAGTCCATGGTCTAATCGCGCAAAATAGGTATTGATATGATTGAAGCCGATCGCTTAATTGCGCCGAACAATCCCGCTTTTCGTGATGAAGATGTGATTGACCGCGCGATACGACCAAAGAAACTGGCCGATTACCAAGGCCAAGATCACGTGCGTGATCAAATGGAAATTTTTATTAAAGCAGCGCAATTGCGTAACGAAGCGCTCGACCATTTATTGATTTTTGGCCCTCCAGGTTTGGGTAAAACCACCTTAGCGAACATTGTTGCAAACGAGATGGGCGTAAACATTCGCACCACATCAGGACCGGTGTTGGAAAAAGCGGGGGATTTGGCGGCCTTGCTGACCAATCTTGAAGAAAACGATGTACTCTTCATCGATGAGATACACCGACTCAGCCCGATGGTGGAAGAAGTGCTGTATCCAGCCATGGAAGATTACCAATTGGACATTATGATTGGTGAAGGCCCTGCTGCACGTTCTATCAAAATCGATTTGCCGCCCTTTACATTAATTGGTGCGACCACTCGTGCTGGCTCACTGACTTCCCCTCTGCGTGATCGTTTTGGTATTACCCAGCGTTTGGAGTATTACAAAATTCCTGATCTGCAGAATATCGTGCAACGCAGTGCTGACTGCTTGGGGCTTTCCATGGAAGCGGAAGGGGCATTAGAGGTGGCGCGTCGTGCGCGTGGTACACCGCGTATTGCCAATCGCTTGTTGCGCCGAGTGCGCGATTTTGCTGAAGTAAAAGGCAATGGTCACATCTGTGCAGACACCGCAGACAAAGCGCTCAACATGCTCGATGTGGACTCGAAAGGTTTTGATTACATGGACCGCAAGTTGCTGTTGGCCATCATGGAGAAATTTGGCGGTGGTCCGGTTGGCTTAGATAACATGGCAGCTGCGATCGGTGAAGAGAAAGACACGATTGAAGATGTGTTAGAGCCATATTTGATTCAGCAAGGTTATTTACAACGCACGCCTCGGGGGCGAATCGCAACCGATCGGGCGTATCTTCATTTCGGAATTGAAAAGTAAGTTTGCAAGGCTAGGTATGAAATTTCCTAGCCTTTTCTTTATTGTGACCAATGTCACAATAAAGAAAATCCAACTACCTCTAAATAGGTAATGCAAAATCGCGCATTGTAAACATCTCGTAGCCATAATGAGGTGTGCATTTCCTTCTGATTACCTCGACTTAACAAACTATCTCGTATTCGCTTGATTTAGATCAAGTTGATTGTTTTTTAGGCAGAGATGCCGAGTGTTTCTTGATTCAAATCAAAGCGCTTTGCGTTTATAAAACTTTTGTAACGCTACCTTTTTAGCAGTAGTATTAGCCGCAGCTATATTAGCTGTAGCTTAACAATTAACTAACCAATACGGTACATTTTTGCAACAATATGTTGGTTTAATTCAACATTAATCAAGAAGGTTCAACTCTTGATGATGAAATGTAAAATGTAGAGAGTGTCATTCAGCCGACACATAGGAGTTACCATGATTGACGTAGTTGATCTGTCGCGGTTGCAGTTTGCACTGACAGCGATGTATCACTTCCTATTTGTACCTTTGACTCTTGGTATGGCTTTCCTTTTAGCCATCATGGAATCGTTGTACGTAATGACCGACAAGCAAATCTACAAGGACATGACCAAGTTCTGGGGTAAGCTTTTCGGTATTAACTTTGCTCTTGGTGTGGCCACCGGCCTAACCATGGAATTCCAGTTTGGAACAAACTGGTCTTACTATTCTCACTATGTAGGTGACATTTTTGGTGCCCCACTTGCCATCGAGGCACTCGTCGCATTCTTCTTAGAGTCCACCTTCGTAGGTCTGTTCTTCTTCGGATGGGAAAGATTATCTAAACGTCAACACTTAGCGGTTACTTGGTTAGTGGCATTAGGTTCCAATTTCTCAGCACTTTGGATCCTTGTGGCGAATGGCTGGATGCAAAACCCAGTGGGCGCAGAGTTCAACTTCGAAACCATGCGTATGGAAATGGTGAGCTTTGCCGAAGTGGTGCTTAACCCTGTTGCTCAGGTGAAATTTGTTCACACCGTTGCGTCTGGTTATACCACGGGGGCCATGTTTATCCTGGGTATTAGCTCATACTATCTACTGAAAGGCCGTGACATCGCATTTGCACGTCGTTCATTCGCTATCGCGGCTTCGTTCGGTATGGCATCGATCCTGTCCGTTATCGTTCTTGGTGACGAATCAGGTTACGAGCTGGGTGAAGTACAAAAAGTAAAACTTGCAGCGGTAGAAGCGGAATGGCACACAGAGCCTGCACCAGCAGCGTTTACTCTGTTTGGTTTACCGAACCAAGAAACCATGCACACCGACTACGCGATCAAGATCCCTTACGTTATGGGTATCATTGCGACGCGCTCTTTTGACGAGCAAGTAACGGGTCTTCGTGATCTACGTGATCAGCACGTTGATCGTATCCGTAATGGTATGTATGCCTACGAATTGCTAGAAAAACTTCGTGCTGGCGATCGCTCTGAAGCGAATAAAGCGGCGTTTGATGAAGTAAAAGGTGACCTTGGTTACGGCTTGCTGCTTAAGCGTTATACCGACAAAGTAACTGATGCAACGGAAGAGCAAATTCAAGCCGCTGCGGATGACTCCATCCCAACCGTATGGCCGCTATTCTGGTCGTTCCGTATCATGGTGGGCTGTGGCTTCATCATGCTGTTCGTGTTTGGTGCTGCATTTGTTCAAACATGTCGCCAGAAAATCGAGCAGAAACCATGGGTACTTAAAGCAGCTCTATTTAGCATCCCGCTTCCTTGGATCGCTATCGAAGCTGGCTGGTTTGTTGCTGAGTATGGTCGTCAGCCATGGGCGGTGGGTGAAATCCTTCCAACCCACGTTGCGGCATCTGCACTGACAATCGGCGAGTTGTGGACCTCTCTATTCGCTATCATCGCTCTGTACACCGTGTTCTTGATCGCGGAAGTTTACCTGATGCTGAAATTTGCTCGCAAAGGACCAAGTAGCCTTAAAACAGGCCGTTACCACTTCGAACAAAATGGCGAGTCGATAGAAGACAAAGTTAATCGCCAAGTAGAAGCGTAAGGCAAGGAGACAGAAAATGTTTGATTATGAAATCTTACGACTGATTTGGTGGGTTCTGATCGGTGTTCTACTGGTTGGTTTCGCCGTCACCGACGGTTTCGATATGGGTGTGGGTGCGCTCGTACCGGTTATCGGCAAAAACGACACAGAGCGCCGCGTGATGATCAACACCATCGCGCCACACTGGGATGGTAACCAAGTTTGGCTTATCACTGCTGGTGGTGCTCTGTTTGCGGCATGGCCGTTAGTCTACGCAACGTCGTTCTCAGGCTTCTACCTCGCGATGTATGTCACGTTAGCGGCACTTTGGCTACGCCCACTAGGTTTAGACTACCGTTCTAAAGTCGAAAACCCAAAATGGCGTAGTGCATGGGATGGCGCGATCTGTTTTAGTGGCGCAGTGCCGCCAGTGATCTTCGGCGTTGCTTTTGGTAACTTACTACAAGGCGTACCATTTGAACTAAACAACCTGCTGATGTCAGAGTACAAAGGTTCATTCTTTGCACTATTGAATCCATTTGCATTGCTTTGCGGTGTTCTCAGCTTAATGTTGTTTGTTCTCCAAGGCGCAACTTGGTTACAAATGAAGACAACAGAAGCGCTGCATACTCGTGCACGTAACGTGGCACAAATTGCAGGTCTTGTAGTGGTGGCATTGTTCGTGATTGGTGGTTTCTGGGTTCAATCAATCGAAGGCTACGTGATTACGAGCACCATCGATACATTCGCAGACTCCAACCCGCTGAATAAAGAAGTCGTGCAACAAGCGGGTGCTTGGATGGCGAATTTTGAAGCTCATCCTGCACTATGGGCAGCACCAGTATTGGGCGTGTTCATGCCATTACTAGCGGTGATTGCCTCTCGTTTTGAGCGTGGTGGGTTTGCTTTCCTATTCTCAAGCTTGGCAAATGCTGGTGTGATTTTGACAGCGGGCTTTGCAATGTTCCCATTTGTGATGCCTTCAAGCCTTGTTCCTGCGCACAGCTTGACCATGTGGGACTCAACAGCAAGTGAGCTAACACTTGGCCTGATGACGGCGGTTGCTGCCGTTATGGTACCTGTGATTCTTGCTTACACAACTTGGACTTACTACAAAATGTTCGGCCGTCTAGATAAGAAACACATCGAAGACAACGACGTTTCTGCTTACTAAGGAGTAAAAACTATGTGGTATTTCGCATGGATTCTAGGTGTGCTACTTGCGTGTGCATTCGGTATCATCAACGCTCTTTGGTTAGAGCACAGTGAAATGATGGATAAAGACAGTGAGTAGCTTGGACGCGCGAATCGCTTTGTTGCATGAACCGCTAGACAAAACACTATTGAAAGTGATTGCGTTGTTGCTTGGTTTTATGCACGTGGGATTAGTGATGTGGGACCCAGAAGCCTACGCGACTGCGATAGGTGGCTTCAATGCGATAAAAGGTCCTGCTCTAATCTGGGCGGTTTGCTCCAGCATGGTTTACGGCGTTGGATTTAAACCGAGAAAATGGGTGTGGCAACTTCTGTTTAGCCCATACTTCTCTTTATCTATATTGCTGTTTCTCACTGCTTTATACATTTTGTAACCGAAAAGGTGAATAATTGAGCCAGGCATCTTGCCTGGCTTTTTATTTTCCCCACGCAACTCAAAAAAAGTCTGAACTGCGGTACCAATTTGTGCCGCTTACGTTATAGTAATTGCCTTTAAACACGAATGAATTGGTAGAATTTTGAACGGAATACGTCAGCCTTTTACTTGGCCAGTTACGGTTTATTACGAAGACACCGATGCAGGTGGGGTGGTCTATCACTCCAATTATCTGAAGTTTTTTGAGCGAGCGAGAACAGAGTTGTTACGTTCGGTAGGGATTTCGCAAAACCGGTTGCTGGAACAAAACATTGGCTTTGTTGTCCGACACATGGATATCAATTTTATTCAGGGTGCTCGCCTTGACCAACACCTCACCATATTGACTAAAGTTGGCGAAATTAAACGCGCTTCGCTGCTTTTCTGTCAGGAATTAGTCAATGATGAGGGCAAGTTATTGTGTACAGCAACCGTTAAGGTAGCATGTATCGACAATGTAAAAATGAAGCCAATTGCAATTCCCACTTCTATTATTTCGGAGCTGACAAATAGTGACTGCTGATATTTCTATTCTTGATCTGTTTTTACAAGCAAGCCTACTGGTAAAACTGGTGATGTTGACTTTGCTTGGTATGTCAGTGGTCTCTTGGGCAATGATCATTAAGCGCAGCAAAGTCCTCTCTAAAGCGGCAAAAGACGCAGAAGCATTTGAGGATAAATTCTGGTCAGGCATCGATCTTTCTCAGCTTTATCAGCAAGTGAAAGCACGTAAAGATGATCTTTCTGGTGCTGAAGAAATTTTCTATGCGGGTTTTACCGAGTTTGCAAGGCTGCGTAAAACCAACCCAACATCGCCAGATTTCGTGATGGAAGGAACAGGTCGTGCCATGCGAGTCGCGGTGTCTCGTGAAGTTGATGAACTGGAAACGAGTTTACCATTCCTTGCTACCGTGGGTTCCATTACGCCATATATCGGTCTTTTTGGTACGGTGTGGGGTATCATGCATGCTTTCGTCGCGCTGGGCGAAGTGAAGCAAGCGACATTATCAATGGTGGCTCCGGGCATCGCAGAAGCACTGATTGCGACAGCAATGGGTCTATTTGCAGCGATTCCAGCTGTTATGGCTTACAACCGATTTGCCAGCAAAGTGGGCAAGTTGGAACACAGCTACTCAACGTTTTCGGAAGAGTTCCATAGCATTCTGCACCGTCAAGCGATGGCAGGTAGTCAGTAATGGCAGGGTACCAACCAAAAAAACGCAAGATGACCGCAGAGATTAACGTCGTGCCATATATCGACGTTATGTTGGTGCTGTTGATCATCTTTATGGCGACGGCTCCCTTTGTTTCTCAGGGCGTCGATGTTGAACTGCCGAAAACCAGTAATGCCAAAACCATGTCCGATCTGGCTGGTGATAGTGATAGTAGCTTTATTATCATTGAGGTTGACAGCGAAGGTAACCTAGGTCTGAGCGTGAATAACGATGAAGTGCAACGTGGTCTTTCTATTGAAGATGTGATTGTACGTGTCAAAGCAGAACTTTCACTGAAGCCAAATTCTCCCGTAGCAGTGGGTGGTGATGCAGCAACGCCTTACGCTGAAATTGTTCTACTGCTCGACGAGTTAAGCAAAGCAGGCATTGAGAAAGTCGGTCTACTTACGGGTATTAAGTAAATAAACTCCATGATGAGAGAAAAGAAGAACAAGAAAAATGACTACATACTCCCGATAGCAGTATCGGTAGCTTTGCACGTCATTTTGGTTATCGCGCTTCTTTGGGGAACCGACTTCACCATGTCGAAACCACAGCAAAGTGGGCAAATGGTTCAAGCGGTGGTGATTGATCCCAACTTAGTGAAGCAGCAAGCCAACCAAATTCGCCAACAGCGTGAGTCCGCTGAAAGGAAAGAGCAAGAACGACTTGATAAACTGCGTCGTGAAGCTGAACAATTGGAAAAAAACCGCAAAGCGGAAGAAGATCAGTTGCGCAAGTTAAAGGAGCAACAAGCTCGAGAAGCGAAAGCCGCAAGGGAAGCTGAAGAGATTCGCAAACAAAAAGAACAAGAGAAGAGAGTGGCAGAAGAAAATGCCCGAAAAGAAAAAGAGCGTGTAGCGAAGCTGGAAGCAGAGCGAAAAACAAAAGAAGAAGCGATTAAAAAAGCAGAACAAGAACGTTTAGCCAAAGAAGCGGCCATCGCGAAAGCGGAACAAGAACGCATCGCGAAGGAAAAAGCGGCAAAAGAAGCAGAAGAAAAAGCTCGCCGTGAAAAAGAAGCCGCCGCTAAGGCAGAGCAAGAGCGCATAGCGAAGGAAAAAGCCGCCAAAGAGGCCGCAGATAAAGCGCGTAAGGAAAAAGAACGTTTAGAGCGTATTGAGCGTGAGCGTAAAGAAAAAGAAGCGGCATTAAATGATATTTTTGCTGGGTTAGAAACGGAATCTAGCCAAAATAGTGCAGCGAGAAATCAGCACGTCGCCGATGAGAAAAACCGATACGGTGCTATATACACGCAACTGATACAGCAACGCTTGATCAAGGATGAATATCTGTTGGGAAAGTCGTGTAGGGTAAACATTAAATTGATACCAACGGGTGTCGATGGAATTGTCAATTCAGTAAGTATTTTGGAAGGGGATACCCGAGTTTGTAATGCGGCCAAAAGTGCTATTTTACAGGTTGGAACTTTCCCTATGCCAGCGGATGATGCAGTGAGACAAGAGCTACGCAACATCAATTTAACCGTTGATTTCGAATAAAAGGACTAAGACGTGAAAAAACGCCTTTTGATGGGAATATTAGTGCTGCTCAGCAGTGTCACGAATGTAGCCAATGCGGCTTTGGAATTGATCATCACCGATGGTATCGATTCAGCAAGGCCAATTGCGATTGTTCCTTTTAAATGGCAAGGAACCAAAGCACTGCCTGTTGATATTTCGTCTGTTGTTGCGTCGGATCTTCAACGCAGTGGTAAGTTCAGCCCAGTTCCTACTAGCAAGATGCCACAAACACCTTATAACGAATCAGAAATCAACTTTGATGCCTGGACTAACTTAGGTGTGGATACCTTGCTAACGGGTTCCGTGACACAAAATGAGAAAGGTGAGTATGTCATCAACTATCAGTTAGTTGATGTGGTCCGTGGACAGCTTACTCGTGGTCAGAGTCGAGCGCTGGAAGATGGACAGTTAGTACTTTCTAAAGACCATGTCTTGTTTAATAAAGTCGCGACAATTGCAGAATCGCGTATGCGTGAGTATGCGCATCGTATTTCTGATCTTATCTACGAACAGTTAACGGGAGAGCGCGGTGCATTTTTAACTCGAATCGCGTATGTCGTGGTTAACGACCAAGACAAGTTCCCTTATCAGTTACGCATATCAGACTACGACGGCTTTAACGAGCGCTTAGTGCTGCGTTCTAAGCAGCCTTTGATGTCACCTGCGTGGTCACCAGATGGTCGCCAGCTTGCGTATGTGAGTTTCCAAAATGGCCAGGCAGAAATATTTGTACTGAACATTTATACCGGTGAACATGAGAAACTGACCTCATTTCCTCGACACAACGGCGCACCAAGATTTTCTCCAGATGGCAGTCAACTTGCCATTGTATTATCTAAAACAGGCTCGCTACAGATTTACACGCTTGATCTAAAAACGCGCAAGTTGACACAAATAACGAGCGATAGATCAAATAATACGGAGCCATTTTGGCATCCTGATGGTAAATCACTCATCTTTACATCGGATCGGGGTGGTAAACCTCAGATATATAGAGTAAATTTGAGCGACGGGTCGACTAGCCGTCTTACTTGGCAGGGCAGCCAAAACCTAGGTGGGCAGATAACGCCTGATGGGCGATTCTTGATTATGGTCAATCGGAGCGATTCAGGTTTCAATCTGGCTAAGCAAGATCTCGAGACTGGTGCTGTTCAGATATTGACTAAAACGTTGTTGGACGAGTCCCCAAGTATCGCTCCGAATGGAGGTATGGTTATCTATAGCTCCATATATGACAAGAAAAATGTGCTTTCGATGGTTTCTATCGATGGCCGCTTTAAAGCTAGATTACCGGCAACAAATGGGCGTGTAAGAGCACCCGCATGGTCTCCGTTTTTGTAGCAACTAAGTTTGATTAACAAAGGAAAATAAGATGCAACTTAACAAGGTTCTTAAAGGGCTTCTAATCGCACTACCAGTGATGGCTGTTACCGCTTGTAGCTCTAGTGATGACGCTGCGTCTAACGCAGGCTCAAGTACTGAAACAAACCAAACCACATCTGGTTCTGCAAATACAACTGATACAACAGTTGTGACGCCAATCGATCAAAACGGTCAACTTTCTGAGCAAGAACTGAAAGAGCAAGCTCTTCGTGAAACTCAGACAATTTACTTTGCGTTCGATAATGCAACTATCTCTAGCGATTACGAAGAGATGCTAGCGGCTCACGCTGCTTACCTGAGCAAAAATGTTAACCTAAAAGTGACTATCGAAGGTCATGCTGATGAGCGTGGTACTCCGGAATACAACATCGCACTAGGTGAGCGTCGTGCTCAAGCCGTTTCTAAATACCTACAAGCGCTAGGTGTACAGGCAGATCAAATCGCTATCGTTAGCTACGGTGAAGAGAAGCCTCTACTACTAGGCCAGACTGAAGAAGTTTACGCGAAAAACCGTCGCGCAGTTCTAGTCTACTAATTGAGGAATAGCCTCATGTTCAGTAACACTAAGCGAGCTGTTACGCTTACGTTACTGGCAAGTGCAGCGAACCTAGCGTTCGCTGCACCAGCTCCAGTATCCGATCTCAACAGCAATTCAACCAACACTTCTGTAGCGACCGCTACGTCTTCCTCTGTTCCGGAAACGGAAGTTCAGCGTCTTGAACGTCTACTGCAAAACCGCAATCGTATGCAGTTGCAAATGCAACAGCAAATTGACCAAATGTCTCAAGAGATTGCAGAGTTACGTGGTCAACTAGAACGAAATAACTACGATATGAAACAAATGCTAGAGAGGCAGCGTGAGCTCTTCATCGAGCTTGATAGAGTACGTAGTGAAATCAAGACAGTTGGTGTACCAGCCCAAACAGTCGATCTTGAAGGAGGGGGCGAGCAAGGTGTATTTAGCGCAAATGTCGATGAGCAAACGGCTTACCAAAATGCTGTCGACCTCATTTTGAAAAAGCGAGATTATGCCGGAGCGATTGCTGCGTTTAAACAGTTTCAGAAAGATTTTCCAGAATCCAATTTTGCACCCAACTCGCACTATTGGTTAGGCCAGCTCTATTTTGCACAAAAGCAAGATAAAGAAGCCACGGAAAGTTTTGCTGGTGTGGTCTCCTATAAGGATTCAAATAAGCGTGCCGATGCGTTAGTCAAATTGGGCGACATTGCTGCACGTAACAACAATCTCGAGCAAGCGAAAAAGTATTATCAGCAAGCGATAGATGAGCACCCAGAGAGTGCCTCTGCCAAAGTGGCAAAATCAAAACTGTAACTTAAGAGGAGCGTTTAGCTCCTTTTTTATCTCATCACAAACTCAATGGCTTCTTCAGCACGATTGAGCCTTTTGCATCTTGAGTACTCTTAAGGTTAAAATACTCGGATTAAAGGAAGTTGCGTAGAGCAAGAGCAATGAGCCACATACTAGATAAAATTGATACCGTTTACCCTTTTCCTCCTAAGCCCGTTCCACTAAGCCAAGAAGAAAAAGCTACTTATATTGCGAGCATCAAACAGCTTTTGAAAGAGAAAGACGCTGTTTTGATCGCCCACTACTATACCGATCCAGAGATCCAAGCGCTGGCAGAAGAGACTGGCGGTTTTGTTGGTGACTCTCTTGAAATGGCTAAGTTTGGTAATCGCCACCCTGCGAGCACGTTGATCATTGCGGGTGTACGTTTTATGGGGGAGTCGGCAAAAATTCTGACGCCAGAAAAACGCATTCTAATGCCAACCTTGAAAGCGGAGTGTTCGCTTGACTTAGGTTGCCCCGCAGATAAATTTACCGAATTTTGTGATGCTCACCCAGACCACACAGTGGTGGTGTATGCCAACACTTCTGCGGCAGTGAAAGCAAGAGCGGATTGGGTAGTAACTTCAAGCATTGCACTGGAAATCGTTGAGCATTTGGATGCTGAAGACAAGCCGATCATTTGGGGGCCAGATCGCCACCTTGGTTCTTACATTGCCAACAAAACTGGCGCAGACATGTTGCTTTGGCAAGGGGAGTGCGTTGTCCACGATGAGTTTTCTGCCGATGCGTTACGCAAAATGAAAGCCGTGTATCCAGATGCCGCTATCCTCGTTCATCCGGAATCTCCAGCAAGCGTTGTTGAGCTCGCAGATGCGGTAGGGTCAACAAGTCAGTTGATCAAAGCGGCAAAAGAGTTACCACAGCAGAAAATGATTGTTGCAACGGACAAAGGCATTTTCTTCAAAATGCAGCAATTGGTTCCGGAAAAAGAGCTGATTGAAGCACCAACTGCAGGTGCGGGTGCGACATGTCGCAGCTGTGCGCATTGCCCTTGGATGGCCATGAATGGCTTGAAAGCAATTGAAACCGCGCTGCGTGAAGGCGGTGAAGAGCATGAAATCTTTGTGGATGAAGAACTTCGCATTAAATCATTGATTCCATTGAACAGAATGTTAGATTTTGCTGAAAAATTGAACATGCAAGTGAAAGGTAACGCCTAATTCTGTTGGATTAGTCACAAAATTTCCAACCAGCCACCATGGCTGGTTTTTTTGTATCAATGAATGAGCTTATATTCCTAAATCGGATGAATAACGGTGTTTCTTTATGTCGGTTTGGTTTCTCGTCAAAAAATGGTTTCAAGCGCACGTGTTTAGTTTGAGTAACCGAAACCTTTTTATCTTGCTACTTTGTTACGTAGGGCTTTGTTGGGCGCTTTTTAAATGGGCCGGTGAAAACGCGTTAACTGAAGATTTTACAACGTTTGTTTACTACTTGATGGTCACGGCCTCCACCGTGGGCTATGGCGATTTATCGCCCCACAGTTCGATGGGACGATGGATCGTTGTACTTATCGTCATTCCTGGAGGCCTTAGCTTGTTTGCCGCTTTGCTAGGTAGGCTGGCAAGCTCGCTCATTGACTATTGGCGAGCTGGTGTATTAGGAAAAAGGAGAGTTCGTGTGAGTAATCACATATTGTTGCTTGGTTGGAATGGTCAAAGGACTATTCACTTAATTCGCATGTTACAACACGAAGAAATTGGCAAGCGTCCAATCGTGCTTTGCTCACGTTCAGACATTGAAAACCCACTACCGGGAGAGATTAGTTTTGTCAAAGTCACCAGTTATACCGATGCGCAAGAGATGTCGAATGCGAATGTCGCTGAGGCAAGTTGTATCATCGTTGACAACCAGCAAGACGACATTACGCTATCAGCCGCATTGTATTGCGCAAACTTGAACCCCGAGGCGCATTTGCTGGCTTATTTCAAAGATGAAGCTTTGGGACGTCTGCTCAGTCAACATTGCCCGAAAGCCGAATGCATTCCGGCTGTTGGTGCTGAAATGCTCGCAAAAGCCGCCGTGGATCCTGGCTCAAGTGCTTTACACCAAGAGTTATTAGCTTCAACTCGCGGCATGACACAGTATTCAGTGCAGTATCCCAAAGATCAACCGGATACCAGCGTTGATGCCTTATTCACTTTTTTAAAACGTCAGTATGAAGCAACCTTGATAGCCATTGATGTTGGCACTGGTATCGAACTTAACCCTCATTTAGAGCGCACGATTCCAGCAGGAAGCAAATTATTCTATATTGCCGACGAACGTATTCATTCGTTCGCATGGAACAAAATAAAAGCAAACTAATCTCGCTTTGAACCATGTGAGAAGAGAGCACGCACCCTTTGAGCCCGAAAAATTTGTTTGGGTAAAAAAGAACCCTGCTTATGGCAGGGTTCATTATGTTTTCGAGCGCGAAGTGACTTACTGCTCGTCCGCCAACATCACGCCACGTTGAGTCAGACCGCAGAGCATCATAGGCACCGCGTTGTAAATCTCTTCAAACTGTTCTAGCCCGCTAAAGCCTTGCTCACTTAGCGTCGCGATTGTCGTTTCTGGATCGTAGAGCATAGTAAGGGAAAGCAGTACACCGCCTAGCAGGCTATTTTCTTCGCTGTGTTCAGGCATCAGTGTTTCCCAATCGTCTCGCGCTAACTGCCAACCTTGGAGCAATCCTTCGCAAAAATCACGAGTGGATTCATTCACAATTTCCGCCTCATCTAGTGCACACTCTTTCGGCCATTGCCATGCTCCTTCTAGGAGAGCTGGGCGAGTTTCATTCCAAAGATTGACGATAGCATCAATATAACTTTCGAGCTGTTCGCCATCGGTAAATGGCGCTGTCTCTTCACCACCCCATAGAAAAGGCAGCCATTCGTTAGGAGTCAGTACATTTGGCGCGGCTGCCATCGCGGTCACAAAGCCTTGTGTGTTGGCCAAATTGAGGAGTTTTCCTTCGAGCTCAGGAAGAGAAATAATGTTTTGTAAAGTCAAAATAGAATACCGTTTGATTCATTGAAAGCGCGTGGAAGAACATCTTACCAAGCAAAACGTTGAGACAAAAGGATAACAGGCCGTTAAAGCATGCTATGGTAGTTGGAACAAAGTGAACAATGGCTATCGCGCGCAACACGTAATACAACGAGCATGTTTGATATGCATTTCGTTGAAAAATGGATATACACTTACGTGAGACAACTGGGAAAGTACTGAACGATTATGAAAATACGCTCGTCATTGCGGAAAAAAAGCATTTATGCACTGAGTCTTTACTTGTGTTTCTTTATTGCTACCTTGGGCAGCATCACCTACTGGGTGGTTGAACCACCAGTGCGAGACAGCGTTCAAAAAAACCTCGATCTTCGAGCCGAGTTGCTCGCATCGCAAATTAAGTCTCCTTTTAACCGTTCGATTGGTGTCCTAAACAGTTTAGTCGGTATTGCACAAAGCCAATCAAACGAAACGTTGCAGCCACAGCTTATCGCGCGCGTGCTCTCCACCAGTGATGCAGTGATTGCCAGCGGTGGCGTATGGCCACATCCGGAGCAAAAAGATGGCAAGCTGCGTTACACCAGCCTGTTCTTCAATAAAGGTGAAAACGGGGAGGTAGAACGCATCCATTCATACAACAACCCAGAATCTATTGGATACCACAAAGAGAGTTGGTACCGCTCGGTGAGCCACTTGACCGCAAACAGCATTGTTTGGTCTAACGTCTATACCGACGCCTATACCCAAGTGCAGATGATCACCGCCTCGCAACCCTATTTTATCGATGGTGAGTTTGCAGGCGTAGCCACGGTAGACATCTCTTTGGAAAGCTTGTTTGAGTTGCTAAAAAATTATACCGAAGAGTATCAACTGGGTGTTTCCATCTCAGATTCTGCCGATAGATTGCTTTTAGAGCATGCTTACACACTGCAGCGTGGACGCTATATCAGTGAAATAAACATCTCAGAGATCAACTGGGAGCTTAGGGTACTCAATGCCAAACTATTGGTGTCGGATGAGGTTTTTCAGCAAGTGATGCGAGTTGAGGCTGGCATCTTGCCATTTCTTCTTATTTGCGTTTTGGCAGGCTACTACTTGCTCAATCGATACGTGATCACGCCGATCGTTGCCATCGCGAAAAAAATTGATGTTTCAAAAACGGGGGGCATTATCGACATTCACTATGAAAGTGAAGATGAAATAAAGCATCTTATTGAAACGATCAATGAAAAAACCATTTATCTCGAAGCGGAAAAAGTCAAAGCGCAAGCATCAACGAACGCTAAAACGGCTTTTCTTGCAACCTTGTCTCATGAAATTCGTACGCCAATGAATGGCGTGCTAGGCACGGCTCAGATTCTACTGAAAACGCCCCTCAATGAAGAACAGCGCAAACACCTAAAAACCTTGTACGATTCCGGTGATCATATGATGACCTTGCTCAATGAAATACTTGATTACTCCAAGATCGAGCAAGGACACATGGAATTCGATAACAACCCATTCCCGTTTGATTCCATTATTGGCAGCATCAACAGTGTTTACTTTACGTTGTGTGCTGAAAAAGGGCTGCAATTTAAAGTGTACTCGAAGGTTCCGAATGGTCGTTGGTACAACGCAGATAAAGCAAGGTTGCGTCAGGTCTTGTTTAATTTGCTGAACAACGCTGTGAAATTCACCGACCGTGGCTTAGTCGAGGTCTATTTAGAAGAGCACCAACGTGAGGACGTAAATTATCTCAGCGTGAAAGTCAAAGATACAGGCATTGGTATCCCTGAAAGCGCACAGAAACGTATCTTTAGACCGTTTGAACAGGCAGAGTCAACCACCACAAGACGCTTTGGTGGGACAGGGCTTGGACTTGCCATCGTTAAACAAATTGCTGAAAAAATGAAGGGATATATCGAAGTGTCCAGTCAGGTTGGGCTTGGTACTTGCTTTACCGTCGAGTTACAGCTTGACACTACCTCGCCCAGTGTCATGAGTAATGAACCGAGGTACAAGCTCAACTACCAAGGGTTGCACGCTCTGATCGTCGAAGACAACCGTACCAATGCCATTATTATTGAGACATTCTTACGTCACAAAGGCTTTAGCTGTGAGAAAGTTGAAAATGGAGAACAAGCCATTGCGCGCATCTCTGAGCAGGCATTTGATTTGATTCTGATGGATAACCATATGCCCGTCATGGATGGGATAGAAGCGATTACCGCGATACGAGCGATGGACTCAAAAAGCAAACGTAGCTTGATCTTTGGCTGTACAGCAGACGTGTTTAAAGAAACCAGAGAAAGAATGCTGGGAGTAGGGGCGGATCATATCATCGCCAAACCGATTGTTGAGTCAGAGTTGGATGATGCGTTATTTCAACATGCCAAGCTGCTTTACCAATTTCGTCCAGAAGCGCTTGGACAACATTACGAAGAGCCTGTGGCAGCAGACGATTCTTTAGAATCATTGCTCCTAGGTTTTCACATCGCCCTTGAAAACGTTGACTTAAAGCAAGCCAATAGAGCGTTACAACGCATCAAAGAACAGCTGTCTGCAAGTGACAACGAACTGCTTTTGACAACACTTGATCACATTCAAGCGTCCTTAGAGCAGGACATTCCGCCAGAGCAAGATGCCGTCAACCAAATCACCGTTTTACTTGGTCAGTACCCCTAGCTCATCCAGTTAATGTAGTTAAATTACAATATAAAGCCGCTGTAAAAGCGGCTTTATTCATTTCTGGCGGATTAAACTACATTTTGAACTAAAACTGGTCATTAATTTACAACTCAACTCTAAAAACGGAGCCAAAAACTACAAATTATTTGCTCTAATAGCGCGATGAACTGCATGCTGGTTTGATTGTTAGTTCATGATGTCGTTATTTTGCTAAATTTGCAGTTAATTGTTTTATAGAGGAATGAAATGAAATCTCGTGCGCCATTTTGTATCCGCCATGCGGCAGCTGATACTTTTGCTATGGTGGTTTTTTGTTTTATTACAGGGATGATTATCGAGATCCTGATTTCTGGGATGACTTTCCAGCAATCTCTGGCATCAAGAACGTTGTCAATTCCGGTGAACATCGCAATCGCGTGGCCTTATGGTGTGTTTCGTGATTGGGTTCTTCGCCAAGGTGCGCGAGTATCGACCAGCGGATTGATGAAAAACGTATCCGATTTAATCGCATATGTGCTTTTTCAATCGCCAGTCTACGCCGGTATTTTGCTTGCGGTAGGCGCATCGACAGAGCAGATCATCACGGCAGTGACCAGCAATGCGATTATCTCTTGCGGTATGGGCGTTCTGTACGGCTACTTCCTAGATATGTGTCGCCGTTGGTTTAAGGTCCCTGGTTACCGTCAGCAAGCATAATTGCTGGTAGATTGTTCGATTTAGCCAATTACTAGCCAACTAAACTCTTCATGGCGCTTTTTTTTAAAACTGGGCTTGACCAATCCCAAGATAATCATTAAATTAGCGCCTCGTTGGCACGAGTTGCCACACAAAATTTGATTCGGTGAGTTGTCCGAGTGGCTGAAGGAGCACGCCTGGAAAGTGTGTGTACGGCAACGTACCGAGAGTTCGAATCTCTCACTCACCGCCACATTCTTGAAAAAAGACGTCCTAGGACGTCTTTTTTCTTATCTGAAGATTATAAAAATCAATTAGTTACGATTCAGTGACGTTTCATAATGTGTCATAAAAGCGCTTGCTTTTCGTAATACCTAAAGTAATACCCACTATTCCTACTTGATGCTAGTATTACTTTTGAGCACTAAATCAGGTATTACTTTATTGTCATTTTTTCTATCAATTCGATCTTTAACTTTATGTAAGTTAAGCAGTTATCTACCAAAAGTAATACCTAGATTTTTCGAAAATTGAGCTTTGTTCAGGTATTACTTGAGGGATCAAAATGGCGAATAATCTCACGGCTAGGCAAGTCCAAACGGCAAAGCCCAAAGATAAGCTCTACCGCTTATCTGATGGTGGCAATCTCTACTTCTGTGTGCGTACAAGCAATTCACGTTCTTGGCAGTTTCGTTATAAACGACCTGGCCAGGACAACATCACTTATCTTTCCTTTGGTACTTATCCAGACATGTCTTTGGCAGAAGCGCGAGAGAAAGCGCTAGAGGCCAGAAAGATGCTTGCGGATGGTATTGATCCTCAGTTGGCCAAAGAAGAGCAAAAAGCCAAAGTTATTGTTGAGCAAAATGCGACGTTCAAGTTTGTTGCTGAGCAGTGGAAGGCTACGAAAGAAGGGCAGATAAAAGAGAAGACTCTCAATGGGAACTGGCGCAAGCTCGAACTCTACGCTTTTCCAAAGCTTGGCACTATTCCAGTAAGTAAGATCACGGCGCCAATTGCTATCGCTGCTTTACGGCCAACTGAGTCACAGGGTCTACTTGAAACGGTTAAACGTACTGCGCAATTAATGAATGAGATCATGAATTATGCTGTAAACAGCGGAGTGATTCATTCTAATCCATTATCTGGTATCCGTGATGTGTTCAAGAAGCACAAAGTAGTGCACATGAAAGCGCTACAGCCTCATGAGATACATGAGCTTATTCGTACGGTAGCAACAGCCAATATTCAACATGTAACGCGCTTTTTGATTGAATGGCAGCTTCATACCATGGTTCGCCCTAATGAAGCGTCAGGCGCTCGCTGGGAAGAAATAGACATGGCAAAACAGCTATGGATTATCCCGAAAGAGCGCATGAAAATGAACCGTGAACATGTAGTTCCACTTACGACGCAAACTTTGGCAATTCTTGAAGCGATTAAACCGATTAGTGGTCATCGAGACTATATATTTCCTTCGAGCCGTAACCCGAAAGTTCCAACCGATTCAGAAACTGCAAATAAAGCACTAGGGCGAATGGGGTTTAAAGATAGGACGACAGCTCACGGTCTTCGAGCTTTGGCCAGTACAACACTTAATGAACAGGGCTTTGATGCAGATGTTATTGAAGCAGCCCTTGCTCACACAGACAAAAATCAAATACGCAAAGCTTACAACCGCACTGATTACTTGGATTCACGTCGTAGATTAATGAGCTGGTGGAGTGAACATATCGACAAATCGAGTTATGGAAGTTACAGCGTTACAGGTAATGACTATTTGAGAATGGTGAATGTCAGATAAGATTATATATGCAAAGGAGAATTCCTCTTATAATACGTTAATACGTTAATACGTTAATACGTTAATACGTTAATACGTTAATACGTTAATACGTTAATACGTTAATGAGATGATGTGATTTTTATTTTTCTTGTGTTGTCGAATGAGGTAGATTAATTCCCGACTTTATATTAGGGAGGAATAAGGTCGTGAATAAAAGAAAGCATTCTATTCTTAGCGAGGGAAGAGAGATAAAATTGTTCCCGCTTCCATATTTTTCATTGGATATGGCCGCTGAACAATTTGACGTCCCGGTTCGTTTTTTTGAAGAGGCTGTAAGATGTGCTTTGGTCCGTCCATGTGTGCTAGTTGATGATGTTAAACCACAAAAGTCGTTTTCAATCTTAACTGGGAATAAAAAAATACTAGAAAGTGCTGAAGTCTACTGTACTTCGGGAGTGTCTCAATCCGACTTGTCTCGTCAGCACTCTCCATTGACCCGCCCTAGGCTATCAAACATTGATGACTATCTTTCCAGCTCTGCATCGCAGCTTAATGTCACTGAGTTCGAACCCTATTCTGAGGGGGAGGCAGGTGTCGAGGGATATTTAATGGGCTTTTGGCAAATCGAAAGCGTTGACGATGCTATTAGGCTATTATCCTCCCTGGAGGAAATTGATATTGAAGTTGTTCCGTATATCGATGATTGTTGGTATCAAGAGAGACCAATAGATAAAGCACAAATAACGATATTAGGTTTTCCTGTGACAGTGAGTGCTAAGAATATTGTTATTAGCTATAAGGATGTAAAAAAAATATTAGATGCATATCAAAAAGGCGTTCCTATTGAGCAAAAGACATTATATGGATTGCAAAAAATGCAGCAACAAGTACAAGAGCCAACAGCTCGGCCTTCTCAAAAAATGATGGCGGTATTAGGTGCTGTGATCGCTACTCACTCTAAGCTCGGTCCTAGTTGTTTAGACAAGAATATGAACTTGCATGAAATACTTTCTGCTCATTTTGCATCTGAGGGAATATCCCTTGGTATGTTCGAACCAGATCCGAGTACCGTGCGCAGATGGAAGCAAATGATGGACTTCGACAAAGCGATTCTGCGTAAATAAGAAGTAACATTCGAGCACCACTTCGCGCGCATCTAGTTCAGATGCGCGCGCATGTTTGCCTAATGCGCACCATTCCAATCCCTTCCGGATTAATCTCATTCCGTCCTGAGAACAACGAAAAAGGAAATCAGTGAATGAAGATTATTCGTCTAAAAGAAGTCATGGCTATTACTGGCTTATCACGTTCGACTATTTATGAGCGTATATCGGTGGGAGAGTTTCCTCCTAGTGTGAGTCTAGGTGGTTCCGCCGTTGGTTGGTTGGAGTCTGAAGTACATGCGTGGATTGAAAAGCGAGTGACTGAGCGAGATGAACGTCTTAGTCAACCTGCTTACCGCAAGCGGGGGTAGTTATGAATATAAGCCGCGAGATATTAACTACTAAGCAAGTATGTGCAATGACCAATCGCTCGGTATCGACAATTAACCGATGGTGGAAAGAGGGGCGCTTCCCGAAACCATTACAGTTTCAGGGGAGATCTTACGGTTGGGATTCCGATAAGGTGAAAGCATGGTTTGAGAGTCAATTTGACGCAAAATGACGCTGTTTGCGTCATTCTGCCCACTTTTGAAGTGTTAATACCCAGTTTTGTTACGCTAAATTTAGACCTTATTGCATCGACCATCCCTTATGGGGCTTGGGGTTCGGTATAGAAGGTAAAGTAAGAGGAACTGGGTATTTCATATTATCTCCCGCTATTCTTAAGACCTTTATCAAGAATCCTCGTATGAGAAAAAACCAGTCAACTTCACCATACTATCGGTACATAGATAGTGTGTACCATGTTAATGCAGGGGAAGGTAAGCCAATCTTCACTCATCAAATGGGCAAGATGATAGAACAACTCGAGATCATGCGGGGTCATCATCGGAAAGTCTTGGTAGTACGATTTGATTTGCATCTCCCCAGTTACGGCCACTCAACAGACAATCAGGTGATGTCGATGTTTCTCAATCACGTTCGATATCGAGTCAAGAAGAGATATAAAATGGTGCGTCTAGGCTACGCGTGGTGTCGAGAGCGGAACCAAGCTTCAGTTCAGCACTATCACGTTGCTCTCTTGCTAAACGGCTCTCAAATACAATATCCAGATAAACTGCTTAGTCTGCTTACACAGTGGTGGGGGACGGTATCAGAAGGTGGTCATTTATATATACCGGAGAATTGTTATTACCTAGTCAGTCGTCAGAGCGACGGGCGAGTGAAAAGGGATGCAATTTACCGTTTGTCTTACCTCGCCAAAGTGAATAGCAAACAAAGTCGAGAAGGGTTCGCCAATGACTACGGTACCAGCCGATTAAAAATGAAAAGTGATCAGTAAAAGTGATCAGTAGAAGTGATCACAAGTGCTGATCACTTTTACTGATCATGTTTTATTTACTTTCTATTCAGAGGCTTAATGAGAATTGCGCACATTGACCGTTGCGTTTCAAGAATTGACTAGGAGCCATCGCCTTTCTTTGTTTGCAAAAAATCGGCCATTTTCAGGAGCTTTTCGGCCAACAAAGAGGTAGTGAACGTTTAATTTACTGCATTCACTTGGCGATTTGTCTCATCAAATGTGCAACTTTAGGCGGATATAGGCAGGTACTGCGAGTAACGCCTCTCTGTCTGTGGCTGCAAGAAAATCCAGGTACTCCCGCAACTCACCGTCGGTAACACTTTCAAGCTCTTCATAGCTTACACCGAGCAACCTAGCACCATGCATCAATCCATTAAGGTATTGTTTACGCTCGTTTTTACTTTGTTCATCTTGAGTATCCATCCGGTGGTACTCATGTAAAATTTTTTTCAAGTAATCCAAGAAATCGGTTGAGTCCATACTGACTTCCTTTCCCTAATCGTAATTGAATACTGCTCAGCCACCAGCGAGACACAAACGGCCTCTGTGCATCACTTCTCATCCGGTTTGTTTCGGTACACTTGCCAACTGTTTGGTATCACACTAGTCCAGTTGTCACGAACGTAGTTGTCATGCTCTTGTGCAGAGCCTTCAGGGTGCTGTTGGTAGAACTCTTCAGAGAGCTTGCAGTAGAGAGACAACTTTCTCAGAATGTAATTGTCTGCGTATCCCAAGTGTTTGGCAGCAGCGAGATTACCATGTGCAAATCGGCATACTGGGTTGGGATTACCGCGATTACCTTTTACAAAGCGGCCTTTGGCATCACGTTCGGGCATAATCACTCCTTGTCGCGAGGAATTTTATAGGTGCTTGTTTTGCTGGAGATGAACTGAGGTTATCAGGCATTAATTCACCAACAAAGTAAATATTGTTGTCTTTCACCTGTCAGCATTGACAGTTTTCGAGTTCATCGGTCAACTCATTTAATGCTCTAATAAGACGAGAAAGCAACCAGTCGATCTCTACGATGTTTAGCCTATTTCTAAGTACGGGGGTGTTGGCGACATCGGTGAGCCGCCTTCTGAATAATAAGACTCGGCGACGGCAGTATCGTGTGTTTACGGCAGTCTCTGGGGATGAAGCGCCATTGTCAATGGTGATAGTCAGCTTTCCAAGGTGGTACAAATCTAACTGAAAATCTATCAATATAGACTGTTCTATTTTTCTCAATGCAGTGCAATTTTGTCTTTCAAGTAATTGATAAATTTGGTTTGTCAGTGTTGTTAGAGGAGTGAGTCTGTATTCCGTAGTTAAGCTCATGGTTATCGACCTTAAAGCCCCTGACTAGGGGCTTCGGACAAGTTAGCGAATAAGGGGCGCAAATCTGTTTAACGCCTTCTTTGCAAGATAGAAATCGACATACTGCCAAAAAGAGAAGGTATCTATTGGTAGCTGTTCATCATCTTCAATACCGAGTATAGATGCATCACCTGTGGCTTCGAACTCATCAATTTGTTCATCTGATAAACGGTGATAACGATTTTGCGCCAGTTCATCAATAATGTCTGTTTCACTATAGCCATTAAATTTGGCGACTTCATTTGGCGTAACATCCATTCCACAAGTCTGCCCTAGAGGATGAGGTTCCGGGTTCGAAAGGAGTGTCTCTAATAGAGAATGGTTAACGAGTGTGCCTGCGTCATGCCAATGATGAAGATTTCTAACACTAAAGATAAGCCAATAGCGTGAATTAATCGCGACTTCCCAACCGAGGATATTGAGTTCTCGAACAATGTGTTTTCTATTTTGGTCAGACAACGGCATACCCACAATTTGCTGAATGACCGTTTCTTGCAATTTGAACTTCGGATCACCTTGAGATCTGCATGCATCTTGATAGTCAGGTGAATTGCCATGGATGACTAGGATAAGCTTAGCAACTTGTTTCATTGTAAGCGATTGTTGTGGTGTGCTTCTTCGAGTAATTGGCATGTGGGTTCCTATTTGGTTTTGTAGTAAGCAAAAGACCGCCCTATAACTGGGAAGGGATTAATAATCCCATGTGTTATACCCAAAATCGGGACGAGAATCCTACGATTTTGACGATAACTAAGGTTATCAAATCACTGATTCTGAACTGCGAAGCCGTTCAAGAAGCTCTTTAGTTACATCGCTTGGATAACTAGACCCTTGCGGTCGAACCCACACACGAAGTGTTTCTCCCAAACTTACGCGATTGTCATGTTTGTCGGTCGCAAACTCTTTGTTAAGATCAAAAGGTGCGAACGCTTCAGCGAAGCAATCGAGAATATCCGCTTTTGAATTGAGCTTACCTTCTTGGTGATAGTGCGATGTAAACGCTTTGATAACCGAGGTTTCAACCAGCGCAGATGGGAACCAGTCAACTGCATGCTTGTATGAGATAACCCAATTTGGGCCATTAACCCAACTGATGGTCTTCTCGCCAACTGAAAAGGCACCTTCGGTTGCTATTGCCAGTTTATCGGTCGAACCAGCCATACATGAGCTGATGATAAGCCCCTTAATCTTTTTGCCATGCGCTCGGATAAGCTTGGTCGTTTTAGTAATAGTGGCATCTGCGATACGCTTACCATCTCCATGGCCACCAACATACAAAATCTGGATATCTTCTCGTGTATCAACAAGCTGTTTAAGAGCGTAGTTGAGAGAGTTGTTGTCGTAATAATGGCAGTTATAAATGTTCAACTGTGGTTTGTCTGTACCATCGTTAACCAACCTTTTTACGCCTTCGAAGAAAGGCAGGCAACTTGCTTGGTCGTGGTTACTTTTAAAGGAAAACCAAGGGGCCTCAGCAACTAAAAGTGCGACATTTTTACTCATCATTATTCTCGTTATGTTAGAACTAATATATAAGGCAATTCATTGAATATAAGCAGTTTTTTCGATGAGTAAAGTTGTTTGTGTTTGGTTTTGTATTTTGCTGGATGAATGGGCTTCGTTATTAAGTTAATGTTCAGTTGATTGTAATGATGAGGTCAAAGAGCTCATCCCGGTTCTTTAGGGTAATCTGCTGCCCTTGAGGGTTGGATTTTTGTGTGTGAATATCAATGTTATAGGTATCAAGCACATAGCGTACGAGTGATGCATTGGTGGCAATTCGCAGAACACCGTCATTCATCGCATAATCTTTTTCTATTACCGCGCGTTGTTTCTCATTTAGGCGTAGATCGGGGCTTAACTCCACGTTCAGTTTGGTATTCCAAAGCTCATCGTCATCTTTACCATGCGTCGCATTATTGTTGATATCGGGAATACCTTGTATACGGCTTAAGACAAAATCACGATAGCCACCAGCTTGTTCACAATAAGCGCGAACGTGCCAGCGTAATGGTGTGCAAACAAGAGTATGCGGGGAAATAATACGCTCAGATGGCTCACCATCTTTGAGTGATGTGTAGCATATGTCGACACGTTTTTTCTCTCGGATTGCTTGCACTAATGGGCGCAAAATTTCTGGTGATATATTGCGTGTCACCGGGCGAATCATTGTAGTGTTCTCGAATCCCATGTTGAGGTCGGCAAACGTTACAGCCATATCTTCACTACGAGAAAGAATATGAAGGTATTCATCGGCATGGCCGGAGGTGAGTTTAGGGCTAAAACTATCACTGGGTTTATAGCCTTTGAGGTACTTGTCGTAAACCAAGTTGCCAGGTGCAATCTCTACAAGATAAGTATTGATATCTTTGGACGCTTGTTGACGCCCGATACCAAAGCTCTGGATCAGATGGTTGGTGGTCAAACGCCCTTCCCACAAAGCAATAATCTCAATCATTCGGTATCGAAACAGCAGATCCCATCGAATTGGCCACGCACTCATTGTTAGATTCCTGTCTAGTTATTCGACATGTTCATGTATTCAGTATTTACCTGTCGCTAATGACGTCATAGTATTTCTTGTATGTTTTATCGTCAAGTTATTGGTCGGTTGGCTGTTTTATTGGTGGGTTTTGTTCGGGAGAACAGCATGAGTGCACTACTTGAAACATATCTAGATATGGCAGGGCCGAGTGTTTGTCAGTCCAAGGAAGGCTTTTTAGCCATCATTGATGCACAAACAGGCCTTGGAAAAACATATCAGGCTACTGGGCTTCAACTTGAGCACTTGATTGCTGACTCAAAGAAAACTCTTATTTATTCGACGAATTTAAGAGTGAATGTTAAAGAGGCTTATCAGGCTCTACTTGACCGAATCGATGGCCATCCTCTGCTTAATGAATCACAAAAAGCACTGTATAAGCGCAATGTCATTCTTATTCCCGCGCAGGATACCTCGATCGCTGAACTATCAAGTGAAGATTGGCCCTTCATATTTGAAGCTCTTGAGCTCCCACAAAAAAAAGAGATAAAGGCGATATTGGACAAAGCTGCATTACTGCAGCAAGCTAAAAGTATCAATAACACGACGGTATTCGATGAAGAATTGCGCACTGAGTACGGCCATGCGTTTAATTTGTTGCGGAGCTATTTCAAGAACAAAGAAATCAATAACCCTGTTTTGGATTCCATCCTCCATCGAATCTTTTCCGCAAGAAGGATTGTTCAAGGTCAAACACAGGTGTTGTTTTTGACTACGTCAAAGTTGCTTTACCCTTGGCATGATATTGAGAAGACATACAGAATTAGTGATTTTCTTGATAACTCATTGTTGATCCTAGACGAGTTCGATCGTCAGCAAAGTGAGTTTCTCACCCACTTAATCAATACAGTCTCTGACTACGACATCATTGCCCTGACACGTAAATTCTATTCAAGTTTTGACAGCTTCAAAATTCATGGTTCGTCTGAGTTTGATGGGGTGGATAAATGTTTTGACCGTTTTCGTAACTCACTCGCAGATTACAAAGGTAAGTGGCATGTGCAATATCGTCCGTTCATCACGGCAGAAACAGTTCAGAGGGGGAGTGAAAATCAACACCGTATATTCACGCTTCTCTCAGACAGGATGTCGATCCATGCCATCAACTTTAAACACGAAGAATTAAAATCACAAATAGACCATACGTTAGGCAGTCACGAGATTGGTCCTGATGGTGCTGAGAGTGCGATACAGTTTGTTAATAATGGTGCCCAGCTTGTCAGAACATTCTGTAATGGCATGTTAAGTGCCATTCTTAAGTTAAAAATGAACTTAGAGAAACTGGACGACCCAAGAGTCTATACCACAGAAAACCTAGTAGAAAAAATTCTCAATAACTTGGGATTAGTAGAACTCGCACCAAGCATCATGTCTTTAATCTCTGCGCGACTAAGTTTTAAAGTCCAAAACGCACACAAAGCGTACAGTTTCCATGATAGTGGCTTTGAAATCGCCAACATTGCGAAATATAGCGATACAGATAATACGGCTAAGGCGGCAACGTTTGATTTAGCTTTGACATCAACAGGATTGCTCGCTCATTGGGTTCTTGGTGGAGCAAAAGTTCTCGGCATAAGTGCAACCGCAACTAGCCAGACGGCTATTCACAATTTTGATCTAGAGTACTTGAGCAATGTTCTAGGAGAGCGGTTGATCCTGCTGAATCCTGCGCAAAAAGCGGCGATACAGGCAGAGTATTGTGAGAAACGAAGATACGTTGAAAATCAGGTTTACATCAAGGTGAAAGGAATTTCTGAGCGTGTAGACTGGGGTGGTGTGGAGGTGCTCTATCAAGAGTTCAAAGGCAACAGGCTTTATCCAGCGGCACTCGAAATTGAGTTGTGCAAGCTGCTCAACGTAAGTGCTAAGAATCTTAGCTTTGCGGTTAAGAGAGCGAACAAACTGATAGATTCAATCTTGCAGTTTTCTAAACATCCCACTAATCGATACCATTTTTGTATGCTCAATAAAAGCTATAAAAACAGTGAATTCATGGATTTCATGGCTAGCGTTGGGCAAAAGTACAATGTCACTATCTTTGAAAACATCAATGCCGCTTCGTTCAGGAATGAGCAGTTCCAAGCCATATTGGATCTCTTAGAGAGCAGCTCAAGAAAAGTTGTGGTGATTACCAACTATCAGGCAACAGGAGCTGGGCTATCACCTTCCTATTCCATCAACAATAACCATTCCCTAATTTACGTTGGCCCAGAGGGTGTTTCACCATTTCAAAACAAAACGGATATAGATTCAATTTACTTAGAACAACCAATGAGCCTAATTGGGAGTAGGATTGGTGATGATTTGATGGAGAAAGAGCGAGATCTTGCTATCAAAAAGAACATTCACGATGCCTTAATGCTTCACGAAAAAGGCATTGTGGTAGCTAACGAGGTCAAAACAAAACTCAAGTCCCTTATTGCTCCCAATGTGAACAGCTTTTCCGTAGGCTCACTAATTCGCACCTATAAAGGAAGCGAAGATTACCGTTATGCTGTTTATCGTTTCATCGAACAAGCATTGGGTCGAATGTGTCGCACCGAGTGGAAGCAGGGTGAAATCACCATCATGTATGATGCAGTTACTGACTTTGTGGAAACATTGGCTAAAGACAGCCGCAACCTTTCGTATCTTTCTCACGAGTACCGTGCATTAATAACGGATATCAAGCAGCGCTACAAAGTCCAGGAGAATGAAAAGCAACGCATAGCCTATCACCCAAGAGCTTCTCGAAATTACGCGCATATTCAGAGACTAGTGACCAGTGTGTATGAACACCAGAATGAAGACGCGATCGGTCAGTACGAGCGATTGCGGACTTGGATGTTGAAAAAACCAACCATGCTGCTGCCACCAGCAGGTGAAGAGGTTCGCTACTATATCGATGTTCAGGCCCCGCTGGGCCAGTATCAGTACCAAATCGATTACTCTGAAGCTAGAGGAATTACTGAAATTTTCATTAACCCAGCGGATGTGTCTGGTTTGCGCGTAGTCTCTGAGCAGTCAGCACGTCTTCATTTGCTTATGAAGAATCCATTCGTTTCAGAGCATTTTAAAGAGAACGGTTTTGCAACCACATTTTGCAGCGCTCAGTTTGTATTAGCGCCGGCTATGTTTGATCTCTATATGGGAGCGCTTGGCGAAGAAGCGGTTAGATCAATCTTGAAGGCGTTTGGCTACGAAATTCAGCCTATGCCAAAAGGATGTGTGGAGTGGTTCGATGGGTATATTGAGCTTGGTAATCGAGTTCTGATGGTTGACGTCAAACACTGGGATTTAGAACTGGGTTGTTTGGAGCACGACAACACTTTGGATAAATGCCAAGCCAAGTTGGAACAAATTAGGGTAAATCCTCCCGCTGAGTTTACAAATAAATGCGTGCAAGCTTTGTACATCAACACCATTTGGAGTGGTGCCGAAGGGATAAGTTCGCGCAAATACTTGAGTAATCATCAAAAAATCGTTGTGCATGCTAATCCAGATTTAGCAGATGTCATTGAAATTCCGGGGATCATTGACAGTGAGTCGGGTACAAATAGCGTCCCTCCCATGATCCAATTACTTGAATTATTGAACCAGTTTGCGGAGTGAAGCAGATGAGCCAAAGTTTAACCACTCTCATTGACCTAACCTTTAATTTTGATGTGTTAAGCCAAAGGTACGTTATTTACAAAGCGTCACTAGACAAGAGTAAAGGTGATGCAGGTTATGCGCAGCAACTGAGTTTAGTAGATCAGGCATCGACACCAAAAGCGCTTATCAAACACTCTGGCTATTACTGGGTGTTGCGAGACAACGAAGATAAAGCCAAACCAACATCGCCAGATATCGCCTTTGAACGTGTAAAGTTTGAAGATTGTGAACCACTTTTGTTAGGGCGCCTTTTTGTGCGTGCACTAGGTAAAGTGGCGCCGAGCCAGTTTTTTTCCGGACTTGGTGAGACATTTCTTTTTGTCGAGTCAGATAAGTTTTTTGAGCATACCGTATACAAATGTTTGAAGTTTGATCTTAAAGAGAGTGTGCGCTTCAACTCTTTATTCATTTCCATTGATGGAACAACATTTTCGCCGATAGAAGCCGCCTATAAGCCAGAGGGTGTCATTGAAAGACAGTCCAAATTTGAGTTTGATATACAAAGTGGGCTATTGCGACGCAATCCTAAGGGCAAACTTATCGAGCATAGTCCAGGAAAAGGAAAGTTTACGACCAATGCTATTGATATCTCAGGTCAAGAGCCGATATCGCTGCAAAAAACCAAAACTGGTGCCATTTATCAGTTCGTTAAACTGATCAACCAGCATTTCTCAGGTTGCTTATCGCTGCAATTAAAACCTATTAATGCCAGTTGGCGTGAGCATTACAAAAAACGCGATGTGGAAAAAGTGTATCAGCGTATCTATCAAGTGCTTGATGATGCAGGTGGCCTACAAATTGTGAATGCCGCATTGAAAGAGGAAGGTTTCGAGAAGCTGAAACTTCAGCGATGGCCGGTACACGTTGAGTTTATTGAACACGCTGATATCAATGTGAAAAAGCCGTTACTTGTGGTAGTAGACAGTGCCGAAGAGTATCAAAAAGCGGGCCTGTCCGATCCCAAGTTAGGGTTTTATTCGTCAGATCGAGTTACACAAAGTGTCTACAATTCGACGATTACTTCTTTACGGCCCAAAGCTAAAGGGAACGAGCTGAGCCCGATTATTGATGCTTTAGTGAAAGAAATCGCCATTAAACAAGAGTGTCTACAGCGTCAGTTTCTTATTCAAGAGTTACAGGGGCACTATTGGTTTGTTGAGAGAGAGGAGCCAAAGCGTGGCGGTCAAGGACCGATATACCACATTCTGAAATGTAAAGATGGAATATTTGGTTATGAACAACAGGATGAATTTTATTTTGATGAGTTGGGCATCGAGTTACCTGAAAAACAGCGCTATTTTGAAACATTAAACTATGTAATCGACATGGCGCAGCCTGTCCCTCAAGTCTGTACCATTGTTCATGAAGAAATTGCCGCGATTCCGCATGCCACGAAACTATTTGAAGTGCTTGAACACTTAAAAAGAAGTAACCAACAAGGCATAAGTCGTCAATTCATCGAGCAGTTTCTCTCAAATTCTGCCTACTTGCATGATCCCATCCGTGACAAACTCCTATCCATGTTGGAAATACACCCGCTACAGCAAGAGTTTTATAAAGAAGATCTTAAAAGCGTCAATATCGGTTATCGCTCCAATGCCGAGCAAGCGCTTGTTGATGGCTATTTTGAGGAAACCGGAGTCATGCTCAATTACTCGTTAAAAGGAGAACACAATGAGTACCTCGAAGCCTTAACTGGGCACTTTTACGATGCAGAGCACTCCGCCTATTTTGTTGGCAGTGAAAAGGGTGGTTTCAAGTTCAGTCGAGGCCACTTCAATCATCTTAGGTATCTCGAAGGTCCGGAACAGTTAAAGCAAGTCTGTTTGGAACTGACTAAAAGCTATTTTATTCGCAATAAACTGGCGACAGTTAGGCCTTTTCCTTTCAAGTATTTGTCGGAGTTTCGAAAACTGAGCGAGTACGATGAAAATTAGAACCTAATCGTTCTATTTTTAACCGATAGATTCATTAACAAGCGCTAAGTCATAGAGCGAATTCTTAAAATTTCATATCATAGTTTCAATTAGTTAGCGCTAGGCCAAAAAGAGAACACCAATGGCAAACCAACAAGTCAATTATGCTCCCGGCATGCGCATTGTGATACGCGATGCTGAATGGGTAATTCAAAAAGTCGACAGCAGTTCAGATGGTGGTCTGCTGATAACCTGTGAAGGGATTTCCGAGTTAGTACGCGGTCGAGAAGGGCGATTCTTGACGAGTTTGGAAAACAAAATTGAAATACTAGACCCCAAAAATACCCTATTGGTAGAGGATGACTCCTCGGGCTATAGCGCTTCCAAGTTATACATCGAAAGTATGCTGCGCCAACGGGTGCCAACAGATGAGAAAGTACATCTTGGTCACAAAGCGGCGATGGACCCATTACCTTTCCAGCTCGACCCGATCAAAATGGTGTTAAAGCAGCCTCGTCAACGTATCTTGATTGCTGATGCCGTGGGTTTGGGTAAGACCCTTGAAGCTGGCATTTTAGTGTCAGAGCTTATTCGTCGTGGTAAAGGTAAGCGTATTCTTGTCTTAGCGGTGAAATCAATGTTGACGCAGTTCCAAAAAGAATTTTGGAGCCGTTTTTCTATTCCATTAACACGTCTTGATTCAACCGGGATTCAGCAGGTACGCAATCGCATCCCCACTAATCACAACCCGTTTTACTACTACGATAAAGCCATTATCTCGATAGATACGCTCAAGCAAGATGTCGAGTATCGCCATTACCTAGAAAGTGCATACTGGGACATCATAGTCATTGATGAAGCGCACAACGTAGCAGAACGTGGTTCACACTCGCAGCGCAGTAAGTTAGCCAAATTACTGGCTCGTCGTAGCGATACCTTAGTGATGCTTTCTGCAACACCACACGATGGCAAGGCTGAAAGTTTCGCTAGCTTGATGAACATGCTGGACGCAACCGCCATTGCCAACCCTAGTGATTACAGTTACGACGATTTTAAAGACAAAAATCTAGTGGTGCGCCGTTTTAAGAAAGACGTCAAAGACCAAATGGTGGGTGAGTTTCCAGAACGGCACATTGACCGAGTCTATGCCAAAGCCAGCGCACAAGAAGAAGAGGTTTATCGTCGCTTAGTCGAGATGTCGCTGCGCAGCTTAGAGTCGGATAACAAAGGCACCAAACTATTTAAAGTAACGCTTGAAAAGGCACTGTTTTCCAGCCCAATGGCTTGTTTGTCTACGGTTGAAAACCGCATAAAAAAATTAGAACAGAAGCTTAAGAACACTAGTGATGTCGATTATCAAGAAGACATTAATGAGCTTGAACATCTCGCATCCGCTTTGCGCAACGTCGATAAAACCAGTTTTAGCAAGTACCAACAGTTACTTACGACGATGCAAAAAGATCTTCAGTGGAAGAAAAGCCAAACCGATGACCGCTTAGTGATCTTTACCGAAAGCATCAAAACGCTAGAGTTTTTGTATCAAAATCTGCAGCAAGATTTTGGTTTAGCTGAGGGAGCTATTGCCCAGTTACATGGTGGCATGTCAGACACGGATATCATGAGCGTCGTGGAAGAGTTTGGTAAAGAAAACTCGAAATTGCGCCTATTAGTCTGTTCTGATGTGGCATCAGAAGGTATCAACTTACATCACCTCAGCCACAAAATGGTCCACTTTGATGTGCCTTGGTCGTTGATGGTTTTCCAGCAGCGTAATGGCCGTATCGATCGCTATGGACAGAAACACCAGCCAGAAATCCGCTACCTGCTAACGCAAAGCGACAATCCCCGAATTAGCGGAGATACCCGCGTACTGGAAGTGCTGATCAATAAAGATGATCAGGCACAGAAAAACATTGGTGATAGTTCGGAGTTTACTCGTGCGTATTCTCAAGAAGAAGAAGAAGCGCAAATTGCTGATCAGATGATGAGCGATGACATCAGCTTTGACCCTGCGGACTGGATTGACAACTTCTACAGCCAAAATAGTGAGCAGCAAGAAGAAGACCTGTTTGCAGGCTTCGCAAACGACGTGTCCAATGCGCAAGAAGGCGATGATACGGCCCAAGCTGTTTCCTTGTTTAAAGACGATGTCGATTACTGTGAGCACGCGCTGAAGTATCTTAACCAGCAGGGACAAAAGCTCAAATACGAAGTGGACAACAAAGGTGTTGTTTCGTTATTTGCCCCTAAAGACCTGCGTCAGCGTTTTAAATTCTTACCTACGGAAATACAGCCCAAAGAAGAGAACAACCATACCCTCTATTTGAGTAACCGGCTTGATGTGATTAACCAGGAAATTATACGTTGTCGCAGTGAGCAAACGGCTTGGCCGAAAATCCAATATCTCTGGCCGATAAACCCGGTTTCACAGTGGCTGGGCGATAAAATGATGGGCGCGTTTGGTCGTCACCAAGCGCCAGTGCTGCGCATGCCTGCACTTTTCGAAAGCTATGAAGATCACTTTGTGCTTTCTGGCTTGTTTCCGAACCGTAAATCACACCCGGTAGTCAACCCATGGTTGGTGGTCAGTTTTGAGGACGGTGAACTCACGGGCATTGAGCGCTTTGAAGACTTTATTCAGCGTTACCCATTCCACCAGCAAGTGCTGTCTAACAAAGGCGGTGAACGCAGCCACGAGCGCCAAGAAGCGCTTTTAAGCCAAGCGATCGATGCAGTACGCCCATACTTGCTACAACTTCGTAATGAAAAAGAAGCCGAGTTAAATCAAAAGCTCAATCAGCAGATGGAAAAACTCGATAAGTTACGCGATAAGCAAATGAAGCAATTGGAGCTGGACTTTGGCGATAGCAAGCAAGCAGGAAAAATCGTTAATGACAAAAAAGCACAGCGTCAACGGGAAATTGAACAGATCTTCGATGAATATTTACGCTGGATCGAGGACACCATGACCACAGAAACCTCACCATACATTCAACTGGTGGCAGTATTAACCGGATCGGAAGGGCTATAACCATGGCATTGGTTGGTATTTACAACGAAAACGACTTTTACTCACACCATTATCTGAGCGAAGTGTTTATCGGTGATATTCGTGGTGTATTAGAACAGTGGTTAGAAAAAGAAAACCAAGCCCGCGAAATTGAACGTGCAGAAAAAGAGCAAGGTGGTAAACCGCAGCGTGGCTATCGTGCACCTCACACTCAGCTGGCAAGTTATAGCGGTGAGTACTTTCGCGAGTTAAATCAGCATCTCAGTGTTAAAGACGTCAACAAACGCCTTAGCAATCAGCGTGCGCGTTGGAGCCCCATCTTGCATGCGCTCGGGTTTGAGATAAAACCAACACAAGTGTTGCTAGAAAACGGTCAGCTACCGGTTTTGTCGGCTTATCAAGACCATCAAGGTTTGCCTCTGTTATGGATCCTCGAAGCCCATGACCCATCCATGGACGACTGCGCTGACCCACTGTCATTGCCCCTGTTATCACAACAGTTAGAAGCACTCGAACCAGAGCAGCGTAAGGTTCTATTAAAAACACAGCAAAGTGATGAGCTGAGTTGGCAGGACTTAATCTCGAAAAAAATCTTTAGCGCCCCGGAGCCACCTCGCTGGTTGCTGTTATTGGGCAATCGCCAATGCTTGTTGCTAGATCGTACCAAATGGGCGCAAAACCGTTTGTTACGTTTTGATTTAGAAGAGATCCTTGGTCGTAAAGAGAGCGATACTCTCAAAGCGATGGCTGCTCTTTTGCATAAAGACTCCATCTGCCCACAGCAAGGTCAGAACCTACTGGATAATTTAGATGAAAGCTCACACAAGCATGCGTTTTCAGTATCCGAAGATCTCAAGTACGCGCTGCGTGAATCCATCGAGCTGTTGGGGGATGAAGCCGCAAAACAGCTGATAGAAAAAGGGTTTACCTACGACGGCAAAAACAACATTGATGCCAGCCAACTAAGCCTTGAATGCTTACGGTACATGTATCGCATGCTGTTTTTGTTCTATATCGAAGCAAGGCCAGAGCTAAAATACGCACCGACAAACTCCGATGTCTACCTCAAAGGGTATAGTTTAGAAGCACTACGCGATTTGGAAATGGTGGATCTCTCTACCGAAGAATCGCGCAATGGTCGCTATATTCACGACAGCTTGCAAATGCTATTTCGTCTCGTGGCCAAAGGCTTTGCTGGCAACAGCAAACAGAGCGATAGCGAGAGCAGCTTATTTGATGATATTCAGAAAAGTTTTGCCATCCGCAAACTTGAAAGTCACTTATTTGATGACGCGCGTATGCCGTATTTGGCGCGTGTGGTATTTCGTAACGAAACCTTACAGCGCGTGATCAAATTAATGTCGTTAAGCCGCCCAGGAAAAGGCAAAGGCAAGCGTCGTGGCCGCATCTCTTACGCGCAGTTGGGGATTAACCAGTTGGGCGCCGTGTATGAAGCCTTGCTTTCCTACCGTGGCTTCTTTGCTCAAACTGACTTGTATGAAGTGAAAAAAGCTGGGGAAGAGCTCAATGAGCTGGAAACAGGCTACTTTGTCAGTGCCGAGCAGTTGGCCGAATACCAAGACGATGAAAAGGTATTTCGCAAAGATGGCACCTTACTCAGCCACCCGAAAGGCAGCTTTATTTACCGCATGGCGGGGCGAGATCGTGAAAAATCGGCCTCGTACTACACCCCAGAAGTACTCACTCAGTCATTGGTGAAATATGCACTGAAAGAGCTATATAAAGAGCAGCTCGAACCCCTCGCAACCGTTGCGGAACAGGCCGATAAAATCCTCACCATCAAAGTGTGTGAGCCAGCCATGGGCAGCGCGGCGTTCTTGAACGAAGCGATAAATCAGCTGGCTGAAAAGTACCTTGAGTTAAAACAACTGGCAGAAGATACCCGTATACCGCAAGAGCAATACACCCGAGAGCTGCAACGGGTAAAAATGTACATCGCCGATAACAACGTTTACGGCGTTGATTTAAACCCCGTCGCCGTCGAGCTGGCGGAAGTCTCGCTGTGGCTTAACGCCATTAGCGATGAAGCCTTTGTGCCTTGGTTTGGTTACCAGCTTTACAATGGTAACTCATTAATTGGCGCACGCCGCCAGGTGTTTTCGACTGGCGACCTCACTTACAAAAAAGCCAAAGACCCAAGCTGGTTAAACCGTGAACCAAAACGTTTAGGCCATAATGAAGCGCGCAGTCCGCATGAGGTTTATCACTACCTGCTGCCCGATAACGGTATGGCTAACTACAGTGATAAAGTGGTAAAAGCGCTTAAGCCAACAGAAATTACCACCATCAATGCATGGCGCAAAACCTTTGTTCGCTCGTTTAGCATGGAAGAAAAAGATCAGCTAAAACGTATCTGCCAAAAAATTGATGAGCTATGGCAAGCTCATGTTGAGCAGCGGCGAAAAGAGCGCAATATCACCACCGATAACCTGCAAATTTGGCCAAACTCCGCGCGCTCAGCGCAGCGTTCAAGTACCAACGATAAAGATAAGTTACTGAGCCAATCACAGCAGTCAGGTTCAGCCGTTTACCCGCGCTTAAAAATGGTGATGGATTACTGGTGTGCGCTGTGGTTTTGGCCAATCGACAACGCCAATGATCTACCAAGCCGTGCGGAATACCTGGGTGAAATCGAGCAGGTGCTGGAAGGCTACACAGTGACAGAAACTGTAGTCACCGAGGAAAGTTCAGGCCAAATGGCGATGTTCTCCGAAGGCAGTCAACAAACACAAGATCTGTTCTCGACCAGCCGTGGTGGGGTAGTCAATAAGGACTTTTTGTATGGTGTGTTTCCCCGTTTGCGTAAAGTTGATGAGCTTGCAACATGTTATAAGTTTTTCCATTGGGAATTGGAGTTTGCTGATCTTTTTGTCGACAATGGTGGTTTTGACCTTATTTTGGGTAACCCCCCTTGGTTAAAAGTTACTTGGGAAGAAGGCGGTATTTTAGGCGACTTTTCACCTCTTTTAAAATTAAGAAAAATATCGGCTAAAGATGCGACTTTACAAAGGGAAGAACTTTTTGAAAAGAATAAGAGTTTAGAATCGTTGTATTTAAATGAATATGTTTCATCAGTTTCTATTCAGAGCTATCTAGCTGCGACGTGTAATTATAAAAACTTGAAAGGTGTTAAGAGTAATTTATATAA